>CABRHH010000012.1 GCA_902470695.1 uncultured Collinsella sp.
ATGCGCACCTCCTGTCCGGACGCCCTGCAGCGTCCAACTTTTTGTCCGCAGTCCCAAACGGCTCTGGATGGACGGATCGCGAACCCGGATTTCACGGACGTCCCGAACCCGAACCAGAAACTCGAGGCGCGTCATGGGGACGGGCTCCCGGCTTTGATGCAGCCACTGGAGGGGCTGAGGGCATGGAGATACATCCCGTGCTCCGACACCCCCGCGATGCGTTCCGCACTCCGTACGCCTCGCGTCCGGCCCTGCCGCCCGTAGCCGGTACCTGTGTTGCCGCCGTGTTTCAATCGCGGCGATTTACACCACGCCTTCTTGCAAAAGGGGTACCCTTATATACAGCACGCGGAACTTTCACGCATTAAGTTGCAAGGGAGAGGGGGATGGGCCTCCTCTGGTTGCGCCGTGCGAAAGGGGTCTTGAGACAAACACAGGAGGTACCGTCATGACTCGCGATACATTCGGCTCCGCACCACCTATGATGCGCTCACGCAGGGAGTTCCTTAAGCTTTCGGGACTCGCCGTCCTGGGCGCAGGGAGCATGATGGCGCTCGCCGGCTGCGGCCCCGCCGCGCCGGGAACCGTGGCGGACCTTGCTGGATCCGCGGGCGCCTCGGGTTCGTCTACGCTCGGTGACGGCAAGACCCTGCGCGTGGGTATGGAGGCCGCCTACGCCCCGTACAACTGGCAGGTCTCCACCGCTTCGGACACCACCATCCCCATCGAAAACGTAGCCGGTGCCTATGCCGACGGCTACGACGTGCAAGTGGCTCGCCGCATCGCAGGCGCCCTCGGCATGGAGGTTGTCGCCGTCAAGCTCGATTTTTCCGCGCTGATCGACGCGCTCAATAACGGGCAGATCGACATCGTCTGCGCCGGCATGTCCGTGAACGCGGAGCGCGCGCAGAGCGCCGACTTCTCCGATTCCTACATCGACGACGACATCGCGCTGCTCACCCTGGCGAGCTCCACCTATGCCGGCGCCACCACCTTCGCCGACCTGGCCGGCGCGTCTATCCTAGGCCAGGCGGCAACCATGTTCGACGAGGTAATCGACCAGATCCCCGGTGCGAACCACATGACGCCCGCCGAGACGGTGCCCCTGGTGGTGCAGGGCCTCACCACGGGTACCTGCGACGTCATCACCTATTCGAAACTTTCGGTGCCCAAGCTGCTCGAGACCTATCCCGATATCGTCCAGCTCTCCATGACGGAGGCGTTCGAAGGCTCGGTCATGCCCGACAACGCGGGCATCGCCAAGGGCCATGAGGATGCGCTCGCAACGATCAACGAGGTCATCGCCGCCATCTCCTTTGTGCGCGGCGACCACCCGTATGTCTTGCTCAGCACGAGCGCCATCGCCTGCATCGGCATGGTGCTGTCGAGTTCTCTGCGCCCGCCGCTGAGCTTTCTTGCCCCGTATTATGAGCTCGAGGTGGTGATGTACTACCTGCTCGCCGCCTGGGTCGCGCTGTCGGTTGTGGCGCTCGGCTTCAAGCTCGCCTATCGTGAGCGCTATGCGGATCGCGCGCTCTTTACGCGTCCGGCTGCGAAACGCGCGCTGCGCTACGGCTCCTACCTGGCGTGCCTCATCACAGTCGTCCTGGCAGCCGACCGCATCGTCATGGGCGTCGCCTCGGCCTGGGAGGTGGCGACCACCGCCACGGCGCGCCCGCAGGACGACCTGCTGCAGGGCATCCTCTACATCGTGTGGCACGACCGCCAGACCTTCGCCACCGGACTTGTGACCACCGTGGAGCTTGCCGTCATCGGCACCATCGTCGCGTTCTTCCTGGCACTGCTGCTGGCGTTTTGCCGCATTCAGGCCGTCGACGCGGCCGACAACGACTGCGCGCGCTTCATCAAGACGGTGGCGCGCGGGTTCGCCAAGGGCTACAGCACGGTCGTGCGCGGCACGCCCATGATGATCCAGGCCATGGTCATCTACCCGGCGGTGTTCGGCGCGATCAAGGGCATGGGGCTGTCCACCACCGAGGTCAACGCGATCTGGACGCCGTTTTGGGGCGGTCTGATCACCATCATCTTGAACTCCACCGCCTACATGATGGAGGTGCTGCGAGGCGGTATCGAGGCGGTCGACCCCGGTCAGGCCGAGGGTGCCCGCTCGCTGGGTCTGTCCCAGTGGCAGGCCATGCGCCGCGTCGTGTTTCCGCAGGGTATCAAGCATGCGATCCCCGGCTTGTCCAACGAGCTGGTGGTTAACATCAAGGACTCCTCGGTGCTCTCGGTGATCGGCACCTTCGACCTCATGTTCGCGAACACCACGGTGACCGGTATCTATTACAACCAGCTGCAGCCGAGCATCATCTCCGCTGTTGTGTACCTGTGCCTGACGATGGTGGCGTCCTGGTTGCTCGGCCGGTTCGCGCATCATTTCGACGTGCAGCCCGAGCCGTTCGGCAGCACGTCCGACCGGGCCCTCGTGGGGAAGGAGTAGCGCCATGGCTATGCTGAACAACAACGATGCCGCATCCTGCGGCACTCCTGATACTGTCGCCGCTGTCGCCCCCGCCGGGTCCGCGGCAGCCGCCGATCCGGCCGCCAGCTCGTCCGCTGCTGTGTCCGACGCCGCCGAGCCCATGATGCGTATCGAGGGGCTGCGCAAGTCGTTCGGCGACCACGAGGTGCTCAAGGGCGTTGACCTCACCGTCATGCCCGGCCAGGTGGTCACCATCATCGGGTCGTCGGGCTCGGGCAAATCCACGCTGCTGCGCTGCCTCAACCTGCTTGAGACGCCCGACGCCGGGCAAGTCTGGTTCCACGGGCGCGACCTTACCGCCAGCCGTGCCGACGTGAACAGGCTGCGCGAGCATATTGGCATGGTGTTTCAGGGATTCAACCTGTTCAACAACATGAACGTGCTCGACAACTGCACCCTGGCGCCCGTGACGCTCAAGAAGATGGGTAAGGCCGAGGCCGAGCGTGTGGCGCACGAGCACCTGGCGCACGTGGGGATGGACGAGTTCGCCCACGCCGACGTGCGCCGCCTGTCCGGCGGGCAGAAGCAGCGCGTCGCCATCGCCCGCGCCCTGTGCATGAACCCTGATTTGATGCTGTTCGACGAGCCCACGAGCGCGCTCGACCCCGAGATTGTGGGCGAGGTGCTCGAGGCCATGCGTCGCCTTGCCGAGGGCGGCATGACGATGGTCGTGGTGACGCACGAGATGGATTTCGCCCGCGGCGTGTCCGACGAGGTCGTGTTCATGGACCAGGGCGTGATTGCCGAGCAGGGGGCACCCGAGCAGCTGTTCTGCAACCCCCAGCACCCGCGCACCCGCGAGTTTTTGTCGAGGTACCTGCAGGGGTAGGGGATACGGAGTCGATACGGTGGGGCTTCGGGCGGCGACATGGTGCCGCAGGGGCCGTTAGACGAGCGGGGCCCGTGCACGTGTAAGGTGCACGGGCCCCTGCAATGCGGATGCTCTGCGGTTAGGGCCGTCGCCGTCGCCGATCAGGCGTTTGTTCCGCTCCGGCGTATCGACGGGTTTCGTCATTCGACGGTCGCGCCGCCGGACCGGCGGGCAGTCTGGGCGTCCGCCCCGTTATCGCGCGGCGATGATGGCGTCGAGCGCCTCGGGCACGCCCTCGTCGGTGTTGGACGGGCAACGGAAGCGGGCATGGGCCTCCATATGCGCTGCGGCATTGTCCACGATGATGCTGTGCCCCACGATGTCGAGCATGGGGATGTCGTTGAACGTGTCGCCGAAGGCCGCGACGTCGGCGAGCTCGATGCCCAGGTGCTCGGCCAGATGCCGGATGCCCGCCCCCTTGTCCACACCGAGGTTCATGAAGTCGATCCACTCGCCGCCGGCGCAGGTCACGTAGAGACGGCTGCCGAATGCCGGTCCGAACGTCTCACGGAACAGCTCGGTGCTGTTCCAGGCGGGGCACAGGATGGACACCTTGTTCGCGTCCGCTGCGATGCCCGTGAAGCTGGGTACGTAGATGATCTTCTTGTAGTAGATCGACAGCTCCTCATGGTGCTCGCGGTGGCGCTCGAGAACGTAGGCTTCCTCGAAGCTGCACAGCACCGGGATGCCGCGCCCGTCCTCGATAGCGCGAGCCAGCAGCTCCTGGTACAGCGCCACCTCGATGAGACTGCGGAAGATGGTTTCGCCCCCATACCACACGGTGCCGCCGTTGTCGCCCACCAGTGCCATGCGCTCCCAGCTGTTCGCGAACGATTCGCGCAGCGCCGGCAGGGGTCGCCCGCTGGCGGCGCAGAACACGATGCCGCGTTGAGCCAGGGCCCCGATGCGCTCGTCCATGCCAGCGGGCATGGATTTGTCGTCATGCAGCAGCGTGAGGTCCATGTCGGTGGCGACGAGCTTGATGCTGGCGAGGTCGGCATCGGCGGTGTACGAGGGGAGCATAGGGGTCCTTTCGTGCGGGCAGGGCGGATTGGGGCGCGGGTGGCAGGAGCTGCTCGCAGCAGCGGCGGACACGCGCCCTGCGCATTGTAGCGAATGGGAAACACCCTGCGCAATGAGACGTGCGGGCAGGATGGAGCGTGGACGCGGCTGCACATGCGGTGCGAGTCGATCATCATCTCCGAGGTGTCCGATGACCGTTTGGCGAAACACGTGCGGATCCTTACGCCAGACGACCTGAATGCCTGAGGGCGCATCGCCGTGATCTGCGCTGGCTGGCGTCGCGTGCGATAATGCAAAGCTGCATCCAACCTTGCTGCCGCACGCCCGGCGCGCCCGCGGCGCATCTTTCCAGAAAGGCCGTCCCATGGAGCGAATCGCCAGCTTTACCGTGAACCATCTGCTGCTCAAGCCGGGCATCTACGTGTCGCGCATCGACCGCGACCCGGCGAGCGGTGCGGCTGTCACCACGTTCGACCTGCGTCTGTGCGCTCCCAACACCGAGCCGGTGATGAACACCGCCGAGGCACACACGATCGAGCACCTGGGTGCCACGTTCCTGCGCAATCATCCCACCTGGGCTTCACAGGTGGTCTACTTCGGCCCCATGGGCTGCCGCACAGGCTTCTACCTCGTGCTGTTCGGCGAGCACACGAGTGAGGAAATCCTGCCGCTGGTGCGCGAGCTGTTCGCCTTCGTGCGCGACTTCGACGGCGACATCCCCGGGGCCAGCGCGCAGGAGTGCGGCAACTATCTCGACCAGAACCTGCCCATGGCCCGCTGGCTGGCCGTGCGCTACCTTGAGCGCGACCTGGCCCATGCGGCTGAGGAGGGTCGCTTGGCCTATCCGGAGGCGTAGCGGCTTTTGGCTCTTCGCGCCATGCGACGGGTGCGCGCCGCGGCTCTCGGTACGCTGGTGTTCAGCGCCGTCTGCCGCCCGCTTGACTTGGAGTGACTCCAGAGTCGTATGATGCGGGGTGTTCAACTCGATCCAGGAGGCTTGCATGTCCAAGGTCTACATGGTCCGCCACGGCCAAACGCTGTTCAACGTGCTGCGACGCAAGCAGGGGTGGTGCGACTCGCCGCTCACCGAGCTCGGTATCGAGCAAGCCCGTCGGGCCGGGGAGTGGTTCGCGGCGCAATCCATCTCCTTCGACCACGTGTATTCAAGCACGTCCGAGCGCTGCTGCGACACCTGCGAGCTCATCGTGCCCGGCCGGTCCTACGAGCGCGTGAAGGGCCTCAAGGAGTGGAACTTCGGCAAGTTCGAGGGCATCACCGAGGATTTGAACATCGAGATGCCCTACGGGGACTTCTATGTGCCGTTCGGAGGCGAGGGCGAGCTGGCGTTTCGCGCGCGCATCGTCGCAACGGTGACCGAGCTCATGCGCCGGCCTGCTCACGAATGCGTGCTCATGGTGAGCCATGGGGCGGCGATCGCGCAGTTCCCCCGCGCGTTCGGCATCGACATGAAGGCCCAGGTCGGCGGCCGCGTGGGCAACTGCGGTATCGCGGTCTACGAGTTCGATGGGCAGGATGGCTTCGAGTTGCTTGAGGTTGTAAACCCGAACGCCTAGCGCTCCAGCTCGATGTCGCGCTCGCGCAGGGCCGGCAGGCGCGTGTAGGGCAGCGATTGCTCCAAAAACGTCCGGCTGCGGTCGTAGTCGCGCGCGAACAGACAGCTGAACAGGGAGTCGAGCACGTACTGCACGGCGATGTGGCTTGCGAATTGCGTGATGCGATTCTGCAGGCTCTCGCGATCGCTCACGTGCAGGTACACGTCCAGCCCGGGGTTGATGCGCTCGGCATGCGGCGTCCCGATGAATACGACGGGCACACGGCGGGTCTTCAGCAGCGGCAGGACCTGCATGAGGTTGGGACCGAGCCCCGAATAGGAGATCGCCACGGCCGCATGGGTCTCGCGGGCCGCCATGGCCGTGCGGACCTGCTGCTCGGGGCTCTCGAAGCACGTGGAGGCCTTGCCGATCGACTGGAGCCGTTCGCTGAACATGCGCGCCGGATGGAGGTTGTGGGACTGGGTGAAGATGTCCACCATCTGCGCGCGGGCCAAGAACCCGGCGGCGCGGTCGAGCGCGGCGGTATCGAGCAGGCCCGCGGTATCGTGCAGGGTGGTTTCGTAGACCGAGGTCATCTGGGACAGGATAGCCTGCGCGCCGTCTTCTTTGGTGAACGGGAAGTTGATGTCCACCTGCGAGGGGCCGTGCAGCCGTCGGGTGGCGGCGCGCACGAGCTCGATCTTGAGCTCCTTGTAACCTTCCAGGCCGAGCTTCTTGCAGAGCCGGTGGATGCTGGCGATTGAGGCGTTCGCGCAGGCGGCGAGCTCCTTGATGGAGCGGTCCTGGATGCGCTCGCCCATGGCCAGGATGGTGCGGGCGAGTTGCTGCTCGGTGGGGGTGAAGCCCGCGGCTTCGCGCAGGCTGCGCTCGATGTCCACATCTGCTCCTTCGGATTGTGCGCCCTTGCGCGCTCGCCCGTAGCGGCTATCGGCGCTGCAGGCGAGGGGTACATGATGCAAACATATCAAAACGTGTCGACTTCGCGGAGCCTTGCGCGCAAAATATACCGTTGACGGACTGAAATCGACCGTTTGCGGAGAACTTCCGCATTGCCAACGATTCAAAATGTATCAGCATCCTACACTGCATCCATGTAAAGTTGTTACTCCTCGGGAGGCATCATTTGTGTGCAGGTCACGCTGCTGCGCAAGGGCGCAGGGTACGGCGGGCCGTCCGGCGCGCGAGAGGGATGCTTCGAGGAGTTTTTTCATGCCACCTCAATCGCATCGCGTATCCGGGCGTATCCCGCACGTCCGCTGCTTCCGTCCAGCCATAGGGCCCGGGCTGGGCGCAGCGCGCACACGATTCGAAAGTGAGGCTGAAAAACCATGGCGAGCAAGTACGACGGACTGGCGCGCATCATCGTCCAGAACGTGGGCGGCAAGGAGAACATCGCGAGCGTGAAGCACTGCGTCACGCGCTTGCGCTTCTGCCTGCGCGATGAGTCCCAGGCGAACACCGAGGTGCTGGAGCAAACCGACGGCGTGATCAAGGTCATGCGCGCCGGTGGCCAGTACCAGGTGGTGATCGGCCCGATGGTGGGCGAGGTCTACGATGCGGTGCTGTCGATTGCGCATATCGCCGGCGGTGGCGCGGTCGACGAGGACGGCAACGAGGTTGCCGGCGACGACCGTCCCAAGGGTGCGCTCAACATCGCCATCGACCTGGTGTCGGGCATCATCCAGCCGTCGCTGCCCCTGCTGGCGGCCGGCGGCATCATCAAGGGCCTGCTCGCGCTGTTCGCCTTCCTGGGCTGGATGGACACGGCCGGCGGCCTGTACCAGATCCTGTATGCGGTGGGCGACGGCTGCTTCTACTTCCTGCCCATCGCGCTGGGCTACACCTCGGCCAAGAAGTTCGGCATCTCCGAGTTCACCGGCTTGGCGCTCGGCTTTGCCCTGTGCTACCCGGCTATGGTGAGCTCCAACGCCTCGGCGCTCGGCTCGACCGTGCAGGCGCTCGGCACCGTGTTCGCCGGCACGCCGTTTGAGATGAGCTACTCCATGACGGTGCTCGGCATCCCCGTGATCATGCCGACCTCCGGTTACACCTCCTCGGTCATCCCGATCATCCTCGCGGTGTGGTTCGCCTCGCTGATCGAGAAGCCGCTGCGCAAGAAGATGCCGGCCTCGATCAACTTCTTCACCGTGCCGCTGATCACCTTCGCGGTGGGCGCGCTCGCGATGTACCTGGTTATCGGTCCGGTTGCCAGCCTGCTCACCAGCGCCGTGCTGCTGCTCTTCAACACCCTGTATGCGCTGCCTGTGGTGGGCGGCGTCGTGGCCGGTGCCCTGCTCGGCGGCCTGTGGCAGGTGCTTGTGATGTTCGGCCTGCACTGGGCGCTCGTGCCGCTGTGCCTGGCCAACATCGGCGCGCAGGGCTACGACCTCATCCTGTCCCCGCAGTTCGTCTGCACCTGGGCGCAGATCGCCGTCGTTGCCGTGATGTATGTGAAGACCAAGGACGCCAAGCTCCGCCAGGTGGCGCTGCCGGCCATCATTACCGGCCTGTTCGGCACCACCGAGCCTGCCATCTACGGTGTGACCCTGCCGCGTAAGAAGCCGTTCGTGCTCTCCTGCATCGCCGGTGCCGTGGGCGGTGCCTGGGTTGGCGCCATGGGCGTGGCGAGCTACGTGTCGGGCTACTCGGGCCTGACGGGCTTCACCTGCTACATCGACCCCAATGGCATGGGCAACCTCATCAACATGGCCATCGGTGTCGTGATCGCCATGGTGGTGGCTGTGCTGCTCACCCTCGCGCTTTACAAGGACGAGGCCAAGCAGGCGGCGTAAGGGTGCGGGGTTGCCACCGTGCGCTCAAGCGTGCGGTGTAAGGGCCGGAGGCTTGCGAGCAGATGGCCCCTTCCATAATCAACATCTCCTCGATGTGGGGCGTTCGCAGCTGTGCGGGCACCCCACATTCGTGTTGGCGGCGTGGCGGCGATTGCGGGCCCCTAGGTTTATGCGGGCTCAGATCTGTGCGTGTTCATGACCGCATCCTCTAATCGTGTTGAAGAATTACTCCTTCTTCCTCTAAACGTGTATGTCAAATCCCTCTATTTTGGTATCTGAAAATCCTCTTTTTTGGTAAAGCTGCAGGTACATTGCGGTGTGTTCAAAACCAGCCACGGGTGGCATTTCATGATGTGTGAGACAGCCATCATCTACTGTAGGGAATCGGGGCTGCAATGCATCGACAAGAGGTATCAAAACGTTTCAGCTCTATCGTTCACACGCGTTCCACCAGCGAAAAGAAGTATCGGAATCGCTGATACCTCTTGTCGCCTTCCGAGCTGCTGCGCATACTTGAAGCCAACGGCAGCCGGCGGCGTGCGCGCGTGTTGAGCGCATGCGCCGCCGCCAGAAGCGAGAAAGGACATGCACATGGCAGCAACGTTTCCCAAGGGCTTCTATTGGGGCGGCGCGACGGCCGCGAACCAGTTCGAGGGCGCGTGGAACGTCGACGGGCGCGGTCCGTCGGTAGACGACCACTTCACCGGCGGCAGCTACGAGAAGCCGCGTGAGATCACCATCGATATCAAGCCCGACGTGCTGTATCCCAACCACGACGGCATCGACTTCTACCATCACTACGAGGAGGACATCGCGCTGTTCGCCGAGATGGGCTTCAACATGTTCCGCATGTCCATCTCTTGGAGCCGCATCTTCCCCAACGGCGACGACGCCGAGCCCAATGAGGCCGGTCTGGCCTTCTACGACCGCGTGTTCGACTGCTGCAAGAAGCACGGCATCGAGCCGCTCGTGACGCTTTCCCACTACGAGATACCCTATCACCTGGTCGAGCAGTACAACGGCTGGGCCTCCCGCGAGCTCATCGGCTTCTTCGAGCGCTACTGCGCCACCGTGTTCGAGCGCTATCAGGACAAGGTGACGTTCTGGCTCACCTTCAACGAGATCAACTGCGGCACCATGGACATGGGCGCCATGATGGAGACGGGCCTCATCCAGGGCTTCGAAGGCCCCGCCTCGGCCATCAAGACCACCGCGCAGCAGCGCTACCAGGCGCTCCACCATCAGTTCGTGGCCGCAGGCCGCGTGGTGAAGCTCGCCCACGAGCAGTATCCGCAGTTCAAGATGGGCAACATGGACTGCTTCATCCTCAGCTACCCCGGCACGTGCGACCCCGCCGACGTGCTCGCCTGCGAGCTGGAGATGAACCGCATGAACTGGTACTGCTCCGACGTGCAGGTGCGCGGCGCCTACCCGTTCTACGCCAAGCGCTTCTGGGCGGAAAACGACGTCGAGCTCGCCATGGAGCCCGGCGACCTTGAGGACATCGCCGCCGGCAAGGTGGACTTCTACACCTTCTCCTATTACATGAGCGGCACCGTGAGCACGCATGCCGACCACGAGATGACCGAGGGCAACATGACCTTCGGCGGTAAGAACCCCTATTTGGAGAGCACCGACTGGGGCTGGCAGATCGACCCCACGGGCCTGCGCATCGCGCTCAATCAGATCTATGCGCGCTATGAGATTCCGCTCATGGTGGTGGAAAACGGCATGGGTGCCTACGACGAGGTGGAGGCCGACGGTTCCATTCACGATCCGTACCGCATCGCCTACCTCAAGAGTCATGTGAAGGCCATGGGCGAGGCCGTCGCCGACGGCGTGGACCTGATCGGCTACACCTGGTGGGGTCCCATCGACCTGGTCTCCGCCGGTACCGGTGAGATGCGCAAGCGCTACGGCTTCATCCACGTGGACAAGTACGACGACGGCACCGGTACCTATGAGCGCCGCCGCAAGGACAGCTTCTTCGCCTATCAGAAGATCATCACGTCCAACGGCGCCGAGGGCCTGGAGTAGGTGCGATGCGTATCGAGCATGTGGCGGCATACGTCGAGGATCTGTACGCTGCGCGCGACTTTTTCGAGGTGTATCTCGGGGCGATGGCGGGGGAGGAGTATCACAACCCCCGTACGGGCTTTCGGTCGTTCTTCCTCTCGTTTGAGGACGGCGCTCGCCTGGAGATCATGACGAAGCCGGACGTTGAGACGGCGGATGCCTCCGTCGAACGGACGGGCTTTACGCACCTGGCGTTCTCGGTGGGGTCCGAGACGCGCGTGGACGAGCTGACGGCGCGCCTGCGTGTGGCGGGTTACGAGGCGGTGAGCGGTCCGCGCACGACGGGCGATGGCTACTACGAGAGCTGCGTCGTGGCGGTGAGCGGGCTGCGCATCGAGATTACGGTGTAGCCGGCCGCGCCGAGGCAGGCTGCGTGAAAAGGAGAGGCTATGGCGGATACAAAGATCGTGTTCCTCGACGTGGACGGAACCATCACGAACTACGAGAACGTCATTCCGGAAAGCGCGAAGGAGGCAATCCGCGCGGCGCGCGCCCGCGGGCACCGCGTGTACATGTGCACCGGCCGCAGCAAGGCGGAGAACCCGCCCGAGGTGTGGGACATCGGTTTCGACGGCATGATCGGCGGCAACGGTTCCTATGTCGAGGATAACGGCGAGGTCGTGATGCACCAGCTTATCACCGCCGAGCAGTGCCGTCATATCGTTGATTGGCTGCATGGGCGCGGGCTGGAGTTCTACCTCGAGTCCAACAACGGGCTGTTCGCGAGCGAGCATTTCCTCGAGGCGTCGCAGCCGGTCATGCACCAGTACGCGGCGCGCAAGGGCACGTACGTGCCCGACAGCGAGCAGATGGAGATGCACGGCATGGTCTACGGCGGCGAGCTGTACCGCGACGACCTGAACAAGGTGAGCTTCATCCTGTCGAGCTACCAGGACCATCTCGATTCGGTCGAGGAATTCCCCGACCTGAAATGCGGCACCTGGGGTGGCGCGGGAGAGACGGCGCTGTTTGGCGACATGGGCGTGAAGGGCATCGACAAGGCGCATGCCGTGCGCGTGCTCGTGGAGCATCTTGGCGCGAGCATGGATGACACGGTTGCGATGGGCGATGCCAAGGTCGACATCCCCATGTTCGCGTGCTGCGCGGCGAGCGTGTGCATGGGTAGCGGCGGCGAGGAGGCCAAGGCCGCGGCCGATTACGTGACCGACGCCGTGGACGACGACGGTCTGTGGAACGCTTTCAAGCACCTGGGGCTGATCTAGGGGGCTTTTGGCTGCGCGCGGCTGGCTTGTGCGGCGTGGTGCGTTTGGGCGCTTGGTTGCACGGCCGGATGCGTTTGCGCAGGTTTGTTGCGTGCAGCCAAGACGGCTCGCAGCATCATTCGCTGCATGGCTGATGGGCTTGGGTGGGTTTGCCGCCTTGTCGGATGCTTGCCTGTTGTGTATGCGCAGCTGGTTGCAGTGCCCGTTGCGTTCGGGTAGCTGGTTGCATCGCTTGGCTCGTTTGGGTGGCTGGTTGCATGTTGTGATGCGTTCGCGCAGGTTTGCGCAGCTGGTTGTAACGCCTGGTGCTCACCCGACGCGTTTGGGCAGCTGGTCGCATCACCTGGTGTTTCTGGGCGGTTCCGTTCTGCGGGACCGCCTTTTTGTGTGGCAATGATGCACGGTTGGGGTTTGCTGTAGGGCGACGGCGCTTGCCGACCACAGCTTCGCTGCCGTCTCCAGTCGTCGATGGGGTGCTTCCGCGCCGTTTCGTTTGTCGGCGGGAAGTTTCCGCGTTGCTCCGTCCACCGGCAGGAGGCCCCCGCGCTGCTCTGTGTGCTGGCGAAACCTTACCGCGTCGTTTGTCCATCCAGGCGGCTTTTTCGGCCCCAGACGGACGGAACCCGAACCCGAGTTTCCTGGACGGCCGGGAGACGAACCCGAGTTGCGCCTCGGGACCCTGGATGGACGCAGCCCGAACCCAAGTTTTGCCCTAGGGCTCCGGATGGACGAAACCCGAACCCGAGTTGCGCTCTGGGATGTCCGATGGCCGAAACCCGAACCCGGCTTTCGGCTCGGGGCTCTGGACGGCCGGAATCCGCACCTGGTTGCGCTCCGGGGCTCCTGGTGGACGAAACCCGAACCCTGGTCGCGCCTCGGGGTGTCCGATGACGAAACGTTACCGCGCCGTTTGTCCATCGGAGAAACGTCACCGCGCCGTTTGTCCATCCAGGCGGCATTTTCGGCCCCAGACGGACGGAATCCGAACCCAGATTCCGCCCCGGGTCCCTGGACGGCCGCAACCCGAACCCAGATTCCGCCCCGGGGCCCCGGACGGCCGAAACCCGAACCCCAGTTGTGCCCCGGGTCCCTGGATGGCCGGAATCCGAACCCGAATCTCGTCGCCCCTTCGGGCATCGTGCGGTCAGGGCCCGCATCAGGTCACGGGGGCGCCCGGCGCCTCAATCGACCGCGTGCAATCAGGACTTTTCGCATTTCATCAGGGGTGTACGACAGACAATCACGCAACTGATATAGCAGAATTCCCATGTCGTCGACGACGGTGCAACTTCCAAAAGAGAAGGAGGGATTCAGGATGCGTGTTTTGCGTTCGAAGACGTTTGTCGCTGCCGTGTCGGTGTGCCTATGCGTTCTGGCGCTTAGCGGCGTTACGTTCGGAGCCGATCGGGAACCTCGCGGCCTAAATGAGACAAGAACCTACAAGATCCAGATTTACGCGAGGACGGGAGGTTATATTCCCGATGTTTCGCGCCCGCTGACCGCAAATGGCTCGATCAAGGCGAACCTTACAAGCACTTCTGGTATTCGCATCAGGGTCTGCAACGCATATGGCTCGGTGCTTTCCTATCCAAAGGCATGCTACCGAGGGACATCAACGGTCTTCATCAACACATACGGCGGGCAGCTGATGACGAGGCCGGAGGCTCAGGCCATTGCGGCGAACCATAGCCTGGGCGGGACGTGGACGTATCGGTTCCCATAACGGGCGATTGGTCGGCTCGGTAGGAAAGCAGCAGGACAGCGGCGAGAGGACGCCTTGTGGTTCAGCTTGGTAGAGCACCACGTTGTGGGAAAGCAACGGGACAGAGGTGAGAAGATGCCCAAAACGTTTTTCGCGCAGGTGCGCGTATGCTCGGGCCGCAGATATGTGCTCGCTTTGTCGGCATGTTGCCTGCTGGTTGTCTGCGAGCTCGTTCAGCTCATGCTGACGTCGTACGGCATGGCGGGCGGCGTCCAGATCACGGGTGCGGACCTTCCGCCTTTGGTGATGGCGGCGGAGGTGTTCGGGCGTTCCGCCGCCATCTGGCTGCTCGTGCCGCTGGCTGTCTGCTCGTATGCAGGGGATTGCCTCGCGGATGGCTACGCGGCCCTCATGCAATCGGGCGGCCGGGGCGCGCGAGGTGTGGCGAAGGGGTTCATGGGAGCGGCAGCGGTGCTTTCTGCGGGCGCCGCGGTTGCCATATGCCTGGTCGTATTGCTTGCGTGTGCGGTGCTTTGTCGCGGGACGCTTGATGCCTCCTACCTGGTGCAGCTGGCGAACAGCGGCGTGCGGGTGCTCACGGACGGCGCTGTCGCCGGATACGGGCTTGCGCTTCTTGCCGGCATGCTGCGGGTGGTTGCGCTCGGCGTGGTGTCCATGGCCGCGGCGCTGGTGGCTCGTTGGCGCTTCGCGGGCGTGCTCGCGGTGCCGTTGCTGTGGCTGGCACTGTCGTATACGCCGGCGCTCGATGCGGTGATCGCCTTGTTGAATACTGCGGGCATGTCCTCGATCGCCGAATCGGTGCCGGCGTTCAGCCTGATGGCATACGTGGATACGCCTGCCTCATGGTATTCGTTTTTGGGTTTTGAGATGCTGGCGGACGCCGTCGTGATTGCGGCCGCAGCGCTCGCCGCGACGAGCTTTCCGCGCGCTCTGCAGATGCGTTTGGCGTCCCGGTTGCCGGGCGCCGCCTGCATGCGGCGTGTTGTCCGGGCAGAAAGGGGAGGGCATGCGTGATGCAGATGATATCGGGAGTGTGTGCGCTGCAGCGGGCGCCGGGGGTGCGTGCAGCGAGGGGCGCGTGCGGCCCATGCGGGAAGCGCCCTGCACCGGGTCCGCGCGCGACGCCGCCCAGGTGGAGGCTGGATGCGTCGAGTTCCGCGCACGGGGTGCGTTCGTGCGGCTGCTCGTATTCGAGCTGCGCAGATTCCCAACTCCCGCGCGCATGTCCCTGGCGCTTGTTGCCCTTGTGGCCATGGTGCTGCTTGCGCACAGCAACCTGCTGCAGCAGGCGGCGACGGCGTCTGTGCAGTCGGCAGGGGGCGCAGACGCCGGCAACGTGAGCCTGACGGTATTCGATATGCTCTACCTCGCCTTCAACAGCCAGCTGATCGCAGGGGTGATGCTGCCGGCGGTGTGCGGCATGCTTTGCGCCGACCTGATGGCGCGCGACCGCATGGACGGCATGCGGGCCCTGATTGCCTGCGAGGTTCGCAGCAAGGCCGCGTACGTTGCGGCGAAGCTGTCCGCTGCTGCAGCGATCAGCTCCTTGTTCGTGCTCGCGTTCTCCTTTGCGTGCACGGTCGTATCTGGCCTGCTGCTGGGGCTTCCCGTTTCGCTTGCACCTCCGGCGTGGCTGGCGTCAACAGGACCGGCCGACAGCGTGTGGGGGCAATACGGGCTGATTCCGAGCACCTGGAACTACGCTGCCCTTATGGTTGGCCTGGTTGCGTGTGTCTGCGTGCTGGAGACCGTGCTGGCCTGGGCGGCGATGGCGCTGTGCGCCGCCGTGCGAACGCCGGGGGCGGCTCCGCTGATACCCGCGGCCTTCTATGTCTTTGCGTCGCAGGTTGAGTCGCTGCTTACGAGCCTGGGCATTCTGGTGGGGGTCGATTCACTGACGACGACGGTGGGCTGGGTGACCGACCGCCTGTGCCTGGTGAACTACCGCCTGGGCGCTTCTCTTTTTCAGACGAGCGCCGGCGGTGCGTACCAGGGGGTCGCGACGGTTGCCGCAGATGTTGCCGCGCACGAGTATCCCATCAACAGCTGGGCGAGTTTGGTGGCGATCATCGTGGCGCTTGCCTGTGTGTCGGTGGGATGGCTGCTCGTGCGGGAGCGCCGCGCGTGCCGGCGCGGGCCTATGGCGGAGTCGGGTGCAAAATGAGAAAGATGGGAACGCATATGGTGAACGGTGGAGCGGCTGCGACCGCGGCGGAATCCAGTGGGTCTGCGGGCTTCGGCATCGACCTGCGCGGCGTGTCGGTGTCGTTTGGTGGGCGGACGGTTTTCGCAGAGGCTGACTTTTCTGCTGAACGGGGCGCGGTTGTGGGCCTCATGGGACCCAACGGCTCCGGAAAGAGCACGATGCTCAACATCCTGGCGGGCCTGGTGGTCCCTCAGCGCGGCGAGGGCCATGTGATGGGCTGTCGGCTGGGCGGCGCGCACCATGCGCCGTTTGGTATGATGTTTGAACACCCTCCCTTTGTCGAGCGGGCGTCGGGCCGCGATAACCTGATGCTGCTCTCGCGCCTCAAGGGGGTGCGGGATGCAGATACGTTTGTGCGGGCCGGCACCTGTATGCGGCGGGTTGGGCTCGACCCCGAGCGTACAGAGCCCGTTGCGTGCTATTCGCAGGGCATGCGGAAGCGCCTTGGCCTCGCGCAGGCGATGCTCGGGTCGCCCGCGCTCTATCTGCTCGATGAGCCCATGAACGGGCTGGATCCCCTCGGCGTCGTTGTCATGCGCGACTGCATCCGAACGCTTGCGGCGCGCGGGGCGATCGTGGTGGTGTCCAGCCATCTGCTCGATGAGCTGGAGCGGGTGTGCACGAAGGTGTATATGGTTCATGCGGGTGCAGTATCTCCGGTGGCGCTGGACGCGTGCGGGCCGGATGGGTTGGAACGGGTGTATGTGGACAACGTTTTGGGGAACGCGACGGGGCACCGTGCCTTGTAGAGGCGCGGCGCGCACACGTCTGCGTGCGGTGCTTGTTCGCGCGAGTGTCTTCATCGGCTTCGTTGCGGTGAGCGGGCTTCTGTGGTGGGCCGTCGTGCCGGTCCCGCAGAACCTGCTGGCGATTGCGTTTGGCGGAGGTTGGCACGATGCGTACCTGCTTGTTCGAGGTGCTGTAGGCACCGCGGCGCTTGCGGTGTCGGTCTGCTTGGTGTGTTTTCCGCGTGCGCGAACGGCGCTGGTGCGCGCGATGATGCGCCGCTCGGAAAGCGACGAGGCCCGGACAGCTCGCTATCTCGACATCCTTCCACGAAGCTCGATGCCGATGCTGGTGTCGGCGGTGCTGGGTGCCGCCCTGGTGGTTGCGGGGTATGCGCTGACGACGTCGTGGATCCGGCTGGAGACGAGCGGCGCGGCGGCATGGGCGGCGGGGGTGCTCCCCGTTGGTCCCGGTTGGGCCGCTGCCTGCGTGGTCGCGGTGTGCGCAGGGGCGGTCGGCTGCTTTTGCATCGTCGAGTGCCTGCCGGGTCTTGCAGCCGCGGCGATCGGTTTGGGCGCAGTCGCTCTGTGCGCCCTCGGCCCGCTCTCGTGCGGACCCAACATGGTTTCGCTTGCGCTTTCGCTGCTGCTCGGCGTGCAGCTGGTGGGTGCGGTTGCTGCGGGTTGGCGCGACGTTGCGACGGCGCTTCGGGCGCTCGTCGCACTCGAGCTGGCGCCCGTGCTCGCACTTGCCTCCGGCGCGGTGGCGTTCATCTTGCGCGCGGTGGTCCCCGATACGGAGATGGGTGCGCATCGGCCGTTCGTTCTGCTGCTCGCGATGAGCGGATGAGCGCTTGCGGCGCTCGCGGCCCGCGCCATGCGTGCGCGGGGGCAGCGAGCGGGGGATAGGGACGCGGGGCGGTCTTGCCAGGGAGCAGCGGGCCGTCGGGACAGCCGGGCGTCGGCGTGCTCGTTCGAGGTCCCGGAGGCGTGCGGGCTGTCGGAGCGCGAGCGGTCGGTGATGCTGGGGAGCCTGCAGGGCAGGTCGTTGGCGCAGCTTGCGCAAGAGCTCGGCGTTTCCCGATCGACTGCGGGCACCTATCGGCTGCGCGCCTATACGAAGCTCGGGGTCGAATCCCTGGAAGGTGCGCGTGCGCTGCTTGGAGCTGAGGGGCCGCACGAAGCAGGTGCGTCTGGGGCATCGGTGGGCAAGCTGGGCAGCACGAAGGGCCTGATGGCATCCCCAGTGGCGGTGGACGAGCCGGGCGGCGCGGTGGATTCGGCGATGTTCCCGGCACCGGTGGGCGAGCAAGGCAGAACGGTGGATTCGACATCATCCCCGATGGCGTCTGCGGTCGTCCGCTTCATGGACCGTGTTGCTGCGAGCGGAGGATGGGTTGCCTGGTTCGTGCTTGCTGGCGTCCTGCTCGCTCCCTGGTGCGGATCGCGCGTCTGGTTGCTCGCCGATGCCTGGCGTGCGCTGCCGTCGGCGGTTCTGGTTGTTGTGACAGGCTATCTGGTGCTCGGCGGCGCTGTCCCGTCCGCGCGGCCGAGTCGATGCGTGAGCGCGGCGGGGGCCGCGTGCACGGCGCTGCTCGCGCTCCTGGTGCCCGTGCTGCCGGGAGGGCATGCTGCCGCCAGCGAGCTGCCTGTTCTGTTCGATTTCGTATTGGCGGCGGCGCTCGTCTTCGGCCTGTCTGCCCTCGCGGGGCGGGGAATGCGAGCGGATCGGGCTTTGGTGCCGCATGCGTGCGCGGCTGCCGGGGCGTGCGTGGCGTCGTCCGCTGTTGCGGGACTCTACCTGGCTGTGATCGCGGTTGCAGCGTGTGCGCTCGCAGCGGCATGCGTTTGGTGCGCCGTGGCTGGGCCTGGCGAGGAGGCGGCACGAGATGGCCGGCCGGTGCAGGTCGCGGGGCAAGTGCTGGGTGCGGGTCGCGCGCGGGTCGGTGCGCCGAAGCGTGGCGGCGATCAGGTGCTGGCTGATGAGCCGCAGCAGACCGCCGGCTCGGCACGCGCCGGTGCACTGAAGCGTGGCGACGACTCTGCGCTGGCTGATGCGCCGAAGCGTGGCGGCGCACGTGCGGAACAGGTCCTGCCGGTGCTGGAAGGCGTCGGTTTTGTCCCACATGGCGGGCAGGTCATCTGCCTTGTTGGGGGTTTGTCGGCGTGGGGGTGGGGACTGTATCAGGCGGGCGCCTGCACCCTGGTCGAAGCCTCCAGCGCATCGCGCATGCCGCCTGCGGTGGCTGCATGCGTGGTGGTTGCCTTCGTATACGCCGCCTGTCTGATGTGGGCGTGCCGACGGGATTTGTCTCGAGCTCCCAAGCGTGCCTGGCTTGCTGTTTCCCTTGTGGGCGGCACGGCTCTGTGCTGCCTGTGGGCAACCGGTGGCTCGGGCGCGGCGGCACCGCTGGCCCAGGCGCTGTCGACGGCTCCCATGCTTGTTCTTGCGGGCACGGCCTTCGAAATGCTTGCGGCGTTTCGTGCGGCGCACCGCTGCGCCTCGTTTGGGTTCGCGATGCCAACGTTGCTGCTTACCGTGTTTGCCGTGTGGTGTTGCGGTCCATTCATCGCGATGGTCGCGCGCGATGGGTTTGCAGGTGGCGATTGGGCTGCTGCGGCGGTTGTCGCGGCGGGAGGAATGCTGGGGGCTGTCAGCTTGAACAGCATATGGCGCACCTTGCACAAGCGGGCGGCGCTGCGTGCGGCGGGGTTGCGGGCGGTCGAGAGGGCACTGCGGAAGGCGGGGCTCACGCAGATGGAGGCGCGCGTGGCTGCGCTGCTGTGCACGGGCCGTGCGGCGCGCGAAGTTGCCGCCGAGCTGTTCATCGAGCCCTCGACCGTTCGGTCTCACACGAGGCGCGCCTATGCAAAGCTCTCGGTCCACACGCGAGGCGAGCTCGAGATTGCCGCTGCGGCGCTCGTGCGCGAACACGCCCGCTAAGCGCCGATCGGCGGCAGGCGGCGCGGAGCGTGGGTTTCAGTCAAAGGCGCGCGCGGTGCCGCAGCGCCGACGCAGCGCCGACGCGATGCGTCGTCCTCCGCCGGGCAGGAGTTTCTGCGCCGCTCCGTCCATCGGTGGGAAGTTGCCGTGCTGCACCGACCGCTGGCGGGAAGCAGCCGTGCCGTTCGTCCGCTGGCGAGAGGTCCCGTGCCGCTTGCCCGTCGGTGGGAAGTCGCCGTGCCGCTTGCCCGTTGGAAAATGTTACCGCGTGGTTTGTCCATCGACGAAACGTCACCGCGTCGTTTGGCCATCCAGGCGGCATTTTCGGCCCCAGACGGACAGAGCCCGAACCCGAGTTCCCTGGATGGACGGGAGACGAACCCGAGTTTCCTGGACGGCCGCAATCCGAACCCCGGTTTTCTGGATGGCCGCAGTCCGCACCCGTGTTTCGCCCCGTGGCCCTGGACGGACACAATCCGAACCCAAGTTTCGCCCCGGGACCCTGGATGGACGCAGCCCGAACCCAAGTTTTGCCCTAGGGCTCCGGATGGCCGGAAGGCGAACCCAGGTTTCGTCTCGGGTTGTTCGATGGCCGAAACCCGAACCCGGCTTTCGGCTCGGAGTCCCGGATGGACGAAGCCCGAACCCGAGTTGCGTGCCGGGGCCCTGGACGGCCGGAATCCGGGCCTGGTTCTCTGGATGGCCGGGATGCGAACCCTGGTTGAGCCTCGGGGTGTCCGATGGCGAAACCTTACCGCGTCTTTTGGCCATCGGTGAAACGTCACCGCGTCGTTTGGCCATCCAGGCGGCTTTTTCGGCCCCAGACGGACGGAACCCGAACCCGAGTTTCCTGGACGGCCGGATTCCGAACCCAAGTTGTGCTCCGGGGCCTTGGATGGACGGGAGACGAACCCAGGTTGCGCCCCGGAGCCCCGGACGGACACAATCCGCACCCGTGTTCCGCCCCGGGGCCCCGGACGGACACAATCCGGACCCGTGTTTCGCTTCGGGGCCTTGGATGGACGGAATCCGAACCCAGGCTTCGTCCCGGCTCCCTGGATGGCCGGCGCACGAACCCCCGCCTGCGCCCCGAGGTCGGCGGGTCCCGAGGCGGCTGCGGTCAGAGCTTCAATTCAGCGCCGGTCCTCAAATGGCAAGCCCGAACTCCGAACCCCCGACCTTCCCCGAACCCCGGCTCAGCCCTAAGCCTCAAATGCCGAACCCCGACTCCCGAACCCCCGACCCTCGAACCCCCCGAGCACCGAGTCTTGCCCGCCCGCACCGGCAGCACGGTCCCTTGCACCCTCCAGCAAGCCGGACACCTACCGTTCACCGACAAATAGCTGCCGTTCACGGAAAAATATCGGCACATGGGGTATCATCTTCACGGTGTCGATACACTTGCACCTGTCGCAAGGTTGTTACTCTTCGGGAGGCATCACTTGTGCAAGGACATTCGGGGGTCTCGAGGCCACCGGTTCGCGCGCAGTGATGTTCCGAGGAGTTTTTTCATGCTCATCCTGAAGAAGATCAACAACAACGTCGCACTCGCCGCCAGTGACGCGGGCGAGGAGATCGTGGTCTTTGGACGAGGCGTTGGCTTTCCCGCCATGCCCTATGAGCTCAGGGACGAGTCGGTCATCCAGCGCGTGTTCGCAAGCGTTGACGAAAAGCTCCTGGGCGCGCTGCAGTCCATCTCCGACGAGGTGCTGCTGGCGGCCTCGGACATCGTGGCGCTGGCCGGCGAGACCCTCGATTGCAAGCTCTCTTCGAATCTGCTGGTGAGCCTGGCAGACCATATCCAATACGCCATTGAGCGCCAGGGCAGCGGCATCGCCATCGAGAACCCGCTGTCGCACGAGGTCGCCTTCGTCTACCCGCGCGAGCGCGAGCTCGGCGATCGGGGTTTGGCCATCGTGGCGGCGCGCACCGGCGTGGAGCTGCCGGCATGCGAGGCCACCTCGATCGCGCTCCACCTGGTGAATGCCGAGGTCGACGGCATGGGCAGCGCTGAGGACATGGACCTGGTGATGAAAAGCACCGTCGCGCTCGAGCGCATCACCCAGATCGTCGAGGAGCAGCTGGGCTCGCCGCTCGACCGCACCTCCTATGCCTACGTGCGCTTCGTGGCGCACCTGCGGTTTCTGATCCGCCGTCTTATGCGCGGCGGCTGCAAGCAAACCGAGAATTCCTCGCTGTTCCGCCAGGCCGCTCGCGATTTCCCGGACGCTTACCGGTGCGCGGCGGGCATCAACGAGTACCTCAAGAAATCTTACAAGTGGAATTGCTCGGACGAGGAGCTGCTGTATCTGATGATGCACGTGAACCGCCTGAGATCGAGCGACTGAGGTCGTCCGGCGACTGAGGCCCCGGCGATCGAGACCGACCGGCGACTGAGACCGCCCGGTCGCGCTCGGGCGGCGGTGCCTCTCGGCGCTCGACACCCGGCAGTGACGCAGCGGGGCGCTCCAGCGCCTTCGGCACCTGGGCCTCGGGCGTCGAAGGCCCAAACGCCCCGATCCCGGCCGATGTCGACGCGTCATCGTAGACGCCCCGATCCCGGCCGATGTCGGCGCGCCCTCGTAACGCCATCTGGCAACCCACCCGCCGGCCGCAGCCTGCCGGCACCCTCAAATCCCATCGGTGTTTATCCGCCCGGCCGTATGGCCAGGTGGCAGACATAGTGCGCCTCGCGCACGTAAGGTAGTCTATCGGAAAGGAAGATCATGGCAGGGAAGTACGACGACCTCGCACGCGCCATCGTGGAGAACGTGGGCGGCAAGCAGAACGTCAACAGCGTGACGCATTGCATCACGCGCGTGCGCTTCAAGCTCAAGGATGAGAGCATCGCCAACACCGAGGCCATCGAGAAGCTCGAAGGGGTCATCACGGTGATGAAGGCCAACGGCCAGTACCAGGTCGTGGTGGGCAACAAGGTCGAGGACGTCTTCGACGCGGTGCTTGCGGTCGGCGGCCTGGCCTCCGGCGCCCAGGCCGATGCCGCCGAGGAGGCGCCCAAGTCCGCCGGCGCCCTCATCATCGACCTGATCTCGGGCATCTTCCAGCCCATGCTCGGCACCTTTGCCGCCGCGGGTATCATGAAGGGCATCCTGGCGCTTGTCACCTTCTTGGACCAGCAGTTCGGCGGCGGCGCTTTCGCCACTAGCGGCGCCTACACCCTGCTCTACACGATCGCCGACGGCATGTTCTACTTCCTACCCGTCGTGCTCGCCCTCACCGCGGCGCGCAAGTTCAAGATGAGCGAGTTCACCGCGCTCGCCATCGCCTTCGCGCTTTTGTATCCCACCATGGTGGCCCTCACGGGCGGTGAGGTCATCGGCAGCGTCGACCTCGGGTTCGCGGGCACCTTCTCCTGGTACGCCGACTTCTTCGGCCTGCCCATCATCATGCCTGCCTCCGGCTACACGAGCTCCGTCATCCCGATCGTCCTCATGGTCTGGTTCGGCTCGATGGTCGAGCACTGGTGCAAGCGCTGGATGCCCGCTTCGGTCAAGATGTTCTTCATCCCGCTCGTGACCATGAGCATCACCATCGTGCTGGGCTACCTGGTCATCGGCCCGGTCGCCACGCTGATCACCAACATCTTGGGCGAGCTGTTCATGCTCGTGTTCAACCTGCCGTTCGTGGGCGGCGTGCTCGGCAGCGTCGTGGTGGCCGCGTTCTGGATGCCGCTGGTCATCTTCGGCTTCCACTGGAGCCTCGTGCCGATCTGCCTGGTGAACCTCGGCACGCTCGGCCATGACTTCATCCTCGCCTCGGTCATCGCGCACTCCTTCTCGCTCGGCGCGGTGCTGTTCGCCATGTACCTCAAGAACAAGGACCAGGCCTTCCGCGGCATCGCGCTGCCGGCCATGATCTCGGCGTTCTTCTTCGGTGTCACCGAGCCGGCCATCTACGGCGTGGCGCTGCCCGACAAGAAGGCCTTCGTGAACGCCTGCATCGGCTCGGCCGTGGGCGGCCTGATCATCGGCCTCACCGGCGCGTTCGTCTACATGCAGGGCGGTCTGGGCGTGTTCAACTGGCTGTCGTTCATCGACTCCGCCACCGTCGGCATGACCCATATGGTGTGGGCCATCGTGGCCTCGCTCGTCGGCGCCGCGGTGGGCTTCGTGCTCGAGTTGGCCACCTACAAGCCTGCGTCTAACTAGCCTGAGCGGAGGATTGCCCACATGCGGTGCGGCGGCGCGCGACTGACGACCCCGCAGACACCGAGCGCGCCGTGCGGCACCCGGGCGGTTATCGCGTATACTGGTATGCATATGCCGACACGTGTTGCGTGGCGGTGTGAGTACACAAGGAGGAACATCATGGGTCTGTTCGATATGTTCAAAAAGAAGGACGCACCGGCCGCTCCGGCCACGCCTGCGAGCGTCTCCGCCGCAGCTGCCGCCGACGTGCTGTGCGCCCCGGTTGCGGGCCGCGCCATCAAGATGACCGACGTCCCCGATCCGGTGTTCGGCGGCGAGGTCCTGGGCAAGGGCTGCGCCGTGTGGCCGTCCGAGGAGGTTGTCTACGCTCCGGTGTCCGGCACCGTCACGGTGACCATGGGGCATGCGGTGGGCATCATGTCCACCGACGGCATCGAGGTCCTCGTGCACGTGGGCGTGGACACCGTCAACCTGCAGGGTAAGGGCTTCACGGGCTACGTGTCCCAGGGCGACACCGTTAAGGCCGGCCAGCCGGTGCTCAAGATGGACCGCGCCGTGATCGCCGAGGCCGGCTACAAGGACTGCGTGGTGCTGGCTGTGTCCAACACCGCCGAGTTCGAGGCCGTTGAGATGACGGTGGAGCCCGAGGCCGAGGTCGAGGCCGGCGCGCAGGTGCTCAAGGTCACCCGCAAGTAGGCCGTCTGCGATGGTTTCGATCACCCACACCATCCGTGATTTCGAGGGCCTGCACGCCCGCCCGGTGGCCGCGATCGTGGCTGCGACGCGCCCGTGGACAAGCGCGGTGCGCGTGAGCGTGGGCGAGCGGGTGTGCGACGGGCGCGACCTGATGGGCCTGATGGGGCTCGGCGCGCGCCGCGGCGATGTGCTCACCGTCGAGGTCGAGGGGCCCGACGAAGCCCAGGCTGCCGAGGCGCTGCGCGCGGTGTTCTCGTTTTGATGTGAGGCGCGGGCGGCCCAGGTGCTGTCCGCGTCTTCGCTGTGCGCGGGGGTGTTCGCGCAGCGTGGCGTCCGCGTCCGGCTCGCGCGGGCGCGCCTGTGCCCGCACAAGGCCCGTTTCGAACGTGTATCCCGCCGTACTCTACTGACGTGGAGTGCGGCGGGATAGCTATAATAGGCGTCCTAGCACGCTTCATATGCATGACCGACCAACGGGGAGGAGCACCATGGCGCTCACCGAGCAGGATGTGCGCGGCCTTGCCGCCTATGCGCACATCGCACTTGAGGGAGATGAGCTTGAGCAGATGACGGCGTATCTCAACGATGCGGTCGGGCTGCTCGAGCCCATACTCGCCTATGCCGACGAGGACGTCGAGCCCACCTTTCATCCCATCGGGGAGCTTGCCAACGCGGTGCGCCCCGATGCCGTCGACATCGAGCGGGCGTTGCCGCGCGATGCAGCCCTGGGCAATGCCGGCGCCGCACGTGACGGCCAGTTCCGTGTTCCGGCGATCCTAGGCGGTGAGTAGATGGCATCGATCGATTCGCTTACCGCGGCCCAGATCGCCGCGGGCGTGGCTGCCGGCGCGTTCAGCGCGACGGAGGTGGCCCGTGCCGCCCTGGACGCCATCGAGGCCCGCGACGGGGATGTTCAGGCCTTTCTGCAGGTGACGCCCGAGCTCGCCTTGGAGGCGGCCACTCGGGTGGACGCCGCCCGCGCCGCCGGCGCGCCCCTGCCGCCGCTTGCGGGCGTGCCCGTGGCCATCAAGGACAACGTGAACCTCGTGGGCACGCGCACCACCTGCGCCTCGCGCATGCTCGAGCGCTACGAGTCACCCTTCACGGCTACCTGCGTGCAGCGCGTGGTCGAGGCGGGCTGCCTGCCGGTAGGCAAGGCCAACATGGACGAGTTCGCGTTCGGCTCCTCCACGGAGTCCAGCGCGCTCCGATGCACGAACAACCCCTGGGACCTCACCCGCGTGCCCGGCGGTTCGTCGGGCGGCTCGGCAGCGGCGGTGGCGGCGGGCATGAGCACGCTGGCGCTCGGCTCCGACACGGGCGGCTCGATCCGCCAGCCCGCCTCCCTGTGCGGCGTGGTGGGGATGAAGCCCACCTACGGCGCGGTGAGCCGCTACGGCGTGGTGGCCTTCGGCTCCTCGCTCGACCAGGTGGGTCCCTTCGGCCGCACGGTCGAGGACGTGGCGCTGTGCATGAACGCGCTCACCGCCTGCGGCCGCGACCCGCTCGATGCCACCTCCCAGGAGTTCGCGCGCGACTTCACCGCCGCGCTTACGGCCCCGCTTGCCGGTACGCGCGTGGGCGTGGTGCCGGTCCTCATGGAGGCGGCCGGCCTGGCGCCCGAGGTCCGCGCCTGCGTCGAGGCGGCCGCTGCGGCCCTGGCCGAACAGGGAGCCGAGCTCGTTGAGGTCGAGCTGCCGCATCTGGACGCCGCCATCGCCGCCTACTACGTGATCGGCCCGGCCGAGGCGTTCTCGAACCTCGCGCGCTTCGACGGCGTGCGCTACGGCTACCAGGAGCCCGGCTGCACCAACCTGGCCGAGCAGAGCGCCCGCTCGCGCGCCCACGGCTTCGGCGCGGAGGCCAAGCGCCGCCAGATGCTCGGCGCCTACCTGCTGTCCTCGGGCGTGTACGACAAGTATTACTATGCAGCCCAGAAGGCCCGCTCGCTCATCACGGCCGACTACCGGCGCGCCTTCGAGCGGGTCGACACGATTCTCATGCCAGCGAGCCCCACGGTGGCGTTCAAGCACGGCGAGCTGTCCGACCCCGCGCAGATGTACGCCTCGGATCTCTATACCATCTCGTGCAACATCGCCGGCACCTGCGGCATCTCCGTGCCGCTGGGCGCTGGGCGCGACTCGGGGCTGCCGGTGTCCGCGCAGCTGCAGTGCCCGGCGTTCGCCGATGACCGTCTGCTCACGTTTGCCGCGGCGCTCGAGCGCGCGTTTGCGCCCGCATCCGTGGCGCCCGCTTTCGCGGGGAAGGGAGGTGAGCTCGCATGAGGGAGCTCTCCGAGGTTCTGCAGGACTGGGAGGCCGTGATCGGCCTGGAGGTCCACACCGAGCTCACGACGCTTGCCACGAAGATGTTCTGCGGCTGCGCGCTGAGCCACGACGACGAGCCGAACACGCACGTGTGCCCGGTGTGCTTGGGGATGCCCGGCGCCCTGCCGGTTCCGAACGAGCGCGCGATCGCCAGCATCGTGAAGGCGGGCCTGGCTACCGGCTGCCAGATCCAGAAGCGCTCGATGTTCTACCGCAAGCACTACTTCTATCCGGACATGGCTAAAAACTACCAGACCACGCAGGGTCCGGTCGCCTTCGCCATGCATGGCCGGCTCGACTTGGAGGTTGCTGGGCGCGGGGCCGCCGAGCGGCCGGCGTGCGCCTTCGGGGCGGCCGAGGCCGCAAGCCTCGCCAGCGCCAGCGCGCATGCCGAGGGCCTTTCGCGCCAGATGGCCGAGGGGCTGCCCGAGGGCGGCACAGGTGCGCTGGCGGGCATGGCCGCCTACGACACCGCCGCGCTGGCGGTGCCCGAGCGCCACGAGGACGGCGGCTACACGGTGCCCATCCGCATCCTGCGCATCCACATGGAGGAGGATGCCGCCAAGATGGTGCACGTGGGCGGCGAGGAGGGCCGCATCGGCGGCGCGGCCGAGAGCCTGATCGACTACAACCGCTGCGGCACGCCGCTGATCGAGCTGGTGACCGAGCCCGACCTGCGCACGCCCGAGGAGGCGCGCCTGTTCATGGAGAAGCTGCGCCGCATCTTCCTCACCATCGGCATCTCCGATTGTTCGCTCGAGAAGGGCTCCATGCGCTGTGACGGCAACGTGAGCCTGCGCCGTCGCGGCGATGCGGGCCTGGGCACCAAGACCGAGCTCAAGAACCTCAACTCCTTCAAGGCCCTGCACGACGGTCTGGCCTACGAGATCTGCCGCCAGGCCGAGGTGCTCGAGAGCGGTGGCACCATCTACCAGGAAACGCGTCACTGGGAGCCGAGCCGCAAGCGCACCGTGGTGATGCGCGTGAAGGAAACCGCCGACGACTACCGGCTGTTCCCCGATCCGGACCTGGCGCCGTTCGATCTCACCGACGCCTTCATCGAGCGCTGCGCCGCCGAGCTGCCCGAGCTGCCGGACGCCAAGCGCGAGCGCTTCGAGCGCACCTTCGGCATCAAGCGCGCCGACGCCGAGCAGATCGCGGGCGACCCGGATACCGCGGCGCTGTTCGAGCAGGCGGCTGCCGGGCTTGCGGGCAAGGCGGCCCAGACCGTGGCGAACCTGGTGGTGAACGAACTGCCAGCCTACCTGAAGACCGCCGCGGTGACGCTGGCGGATTGCGGTATCGCGCCGACGCAGGTGGCCTCGCTGGCCAAGCTGCTGGCCGCCGATACGATCTCCAGCAACCAGGCGCACGAGGTGTTCTGCGCCATGGCGGAGGGCGGCGAGGACCCCGAGGCCATCGTGGACGCGCGCGGGATGCGCCAGGTGAGCGATGCGGGTGCGCTGCAGCCCATCGTGGACGAGGTGCTTGCGGCCTGCGCGGACCAGGCCCAGCAGTATCGCGACGGCAACCAGAAGGTGATCGGCTTTTTGGTGGGGCAGTGCATGAAGGCGAGCCGCGGTACGGGCAACCCCAAGCTCTTCAACGAGCTGCTGCGCGCGGCGCTATCCGAATAGGGTAGAGCGGCAGATCCAAGCTGAATGCGGGCGGGCACTCGGCCGATATGCGGCACGGTGCCCGCCCGCGCGCAACTAGCGCGTGCCGTCGCGTTCGGCTTCCTGCTTCTGGTAGAAGAGCTCCTCGATGTGGTTGAACTCGGCGGCAAAGCTCGACATCGGGCCGATCCAGGTGGCGCGCGCCGGGGCCCCGGAGCCCACGTAGGCCGTCTGCAGGCCGCAGTCGGGCTCGGGGAAGTCGCGCCGGGGGTCGTTGCCCACCATGAGGACCTCCTCGGGTGCGAGCCCCAGGCTGGCGAGCGAGGTGCGGTAGTAGGCGGCGCTCGGCTTGCAGCGCGTGGAGTTCTCCATGGTGGTGATGAGCTCGAAGGGCATGTCCAGCATGTTGCCCCAGCCCATGCGGCACTCGATGCAGGCGCGCGAGAAGCTCGGGTTGGTGAGCAGCGCCACCCGCAGCCCGCGGTCGAGCGCGCATTCGACGGCCGCCGCGGCGCCCTCGCGCGGACGGGCGGCCACCACGGCGTCGTTCTTGTTCGGCAGCACGGTGCGCTCGTAGCATTCGAGCACGTCGGCGATCACGGGATCGGCAAGGGGGATGCCGCTGCGGCGCTTGATCGAGGCGTCGAAGAAGGCGCGGTTGGTGCGCTGGTCGTCCTCGGCGCGCGCGGCCTGGTTCAGCTCGAGCATGGCGCCGGTGAAGGCCGCGAGCATGAAGATCGGGTTTTTGCGCCCCACCTGCGCCAGCAGGGAGGCCTCGTCTTTGGCGAGCATGGCGATGAACGCGCTCAGGTTGATGCTGAGCAGCGTGTCGTCCATGTCGAACACAACGGCTTTCAAGCGCGCCATGGGCGGTCCTTTCTGCTGGGGTGGGCTGCGTGAAGATTAAGGGACTATTGTACCCATGCGCGCGCCCGCATCCGTTCGCATGTGCGCGATGCGCGGCAATTGCACACGCGTCCGCCCATTCGTACCGGGTAGAGCTAAAGGAGCCATCGAGCCGGGGCGAGGCCAGGGGAGGCGCCTGAGAGAGGGAAGATGCCCGGATGGGGGAAGGTGTCCGGGCGCGACGGTGTTCGGGCCAGGGAAGGTATCCGGGCGAGCGGGGGTGCCGGGCGAGGGGAGGCGTTCGGCCGCGACGGTGCCCGGGCCAGGGTAGGCATCCGGACGGCGGCGGTGCGTCCATCGACGCACGGGGGTAGGTGCGCTCGTGGATATTCTGCGGAGCTTGCGCGCGGAGGCGGAGCGAGGCGGCGGGCGGCGTTTGCGCCATCCTGGTGCGCCCGTTCACGCCTTCGCCGTAAAAAAAGAAAGTTCGCCCTTGAAAACGCGGCCATTTCCACGTAATCTACTGTCCTGTGGATGTATGCGCATCCCATCCGTATCTGTCGGCCCCCGAGATGTTCCAAACGGTGTGCGCCTACCGGGTTTTCTCACCTGGGCGGCAACCATCTGCCGGTCCTAGCAATCGGGGCCCCAACGTTCGAAAGGGGTCCACCTTTGAGTGAGATTCAGAACTCGTCCATCTTCTCCCTCGACGATGTCAACGAGGAGGAGATGAACAGCCTCATCGACGGCACCATCACTGATTTCGATGAGGGCGACCTGGTCAACGGCACCGTTGTGAAGATCGAGCGCGACGAGGTCCTGGTTGATATCGGCTTCAAGTCCGAGGGCGTCATCCCCGTCCGCGAGCTTTCCATCCGCAAGGATGCCAACCCCGCCGACATCGTCTCCATGGGTGATCCCATCGAGGCCCTGGTGCTCCAGAAGGAGGACAAGGACGGTCGTCTGGTCCTGTCCAAGAAGCGTGCCGAGTACGAGCGCGCCTGGAACCGCATCGAGGAGAAGTTCAACGCCGGCGAGAACGTCGAGGGCGAGGTCATCGAGGTCGTCAAGGGCGGCCTGATTCTGGACATCGGCCTGCGTGGCTTTTTGCCCGCCTCTCTCGTTGACCTGCGCCGCGTGAAGGACCTCACCAGCTACCTCAACACCCGCATCGAGGCCCGCGTCATCGAGATGGACCGCAACCGCAACAACGTTGTGCTGTCCCGCCGCGTGGTGCTCGAGGAGTCCCGCAAGGCCGAGCGCTCCGAGATCCTCTCCAAGCTCAAGAGCGGCATGCGTCTCAAGGGCACCGTTTCCTCCATCGTGGACTTCGGCGCCTTCGTGGATCTGGGCGGCATCGACGGCCTCATCCACATCTCCGAGCTTTCCTGGAACCATGTCAACCATCCCTCCGAGGTCATCAAGGTCGGCCAGGAGGTCGAGGTCGAGGTGCTCGACGTCGATCTGAACCGCGAGCGCATCTCGCTGGGCCTCAAGCAGACCACCGAGGATCCGTGGCGCGCGCTGGTCAAGAAGTACCCGGTCGGCGCTATCGTCGAGGGCACCGTCACCAAGCTCGTGCCGTTCGGCGCCTTCGTCGACCTCGGTGAGGGCATCGAGGGCCTCGTGCACATCTCCGAGATGGCCAACAAGCACGTGGACCAGCCCATCCAGGTCACCCGCGTGGGCGAGCACGTCCAGGTCAAGGTCATGGAGATCGACCTCGACCGTCGTCGCATCTCCCTGTCCATGAAGTCCGCCGCCGAGACCCTCGGCGTCGAGATCGAGGTTGCCCCGCTCGAGGGCGAGGAGAAGGCGGCTGACGCCGAGTAGCCTTCGGCTCCTTGCGCTGAGCGACCACACAACGCCTTGTGATGGAAGGCCCTCCGGGTTTCGTCCCGGAGGGCCTTTTTCTTGTCTGGCGGGGTTATAGGGAGCATCTCGCTTGATGCGGCTACGGGGGAGAGCGTCTCGGCGCCGGGCCTCGCGCTGCACCGCCTCGAACACCTTGCCACATCATTGGCACGGGGAGGGCGCCTCGCCGCCGGGCCTCGCGCCACATCCGTCTAAAGAACTCTTAACGCGCTCCCTCCCTGCGCCCCGGTGCCGATGCGCTACCATACCGTCAATGCGCGAGGTCGCGCAGGATTGGATGACGGAGGCAGCTATGGCACGATCGAAACACAACCCGCACGTTGCGGGCGTTTCGCTGGCCGCGAGCGAGTGCGGCAGCGGCGAGGACGGCGGCCGAAAACGCACGCGCGCCATCCCGGTGTCGGTGGGAGCGGCCCTGGTGGCGCTGGGCGTGGTGTACGGGGACCTGGGCACCAGCCCGGTCTACATGACCAAAGCGGTGGTGTCGGGGCAGGGTGGCATCGCCGGCATGTCCGAGGACACGGTGCTCGGCATGCTCTCGCTTGTCATCTGGACCCTCACCCTGATCACCACCGTGAAGTACGTGCTGGTTGCCATGCGTGCCGACAACCACGGCGAAGGTGGCATCTTCTCCCTGTATTCCATGGTGCGGCGTTATGCGCGGGTGCTGGCGATCCCGGCTATGCTCGGCGGCGCGGCGTTTCTGGCCGACTCCATGCTCACGCCGGCGGTGGCCATCACGTCGGCGGTGGAGGGCCTGCGCACCATACCCGGCGCGGGCGATGCGGTCTTTTCGTCCCAGTCCACGCTCGTGATCATCTCGCTGGTGATTATCGGGGCGCTCTTCTTGTTCCAGCAGGCGGGAACCACCTCGATCGGGCGGCTCTTCGGCCCCATCATGACCGCGTGGTTCGTCTTCATCGCCGTCGCCGGGGTGGTGAATCTCGCGGCCGACTGGTCGGTCCTGCGCGCCTTCAATCCCCTGTACGGCATTCGCTTCCTGCTGGGACCCGAGAACCGAGCCGGGCTGGCGGTGCTGGGCAGCGTGTTTCTCACCATCACCGGTGCCGAGGCTCTGTATTCGGACATGGGGCATGTGGGCCGCGGCAACATCTACGTGACCTGGCCCGTGGTGAAGGTCGCCTTGGTCCTCAACTATCTGGGGCAGGGCGCGTGGCTGATTGCAAACCAGGGCACCCAAAGCCTCTACGGCGTGGAGGACCTCAACCCGTTTTTCGAGATGCTGCTGCCCGAGCTGCGGCCCGTGGCGGTGGTGTTCGGCGTGGTGGCGGGCGTGATTGCCAGCCAGGCCCTCATCACGGGCGCCTTTACGCTGGTGAGCGAGGCGGCGCGCCTGTCCTGGCTGCCGCCCATGCGCATCTTCTACCCGTCCGAGACTAAAGGCCAGCTCTACATCCCGCTGGTGAACACACTGCTGTGGGCGGGCACGACGGCGGTCATCCTCCTCTTCCAAACCTCCCATAACATGGAGGCGGCCTATGGGCTGGCCCTTACGGTGACGATGCTATCCACCACGAGCCTGCTGGCCGTCTACCTGTGGCATGTGGAGCGCAAACGCGTGCTGGCGGTGGTGTTCGCGTTGTTCTTCGGGACGGTCGAGGCGGCGTTTTTCGCCTCGAGCCTTACGAAGTTCTTCCACGGCGGCTACGTGACGGTGCTTCTGGCGGCGGCGCTTCTGGTGGTGATGGCCTCCTGGGAGACGGGCACGCGTGTGGAGCGCAGCCAGCGGAAGCGGATCGAGGTCGCCGAGCTGCTGCCGAGTTTCGAGCGGCTGTCGCGCGACGAATCGGTGCCGCTGATCGCCCAGAATCTCGTCTACCTCACGTCCGATACCGAGATCGGACGCATCGACCGCGACATCGTGTACTCGGTGTTCGCGAACCGTCCGCACCGTGCACGGGCCTGGTGGGTGGTGACGGTCGTGGCGGCCAACGAGCCCTATACGCGCGAGTACGCGGTCGAGTCGTTCGGCAGCAGCGTGCTCTTCCGGGTGCGGATCAGGCTGGGTTACAAGGTGCACCAGCACCTGCAGGTGTTCATGCGTCAGATCATGCACGACATGGTGCAGACGGGCGATCTGCCCGCCCAGCTCTCCCCGTACCCCGATTTCGACGAGCCCGACGTGGGCGATACCCGCTACGTGATGGTGCGCAAGGTGCTCGAGCCGTCCAGCTCGATTCCGCCGCGGGCGCGGCTGGCCATCAAGGTGAAGTATGCGGTCTCGGCGCTTGTCGGCTCGCCGATCCAGTGGCTGGGCCTGGAATCGACCGAGCCGATTGTGGAGGCGGCCCCGCTGTTCGTGAAGCGTGCGCCGTTCGTGCCCTTGGCGCGCGTGCGCCTGCGCGGGCAGGTGCTGAGCCCGCAGGCCGAGGCCTACCGGGCGCAGGTGCGCGACGCGTCCCATTATCAGGAGCTGCTGCGTCAAATCGAGCGCGACATCCGTCATCCTGCGCGGGCGCACGATGATGAGAAGGCCCCGGTGGACGCGGCGGCCGTGCCGAATAGGCCAGATGACGAGAACGGATGAGGATGAAAGAGAATGCAACGCGCGCGCAGGCGCGCTTCAGCATCGAGCGGACCGGGACGGTGCTGTTCGACTTCGACGGGACGCTGGCCGATACCGGCGCGGCAGTTATGCGGATCGCCCGGGCGGTGGCGGGGGAGCGGGGGCTGCATGCCACCGACGCCGAGCTGCGCACCATGATCGGGCCGCCGCTCACCGACGGGTTCGAGCGGACCTTTGCGGTGAGCCGCGCCGAGGCGCTCGAGCTCACGCGCGCCTATCGCGAGATGTTCTCCCGCGAGGTGCGCGTTGAGGACTATCCGCCGATTCCCGGTGCAGCCGACCTGCTCGACGCGCTCGAGCAGCAGGGGCGGCGCTTGGCGGTGGCCACCTCGCGCAAGGAGGAGAGCGCCCACGAGATGCTGCGTGCGCTCGGGTGGTTCGACCGGTTCGCGTGCGTGATGGGCCTGAACGAGGATGCGGGCCGGCTCACGAAGGCGGACTCGGTACGCGCCGCCTTGGCGCACCTGGGGATCGATCCCGGCGATGCGGTGCTGGTGGGCGACCGCCGAAACGACAGCGAGGGGGCGCATGCGGCGGGCGTGGCCTGCATCGGCGTCTATACCGGAGCGGCGGTGCCGGGCGAGCACGATGCGGCCGACGTTGCCTGCGACAGCCTGTTCGAAGTCGCACGCGTGCTGGGCGTATAGGCGCGGCGCGCATCGGGGTTCGTTGCCATCGCGTGACGCGGCTGGGTCGTCGCGCGGGGGTTGCCCCATCTGGGTGACAATGGTGTGCATGGATTCGAACCGCCCCTGAGGAGGAGTGTCATGGATTGTGAAGTTGAGACCCGCATCGATGCGTACGTCGATGAGGTGTGGGAGGACGTGGTTGCCGATATCGCGGCGCTGGTGTCGCACCCGTCGGTGGCCGACGCAGCCGCGGCGCGCCCGGGCGCCCCGTTCGGCGCTCCGGTGCGCGATGCGCTCGACTGCGCGCTGGGCATCGCCGCCAAGCTGGGCTACGAGGTGAGCGACGACGAGGGCTACGTGGGCATCGCCGACATCCCCGGCGAGCACTCCGAGCAGGTGGCCACGATCGCCCACGTGGACGTGGTGCCGGCCGGTCCCGGGTGGGCGAGCGACCCGTTTGCCATGGAGCGCCGTGAGGGCTGGCTGCTCGGCCGCGGCGTGATCGACGACAAGGGGCCCGCGGTGCTGTCGCTCTATGCCGGCGCCTTTCTGCTGCGCGCTGGCGTACGCCCGCGCTATACCTTCCGGGCGCTTCTGGGGTGCGACGAGGAGGTGGGGATGAGCGATGTCCACCACTACCGTGCGCACCACGACGACCCGGCATTCCTGTTCACCCCCGACGCCGAGTTCCCGGTCTGCAACGCCGAGAAGGGCTGCTTCGAGGGGACGTTCGCGAGCGCGCCGATCGTGGGCGGCGCCATTCGCAGCTGGAGCGGCGCCGAGGCCGGCAACGCCATTCCGAGCGAATCGGTGGCGGAGCTTGGAATCGCCGCCGAGCAGTTGCCGGCGCCCCAGGTGCATGCGGATCGTCTGCACATCGAGGCGACTGCCGATGGCGGCAGCCGTATCGTGGCGCATGGCATCGGCGGCCACGCGTCGCTGCCCGCCGGCGCCATCAACGCCGTGGGGCTTGTCGTCACATACCTGCGCGAGGTGGCGGCTGCGATGCCCGAGTGTTTCTGCGCCGCCGAGCGCGATGCGCTCGAAATGCTGGCGGTCGTGCATGCCGACACGGCTGGCGAGCGCTTGGGCATCGCCAGCGAAAACGAGGCGTTCGGTGCGCTTACCTGCAATGCGGGCGTGATCGCGGTGGCAGACGGCCGTCTGGAGCAAACGATCGACGTGCGCTTCCCGGACAGCACGACGGTCGGTGCGCTGACGCTTGCCTGCCAGGCGTGCGCGGAGCGCTTCGGCGGCACGTTCGAGCCGGGCCGCACCAAGCAGCCGTTCTCGACGCCGGCCGATAGCCCGGCGGTCCAGGCCCTGCTCGACACCTACCGTGAGGTGACCGGGCGCGAGGCGGCACCGTTCTCGATGGGCGGGGGCACCTATGCGCGCAACTTCGCCCGAGCGGTGTCGTTCGGCCCGGAGGGCAACAGCCTGGATCTGCCCGCCTGGGCCGGTGCCATGCACGGCCCGAACGAGGCGGCAAACGAGGCCCAGCTCAAAGAGGCGCTCAAGATCTACATCCTGGCGATTCTGCGCCTGATGGAGCTGGAGCTGTAAGACACCTGTACATGCGCGCCGCGGCCCTCCATACGGAGGTGCGGCGCGCATCGTCCGATGAAAGGGGACATGCAGTATGGCAGGACAGGCTTCCTGGATGGAGCAGCTGCTCTGGTTCGCGGTCATCGCCGTCTCGATGCTGTTCGGCGCATGGCTCTACCGACGTCGTACCGGCTCGCGCACCCCGCCCCCGGCGTCTCGCCGCTCCCGTGCGCACCGCCCGCGCAAGAAGCGGTAGGCGGCTGGATGCCTCGGTGGCTGTGGGCGCGCTCGCTTGTTGGCGCTTGCCAAACGAGGCGGCCGCTTTTCGATGGACGATGCTTCTCATCGAAAGCAGGATGTTCGGTCCGTAGGGCCAAGCTGGACAAGCGCTTTGAGAAGCGACAGAATCTGTGATTAAATCTGGTTGTTGCTCAAACGGAGAATGGGTTTTTGTATGGGTATTGATGATATGCAGGGTAACGTCTCCCTTGAGCGCCTTAAGAAAACGAGCGGGCGAGTATGTAGCCTGTGCAGAGTTCTTCTCATCGCATATACAAGCATCGCTGCCATCGTTCTCGCTTTCTTGGTATACGGTGTCGGCCTGGGTGCCTCTCGCCCCATGCAGCTGCTCGCGATTCTGGGACAGGTTTTTCCGCTTATGCTGACGTGGGCAATAGGCGCGATGCTGTTTATCGTCTTCATGCACATGTTTGCCGACATCTCACGTGGGAAGTCTCCTTTTGTGAAAGAGCAGGCATCTAGGTTCAGGGCGGTTGGATGTCTGCTGATCGTGAAGCTGCTGGTCGAGATTGCCGTATCGATGCTGCCGGCTATAGCAGCTCGGCTCAATGGGGTCTCTGTTGGCGTAGATGTGAGCATCGACCTATTTTCTCTGCTCTGGGTGGGTGTTTCGTTCGCCCTGTCATTAGTGTTCAAGTACGGAACCGAGTTGCAGGAACTGTCTGACGGCACCTTTTAGGATGAAGCATGGCGATAGTTTTTAACCTCGATAAGCTCCTCGCTTCGAAAAAGATGCAATCAATAGATCTTGCCGAGCGGCTGGGATACACGGCTCAGACTATTTCAAAACTCAAAAACGGTAAGGTGAAGGCCTTGCGGATTGAGACGCTCAATAGTCTATGTGAAGCGTTTGATTGTCAGCCGGGGGACATCCTTGAGTACATGTCTGACGACGAGGCGCGCGAGAGATTCGGGGATGCTTTTGTAGAGGGATACAAATCGTTTTACTGCCAATAGCTCGCAGATAGGGTGCAATATCCCGCCTGGTTTACGGTTTGAGGGGATGGGTGTCGCGTGTGGCGTGGGGCCTGGGGTGATGCTTCTGTCGCTATGCTCGCAATGCCCATTCGATGGGTCTTTTCAACCTCACCTTATGTATGCTATTAAAATAAGGTACCTAATAATTAAACAAATCATTTAAGTAATACAGCAGTATTGACAATAAATTTTCTGATACATACTATTCCAAGAAGTGGGGTGGAAGAGCCTGCGCTATCGGGTTTCTAAGCTGAGTCCGTTGATGGATTGGACGGCGCTCACTTTAGAGCGATTGATGGTTGGATTCAGTACGTCAGGAGATATATGGGGATGGTAGTTACTGCCCACGATGTGAAGAAGTCGTTTCAGGGCGGCACTCGCGCGAAGGGTAAGCGCGTGGAGGTTCTCAAAGGAGCGAGCCTTCAAGTGTCGTTGGGGGAAATGGTCAGTATTGTTGGCCCTAGTGGTTCGGGTAAATCGACGCTGTTGTATTGTCTTGGCGGTTTGGAGGCCCCTGACAGCGGTTCAATCGAGTTAATGGGAAGCCAGATTGCCAACGAGAGCTTCTCGCACCTGGCCGCGATGCGTTCAAAGCATGTGGGCTTTATCTTTCAATCGTATAACCTCATTCCATACTTATGTGTTGAGGAGAACGTTGCGTTGTCAGCGCATCTTGCTGGCACGTCACGCTCGAAAAGGGAAGTGCGCGAGCTTCTTAAAGGCTTGGGTTTGTCGGGAAAGGAAAAGGAGAAGCCTGGGAATCTATCGGGTGGCGAGCGGCAGCGTGTGGCCATCGCTCGTGCCCTTGCAACGAACGCCGAAGTCATTTTTGCTGACGAACCAACGGGCGCCTTGGATTCGGAGAACTCGAGGCGCGTTCTACACTTATTGAGAAGCATTGCAAATGGTGACGAGCGCTCAGTGGTGCTGGTGACGCATGATTTGGATGCCGCCGCTTTTGCCGACCGTGTGCTGGTTATGCGGGACGGAGTCATCAGGGAAGATCTTGGTAAAACGACGCCCAGCGTGATTCTCGCGGCAATGGGGGCATCGGCATGATTCGACTGTTGCTTGCTGATCTGAAAAACAATTGGATAGTTTGGTCCGGATTGCTGGTCATGGCGCTTGTATGCGGTTATCTTGGCGGCTGGGGCGTATCAATTGAGGCGACAGCGGTCCACTATACAGGCTTGCAGAGCTTCGGGTACATCAACCTGTTCCTATCATCGGTTGCGGCGATTACGATACTGATTCCGCTGTCACAGCAGCTGGTTGCAATCTTGTCTCGATATTATGCTTTGTGGCAGTTGGCTGGAGTCAGGCCAGCTCTGGTCAAATCGGCGATTCTGTTGCAGCTGTTCGTCGTTGCAGCTGTTGGCGCCTGCTTGGGTACGTTTTTCGAGATGCAGAGTTACGCACTGCTGTTTCCTTGGATTTTTAGCTCGTATGATCTGCCGCGCAACATCGTGCTGAGTCTCGGGGCTTCTTTCATGCCTGCCGTTTGGATCGGTGTCGGGGCGGTGTTCGTACTGGGCGGATATAGAGGGGCGCGCGCTGCGGGGAGGATTTCTCCGATTGAGATTCTTCGTGAATCGGAATCGGTTGTAACTCCGATCTCTCCTATGCGACTCCTTATTTGCGTTGTGCTGGCAATTGGTGTCGCACTGTTCTTTGGAAGCCTTTCATCGCCCTTGAGAGACGGCGAGTTCGATCAAACGGCGTTTGCGCCCATACTGATCGTGGCCCTCTTTGCGGCATGTGCGCCTTGGCTGCTGTCGGCCATGATGCAGGTGTGGAGAGGCGTATCGACGATGCGGTTTTTGCCAAGCTTTATGGGGGCTCGCAGTGCCCTGCACCAAGTGGAAACAGCGCATGCTGTTGAGGTTCCGATAATGGTGGGATATGGCTTGCTTGTTGGATTCAATGCGATGTTCGATACGCTCGGCGTTTATGCGGATAGCATCGGATTATCGGGGCTTAACACTTCGCTTGACTGGACGGGCACGATAGTTCTGTTCGGTGGCCCCGTGTTTCTGAGCTGCGTTGGTGCATCGATCGGATGCTTGTTGTCCTTTGGTCGTCGCAGACAAGACGCTATGCTCTGCGTCTCGCTCGGCATGTCGAAAAAGGATGTACTCCTGTCCGCTGTATGCGAGGCCACTTTGCATGTTTTGTCGGCAACAATTGTCGGCATGGCTGCTGCCTGCTTGGTCAATGCTCTGGTTGCTGGCGCTGCAGGAATAATGCCGGTGTTTGGGTTAACGTATGTGAGCGGGTTGATACTGCCGGCGTTCAGCTTTGTTCTTGTGCTTATTGCGATTGTGGTGCCGACGTATTCTGGCTTGCGCTGCCACAGGCGAGGAGAGCTTGAGTTTGCCGATTAGGCGTCGAGGGAGGCATGGTTCCCCATCTGAACGCGCTTGCGCCCGACTGTGGCGCAGGCGCGTTCGTCATCTGGCTGCAAGGTGGCCGGAACGTTTGTAAGCTGCGCGTAAGCATGCCGCCAGCCTGCGGTAATGATTCATCAATGTGCCGTAATGAACGCCGAGCGTGCCTGCGGTGGCGCACCGGCGCGCGGTAAGGTGCTGAATCGAAAGGCGGGTGGGCCGTATGGGCTCGCGAAGATCCGCCGCGCGCTCAGGTGCGCACCGTTCTTGAAGGGAGAACCATGCTTGATCGTTCCTGCTCTCGTCGCCAGTTCCTCGGTTTTGCGGGCGGCCTGGCTGCTATCGCCGGTCTCGGCCTGACCGCATGCGGCGGCACCCCTGCATCCACCGGCTCCGCGGGCTCCGGCTCCGCTGCCGCAGGCGTCACCGGCGAGGTCACCTACGACGGCGCCTCTTCGTTCCAGGCGCTTGTCGAGGCCGCTGCCGAGAAGTTCATGGACGAGAACCCCGACGTGACCATTTCCGGCTCCGGCAACGGCTCCGGCACCGGTCTTACCGCCGTTGCCGCCGGCACCGTGACCATCGGCAACTCCGACGTGTTCGCCGAGACCAAGCTCGAGGCCGATCAGGCCGCCGACCTGGTTGACCACGAGGTCGCCGTGGTGGGCATGGGCCCGGTTGTGTCCAAGAACGTGAAGGTCGACGACCTGTCCCTGGAGCAGCTGCGCGGCATCTTCTCTGGCACCATCACCAACTGGAGCGAGGTGGGCGGCGACGACGCCGAGATCGTCGTCTTCAACCGCAAGTCCGGCTCCGGCACCCGCGCCACCTTCGAGGCCGCGGTCTTCGGCGACGAGGTCCCGAGCTTCAACGCCGCCGCCGAGCTCGATAAGTCCGGCGACGTGCAGACCAACATGGGCTCCACCGACAACGCCATCTCCTACCTCGACTTCTCCCACTTCGACGATTCCAAGTTCAACGCCATCAAGGTGGGCGGCGTGGAGCCCAAGAGCGAGAACGTCTTCGACAACACGTTCCCCATCTGGGCGACCGAGCACATGTACTGCAAGAAGGACGCCGATGATGCCACCAAGGCGTTCCTCGAGTTCATGCTGTCCGACGATGTCCAGGGCAAGCTCGTTGAGGAGCAGGGCTTCATCCCCGTGTCCGAGATGAAGGTCTCCAAGGACGCCGCGGGCAAGGTCACCGAGAAGTAACAGATCTGCCTACAGAGTTTTTCGGAAGGGGCGCTATGGCTAAGCAGCTGCCCAAGCGCCGTCTGGAACACATCGGCATGGGTGTCACGGGTGCGTGTGTCGCGCTCGTGACACTCGTCGTGCTGGCCTTGATTATCATGGTCGCGCACAAGGGCCTGTCGACGTTTTTCGCGGACGGTGTGAGCATCGGCGAGTTTTTCGCGGGGACGACCTGGAACCTGGCGGCAACCGACGCCGCCGGCATGCCGCAAACCGGCGCGTTGCCGCTGATCGTCACCTCGTTCGCCGTCACCATCATCTCCACGCTGCTGGCGCTGCCGGTGGCGATCGGCTCGGCGATCTTCGCCGTGGAGATTCAGCCGACGTTCGGCCGCCGCGTGTTCCAGCCGCTGATCGAGCTTCTGGTGGGCATTCCCTCGGTGGTGTTCGGTCTGATCGGCTTCCATGTGATCGTGGGCGCCATGAAGGCGATCTTCGGCGTGCCCACGGGCCTGGGGATCCTGCCGGGCTCCATCGTGCTGGCCGTCATGATCCTGCCCACGGTCACCACCCTGTCCATCGACGCGTTGCGCGCGGTGCCCGACAGCTACCGGCAGGGGTCGCTCGCGCTCGGCTACACGCGTTGGCAGACCATCTGGCACGTGGTGCTCAAAAGCGCGCTGCCCTCGCTCATGACGGCGGTCATCCTCGGCATGACCCGTGCGTTCGGTGAGACGCTCGCGGTGCGCATGGTGATCGGCGGCATCGAGGCCATGCCCGCCGGGCTGCTGGCGCCCGCCTCCACCATCACCACCACGCTCACCACGAGCATGGCGGTGTATGCGGACGGCTCGATCCAGAACGACGCGCTGTGGTCGCTGGGCCTGCTGCTCATGGGCATGTCGCTCGTGTTCATCCTGATCATCCATCTCATCGGTCGGAAGGGAGCGCACGCCCGTGGCTGATACAACCTGCAACGCCGCCGCCCGTCCCGCAGCCGCCGCCCCCGCGACACCTGCCGAAGACGCGCGCCGCGCCTACATTGCCCGCGCCGCCCGAGCCGACAAGATCGCGACGGGTGTTTTGGGTGCCATCGTGGCCATCGTGATGGTCATGGTGGTCTCCATGGTGGCCTACATCCTCATCGAGGGCATCCAGACCCTGTTCTCGCCGGGCTTCCTCACCGAGCCGAGCCGCTCCAACGGCGCTGCCGGCGGCGTGGCCTACCAGCTGTTCGACTCGTTCTACCTGCTGTTCCTAACGCTTTTGATCTCGGTACCGGTGAGCCTGGGCGCGGCGGTGTTCCTCACCGAGTATGCGCCCGAGGGGCCGGCGGCGCGCATCGCCAGCACGGCGATCGAGACGCTGTCGTCTCTGCCCTCCATCGTGGTGGGCATGTTCGGCTTTCTGGTGTTCAGCGTGAGCTTCGGGTGGAAGTACTCGATCATCTCGGGCGCGGTGGCGCTCACCATGTTCAACATCCCCATCCTGGTGCGCGTCATTCAGCAGGCGCTCACCGACGTTCCCCAGGACCAGCGCGACGCCTGCCTGGCCATGGGGCTCACCCGCTGGGAGGCCACGGTCCACGTGCTCATCCCGGCGGCCATGCCCGCCATCGTGACCGGTGTGGTGCTCTCGGCCGGGCGCGTGTTCGGCGAGGCGGCGGCGCTGCTGTTCACCTCCGGCATGTCCAGCCCGGTGCGCCTCAACTTCGCGACGCTCAACTTCGCGAGCCCCACCTGCGCATGGAACGTGTTCCGCCCCGGCGAGTCGCTGGCGGTGCATATCTACAAGATCTACGGCGAGGGAAGCCCCGAGGCGCAGCAGATCGTATGGGGCACGGCGGCCCTGCTGATGATCTGCGTGCTGCTGTTCAACGTGGCCTCCCGTGTGGCCGGCAAGGCCCTGGCGAAAAGGATGACGGCGGAATGAGTGAGCAGAAAGACGGGCAGACGGTCCTTGCTGCGCGCAACGTGAACGTCTACTACGGCGACCATCACGCTCTGCACGATACGACGCTGGAGTTCCGCGCCGGCGAGATCTGCGCGCTCATCGGGCCGTCCGGCTGCGGCAAGTCGACGTTTCTGCGCAGCCTGAACCTCATGAATCGCGAGATCTCGGGCTGCCGGGTGGAGGGCGAGGTCCTCTTCGGCGGGCGCAACGTGAACACGCCGCGCGAGAACCTCTACGAGCTGCGCCGGTCCATCGGCATGGTGTTCCAGCAACCCAACCCTTTCCACAAGACCATCTACGACAACGTGGCCTTCGCTCCGCGCCGTCACGGTCTGCGTGACCGTGCGGCCCTCGACGAGCTGGTGGAGGAATCCCTGCGCGGCGCGGCGCTGTGGGACGAGGTGAAAGACAAGCTCAATCAGAGCGCGTTTTCCCTGTCGGGCGGCCAGCAGCAGCGCCTGTGCATCGCCCGCACGCTGGCCATGCATCCGGACGTGATCTTGTTCGATGAGCCCTGCTCGGCGCTCGACCCCATCTCGACGCTGGCCATCGAGGAGCTCATGCACTCGGTGGTGCACGGGCGCGCGATCGTGATCGTGACGCACAACATGGAGCAGGCCTCGCGCGTGTCCGACCATACGGCGTTCTTCTACATGGGCGATATGGTGGAGTACGGCGAGACGGACCAGATCTTCCAGCGCCCGAACGACAAGCGCCTGAACGACTACCTGACGGGCATGTTCTCCTAGCGTGCACGCGTGGGGCACGTGGGGCGCGGGTGCGTTTCGCGCATGGTGCGCGGGTGCGTTCGGCGCCATGTGCTGCACACTGCTTGCCTCCTGCTTTGCACGCCGCGGTCTTCGTCGTTTTCGCGCGAGTCCTGTGTGCGCGGCGTCCGGCCCATCCCTGGTGCGCGGCCTTTCTAGTCCGAGGTTGCCGCACCGTATCCATAGAGCCGTCGAGCGGCCTGCTGCGTGCGGGCTGCCCGACGGCGTTTTTGTGCGGCGGCTGTGGATGCGCGCGGCCGGCTGGTTAACCGGCTGGCTAGGCTCGGCACCTGTGGGCCCGCGTGTCCGGTTTGTAAACCGGCTTGTCGGCCGGCTCGGCGTCTGAGTACGGCCGGGTTGCCTGCGTGCGGCCGGGCTGCCTGCGGGCGGCCGAGCCGCTTGCGTGCTGCCGGATTGCCTGCGTGTGGCCGGGCTGTCTACGGTGAGCGGGGCTGCTTGCGGCGAGTGGGGTATCGGCCACAGGCACGGCGCCGCTCGCGTCGATGCCCGCGGAGCGAACCTGCTAGGATGGTAGGTCGACAGACGGACGATGAGGAAGAGGGGCTGCCGCACATGGCCATTTTGCTGGGCTGCGACAAGGTGCACGTGGAGTTTCCCACCAAGCTGATCTTGGACGACGTGACGCTGGGGGTGGGCGAGGGCGATCGCATCGGTATCGTCGGCAAAAACGGCGACGGCAAGTCGAGCCTGCTGTCGGTGCTCGCCGGTACGCTCGAGCCGGATGTCGGCCGCGTGACGCATCGGCGCGACCTGCACATCGGCCTGCTGGGCCAGCGCGATGCCCTCGATGATGTCTCGACGGTTCATCGGGCGGTGGTGGGGGACACCCCTGAGTACGAGTGGGCTGCCAGTCCGCGTGTGCGGCAGATCCTCGACGGCCTGATCTCCGATGTGCCCTGGGAGGGTCTGGTGGGGGCGCTTTCGGGCGGCCAGCGCCGCCGCGTGGACCTGGCGCGCCTGCTGATCGGCAACTACGACGTCCTCATGCTGGACGAGCCCACCAACCATCTGGATATGCGCACGATCAGCTGGCTCGCTGAGCACCTGAAGAGCCGCTGGCAGCGCAATCAGGGCGCGTTTCTGGTGGTCACGCACGACCGTTGGTTTCTCGACGAGGTCTGCACCTCCATGTGGGAGGTGCACGACGGTGCCGTCGACCCCTTTGAAGGCGGGTATTCGGCCTACATTCTGCAGCGCGTGGAGCGCGACCGGATGGCCGCCGCCACCGAGGAGCGGCGCCGCAACATGGCGCGCAAGGAGCTCGCATGGCTGTCGCGCGGGGCGCAGGCGCGCAGCACCAAGCCGAAGTTCCGCGTCGAGGCCGCGCGCGAGCTCATCGCCGACGTGCCGCCGGTTCGCAATGAGCTCGAGCTCAAGCGCTTGGCGGTGAGTCGCCTGGGCAAGCAGGTCATCGACCTGTTCGACGTGTCCGCGGGGTATCGCGAGGTTTCCGGTGGCGACGGCGCGGTGGCTGCCCGAGCTGACGTCGACGCGACGGCTGCGGGCGTGGCGGACGCGGGTCCGGCTGGCGTTGCGGGCGATGACGCCGGCGCGCCGGTGGGGGCTGCGGTGGCAGAGGACGTGCCTGCGGCCGACGGCCCTTCTGCGGCAGCGGAGGGCGCGTCCGCGGCTGGCGGCTCACCTGCGGTAGCGGAGAACTCGCCTGCAGCCAGCAGCTCACCTGTGGCGGCGGAGAACGCGCCTGCAGCCGGCAAGCCGCCCGTGGCGACCCCTATCATCGAGGACGTGACCTGGCAGATTGGGGCGGGGGACCGCTACGGCTTGCTTGGCGAGAACGGCGCGGGCAAAACCACGCTGCTGCATGTCATCCAAGGCACGCTCGCCCCGCTGCGCGGTCGAGTGAAGATCGGTTCCACCGTGCGCTTCGGCGTGCTGTCTCAGCAGCTCGACGAGCTGCGGCCCTTTTGGGAGCACACCATCCGCGATGTCCTGGCCGATTTCAAGCGCACGGTGGTGGTCGACGGCAAGGAGACGAGCCCCGAAAAGCTGCTGGAGCGTTTGGGATTCACCCAGCAGCAGCTCATGAGTCGCATCAAGGACCTGTCGGGTGGGCAGCGCCGACGCCTGTCGCTGCTGCTCACCATTTTGCAGGAGCCCAACGTGCTCATTCTCGACGAGCCGGGCAACGATCTGGACACCGATATGCTCGCCATTGTCGAGGACCTGCTCGATGGCTGGCCGGGCACGCTGATTCTGGTCACCCACGACCGGTTCCTCATGGAGCGCGTGACCGACCAGCAATGGGCGTTGATGGATGGGCATCTGCGCCATATGCCTGGCGGTGTGGATGAGTACCTGCGCATGGTCGAGGCCGGGCACGCGGCGCGCGACGCACGTCCGCAAGCTCCCGGCTCTGCGAAGGCAGCGGGTGTCCGTAGCGCTGCGGGCGCGGGCGCTGGGACGGCCGGGGTTGCTGCCGGCGCCGCGCCGGCGGGTGCCGGAGCGGGGGCCGCGGTTGCAGGCGGTGGCCTGTCCAACGCCGAGCGTCAGCGTTTGAAGAAGGAGGTTGCCTCGCTCGAGCGCAAGATGGAGACGCGCCGCGGCCGCATCGAGGAGCTCACGGCGGCGATGGGGGAGGTCGACCCCACCGATTTCGCAGCCCTGACGGCTCAGCAGGAGAAGATCGCTGCGGCTCGTGCCGAGCTCGAGGAGCTTGAGATGGCCTGGCTGGAGGCCAGCGAACAGCTGGAAGGGTAGCGGGCGCGGCTCTGTGATTGGGGTCGCAAGGCGTTGTGGTCGGAGACGCGCGGCGTTGTGCGAGGTCTGCCAGGAGGCGTCCCGGGTTGGGTTTGCGTTTCGTCCATCGGTGAATCCAGGGTTCGCATCCTGTCCATTTGGGAATCCCGGGTTCGTCCGCCGTCCATTCAGGAATCCCGGGTTCGCCTGCTGTCCGTCCAGGGGCTGTTTCCGCCCCCAGACGGACGGAACCCGAACCCTGATTTGCTGGACGGATTGAATCCGAACCCGGGATCGCGCACCTGGCCTTGGACGGATTGAACCCGAACCCGGGATTCGCAGCGGGAAGCCGGACGGACGGAATCCGAACCCAGGATGGCGCACCGGGGGCCCGATGGATGCAACCCGAGCCCTGTTGCTCGCCGGAGGTTCCCGACGGGCGCAATCCGAACCCGGGATCTTGCGTTTTCGCTGCAACTGGATGCGCGGGGAATCCCGGGTTCGCGCCCTGTCCATCTGGGGATCCAGGGTTCGCCCGCTGTCCATCCAGGGGCTGTTTTCGCCTCCAGACGGACGGAACTCGAACCCGGGATTGCTTGACGGACGGAATCTGAACCCGGGATGGCGCACCGGACCTTGGACGGACGGAATCCGAACCCGGGATCGCGCACCGGGGGTCCGATGGATGCGGCCCGAACCCTGTTGCGCGCCGGAGGTTCCCGACGGACGGAATCCGAACCCGGAATCGCGCACCGGGCCTTGGACGGACGGAATCCGAACCCGGGACGCCAGCCCGCGGCGCGTGGTGGCGCCGGGGAGGGCCGTTGCGTTGCGAGCCGCTCGGTGTGCCGATGCGGGCCGGCGACGGGGACCGCCGACGCGGACCGGCGGCGGGGACCGGTTAGGAGAAGATCGTGCGGATGCCCTTTCCGATCAGCTGCAGGCCGCGCCTGATCTTGCTGCCGCGATCCTGCGCGACCGCATTACCTGCTGCAGCCGTCGAGCTTGCGGCGGCTGTCGTCGCTGCCGCAGCCGCAGCCGCCGCGTCGGCGCTGGTTACCTCGGTCGCCGCGCTGGCGCCCGTGCCCTGCCTTGCACTTGCGACGTCGGTTGCCGGGGCGGTATCGGTATCTGCCACATCTCCGGTTTTTGCCCCACCGCCGGTCTCGACGCCGGCCCCGCCATCGGCTGCTGCCCCTGCCGTGCTGTCGGCTTGTGCGGAGTCTGCGGCTTCAGCGTTGACGTCCACATCGGCAACGGCGCCAGCCGCCGTGCCAGCCTCTGCACCGGACCCCGCAGCGGCACCCGCAACCGCCGCATCAGCAGCCGCGCTCGCCGCCCAGCGGGCCTCGGCCTGGCGCGCCCGCTCAACCGCCTGTGCCATGCAATGCTCCTGGGCGTTGAACGGCGCCTCGTCTTCGGGCCGCGCCACCGGCTCCCAGGTGCCCTGCGAGCTCAGCACACGGGCCTTCACGTTGTCGCGCAGCTGGCTGGCCATATAGGCGCGCACCAGCGCGCGGCAGGTGGGGTCGAGTACGGGGTAGGCGATCTCCACGCGGTGCTCGGTGTTGCGCGTCATCATGTCGGCGCTCGACAGGTAGAGCGTGTCGGCGTCCTCGCCGAACGCGTAGACGCGCGCGTGCTCCAAAAAGCGCCCTACGATGGAGCGGATATGCACGTTGTCGGTTTTGCCCGCCACCCCCGGCAGCAGGCAGCAGATGCCGCGGATGATCATGTCCACGCGCACGCCGGCTTGACTGGCCTCGGCGATCTTGTCGATGACCTCGCGGTCGGTGAGCGAGTTCATCTTGAAGAACGCGCGTGCTGCCACGCCCTGTCGGGCGCGGGCGATCTCGCGGTTCAGCCCGTCCATCACCAGCGGCTTCAGGCCGGCCGGTGCCACGCCCAGATAGCGGTACTCGCCGCGCAGGTTTCCCAGCGAGAGGTTGCGGAAGAACGCGTTGGCGTCCTCGCCGATGCCGACATGTGCGGTCATGAGCATGAAATCCGAGTACAGACGCGCGGTCTTCTCGTTGAAGTTGCCGGTGCCCAGAAGCGTGATGCGGCGAATCGCGCCCTGTTCGTGGTAGGTGAGCTGGCAGATCTTCGAATGGCACTTGAAGCCCTCGGAGCCGTAGATCACCGTGCAGCCCGCCTCCTCGAGACGGCCTGCCCAGGCGATGTTGTTCTCCTCGTCGAACCGGGCGCGCAGCTCCATCAGGACCGTGACCTCCTTGCCGCCCTCGGCCGCCGAGATCAGCGACTCGCACAGGCGCGAGGCGCGCGCTACGCGGTAGAGCGTGATGCGGATGGAGATACAGGCGTCGTCGTGCGCGGCCTGCGCCACCAGGTCGAGCAGGGTCCCCATGGACTCATAGGGGTAGAACAGCAGCTTGTCGCCGGCGAGTGCCTGGTCGCGCATGGGGGTCCTGGGCTCGAACATCGGGCTTGCCTGCGGGGAGAACGGCGCGAACAGCAGACTCTCGCGCGTCTGCGTGGGCAGCTTGCCCTCGAGGCCGAACACATAGCCCAGATCGAGTGGCGTCTCGACGCTGAGGACGGCCCGCTGCGGCAGGCCGAGCGCACGCCGCACGGTTTTCAGCGCGGGTCGGTCGAGGTTGCCATGGACCGCCAGCACCACCGGCTGCAGACGCAGGCGGCGCTTCAGGACCTTCTTCATATGCTGGCGGTAGTCCTCGTCGTCCTCCACGCCCTCGCCGTCCGGGTCCAGGTCGGCGTTGCGCGTCACGCGGATCACGGTGCGCTGCTGGGGCGTGTACGTGCCGAAGCACGAGTCCAGGCAGCTGAGGATGACATCCTCGAGCAGGATGTAGCGCAGCCGGTCGGGGGTGCAGGCGAGCTCGACGGCGCGCGGCAGCGAGCTGGGCACCTCGATGATGCCGAGCAGGCCCTCCTCGTCGCCGTTGCGGGCCGCCAAGGTGCAGCAGATGTAGAGCGCGCCGTTGCGCAGGTTGGGGAAGGGGTGGCGCGGGTCGATGATGAGCGGGGAGATGATGGGCAGCACCTGGCGGTTGAAGTAGTTGCGCACCGCATCGCGCGCGGTGCCGATCAGGTCGGTTCCCGTCAGGCGCTCGATGCCGTGCTCGCGCAGGCATCCTTCGAGCTCGCGGAAGGTCGTCGCGGCCTGGGCGTACAGCCCGGGCAGCGTCGCCAGGATGGCCTCGACCTGCTCAGACGGTGTAAGGCCGCTTTTGTTGTCGCGCGGCTGGTGCTTCAAGGTGGCGAGGCTTGACAGGCCTCCGGCGCGCACCATGGGGAACTCGTCCATGTTGCTCTCGAAGATGGAGACGAACTTCAAGCGCTCGAACAGCGGCACGCTCTCGTCGGACGCCTCGGCGAGCACGCGTTCGTCGAACCTGAGCCAGGACAGCTCGCGGTTCTGCGTGTAGCTGAGGTCGCGCTTGGCCCCGCGCGCCTTCTTGCCCGTGCGCGCCGCCGCCACCTTGCTCGCGTCTGCCCGCTCGCCGCCGGCGTCGCCGAGGGCCGAGCCATGGGTTGCGGGTGCGGCCTGCGCATCGGGTGCGGTCGGTGTGTCGGTTGCCATGAGCTCTCCTTTGCGCCCTCGCGTCCGGCTGCTTCGGGCGTGGACGCATGAATATCTGTAACGATACCGTTCCGGGGCGCCGGCGGGTGCGGCCTCAGCCGTTTCGTGATGAACTCTTTACAGAGCGCTTGCGCGGGTCGGGTGCGGACAGGGGGAGGTAAGCGCTGCGTGAAGGGGGTGGCGGCGTTGCGGAGGTGAGCGTACACTGTCCTGCGTACGGAGGGCGCCTGTCGCGGGCGCCGGGCAAGGGGCGCTGTGCGGGTCCGCGCGGCGCCGACTACCGAGGAGGACCCATGTTGAGGATCGGCCTGTTGACGAGCGGCGGCGACTGCCAGGCGCTCAACGCCACGATGCGCGGCATCGTCAAGACCCTGCACGCCCGCAGCGCAGAGCCGGTGGAGATCTTTGGGTTCGAGGACGGTTACCAGGGGCTCATCTACCGCCGGTACCGCCGCATGTCCCCGGCGGATTTCAGCGGCATCCTCACCCGCGGCGGCACCATCCTGGGCACGAGCCGCACGCCCTTCAAGCGCCTTGATACGCCCGAGGCCGACGGCGTGGAGAAGGTCCCGGCGATGGTGGCCACCTATCGCGACCTCAAGCTCGACTGCCTGTTCATGCTGGGCGGCAACGGCTCCACCAAGACGGCCAACCGCCTGCGCGAGGAGGGGCTGCGCGTGATCGTGCTGCCCAAGACGATCGACAACGACACCTTCGGCACCGATCTGACCTTCGGCTTCACGAGCGCGGTCGAGGTCGCCACCAAGTGCATCGACGACATCCACACCACCGCCAGCAGCCATGGGCGCGTGTTCGTGATCGAGATCATGGGGCACAAGGTGGGCTGGATCCCGCTATATGCCGCGGTGGCGGGCGGTGCCGACGTGTGCCTGATTCCCGAGATCCCCTACGAGATGGACAACGTGATCGCCGCGATCGAGCACCGGATGGACCTGGGAGCCCGCTTCACGATCATCGTGGTGGCGGAAGGGGCGATTTCACGCGAGGACGCGGCACTGCCCAAGAAGGCGTACAAGAAGAAGGTGGCGGCGCGCACGTCCCCCTCGATCGTGTACGACATCGCGCGCGAGGTCGAGCACCTGTCGGGCCGCGAGACACGCGTGGCGATCCCCGGCCACACCCAGCGCGGCGGCCAGCCCGATGCGCAGGACCGCGTGTTCGCCACGCAGTGCGGTGTGGAGGCAGCCTTGGGCTGTTTGGAGGGCGACGGCGGCTTCATGGTGGCCCAGCGCGCCGGCAGGATGTGCCGCGTGCCGCTGGCCGAGGTTGCCGGCAAGCTCAAATACGTCGACGTGGACGGCGACCTGGTGCGCGAGGCCCGCGCGCTCGGCATCTCCTTCGGCGACGAAGCGTAGGCAGGCGGGTGCGAGGTGGGCGCTATCGGCTGCCGATCTCTGGCACCGGGATCGCGGGCGCTTCCGGTCCATCCGCCGCGCGGACTCCGTTCGCACACAACGAACCCGCCTCGCGGGACGGCTCCGCTCCCGCTGCGCGTACCGAGGTAGCTACAGGCGCTGCATGCGGTAGCCCACGCCCACGTGGGTTTGAATCAGGACGGGGTGCGAGGGGTCGTGCTCGACCTTCTTGCGCAGCGTCCGCATGAACACGCGCAGGCTCGCGATGTCGCTGTCCCAGGAGGTGCCCCAGATCTCGCGCGTGATGAAGGTGTGGGTGAGCACCTTGCCCACGTTTTTGGCCAGCAGCACCAGCAACTTGTACTCGATGGGGGTGAGGTGCAGCTCGTCGCCGTCCAGCCAGGCGCAGCCCGCGGCGAAGTCGATGGCGAGCGGCCCGTTCTCGAACCGGCTCGACGCTGTGGCTTCCGGTGCCGCCATACGCGAGCGTCTGAGGCTCGCGCGCACGCGTGCCAGCAGCTCCTCGACCGAGAACGGCTTGGTGAGGTAGTCGTCGGCGCCGGCGTCGAGTGCGCCGATCTTGTCGGCGTCCTCGGTGCGCGCCGAGATGACGATGATCGGCACGGCCGACCAGCTGCGGATCTTGGCGATCACCTCCGCGCCGTCGATGTCGGGCAGCCCGAGGTCGAGCATCACGAGATCGGGGGTCTTCGAGGCCGCCTCCAGAATGGCGGCAGCGCCCGCCTCGACCGCCTGCACCCGGTAGCCGTGCATCTCGAGCGCGGTGGCCACGAGGTTGCGCACCGCGCGGTCGTCCTCCACCACCAGCACCTGCGCGCCCTCGGCGGCGTTCGCGATTCCGGCGCCGCGCGCAGTTCCGCCAGCGGTTCCGCCCACGTTGTTGACGCCGCCCGCGTTGCCCACGCTCCCGCACGCATTGTTGACGCCGCGCGCAGTTCCGCCCGCTGTGCCTGCGCCCGCGCCGCTGCGTGCGTCGCCCATCTCGATGTCACTCATGGATCTCTACCTCCTCGGCCGGGAGCGTGAAGGTGAAGACGGCCCCGTGCGGTTGGTTGTCGGCGACATCGATGATACCGCCATGGGCCTCCACGATGGAGCGGCACAGCGAAAGGCCGAGGCCGAAGCTGCGGTGCGCATCCACGGGTTGGTCGCCCGCGCCGGTGTAGAAGCGCTCGAAGATGCGCGGCTTGTCCGCATCGGCCACGCCCGGGCCGTCGTCGGCCACGCGCACGGCCACCATTGCGCCGCGCCGGTGCGCACCCACGGTGATATGCGAGCCGTCGGGCGTGTACTTGAAGGCGTTGACCAGCAGGTTGGTGAGCACCTGCATGATCAGGTGCACGTCGATGCGCACGAGCAGGATCTCGTCGGTGTGCTCGATCGCGACCTCATGGGCGCCCGCCTCGCGGCTCACGTGGTGCACCGCGGCGGCGATGACCTCGTCCATGAGTTCAGAGGTGAGCTTCAAGTGCGCGGTCCCGTCTTCGATACGCGTGACGGCCAGCAGGTTCTCGACCGTGTCGATGAGCCAAAGCGAATCGTCGAAGATCGCGCCGGCAAGCTCGCGGCGCTTCTCGGCATCGAGCTGGCCGGCGTCGTCGCGCAGGATGCCCGCCGCGCCGGAGATGGAGGTGAGCGGCGTGCGCAGGTCGTGCCCGATCGAGCGCAGCAGGTTGGCGCGTAGCTGCTCGTTTTTGGCCACCACGGCGGCCTGCTCGCGCTCTTGGGCCGCGCGCTCGCTCTGCAGCGCCAGCGCCGCCTCGCCCACGATGGACAGCACGATGGAGTTCTCGAACGCCTCCAGGCTGCGGCCCGCCAGTGCCAGGCCCACCACGCCGTAGACCTCGTTGCCCGTGCGCACCGCCAGGTACAGGCAGCGCGCCTCGGGCAGGGTCGTGGTGGTGGCGCCGGCGTGCTTGTTGTTGGTGAACGCCCAGGTCGCCACGGCGCGCTCGTAGGCGCTCGTGAGCTCGGGCGCGATCGGCTGGGTTCCGGCCGACTGCGTGATCGGGCTGCCGAGCTGGCCGTTCTCGGCTGGATAGAACACCACGTCGCAGCGGAGCAGCTTGATGAGCTGGCTCATGGTGACCCGTGCCTGCGCCTCGATACCGCGGGCCTGCTGCAGCAGCTGGTTGGTTTCTAGCAGCACGCGGGTGCGGAAGGCGTTTTTGGCCGAGGCGCGCGCGTTGTCGGTGATGCGGGAGGTGAGCTCGGAGGCCACCATGGCGGTGACGAACATGATGCCGAACGTGATGAGGTAGGTGCTGTCGAAGCTCTCCAGCGTGAGCACCGGCGCCACGAAGCAGAAGTTGTAGAGCACCACCGACAGCACGCTGGACAGCAGGGTGCACAGGCGTCCCTCGGTGGTGATGGCGGTGAGCAGGGCGGTGAGGATGTAGAGGGAGATGATGCTCGACTCGGTGAGGTCGGCGTAGCGGAAGCTGATGCCGATGGCGGTGGCCAGCGCTGAGAGGCCGAGGGTGCGCAGCACGTCGCGCCTGCTCGGCATCAGCAGCGGCGCTCGCCGTTCGCCGCCGCGCGCCAGGGTGTGCGCGCTGATGTGGTCGGGGATGATGTAGATGTCCAGGTTCGGAGCGATCGCGATGAGCTGCTCGATGAGCGACTTGCGCCCGAACAGGGCGCGGCGGGCCCGCAGCTCGCCGGTGCGTCCCATGACGATCTTGGAGATACCCGACAGCCGTGCGAACTCGGCGATCTGGAACGCGATGTCATCGCCGTAGACGGTCTCGACGTGCGCGCCGAGCTGCTCGGCCAGCCCCATGTTCTCCTTCAGGCGCGCCCGGTCCTCCTCGCTCATGCCCTGCGTGCGCGGGCTTTCCACGAACAGGGCCGTGAGCTGGCCGCGGAAGGCGCGGGCCATGCGGGCGGCGGTGCGCACGATGCGCGGGTTGGTGGGGGCGGGCGAGACGCATACCAGGATGTGCTCGCTGGTGTAGAAGCCGCGGTTCTCCATTACGCGGGCTGCCTCGGTGAGATGCCCGGTGCGGTCCGCGCAGCGACGTAGGGCGATCTCGCGCAGGGCCGTGAGGTTAGCCTCGGTGAAGAAGTTCTCCTGGGCGCGCTCGGCCTGCTGGGTGCGGTACACCAGGCCCGCGCGCATGCGCTCCAGCAGGTCAGCCGGCTCGATATCCACGAGCTCCACCTGGTCGGCGTCGTCGAAGATGCGGTCGGGGATGCGCTCGTGCACGATGATGCCGGTGATACCCGCCACCATGTCGTTCAGGCTCTCGATATGCTGGACGTTCACCGTGGTGTAGACGTCGATGCCGGCGCGCAGCAGCTCCTCCACGTCCTGGTAGCGCTTGGCATGGCGGCAGCCCGGGGCGTTGGTGTGGGCGAGTTCGTCCACCAAGATCAGACGGGGCCGCCGCGCGATGGCGGCGTCGAGGTCGAACTCGGAGAGCTTGATGCCGTTGTGGTCGATCGTGCGCGGCGCGATGCTTTCCAGGCCGCAGGCGAGCTCGGCGGTCTGCGGGCGCTCGTGCGGCTCGATGTAGCCGGCCACCACGTCGATCCCGCGGCGGCGCGCTGCCTGGGCGGCGGTGAGCATGGCGTAGGTCTTGCCCACGCCCGCGGCGTAGCCGAAGAAGATCTTGAGGTGCCCGCGGCAGGCGGCGCCCTCTCCCGATGCCTTGAGGTCCCGGTCGCGCTCGATCGCCCGCAGCAGGCGGTCGGGGTCGGCCCGGCGTTCTTCGTCTCGCGCCATGTGTCTCCTGTCGTTGCGGCTGCGCGCCTGCGGCGCCAACCGGTTTGCACACGTGTCCGGTTCGGGGTGCTCGCAGGCGCGCTGCCCGATTGTTTTCACAGCTATTCTGGCATAGGCGCCCGCCCCGCCGCGCCATCTTTATACCTTCTTAACGCCCGTCGCCCAGACCCTCATGCCGCCTTAATCCCAAACGGCGTTTACTGTACGTAGCGTCTTCGGGCGCGCTGCGGCCGCCCCCGCCGCCGCGCCTGCGGGGGCCGGTATCGATTCGTCTGGAAGGAGCTGGAATGGATGTCTTGATCCCCATCATCGGGGCCGTATGCATCGGGCTGCTGATCTACTACATCTATATCCTCATGAGGAGTGACTCGTAAAGCACCATGAGCACCGTCATTCAGTATGTGCTGTACCTCGCCGTGCTCGTTGCGCTGGCCATCCCGCTGGGACGGTTCATGGCGCACGTGATGGACGGCGAGCGCACGTTTCTCACCCCCGTGCTCGCTCCGGTCGAGCGCGGCCTGTTTCGCCTGCTGCACATCGACGCCACCGAGCAGATGGGCTGGAAGCGCTACCTGGTCTGCGTGTTGGCGTTCAGCGGCATCGGCCTTGCGGTCCTCATCGCCTTGCAGCTGCTGCAGGGCGTGCTGCCGGGCAACCCCGAGGAGCTGGGCGGCGTGTCCTGGGACCTGTCGTTCAACACGGCCGTCTCGTTCGTGACGAACACCAACTGGCAGGCCTATTCGGGCGAGACCACCTTGTCCTATCTCACGCAGCTGGCGGGCCTCACCGTCCAGAACTTCGTGTCGGCGGCCACCGGCATCTGCGTCATGTTCGCGCTCATCCGCGGCTTTCGCCAGGTGAAGCGCGAAGGGCTCGGGTCGTTCTGGGTCGATCTGTCGCGCGTCGTGCTCTACGTGCTGCTGCCGCTCAACCTGGTGCTGGCGATCGCGCTGGCCGCCGGCGGCGTGGTATCGAACTTCCAGCCCGCGCAGGCCGCCGAGCTCATGGAGCCCGTGGCGGTCAAGCAGGACGCCGACGGGACCTGGCAGGTGATCGAGGGCGCCAAAATCGACGGCGACACCGTGACGGTCGACGGCGAGGTCGTCGAGGGCGCGCGTGTGGTGACTGAGCAGTACCTGCCGCAGGGCCCGGCTGCCAGCCAGGTCGCCATCAAGCAGTCCGGCACCAACGGCGGCGGCTTCTTCGGGGTGAACTCCGCGCACCCGTATGAGAACCCCAGCGCCTTCACCAACCTGCTGGAGATGACCAGCATCCTGCTGATCCCGGTCGCGTGCTGCTTCACCTTCGGCATCGGCGTGAAGAACACGCGCCAGGGCCGGGCGATCTTTCTATCCATGTTCATCCTGCTGGTGATCGCGCTGTCTGCCATCGCGGTGAGCGAGCAGCTGGGCACCCCGCAGCTGGCGAGCGCCGGCGCGGTGGACCTGAGCGCCAGCGAGGGCCAGGCCGGCGGCAACATGGAGGGCAAGGAGGCGCGCTTCGGCATCGCCAGCTCCTCCACCTGGGCCGCCTACACCACGGCCGCCTCGAGCGGCTCGGTGAACTCCATGCACGACTCCTACACCCCGCTCGGCGGCATGGTGCAGATGCTGCAGATGGCGCTCGGCGAGGTCATCTTCGGCGGCGTGGGCTGCGGCCTGTACGGCATGATCGGGTTCGCGATCCTTACGGTGTTCATCGCCGGCCTCATGGTGGGACGCACCCCGGAGTTTCTGGGGAAGAAGATCGAACCCTCCGAGATGCGCTGGGCGGTCGTGCTGTGCTTGGCAACCCCGTTCGCCATCCTGGTGTGCTCGGCGATCGCGTGCCTGGTCCCCGGCGTGAAGGAGCAGCTCACCAACGGCGGGGCCCACGGCTTCTCCGAGCTGCTCTACGCCTTCACCTCCGCCGGCGGCAACAACGGCTCGGCCTTTGCGGGCATGGACGCCAACACGGTGTTCGTGAACGTGCTCACGGGCCTGGAGATGCTGTTCGCCCGCTTCGCGCCGATCGTCGGCACGCTGGTCATCGCCGGCTCGCTGTCGCGCAAGGGCAAGGTGGCGGCAACCGCCGGCACCCTGTCCACCACCAACGGCATGTTCGTGTTCCTGCTCGTGTTCATCGTGCTGCTCATCGGCGCGCTCAGCTTCTTCCCGGTGCTCGCCCTGGGCCCGGTTGCCGAGTTCTTCCAGATGATCGCCTAGCACCACCATCGCGCCGGGACCTGTGCGGTCCCGGCGCACCCGCGGGCCCTGCCGATCGCATGCAGGGTGCCGCGCCGCCTTGAAGGAGGGCGTTTCCCTATATGGCTGTCCAAAACGACATGATGGGCCGCGCGCTGCGCGATTCCGTTCTCAAACTCGATCCGCGGGTGCAGATCAACAATCCCGTGATGTTCCTGGTGTGGCTGTCCGCGGTGATGACCACCGCGCTCGCCGTGGCTTCGGCCGCCGGCGTGCAGGATGCCGGCGTGTCGACCGGCTACGTGACGGCGATCGCGGTCATCCTGTGGCTCACCTGCCTGTTCTCGAATTTCGCCGAGGCGCTCGCCGAGGGCCGCGGCAAGGCGCAGGCCGACTCGCTACGCGCCGCCAAGAAGGACGTCGAGGCGCATCGTATCGCCTCGGTTGAGGACAAGGACCGCTTCGAGGCGGTCTCGGGTACCGAGCTCACCCGCGGCGATCTGGTCATCGTGCGCGCCGGCGAGCAGGTGCCCGGTGACGGCGACGTCATCGAGGGAGCCGCCTCGGTGGACGAGAGCGCCATCACCGGCGAATCCGCCCCGGTGGTGCGCGAGGCCGGTGGCGACCGCTCGGCCGTCACGGGCGGCACCACGGTGCTGTCCGACTGGATCGTGGTGCGCATCTCCAGCGAGCCCGGTCAGAGCTTTCTGGACAAGATGATCGCTATGGTGGAGGGTGCTGCCCGCAAGAAGACCCCCAACGAGATCGCGCTCGAGATCTTCCTGGTGGCGCTGTCGATCGTCTTCATCCTGGTGACGGTGGCCCTGTGGTGCTACTCGGCCTTCTCGGCCGACCTCAACGGGATGGAGAATCCCACGAGCGTGACCACGCTGGTGGCGCTGCTCGTGTGCCTGGCGCCCACCACCATCGGCGCGCTGCTCTCTGCGATCGGCATCGCGGGCATGAGCCGCCTGAACCAGGCCAACGTGCTCGCCATGAGCGGTCGCGCCATCGAGGCTGCCGGCGACGTGGACATCCTCATGCTCGACAAGACCGGCACCATCACCCTGGGCAACCGCCAGGCCTCCGAGTTCATCCCGGTGGACGGGGTCGACGCCGCCGAGCTCGCCGACGCCGCTCAGCTCTCCAGCCTGGCCGACGAGACCCCCGAGGGCCGCTCGATCGTGGTGCTCGCCAAGGAGCAGTTCGGCCTGCGCGGCCGCACGCTCGAGGACACGGGCATGGAGTTCATCCCCTTCACCGCCGCCACGCGCATGTCGGGCGTGAACTTCGACGGGGACGAGATCCGCAAGGGCGCGGCCGACTCGGTGCGCGCCTACGTGGAGGCCTCCGGCGGCGTGTTCTCCGATGAGTGCGCCGCCCAGGTGGAGCGCATCGCCAAAGCCGGCGGCACGCCGCTCGTGGTGACGAAGAACGCCCGCGTGCTCGGTGTGATTTACTTGAAGGACATCATCAAGTCCGGCGTGAAGGAGAAGTTCGCCGACCTGCGCCGCATGGGCATCAAGACCATCATGGTCACCGGCGACAACCCGCTCACCGCCGCGGCGATCGCCGCCGAGGCGGGCGTGGACGACTTTCTGGCCGAGGCCACGCCCGAGGGCAAGCTCGAGAAGATCCGCGAGTTCCAGCGCGAGGGGCACCTGGTGGCCATGACCGGCGACGGCACCAACGACGCGCCGGCGCTTGCCCAGGCCGACGTGGCGGTGGCCATGAACACCGGCACCCAGGCGGCCAAGGAAGCCGGCAACATGGTGGACCTCGATTCGAGCCCCACCAAGCTCATCGAGGTGGTGCGCATCGGCAAGCAGCTGCTCATGACGCGCGGCTCGCTCACCACCTTCTCGGTTGCCAACGACGTTGCCAAGTACTTCGCCATCATCCCGGCCCTGTTCGCGCCCATCTACCCGGGGCTGTCGGCCCTGAACATCCTGGGCCTCACGACCCCGCTGTCGGCGGTGCTGTCGGCGATCATCTACAACGCGCTGGTGATCGTGGCGCTCATTCCGGCGGCGCTTACGGGCGTGAAGTACCGCGAGGTGCCGAGCGGCCAGCTGCTGGCGCACAACCTGCTGGTGTGGGGTGTGGGCGGCATCGTGGCACCGTTTGTGTTCATCAAGCTGATCGACATGCTGCTCGCTGCGTGCGGGCTCGCATAAGGGGGTTGCAATGTTGAAGGGTATCGCCGCGCGCGCGGCAGGCATCTTCGCGGTGTTCACCGTGGTGTGCGGCATCGGCTACACCTTGGTGGTGACCGGGGTGGCCCAGCTGGCGTTCCCGCATCAGGCTAACGGATCGCTCATCCAGGTGGACGGGCGCACGCTGGGCAGCGAGCTGATCGGGCAGGATTTCGAGGAGGCGGGCCATATGTGGGGCCGCATCCAGAACGTCACGGTGGTGGAGGGTGCAGACGGCGAGCTGTACGCCTACGGGGCGCCGTCGAACCTGTCGCCGGCGAGCGAGGAGTACGCCGAGCTCGTCGAGCAGCGCGTCGAGAAGCTGCGCGCATCCAACCCGGACGCGACGGCCGATACGGTGCCGGTCGACCTGGTGACCTGCTCGGGTTCGGGCTTGGATCCCGACATCTCCCCGGAGGCGGCCGCCTACCAGGTGCCGCGTCTGGTGGCCGAGACGGGCAAGAGCGCCGATGAGATCCGCGACATCATCGAGCAGTGCACGACCGGGCGCTTTCTGGGCATCTTCGGCGAGCCGGTGGTCAACGTGCTCAAGGTGAACCTTATGCTCGACGGCGAGCTGTAAGGAGAGTCGGATGCCGCTCGCCGGCATGGTTCAGGGCCGGCGCGGCGGCGTGACGTGTGACCGGTACGGCAAGCGCTGCGGGCATACGCCGGGGGAGGGACCTTACAGCCCGGCCGGCCAGCGGCAGGATGCGAGATCCACGCGGCCGTCTTCGGTGAACGTCACGCCCTCCTTCTCCAGGAGCGTGCGCTGCGCGAGCGGGCCGCCGAAGGCGAAGCCGTCGGTGAGGCGCCCGTCGGCGAAGACGACGCGGTGGCAGGGGACGACGCCCGGGCGCGGGTTCACATGCAGGGCGAAGCCCACGAAGCGCGCGTTGCGCGGAGCGCCCAGCAGCCGTGCGATCTGTCCGTAGGTGGCCACCTGGCCCGTCGGTATCTGCTCGACCATCGCGTAGACGCGCTCGAAGAATCCGTCGTCGCTGGCTGCCATGGTGTTCCTTCCGTTCGTGTGCTCGGGTTCGCGGTGCTCGGAGCAGAGCTCGGCGTGGCACCGCATCGCACAGGCGCATGCGCGCTTTTCGGCTCCATTGCCGGTGATGCTCACGGAGCGCCTTGCTTCCAGTCTCGCGTGCGCATCCGTGCAGCGTGTGCCCCGCTATCCTACGTGCTTCGCATACATGTTCGCACGGCCTGCGCTCCGTTGCCCCGTGCGCTGCGCATGCGCGTTGCCGCCTATTGTCTCACGATGGGGGCACGGTGAGGACACAGACCTCCTCCAAATGGTAAACCAAGGCTAACTTATGGAGAGCGCATGGAGGGGAAGTTTGTCGTTGCGTCGGGAAGAACAGTTTCCTATAGTTAACTCAGCAACGAAGTAGGTCACAGGCGATGAAAAAAAGAACCTGCCTCGTGCGATTGATCGCATCCCTCCCCTCTGTGCGATCAGCGGTGTATGGGAACGGCCCCGCAGCTCGTAGATGCTGCGGGGCCGTTTCGTGTTCGGAGGGCGGATGCGTGCAACCGCGGCGCCCTTTCTCCGCTTTTCCGCGCCCAGGCCCTCAGTCAACGCGCAAGGCCCCAGACAGACATATCCCCTCCGGCGACTTCTCGAAGAGCTGAGCCGAAGGGGACGCGTCTGTCTGGGGGCCGATGGGGGAGCGTCTCTGAGGACCCTTAGTACACCATGCCCATCGCCGCGCGGACGTCGTCCAAGGTGCGCTCGGCGATCTCGTTGGCACGGCGGTTGCCCTCGGCCAGCACGTCCTTCACGTAGGCGAGGTCGCCCTCAAAGGTGCGACGGCGCTCGCGGATGGGGGCGAAGTAGCTGTTCACGGCTTCGGTGACGTAGGCCTTGAGCGCGCCGGAGCCCGCGTTGCCGATCTCCTCGGCGATCTCGACCTCGGTGCGGCCGGTGCAGATGGCCGCGGTGGACAGCAAGCCCGAGACGCCCGGGCGCCCCTCGGGGTCGAATGTGATCTGGCGCTCGCCGTCGGTCTGGCTCTTCTTGATGCGCTTGGCGGTTTCCTCGGCGCTCATGGAGATGTTGATGGCGTTACCGTAGCTTTTGGACATCTTGCGCCCATCGAGGCCCGGCAGCAGCGGCGTGTCGGACAGCAGGGCCTCCACCTCGGGGAACACGCGGCCGAAGCGCTTGTTGAAGCGCCGGGCGATGGTGCGGGTGAGCTCGATGTGCGGCAGCTGGTCGCGGCCGACCGGCACCACGTTGCCGCGGCAGAACAGGATATCGCACGCCTGGTGCACGGGGTAGGTGAGCAGAAGGCCGGTGAGCTCGTGGCCGCTTGCCTCCATCTCGGCCTTCACCGTGGGGTTGCGCTGCAGCTCGGCCTCGGAGACCAGCGACAGGAACGGCAGCATGAGCTGGTTGGCCGCAGGCACCGCGGAGTGGGTGTAGATCATGGTCTTGTCCGGATCGATCCCGCAGGCCAGGTAGTCCATCACCATGTTGTAGACGTTGTCTTGGATCTGCTCGGTGGTGTCGCGGTCGGTGATCACCTGGTAGTCGGCGATGAGGACGTTGGTGCGCACGCCCAGGTCCTGCAGCTCGACGCGGCCTTTCAGCGTGCCGAAATAGTGGCCCAGGTGCAGCCGTCCGGTGGGGCGATCGCCGGTGAGCATGGTGTAGTTCTCGGGGCGCTCGGCCAGGTCGGCGCGAATCTGATCGCTGCGCTTGACGCTTGCCTCGTAGCTTCCGATGTTGGGCATGGGGAGGTCTCCTTCGTTTTCTGGCGTCGTGATGGATGGGTCGGGATGGTGGATAGGGTTGCTGTGGGGTGCCTGGACGTCCGCGCCTGCGTGCGCCCAGACGGTCCTCGCTAGGGTCGCCCGGGCGTGTCGGTGCGCTCCGGCGCGCTGCCGCGGGTGCGGCGGGACCCGTGCTCCGCATGCGCGCCGCGGGCGTGGTGCGCATGCGGGGTGTGGGATTTGATGCGCTCGATCCGCTGCTCGCGCTCGGTGCGCGCCGCGCGCTCCTCGGCGGCGAACGCATCGTCTTCAGGGGTCACGATCTCGTCGGCGTTCGTCTTGGGGTTGTAGTGGTGGCGCAGCACCGGCTCGAATAGGTGCAGGCGCATGGCGAAAAACGCCGAGGCAACGAGCAGGACCGCGAAGATTGCGATGCGCGGCCCCACGTCGACTTGGTTGATCACCACCGCGCCGAGCGACAGCAGCAGGCACCATGCGTAGATGAGCAGAACCGCCTGGCGCTGGTCGTAGCCCTCCTGGATGAGGCGGTGGTGGATATGGCCCTTGTCGGCCTGGCCGATGCTCACGTGCGCCCGCGAGCGGCGCACGATGGCCGACAGCGTGTCGATGATGGGCACGCCGGCCACGATCAGCGGGATGATCAGCGAGGTGAGCGCCGCGGTGCGCGAGACGTTCAGCAGCGAGATGGTGCCCAGCCCGAACCCGAGCAGCAGCGAGCCCGAATCGCCCAGAAAGATGCTCGCGGGGTTGAAGTTGTAGCGCAAAAAGGCCAGGCAGGCGCCGAACAGGGCGATGGCGAGCGAGGCCGCGTCGCCGCGCTGGGACAGTACCGCGAAGGAGAACATCGACAGCGAGGCGATCGCCGAGATGCCGCACGCCAGCCCGTCGAGCCCGTCGATCAAGTTGATGATGTTGGTGAACGCCACCAGATAGATCACGGTGATGGGGTAGGCGAGCAGGCCGAGCGCGATCTCGGTGCCCGGCATGAAGGGGTTCACGATGCGGCCGATGAGCAGGCCGCCGGCCGCGGCGATGCAGGCGGCGAGCAGCTGCCCGGCGAGCTTCATGCGGGGGGAGAGCTGCTTGACGTCGTCCACGGCGCCGGTGATGACGATCACCAGAAACGAGATGGCGAGCAGCGGGTAGTTGATGGTCATGGAAGGATGCGGCACGAGCACCGGCGGCCAGTCGAACAGCTTGATGCCGATGATCTCGACGATGAGCGCGGCGAGCAGGCCGGCGAACACCGCAAGTCCGCCCAGGCGCGGGATGGGGCGGGTGTTGATGCGGCGCTTCGAGGGGTAGTCGATCGCACCGAGCCTGACGGCCAGGCGCCTGGCGATCGGCGTGCACAGGTACGTGGTGATCAGGGCTGCCACGGCAACGCAGATAAACGGTGTCGCTTGTTCCACGGTGCGTCACCACCTTCGAAGACATCGGGTGCGGATGCGTCCGGGTCCGCGACGGTGCCGGCGCATAATCCCAACAATGATAGCGAAAAGCCCGCAGGTGCGCCCACTGCGCGCGCGGGGGTACATTTCGCGCACACGCCCGCGTTCGCCGAGCGAATCGGCCCGTTCGTCAATTCCTGCCCGTGCGCGGGTCCATGTCGCGGTACCCTTACGGGTGCCATATCGACAACGCAACGGAGGTTCGCATGGCGCAAGCAGCAGAAGGGAAACAGGCCGACAAAAAGGTCATGATTTCCTCCTACACCATCCTGATCGTCATCACGGCGATCGTGGGCATCGCGACGATCGCGCTCGCCCAGTTCGTGCCGGGTATTACCGCGGCAACCCTGGCCGACATCGTCGGCTCGCCCATCAAGGGCTTCCTCGACGGCATCGAGGTCTCGCTGTTCCTGCTCATCCTGGGCGGGTGCTTGGGCATCGTCAACAAGCTCGGCGCGCTCGACGCCGGCATCGCGGCGCTCGTGCGCTCGCTGCACGGCCGTGAAACGGTGCTGATCGCCGTGATCATGGCGGTGTTCGCCCTGCTCGGTTCAACCTACGGTTTCTGCGAGGAGACGATCCCGTTCTACGGCCTGCTGGCGGCCACCATGTTCGCCGCCGGGTTCGACACCATGGTCGCTGCGGCCACGGTGCTGCTCGGCGCCGGCGTGGGCTGCTTGGGCTCCACGGTGAACCCGTTCGCCGTGGGCGTGGCCATCGACGCGCTCGCCAAGGAGGGCATCCAGGTCAACCAGGGCATCGTAATCGCGCTCGGCACCATCCTCACCGTCGTCTCCTACCTGATCTCGCTGTTCTTCATCCTGCGCTACGCCAACCGCGTGCGCCGCGATAAGGGCTCGACCATCCTGTCCCTGCAGGAGCAGCAGGCGTCGGCCGAGGCCTACGGCGAGGATGCCAAGGCGGTCCAGGACAGCTCGGTCAACCTGGAGTTCACCGGCAAACGCAAGGTCGCCCTGGCGCTGTTCGGCCTGTCGTTCGTGGTCATGATCTGCGGCTTCATCCCCTGGGCCGATTTCGGCGTGAAGGTCTTCACCGCCGGCGGCGTCTACGATGCCGCGTCCGAGACCTGGACGACCATGCCCTGGAGCGGCCTTCTGACCGGCAACCCCTTGGGCCAGTGGTACTTCAACGACGCCTCGATCTGGTTCTTCATCATGGCACTCGTGATCGGTGTGCTCGGCGGCCTGCGCGAGAACGAGATCGTCGACGGCTTTCTGGCCGGCGCCGCCGACATGATCGGCGTGGCGCTCATGGTGGGCCTGTCCCGTGCCATCTCGATCCTCATGGGTCAGACCGGCCTGGATATGGTCATCCTCGATTCGGCCTCCCATGCGTTGGCCGGCACCCCCGCCTATGTGTTCGGCCCGGTGAGCTACCTGGTGTACCTGGGGCTGTCGGTGGTTATCACGTCCACCTCGGCGCTCGCCACCATCTCCATGCCCATCCTGGGGCCGCTGGCCGCCAATCTGGGCTTCCCGCCCGAGGTCGTCATCACGATCTTCTGCGCCGCCAACGGCTTGGCGAACCTGTTCAGCCCCACGGCGGTGTTCCTGCCCGGCCTTCTGCTGGCGCGCGTGCAGTACCCCACGTGGCTCAAGTGGGCGCTCGTGCCCATCATCACCATCGCGGTCGCCAGCGTGGTGGTGACCACGGCGGCGCTCATGATCTTGCCGTAGCGCGTCGGCCGCACGGCTGTATGCCGACGGCGGTCGATGGCTCATTGACGACACGGTGTGTGCCGCGCGTCGCGAGGGGGACCCCTTCGCGGCGCGCGGCTTTTTGCATAGAGAGGGACCGCGGCGGGCCCTGCGCACCCGCGACGCGGTGCAAAATCGGTGACGACGCTGTGTAAACTGAATAATTTACGAGACAGAATGTATATTCGATCCCAGCATAACCGCCGCCGTAACATTCTTGAAATATACAGGTAATGCGTAATAATATACGCGGAGACACCTGAGTCTCCACGCTTTATGGCGGCAAAGCACTGGGATAAAGTGCCTATTTCCTGCTTCAAACTGCTTTATTGCAGGAAAGCGTTTCGCTGCGATATTCACACGAATATACCGTTCGCCGGCAAAAATCGACCGGTGGGCGGTGTCGCGCATGTGTGAGCTGAAATTGGATATAACTGTAGGTGTTGAACGGAGCCCCACGGAAGGGCTTGAAGTGGGCTGTCCTGTGCAGCCCCGTAAAGAAAGGTAGGAGGCAATGACGAAAGGTTTGCATGTCCCGAGTGAGATCGGGCAGCTCAAGAAGGTCTGCCTGCACAGGCCGGGCGAGGAGCTGCTGAATCTCCCGCCGTTCGAGCTTGAGCGCCTGCTGTTCGATGACGTTCCGTTCCTGGAGGTTGCCCAGGAGGAGCACGATGCGTTCGCGCAGATCCTGCGTGATCAGGGCGTCGAGGTGCTGTACCTCGAGAAGCTCGTGGCCGAGGTCTTCGACGCGGTGCCCGGCGCGCGCGACGAGTTCCTCGATCAGTATCTCGCCGAGGCCGGCATCAAGGGCCAGGAGATGCCCAAGGTCGTCCGCGAGAAGCTCAACTCCATCACCGACAACCTCGAGTTCGTCAAGAAGACGATGGCCGGCCTCACCAAGGCCGAGGTCGAGCTGCCGCTGGTGAGCTCCACCACGCTCGATTCGCTGGTGAACACCGAGTCCGAGTCCGATCTGATCATCGACCCGATGCCCAACCTGTACTTCACGCGCGATCCGTTCGCCGTCGTGGGCAACGGCGTGTGCCTGAACCGCATGTATTCGGTCACCCGCAACCGCGAGACCCTGTACGGCAAGTACATCTTCAAGTATCACCCCGATTACAAGGATGTCTCGCTGTACTTCCGCCGCGATGCCGCGTTCCACACCGAGGGCGGCGACGTGCTGAACATCAACGAGCACACCCTGGCCGTGGGCATCTCCCAGCGCACCCAGGCCGCCGCGATCGATGTCATGGCGCAGAACATCTTCTGGAACTCCGATTCCAAGGTCGACCGCATCCTGGCCTTCGACATCCCGAACAACCGCGCGATGATGCACCTCGACACGGTCTTCACCCAGATCGACATCGATAAGTTCACCATCCATCCGGCCATCATGGGCACCCTCAAGGTCTACGAGCTCACCCCGGGCACCAACCCCGGCGACGTCAAGATCAAGGAGATCTGCGACACGCTCGAGCACATCCTGGAGGACGCCACCGGTGTCGACCAGATCAAGCTCATCCCCTGCGGCGGCGGCGATCCGATCGCGGCTGCGCGCGAGCAGTGGAACGACGGCTCCAACACGCTGGCCGTCGCCCCCGGCAAGATCTGCGTGTACGCCCGCAACACCGTCACCAACGACGTGCTCTACAAAGAGGGCCTCGAGCTGCTCGTGTGCCCCTCCGCCGAGCTCTCCCGCGGCCGTGGCGGCCCCCGTTGCATGTCCATGCCCTTCTGGCGCGAGGACATCTAACGCAGCCTCTCCAGGCGCCCGGCCGCGGTCTACCCTTTGGCCGGGCGCCGCACGCCAGGCGTGCACCCTCCTCGTTCAGGCATATCCCGGGACACCTGAAAGCCCGGGTCTGACGGGAGATATCGTTGGCACCCGGCCCTGCTTGCACGGTCGGGCGCCGTTTTCGTTACTCTGTACCCGAAAGGAACCAACATGGGTGTCAACCTCTCCGGCCGCAGCTTCCTGCGTCTGCTCGACTTCACCACCGAGGAGATCGAGTACCTGCTCAAGCTCTCCAAGAACTTCAAGGACCTCAAGCGCACGGGCACCCCGCACCGCTACCTCGAGGGCAAAAACGTCGTCCTGCTGTTCCAGAAGACCTCCACGCGCACCCGCTGCGCCTTCGAGGTCGGCGGCATGGACCTGGGCATGGGCGTGACCTACCTCGATCCGGGCAGCTCCCAGATGGGCAAGAAGGAGTCCATCGAGGACACCGCCCGCGTGCTCGGCCGCATGTACGACGGCATCGAGTTCCGCGGTTTCGACCAGGCCGACGTCGAGGAGCTGGCCGCCAAGTCCGGCGTGCCGGTGTGGAACGGCCTCACCGACCTGTGGCACCCCACCCAGATGCTTGCCGATATCCTGACGGTCCAGGAGAACTTCAACTACGACATCAAGGGCAAGACCCTCGTGTTCATGGGCGACGCCAAGAACAACGTGGCGCGCTCCCTCATGGTCGTGTGCGCCAAGCTCGGTATGAACTTCGTGGCCTGCGGCCCCGCCGAGTGCATGCCCGCCGATGACGTGATCGAGGCCTGCACGCCCATCGCCGAGGCCAACGGCTGCACCATCACCCTCACCGAGGACCCGAAGGCCGCCTGCACCGGCGCCCACGTCATCTACACCGACGTGTGGGTCTCCATGGGCGAGCCCGACGAGGTGTGGACCGAGCGCATCAAGCAGCTCGAGCCCTACCGCGTCACCTCCGAGCTCATGGGCCTGGCCGATCCGTCCGCCATCTTCCTGCACTGCCTGCCCGCCTTCCACGACACCAACACCACCACCGGTGCCGAGATCGCCGAAAAGTTCGGCGTCACCGAGATGGAGGTCACCGACGAGGTGTTCGAGGGTCCGCAGTCCAAGGTCTTCGACGAGGCCGAGAACCGCATGCACACCATCAAGGCCGTGATGTACGCAACGCTTAAATAAGCCGCATGAAGCCGCAGGCGCCCCGCGCGTCTGCGGCTTATCGTCCGTACCCGCGGTGCTGCAGGCAGGCATGCACGGCACGGAAGAGCCGCCCGGCTCGCCGCGGGCCGATTATCACAAGAAGGGAGGATGAGAACCATGACCGACGCCGCGAAGAAAAAGCGTGGTATGCCCTCATCGTTCACCATTCTTCTAGCCCTGTTGGCCATCGTGGCCATCATCACCGTCATCGTCGCCGGCGCCTCAGGCGGCGCCGTCACGGCGGCCAAGCCGAGCGACTTCTTCACCGCTCCCATCAAGGGCTTCGCTGACGCGCTGCCCGTCTGCCTGTTCGTAATGATCCTGGGCGGCTTCCTCGGCATGATGACCGAGACCGGCGCCCTGGACAACGGCATCGCCGTGCTCGTGAAGAAGCTCAAAGGACGTGAGCTGTGGATCATTCCGGTGCTCATGTTCATCTTCGCGCTGGGCGGCACCTCCTACGGCATGTGCGAGGAGACCGTCCCGTTCTACGCGCTGCTCGCCGCCACGATGATGGCCGCCGGCTTCGACCCGCTGGTCGGTGCCGCCACCGTGCTGCTCGGTGCCGGCTGCGGCTGCCTGGGCTCCACGGTCAACCCGTTCGCCGTCGGCGCTGCTGTCGACGCGCTGAGCTCCAAGGGCATCGTGGTCGACCAGACCATCATCATCGGCCTGGGCCTCGTGCTCACCGTGGTGACCACCGCGATCTCGGCTGCCTTCGTGATGAGCTACGCCAAGAAGGTCAAGGCCGACAAGGGCTCCACCTTCCTGACCCTGCAGGAGCAGAAGGACGCCGAGGAGGCCCACGGCGCCGCTGCCGCCGAGGCCGCCAAGGACGTCAAGCTCACCGGTCGCCAGAAGGCTGTCCTGTGCATCTTCGCCTTCACCTTCGTGGTCATGATCGTCGGCTTCATTCCTCTGGCCGACCTCAACACCGGCATCGCCCAGTTCTTCGACAACGGTGTCTACGACGCGGACGGCAACGCGATCTCGCAGGCGTGGTCGGCGGTCATCACCGGTCTGCCCATCGGCCGGTGGTACTTCGATGAGGCGTCCACCTGGTTCTTCATCATGGCCATCATCATCGGCATCGTGGGTGGCCTGTCCGAGAAGAAGATCGTGAACACGTTCATCGCCGGCGCTGCCGATATGATGTCCGTCGTCTTGATCATCGCTCTGGCGCGCGGCATCTCCGTGCTCATGGCGTCCACCGGCCTGGATCTCTACGTGCTCGACGCCGCTGCCTCCATGCTCAAGGGCGTGCCCAGCTTCATCTTCGCACCCGTGTCCTTCCTGGTGTACTTCGGCCTGTCCTTCCTGATTCCGTCCACGTCCGGCATGGCCACTGTGTCCATGCCCATCATGGGCCCGCTGGCCGTCGAGCTCGGCTTCTCGCCTGAAGTCATGGTCATGATCTTCTCCTCCGCCATCGGTGTCGTGAACCTGTTCACCCCCACCTCCGGCGCCATCATGGGCGGCCTTGCGCTCGCCAAGATCGAGTGGACGACCTGGCTGAAGTTTGCGCTCAAGATCATCGTGACGCTCACCGTGGTGTGTATTGTCATCACGACCATCGCCTGCATGGTGATCGTGCCCGCATAAGGGTTCATCCGGCTGCCAGCGTGACCCCTTGGCGCGCTGCTGCCATCGAGTCCGGCGGCCGCTTACCCAGTCGTCCAACCGGCTGACGTCCGCTGCGCGATGTCGTCGGTTGCGACCTACCTTTCTGCCCCCTCCCGTTTCCGTGCGCGGGAGGGGGCGCTTTTGTGTCGGCTCGGGGGTGCGAACGGTTTCTTGGACGGACTGGGTCGCCAGCCCGAGCCACTCCCCGCAGCCCCGGATCGTGCCGTGCACGATCCGGGTTCGCTCTCCGAACGCCTTGAGGCGGGCGTCTGCGCATTCCGGGTTCACGTAGCGTCCGTTTGCACGCACCGGGTTCGTCCGGTGGCCGTCCTCGCGCGTTCTGGGTTCGGTTCTCGTCCATCCGCATGTGCAATCCGCGCTCCTTTAGAGGGCGCCTGAGCGTTCCCGGGTTCGTGTGATGGATATCTATGTGCAGTCTGGGTTCGCGTGGCATCCGTTCGTGCATCCCGGGTTCGTGCAGCGGGCGTTTTGGCACTCCGGGTTCGGTTCTCGTCCATCCGTGATTTCCAGGTTCGTCCGGTGGCCGTCCGTACTCGTTTTGGGTCCGTACGGCGGGCATCCGAGCATTCCGGGTTCGGCGTTTGCCCATACGCGATTTCCGGGTTCGTGTTGTGTCCATCCAGGGCCGTTTTTCGCGCCTCGATGGACAGGGGCCGAACCCGCGTTGTACCGACGGCCAAAATCCGCACCCGCGTTTTCCCGTTCGGCTGAGTACCGCGCTTGATCGGTATCGACGGACGGAATCCGCACCCGCGTTGCGCCGACGGCCATAATCCGCACCCGGGATGCCCCGTGGACGGGAACCGAGCCCGTCTCGGGCCCATCCTGGGCCGACCATGTGCCTCGACGGCCTGAATCCGCACCCTAATACCCCGGCGGCCGACAGCCGATTTCGGGTTGCGCTGCTGGACGTGTGCCAAACTCGAGCCGGGTTGCTGGCTCCTCATGCGCCCCTTTCCGGGTCATCAAGTAGCCCTGTGCCATCCAATGCAGCATGCAGCCAGGCAACGCGTGGGAACTCAGACAGCAGGACGAGCCTGCCCTGATAAAACGACGCGGCAAGCGTCAGCTCGTTGGTATTGTCGAACAGGTATGCCTCGTCGCAGAGGCGGATTGCGCGGTTGAGGTTGCGCATCGAGTGCTCGTATCGCTGCTTGACAACCGCTCGATCGATATCGTGTCCGCCTGTCGATACGCGATGGGCGATTCGGTCACATGCGATATGGGGCGATTCCACACCCACGTAGTGCATAATGACGCGGTATCCCAGCCCAGCAGCTTGTTCTATTCGACGCATGATGGTTCTGCCGGAGAGGGTTGTTTCCTGATTGAACGATGTGCGCTCGGAGAAGAGCGCATCGACCATGCGTACGGCCTCTTTGCCGGCTCGGAGTTGGGCGCGCGCGTCAGACCAATCCCAGCCGTGAGATACGAGGATCTCGTCCGGGTTGACACGAGGCAGCTCGGCATCTCCCGGTTTTTGAAGCCATGCCCCAGAATTGAACAGGGTAGACTTGCCTGCGCCGTTCACCCCGGCAAATATGATGTAGCGTTCGGCGTCGTCATCCATCAGAACACTCCGGCTTCAACAAGTTCGCGCTGCTGCTCCTGTAGAAAAAAATCGGTGACTTTGGCGCAGAAGCGTGCTTCCTTGCCCGACCCCATCCGTTCGTACAGTGCGGCATTGTAGTTTCTGGCAAGTAGCTGCTCGCAGCGGAGATAGAGTTCGTGAAGCTCTTGAATGGCACCGTCTGGGTCGTTGTCAGTCGTGATGGGCGATGCTCGCAGCTCATCCGTGGTGTCATATTCCTTGGGCCGACCCGCTTGCGGTGCAAGGGACATGCGCTGTCGCACCGACGTTTCGTCGACTCCCCATGAGCGCCCGATGCGAGTGCCTTTCAGCTTGCCCGTTTTGATGAGTTCGCGCACGCGCACTTGGCTAATGCCCAGCATGTCGGATGCTTGTTTCGTGCTGACCATAATACCTTCCAATACATAAGGTTTCTATTGAAAGGTAGTATAGCTGCTCTTGATGTGATGGCGTTGCGGGTAAGCAGGGCAGAGCAGTGCCTGTGCGGTGGCCCGTGTCTGGGCGATACTGTCCTGATCGGCTGTTTGAGCCTCAGCGGGGGTGCGTTGGGCTCGAGTCGCTGCCCCCCCTGGAGGAGATATGGTTTTGAGGTCGTTCTGTCTGTTCGCTCCGGGTCCTCACGGCGGGTATCATGGCGTTCCGGGGCCGCACGGCGAGTATCCGGGCGCTCCAGGTTTGGTCGATGGTCGTCCGTGCGCGAGAGGGGTGCTTTTTGTGCCGATCCTAGGCCCGGGCGGTGACCATCTGGCGGATACATCCGTGCATTCCGGGTGCGTGTGATGGATGTCTGCATGCAGTCTGGGTTCGCGTAGCATCCGTTCGTGCACCACGGGTTCGTGCGGCGGGCGTTTCAGCACTCCCGGGGTCGTTCGGCGGGCGTCCGGGCATCCAGGGTTCGGCTTTTGTCCATCCGCGATTTCCGGGTTCGTGTTGTGTCCATCCAGGGCCGTTTTTCGCGCCTCGATGGACAGGGGCCGAACCCGCGTTTCCCCGACGGACGGAATCCGCACCCGGAATGCTCCGTAGACGGGAACCGGGCCCGCCTCGGGCCCATCCTGGGCCGGCTTCATGCCTCGACGGACGGAATCCGCACCCGCGTTGCGTCGACGGACGGAATCCGCACCAGCGTTTCCCCTTTTGGCTGGGGACCGCGCCCAATCGGCATCGGCGGCCAAAATCCGCACCCGGGATGCCCCGTGGACGGGAGCCGAACCCAATTTGCCCGGATGACCGGAACCAACGCCCAGGATGCTCTGATGGTCGGGGTCGCGGCCGTATCGCGCCCGGGTCGCCGTCGTCTCGCCCATGCTGCGCCTAGACCACCGGGGTTCCGGGGCCGCCGCGCGCCGCCGGGGCCGCCGTCCGGCCAACCGCGGGCCCACCGCGTACCGTACCCGGTGGGCGGTTTCGTTGCTTTTGCGCAGTGGTTCCGACGCAGCTGGGTGACGCGGAGGCATACCGCTACACTAGGTCGGTACCGCCATGCACAACAGAAGGGATTCGCCCCATGCGTCAGGGCTTCGATAACGAGAAGTACATCGCCAGCCAGGCCGAGCATATCAAGGAACGCATCGCTCAGTTCGGCGGCAAGCTCTACCTCGAGTTCGGCGGCAAGCTGTTCGACGATTTCCACGCGAGCCGCGTGCTTCCCGGCTTCGCGCCCGACAGCAAGTTTCGCATGCTGAAGAGCCTGGTTGATGACGTGGAGATCATCATCGCCATCAACGCCAACCACATCGAGAAGAACAAGGCTCGCGGAGACTTGGGCATCACCTACGACGAGGACGTGCTGCGCCTGGCCGACATCTTCCGCTCCAACGGCTTCCTGGTCGGCGCGGTGGTGCTAACGCAGTACTCCGGCCAGCCCGCCGCCGATCAGTTCCGCCGTCGCCTGGCCATGCTCGGCATCACCTGCAAGCTGCACTATCCCATCGAGGGCTACCCGCACGACATCGACCTGATCGTCTCCGAGGACGGGTACGGCAAAAACGAGTTTGTGGAGACCACGCGCCCGCTCGTGGTGGTGACGGCCCCCGGCCCCGGCTCCGGCAAGCTCGCCACCTGCCTGTCGCAACTCTACCACGAGCACAAGCGCGGCGTGGCGGCCGGCTACGCCAAGTTCGAGACTTTCCCGGTATGGAACCTGCCGCTCACGCACCCGGTGAACATCGCCTACGAGGCGGCGACGGTCGATCTTGAGGACGCCAACATCATCGACCCGTTCCACCTGGAGGCCCATGGCGTCACCACGGTCAACTACAACCGCGATGTCGAGGCATTTCCCGTGGTCAAGGCCCTGATGGAGAAGATCTTGGGCGAAAGTCCCTACCAGAGCCCCACGGATATGGGCGTCAACATGGTGGGCTACGCCATCTGCGACGATGAGGCCTGTCGCGCGGCGGCCGAGATGGAGATCGTGCGCCGCTACTTTACCGCGGCGGTGGATGTCAAGCGCACGGGCTGCGGTTCGGACCAGGTGGATAAGCTCAAGGCCATCATGCAGAAGGTCGGGGTGACCAAGGACCTGTCGCCGGCCCGTTCGGCGGCGCTGCTCAAGGAGGAGACGACCGGCGCGCCCGCCGGCGCGATAGTACTGCCCGACGGCCAGGTGGTCACCGGCAAGACCTCCACGCGCCTGGGTGCGGCCAGCTCGCTGATCATGAACGCGCTCAAGGCGGTGACCGGGGTGGACATGGAGCTCGAGGTCATCTCCAACGATGCGATCGAGCCCATCAGCCAGCTCAAGACCTCTCAGCTCGGCAGCGTCAACCCGCGCCTGCACCCGGACGAGACGCTCATCGCTCTGTCCATCACGTCCGCCTCCAGCGAGGTGGCCTCCCGCGTGCTCGCCGGCCTGCCCCGCCTGCGCGGCTGCGACGCGTTCTTCTCCGTGATCATCTCCAGTGCCGATGAGGCCCTGTTCCGCAAACTCGGCATCAACGTGTGCTGCGAGCCCAAGTTCGAGCGCTCGGGCTACTACCATCGGTAGGGATCACCGGGAGGGGCCACCGCTAGGGTGCCGCTGAGAGCCGCGGTGTATCGGTGTCTGTTTCAGTTCGAGCCGTCCGTCCGGGCGGCTCGTTCTTTTTGCGAGGGGAGTGCGAGGGAAGGGCGGGCCGCGCTGGCGGAGACGGGCCGCGCTGGCGGAGACGGGCCACGTTGGCGGAGACGGGCCACGTTGGCGGAGACGGGCCGCGCTGGCGGTCGTGTCGACGGCAGCCCTGGGTCGCCACTGTCCGGGCGGCCTACGGGGCACTCCGGACTGCTAGTCGCCCGAGCGACCCGACGTCCACGGGTCGCCCCGGCTGCCCGGGCGACCCGCCCCCCCCGCGCCTCCCGCGTTTCGGTTGCGTGAACAAAAAATGTTCCCCACGGGCGCGGTGGGGGAGTAGTACACTGAAGACCCGTCAGAGACAGATACCTTCGACGGGAAAGCGCAGGAACTCAATATGACCAAGCACGTGTTCGTAACCGGTGGCGTGGTAAGCTCGCTGGGCAAGGGCATCACGGCGGCCTCCCTCGGCCGTCTGCTCAAGGCGCGCGGCTACAAGGTGACCATGCAGAAGGCGGACCCGTACCTGAACGTGGATCCCGGCACCATGAGCCCGTTCCAGCACGGCGAGGTCTTTGTGACCGAGGACGGCTACGAGAGCGACCTGGACCTGGGGCACTACGAGCGCTTTATCGACGAGAACCTTACGCGCGATTCCAACTTCACCACCGGCGCCATCTACCAGAGCCTGATCGCCTCCGAGCGCCGCGGTGACTTTCTGGGCGGCACCGTGCAGGTGATTCCGCACGTCACCGGTGCGATCAAGGACAAGTTCCGCCGCGTCGAGGAGCAGACGGGCTCGGATGTGGTCATCACCGAGCTCGGCGGCACGATCGGCGACATCGAGAGCCAGCCGTTTGTTGAGGCCATCCGCCAGTACAAGAAGGACGCCGGCGCCGAGAACGTCTGCTACATCCACGTCTCGCTCGTGCCCTACATCGCGGCGGCCCATGAGGTCAAAACCAAGCCCACTCAGCATTCTGTGAAGGAGCTGCGCAGCTACGGCATCCAGCCCGACATCATCGTGCTGAGAAGCGACCACCACATCGACGACGCCATCCGCGCCAAGATCGCGAGCTTCACCGACGTCGACACCGATTGCGTATTCACCTGCGAGGATGCCTCCTCGATCTACGACGTGCCGCGGATGATGGCCGAGCAGGACTTCGATCTGCGCGTATGCGAGCGTCTGGGACTCGATCCGCGGGAGCGCGACCTGAGCCTGTGGAACGAGTTCTTGCGCAAGAAGGACCACGCCGAGGCCCATGCCGACCGGGTGAAGATCTGCATCGTGGGCAAGTACACCCAGCTGCCCGACGCCTACCTGTCCGTGATCGAGGCGATCCATCACGCCGGCGTGTTCTTCGACCGCCATGTGGACGTGGAGCTTGTCGATGGCGAGGCGCTTACGGCCGACAACGTCGAGGACGTGCTGGGGGATGCCGCCGGCATCCTGGTGCCGGGCGGTTTCGGTAAGCGCGCGTTCGAGGGCAAGCTCGTGGCTGCCCGCTTCGCCCGTGAACGCAAGATTCCCTACCTGGGCATCTGTCTGGGCATGCAGGTGGCGGTGGTCGAGTTCGCCCGCAACGTGCTGGGTCTGGTAGACGCCAGCTCCTCCGAGTTCGATCCGGACGGCGCGCATGCGGTGATCGATCTTATGGATTCGCAGGCCGATGTGACCGAGAAGGGCGGCACCATGCGCCTGGGCGCCTATCCGTGCAAGCTGGCCGACGACACCCTGGCGCGCGAGGCGTACGGCGAGCCGCTTGTCTACGAGCGCCATCGCCACCGCTATGAGTTCAACAACGCTTACCGCGACGAGCTGGTGCGCGCGGGCCTGCAGATCTCGGGCGTGAGCCCGGATGAGCGTCTGGTCGAGATGGTGGAACTGCCGCGCGAGACGCATCCCTGGTATGTGGCCACGCAGGCGCACCCCGAGTTCAAGAGCCGTCCCACGCGTTCGCAGCCGCTGTTCCGCGAGTTCGTGCGCGCCGCGGTTGCCCAGCATGAGGGGTCCGACCGCCTCGCGGTGGTCCCGGCGGGGATCTAGGGTCCGCGCAACGTGGGCGGGGCGGGTATAAGGCCTTAGAAGGTCCGGCGCCCGCGTGGTGCGTAGCGGTTCGGCGCCCTGTGGCGGGCTGGAAAGGGGGATGCACGGCAGATGGCGAGCGAGATGGAGCGCTGCTGCGCGGAGTTCTTGAACCAGCTCTACGTCGAGCGTGGGCTGTCGGACAACACTATCGCCGCTTATCGCCGTGACCTGCGCGCCTACGTGGCCTTCTTGGCCGAACGCGGCATCGAGGAGCCGGGCGCGGTGGGGCGTCGCGACGTGGAGGAATTTGTGGCCGCCCGTCGCGATGCCGGTTACGCGGACGCCTCCGTGAACCGGGCGCTGTCGGCGGTGAAGAGCCTCCATCGCTTTTTGGTGCGCGAGCAGTTGTCGCCCACGCATCCCACTGCGGCCATCCGCCTGCCGCGGACCGGCGAGAATCTGCCCGATGTCATCAGCGTCGAGCAGGCCCGCGCCCTGCTGGAGCAGCCCTTTCCGGAGACGCCGGCGGGCATGCGCGACCGGGCGATCCTCGAGGTGCTCTACGGCTGTGGCCTGCGGGTCAGCGAGCTGTGCGGCCTGGATGCGTCCGCGCTGTTCGTGGACGAGGGCTTCATGCGGGTGAGGGGCAAGGGCGCGAAGGAGCGCTTGGTGCCGATCGTGGGTTCGGCTCTGCGGGCGGTGCGTGCCTATCTCGAGGACGGCGCGCGTGCGAGTCTGGCGTCCCATGCGCGCACGGGGGCTGCAACGACGGCGGTCTTTCTTAACATGCGGGGCGGCCGCCTGACGCGCCAGGGCGTGCACGGGATCGTCGAGCGTGCCGGCCGCACGGTGGGGCTCGACGGGCTGCATCCCCATACGCTGCGGCATTCTTTCGCTACGCATTTGCTGGCCGGCGGCGCCGACCTGCGCGTGCTGCAGGAGATCTTGGGGCATGCGGACATCTCGACCACCCAGATCTATACCCATCTCGACCTGTCGCACCTGCGGGAGGTGTACCTCGCGGCCCATCCCCGCGCGTGAGGGGTTGGCGGTGAGCGCCCGCTCGCGTGTGGGCCCGGTGCGTGTGGTGAGGGAGGGCCGGCAGCGCAACGCCGCACGCGAGGGCCCGGTGCGTGTGGTGTGCGGCGCTGGTGATGCAAACGGCCGGTGGCGCGAACGGTGCCGGAGACGTGCCGTCGTCGATGGTACGGTGCTACGCGCGGCGGTAGCGACGCGCTGATGTCGACGATGCATCGCCCCGCGCTGGGCCGGCGGCGACGTGCGTTTACGGCGCTTGCTGCTGGATGCGCCGCCGGCGATGTTCCGCTGTCGACGGTGTTGCCTCCCGCGCAGTGCTGGCACTGCAACGTCACACGCGGTGTCGGCGCACAGGTGCTCGGATTTCCTGGAGATCGTTTTGCAGGGGTTGTACCGGGTTCCGTAGAGGCTGCACCGGGTTCGGTGTCCGGCCATCCAGCAAATCCGGGTTCGGGCCGCGGCCGTTCAGGAAACCCGGGTGCGGATTCCGTCCATCCAGAGCTTCCGGGTTCGGTTCCTGTCCGTTCGGGGCCGTTTTTCGCCCTCAGATGGACGAGAGCCGAACCCGCTTTTCGCCGATGGACGGATTCCGAACCCTGTCCGCTCCGGATGGACACCGGCCGAACCTGGGATCGTTTCGTCGTCCGCTCGTCTAGGGTTTCCGGGTTCGCCTTGCAGCCGTTCGGAGACTTCGGGTTCGGTGTCCGGCCATCCAGCAAATCCGGGTTCGGGCCGCGGCCGTTCAGGAAACCCGGGTGCGGATTCCGTCCATCCAGAGCTTCCGGGTTCGGTTCCTGTCCGTTCGGGGCCGTTTTTCGCCCTCAGATGGACGAGAGCCGAACCCGCTTTTCGCCGATGG
>CABRHH010000013.1 GCA_902470695.1 uncultured Collinsella sp.
AGGTTCCTATCGAAAATCTCGGGCGCTACCCCTTGACTTCAAATAGCAGGTCTTTCTTGAGCGGTGCATAGGGCGCCGCACCTTCGAGAAGGGAGACAACATGATGGCAAGGAATCGGGGCGGCGAATCCGCGCGGAAGTCGGGCGATATAATGGGACAACCCGGACGACCGCAGCAGGGGAGAGCTATGCCCAAGGAAATGCCGAAAGAACGCCTGACCGAGGACCTGCTCGCACGTCTGCTGGCGTCCGAAAGCCCGGAGAGCTATCTGGCGCAAGGCGAGACGATCGATCGCGAGCTGCCGGATTATCTGCATGACCTGCTCGATTCGCGTGGTATGAAGCGCGCCGAGCTGGCGCGCCGCGCGCGCATCAATGCCACATTCGTGTACGACATGTTTACCGGCAAGTGCAAGCCGGGCCGCGACAAGGCCATCATGCTTTCACTCGGCATGGGCTGCTCTCTGCGCGAGACACAGCGATTGCTGCGCTTGGCGGGCGTAGCCGAGCTGTGGCCCAAGCAGCGTCGGGATGCCATCATCATTTGGTGCATCGAGCGGGGATTGACCTGCGAGCAATGCGATGATGAGCTGTGGCGTCTCAAGGAAAAGACGCTCTTCCGCTCAACGGGGGTGCTTTCCTAGTGGGCGCGGACGGTCCCGGCTGCAAAGCAACCAGTTTTCCTTTGCCTGCTCAGTTGCCAACTGAGGAATTGACCGGACGCCTTTTCTACAATCGACCTGCGCTTGCGAGCGGTTTGCGCCTGCCCTGGTGGCCGGCGGAGCCTGCCGCATGCATCGCGGGGGAGGTGGTCCTCCGTGGGTAGGTCAAGACAAAGGATCGCCGGGTTGAACGAAGAGCAGGTCATGCATGCCATGGGCATCGATGATGCCTATCGGGTGGAGCGTGTGCTTGCTCGTGGAATCGGCGGCGTGACGGAGCGCGTGACCATTGATGGCGCGGGTCCGTTCATTCGCAAGAAGATGCCCTCGGCTCGAGCCGATCGCGGCGTGTGGGCGGCCATCGCCTCGAGCCCGTGCCCTCGTCTGCCGCAGATTGCGGCAACGTACGAAATGCCCGACTGTTTTGTCGCGGTCTACGATGCCGTTCCGGGCGACACGTTGCAGCAGGCAGTTGCCGCGCGCGGCGCGCTTGCGGCCGAGGAGGCCGTGCAGGTAGCGCTCGATGTGTGCGAGGCGGCTGAGGCCTTGCATGCGTGCGGGGTCATCCATCGCGACATTTCTCCGGAAAATGTCATTTGGGCGGCTGACGGCGCGCATCTGATCGATTTTGGCAATGCCCGTCTGCTCGGCGCGCGCGACATGCCGGGTGCGATACCGGAGCAGCCTGTTGGCACCTGGGGATTCGCGGCACCAGAGCAGTATGGGTTTGCAGATACGGATGTGCGTACTGACGTGTATGCGATTGGTCGCCTGCTGGGGTATGTTCTGACCGGTGTGCGCCCCGAGCGCGATGCCGAGCCGGCGTATCGCCGCGCGCTGGCGGATGAGGCCCGGGTGCCGCCCGCGTTGCGCGCGGTGGTCGAGCGAGCGAGCGCTTTCGAGCCGAGTGCGCGGTATCAGCGTGCGGCCGATATGGCTGAGGCGCTTGAGCGGGCAGCCGGCCAATCGACAGCGCATGAGCATTCGAACAAGATTTCGCCCGTGCCTGCATCGGATGCGGCAGCGCCAATCCCGCGGCGCCCACGCCCTGCGCGCGTGGCGCTGATAGCAGCAGCGGTGCTGGTGGCGCTTGCGCTGTGCGGGGCCGCTGCATGGGCGCTTCACCTGCGCGGGTTGGAGGGCTCCGGTACAGCTCAAACGTCTGGCAATGTGAGCGGAAATAAGCAGGACAAGAGCGAAGGTTCGGGCTCGGCTGATGAGTCCTTAACGCTGGACCAGAGCGGCGCGCAGGCATCGGCGGGGGCTTCGGGGCTGCTGCTGGGGGCGAGCGAAGAGGACATTCAGCGCGCCGCCGAGGCGCTCACGGTGATTGAAAGCGGCTGGGACGATAGCCCCAACGGCTATGTTGACTATGCGGTGACGATTCGCAACGCGGGCGATGATCTGACGGTGTTGTATCCGGAGGTCATCATCACGGGCCGTGCTGCCGACGGGTCGGTGGTGTTCACCAAGTCACAGTATGTTGGGGTGCTCTATCCGGGCGAGAGCATCACGTTTTCCGGGCTTGCCGGCAACGGGACTGCGCCCGCAACGGTTGAGTTCGCCTGCGGGCGTCCGCAAGGCTATCAGGTTGTCAGCGATGGCGGGACCGCATCCCAGTTTGAGGTGAGTGGCCTTACCAGGGGGAACGGAACGTTCGGCACGGTGTTTACCGGTGAGCTGACCACGGTTGCCGACGGTAGTGAGCCTGCGAGCGGCGGTCAGGTGATGCTATCGCTGGTATTCCGCGATGCGCGGGGCAGAATTCTGTCGGGCTATTCGTCGTTTGTGAGTCGCCCGAAGGTCGGTGAGAGCGTGCCGTTTGAGCTCCAGCCGTTCACCTGCCCTGATTACGCCTCGGTTGAGGTCCACGCGTTGGCGTGGTAGCAGGGCTCGCCGGCCAAGGGGGCGTCTGATGCCAAGCGGGGCCACGGGGATATCTCGTGGCCGCGTGCTTGGGTGCAATCGTCGCATGCGACGAGTCTGCCTAGCATGTTTTCCGCATGGGTTTGCACGCATGCCCCCTCCGGGCCAGCTGTTATCGAAATTCAGTTGGCAACTGAGGAAAGGTAGAACACTTCTCATCAGAATGAAACCACTGATGGATGCGCTGCGTTTGCTTTGCATGCGGGGCGGACGGGCGCCTGTGTTGAGGAGCGTTGTCATGAAGAGGGGAATTGCGATTGCGTCGACGGCGGCGCTGGCGGGCGTGCTCGCACTGGCTGGGTGTTCAGCCGGATCCGGCCAAGCGGGGAGTGCGTCTGCTAACTCTGCGTCGAGCAAGAATCCTAAAGCGGGAAAAGCGGATGCAATTAAGTACGATGAAATCGAGCTCACAGTTGAAGAGGGCTTCTGGTATGACACCCGAAAGCCCGTGTTTACCTTTACGAACAACTCCGATTTCGATGTTATAACGGTTGAGATTGAGTTTTCTCAGAAAGAGGATGTGACCGAAGAGCAACGTGCGGCGGTCTTCTCTGACTTTATGAGCGACGATTATTATAAAGACGATGACTTCACTGAGTATGTCATCGATGCATACAAAGAGGAGCTGGTCGCACCCGGCGAGACTTCGCAGGAGGCGGAGGTTGCTCTCAATCATACGGGGCGATCTCTCGAGAACGTCGAATATTTTGACTATTTCGAGCCGAGCATCTTGCAAATTGCATATCTCGGCGGAGACGGCAAAGCCTATCTTGAGTATTACGACTTCAAAACGGGCAAATATAAGGATGCCAGTTCGGGCGGCAAAGACATCACGGAATGGTCTGACAGCGAACTGGCGAAGATGATTCCGGAGTTTAAGGCCCCGGTCCGTTACGTGACGAGCGACAGCGAGCGCCTGTTCTCGTTTGATACCCTCGGGGTCACTGCGGAGGATTTTGCAGCGTATGTTGATAAGCTAAAGGAAGCTGGATTTGACCAGGTCAAATACGACGATAACGACAGCTTTACTGCTTATAACAAGGAGGGGTATGAAGCGCAGGCCAGCTACTCCGATTTGACTGGATCCATGTGGGCGCATGTCGACGCATCTGAGGTGCAGAAGAAAGAAGAGCCCGAGGCTCCTGTAAATGAGGCATCCGCTGAGGTTTCAAGTGACTTTAAGCAAACTGTGGACGACTATGAAGCGTTTTTTGATACGTATGCTGCGTTTATGGCTAAGTACAAGGAGGCGGGCTCTCCTGCAGAGATGATGGCTGACTATAACAACTATATGAACCAATACTTTGAGACTATGTCAGCCATCTCGGAGATCGACACCAGTCAGCTCTCTGAGGCGGATGCAGCGTATCTGCTTGAGGCGCAGGGGCGGATTAACCTGAAACTTGCAACGGCAGCATAGGTTGCTTTTGGGATGAGCAAGAATCCACTCGTTGGATGTCGCAGCTTGCTTGAATACCGATAGGGTTTTTGACCACATAGTTTGCCTGTCTTTGCTGCCTGCAGGGTCAGGTTCGAGCTGAATGCACGGTATTGCACTCTCGACAAGGCCACCGAAACGATTCGGTGGCCTTGTCCTATGGGGGGGCTAGATGATGGCTGTGCTTGTCGGCATGAGGCTGGTATTGTGTCTGAGTGGGCAGATTGATAATAAGGCATTCCTGCCAGCGGGGTGAAAGGTATTAGAAATGCAAAAGGGCAATATTCTGGTAATTGGTAATTCTGGAGTGGGAAAATCAACGCTGATCAACGCAGTTTTCGGCGATGATAGGGCGGAGACCGGTTGGGGGTCAACTGGAACTACCAGCGAGTTGAAACTGTATTCAAATAACGAGCTGCCATTTAATATCATCGATTCAATTGGATTCGAGCCTTCGTTTGTAAATCGAACGAGGGCCGTTCGGGCCGTGAAGCGCTGGTCACGCGAAAGCGCTTCTGACGGAGGTGAGGCAAAGCAGATTAATGCGATTTGGTACTGTGTAGATGGCGCCGCACGGAAGCTCTTTCCCGAATCGATTGCTTCGCTCACAAGGGCAACAAAAATGTGGGAGTCTGTTCCGGTAATCGTCGTGATTACAAAATCTGTAGCCAAAGGTGAGCAGCAAGAGAATATTCAAATGGTTCATAATGCTTTTGCTCGGCAGAAGCGGCATTCCGCAAACCTTAAAAAGGTTATTCCGGTGGTTGCACAGGCGTATCAAATTGATGATGATACGGTCGTTGAGCCCCGTGGTATTACCGAATTAATTGAGGCAACGAACGATCTTTTGCCTGAAGGTGTAAGGGCGGCCGATAAGGATATCAAGACATACAAGCTGAAGAGAAAGCGGGCGATGGCGCATGGGGTTACCACGACTTGTGCCGTCGTTGGTGCGGGCGTCGCTATCGTTCCGATTCCCATTCCAGATGCCGCCCCACTTTCGGCAATTGAGGTTGGAGAAATCGAGGCGATATCCAGGATTTATAAAATTGAAAAGAGCGAAGATTCGTCCGCGTTGCTGCAGAAGTTTGTCGAGGTGGGCGCAGCGAGCGTCGTGGGCAAGGCGGTTCTGAACGCACTTAAAGCAGTTCCTGGGATTAATTTGGCGGCGTCTGTAGTGAACGCGGTGGCGGCGGCGTGCATCATTACGGCGCTTGGCGAAGGTAGTAGGTATGCATTTGAACAGGTGTATCTTGGAAACAAGACAATAGATGATCTTACCTGGGTTGATTCGGTGATTGACGGCTTATATTCAAATAAGTTTATGGAGAAGGCGGAGACAGTTCTCAATAGACTGTCTGACCTCGGAGGCAAGGATGTTTCAGCAGGGAAAATTGTCGATGTAATTGCTTTTGTATTTGGTCAGCCTGCCGCCGATTCGAAGTAAGCGATTTCAATCTGGATGAGAATGAAGAACGGGTTGTTCTAGGAATATGCGGAATGATGGGAAGGTGATAATCTGTGACATTGTTGAAGGATATATCAGTTACCGTGGCTGGATCACTGGCTGCGGACCTAGCGGGCAAGGTTCTCTCAAAGAGCCCTGGGCAACAAGAGGCCGAGAAGCTGCGCGAGGTAGAAGATGAGAAGCTTCCGTTTCGAGCACATGTCACTTGGGAGGAGCCGGCATTCTTAACTTACAAGCCTGTCCGCATGAAGGCATGTGACTGCAATGGGACGCTGGTTTTCAGTGGGGAATTTGGCGGCTTTGATTTCGGTTCCTTCGAGCGCAGGCATAGGGGAGTAATTTACGATGCCTGCGGTAGGCAAATCGTGTCCGTTATGGGCCATGGGGGAACAAAGCGCGGGCAAATTGACTACAGCTTTAAGGTCCGCGGGGGCAGCTCAGTTAAGATAAAAGAGCTTGATGATAATAAAGAGGCGAGGGGTCTTAGTGAGGTGTTTCTGACTAGGATGACACTTGACCCGTTGGGCTTGACACTTATTCGCGATACTAAAGAAACGTTAAAATCTATGATTAATGACGACGCCCCGTCAAACGTATGGAGATGCGGAAGGGGTGAGGAGGCTGTGCTTAGAATCGAAGCCTCTCCAGCTTCCGAATCACATGATAGGGCGAGCAAGAAGGTCTATGCCAAGAACGAAGAATCTCTTCTTTTGGGTGTGGTCATTGCTTCTGCGTTATCTGGCTATATTGATCAGAAGAAAGGTATTTTTGATTAGCTGGGAGTGAGGCTTGCTGGCGGTCTTTTTGGTTTTACGAACGGATCATTTGTCTCACCGCTGGCTCAACTCGCGAGGAGCCGAGCGTGCGGTTCTGTACCGATAGGACGGAGATTCGTAATGGCATTTTGTGAAAGCTGCGGGCATGAATTGAGCTCGGGCGCTAAGTTTTGCTCTGCGTGCGGGACCGCCGTCGGTCCCACCACTTTATCCTGTGACGGAAATGGACGGGCGCTTTATAAATGCCCGCAATGCGGCGAGGTGTTAGACGCATTTGTTGCAAAGTGTCCTTCTTGTGGGTATGAGCTAAGGGGGTCTCAGACGCTCAGCAGGGTGAGGGAGCTTGAGGATGCCTTGGGGGGCATGGAGTCCTCGGAGAAGCGTGCGGAGCTGATTCGTAGTTTTTATATTCCGAATACAAAGGAAGACATCTATGAGTTCTTTATTCTCGCCACTTCAAACCTCAAGGCGGGCGGTGGTGATGATGCTGCTTGGAGGGCCAAGTTGGAGCAGGCAATGCAAAAGGCTGAGCTTGTCTTTGGCGAGGGGGATGAACTCGAGAAGATAAACAAGATCTATAAAAGAGTAGCGAATGAGCAAAGAAGGCACAATGGCCTTTTGTCAAAAGTCGGGAGCATCTTGTCGGCCTCAAAGATGATGCAAAGACTAACTGCTTGCATTGTGTTAATCGTGCTTGGCGTTTCCATAATCGTTGCTGGATCTGTGACCGAGGAGTATCTGCTATGGATGATTGGAATGTTTCCAATCATCGGGGGTTTGTCGTTTGTAATGAATAATGATGGCGATAACTAGCGGATAATGAAGCTCAAATCAGGTTCCGATGTTCTTGAATAAGGTGTGAGATGGGATTGCTAGAAAGAGCCGGCGGCTTCATGGACGAAATCCGCTGTGATGAGACCGAATACCTGATCTGGAAATGGCGCCCACGCGGCTCCAGAAAGGGTGCCAACGCGCGTGAGAACGCCATCCGTTGGGGCTCGTCCCTCCGTGTGCGCGACGGGTCCGTTGCCGTGTTCGTCTACAACAAGAAGGATGGCTCGTATCAGGACTTCATCGAGGGGCCGTGCGACCAGATCCTCAAGACGGCGAATCTCCCGGTGCTCGCCAACATAGTCGGTCTTGCCTATGATGGGGGCACGCCCTTCCAGGCCGAGGTGTATTTCATCAACCTGGCGGAGGTCGTTCAAATCCGGTTCGGCATTCCGTACTTCGATGTGTTCGACCCGCGCTTCCCCGATTTTGGTGTCCCGTTCGCCGTTCGTGGCACGCTTACGTTCCACATCAAGGATTATCGTCAGTTCATCAAGTTGCACCGTTTGGACGAGTTCGACGTGGATTCATTCAAGCAGCAGGTCAAAGATGCCATCGTGCGTTACGTGAAAGACGCCGTTACCAATGCGCCTGCCGATTCGAACATTCCCGTTATCCAGCTTGAGCGCGCGTTTGTCAAAATACACGATCAGATTGAGCCGCAGATTGGCGCGCGGCTCGACGAAAAGTTCGGGGTTGAAGTTTCCGGTTTTGACATCTCGGCAATTGAGCCCGATAAGTCTAGCGACGGATATCGCCAGCTTATAGCCGTCACGCGCGACGTCGAGGCTCGAACGGTTCAGGCTCAAACCGAGGCGAGCATTAAGGATGTCCACGATAAGCAGCGCATCAATGTTGAGAACCTCGAAGAGGCCCTCCGCATTCAGCGCGAGGAAACCCAGCGCGCACAGCGCATGGCAACCGAAACGGCGAATATCGGTGTGGTTCAGCTCCAGAAGCAGGCTGAGGTCGGTGTTGCCGGCGCGAACGCGCTTGGACAGTTGGGTGTGAATGGCGCGACGGAAATCGGCAGTCCCAGCGGCAGCGGCGAGGGCACCGGTTGGTTCGACCCCACTGCGATGATGGCCGGCATGGCGGTTGGCGGTGCCGTTGGACAGAATATTGCTGGCATGATGAACGGCATGATGGGCGGGCTGTCTGGTCAGGCGTCTGTTGCCGGCGCACCTGCCCCGCCTCCCGTGCCGCAGGCATGCTATTACATCGCTGCCGGTGGTGCGGCAACGGGTCCATTTGGTGTGCCTGCGCTTGCTCAGATGGTTGCGACCGGTCAGCTTGTGCGCGAGAGCCTGGTCTGGAAGCCGGGCATGGCCGAATGGCGGCCGGCGGGCGGACTTTCCGATCTTGCGGTACTGTTTTCCGGAGGCGCACCTATGCCGGGTATGCCGCCCGTTCCTCCGTCAAAGTGAGGGAAAGGTCACCGATGGCGGGCGACTTGCACTCAGCTGAGTGTTTGGCTGAGCTGAGGGCGAGCTTGAAGACCGTGACGCGACCGGCTGCCTGCCCTCGCGTTACGGCTTTCTTTCTATTCACATCTATTCACGCGATGACTAGAATGAATAGATATGAATAGATGTGACTAGAAAGAGGATCCGATGGACGTGCGAGAGAGCGAGCGTGTCGAGTTCAAGCGTGAGATGAATGCTGGCGCGATTAAGGCGGTCGTGGCGTTTGCCAATACAGGTGGAGGTACGCTATACGTTGGCGTTGATGATGATGGCGAACCGGCGGGCATTGCCGACATCGATGTAGAGCTGACTCGAGTGACAAGCGTTCTGAGAGACTCGGTCAAGCCTGACATCCTCATGATGCTTTCCATCGTGCCTGAACAGATTGATGGCAAGGATGTTATCGCTGTCCATGTTGGAAGGGGCGTCAAGCGTCCATACTACCTTGCGTCGAAGGGGCCTCGTCCTGAGGGTGTGTATATCCGCTCGGGCGCAGCGAGCGTCCCCGCAAGCGATTCCGCCATCCTGCGCATGATCCAGGAGTGCGATGGGGACGCGTTCGAAGCCCGCCTTTCGATGAACCAGGACCTTACTTTCGAATACGCGCGGGAAGAGTTTACAAAGCGGGGTCTTTCCCTCGGGTCCGGCGAGATGAGAACGTTGGGGATGGCCGATTCCGCGGGGCGGTTCACAAACCTCGCACTCCTGCTGTCGGACCAATGCCCCCAAACGATAAAGGCGGCTGCGTTTTCAGACGACGAGCGAAGCGTTTTTACCGAGCGATATGAATTTGATGGGTCCATTCTAAAGCAGCTTAACGATTCCTATTTATTCCTCGAGAACCACAACCATTATCGCACGGAGTTTTCAGGGCTCGAGCGTGTCGATCACTATGACTATCCTGCGGTTGCGCTTCGCGAGGCCCTTGTGAACTCGGTCGCTCACCGAGAGTATGCCCTCTCCGGGCCAACGCTCGTCTCTGCCATGCCGTCCTCGGTGGAGATTGTGTCGCTCGGTGGGCTGCCGACGGGTATCGAATACGAGGATCTTTCTGCGCGCATTTCCATGCCGCGCAATCGCGCCCTTGCCAATGTCCTGTTCCGTCTTGAGCTCATTGAGGCATATGGGACCGGCATCGGGCGCATGCGAACGAGCTACGGGAATGGCGGGCTCCTCCCAGAGATATCGGTGACGGCCAATACGTTCTCGGTGACGCTTCCCAACAGGAATGTTGTCGAGGTGTGGGCCCCTTCGGCTGCCGCACGCTTGCTGGAAGAGGCGGTCGATGCGCTTTCGAGCGGCGCCCGCACACGAGCGGAGGTGCAGGTGGCCCTTGGCGTCTCCCAGCCGACGGCGAGCCGGGTTCTGTCTGAGCTTGTGCACGAGGGCCGCGTTCTGAAGGTCGGATCTGGCAGGGGAACACGGTACCGCTTGGCCTAGTAGCCGTCGGTCGCTCTGGATGCGGGCGCGTGGCTGCGGTCGGCCTGTGGCCGGGTGCGAACGGCTGCAGCTGAGCCGTTGCGCCAAACGTGACGGCGCTGGCTGCAGAGGGTCGCGGCCAGCGCCGCGGGCGCCACCCCTGCCCGCCTAAACGCACCCCGCGGCTAGCACGCCCTTCGGTACGCCCGTTTCCTGCTGCTCGTCGGCGCCGTGGGGACAACCTCTCCAGCGGCAATGAGCTTTCGCAGGCGGTTGCGCACCTGGTTTTTATTGAGACCGGTTCGCTCCTGCAGTTCGCTGACATTCATCTCGCCGTATTTGGCAAGCATGCCGGCAATCGCTTGCTCTCCAACACGGCTCCGCTTCTGCGCCGCACCCTCCTCGTCGCCGCGCTTGTCATCGAGGGTGCCGGGATCCTCGCTCGGTCTGAACAAAATGACGCTAAACTGGTCGATGCCGGGGCAGAACAGCGGCTCCTTGAGCCCCCGCGCCCGACATGCCTGGATCATCATGGGGATGCCCGACCCATTGCCTTCGGCCGGCGAGCCGGCTTCCAGCGGAAGAGGAACGAGCGCCATGAGCCGCATGAGTGTGCTGTTGCGGCAGCACGATATGCCGCTTGTGAGCGACTGTCTGCGCATGCTCCCGTACAGCCCGCCCGGGTTCCTAATTTCAATGCGGTCGGCAAAAACATCGACGCTGACCGCCTGCCCGTCAAAGCGCGGGTTGTAATCGCGGTGGATGAGGGCGTTGGCGACCGCCTCGCGCAGAACTACTTCGGGAATCTCAAGTTCATTGACGCGACCGATGCCCACCACAATGGACCTTGTCTTGAGGTTGCGTTTAATCGCCCGCACGGCATCGGCAATCATCTCGCCGATGGTACCCTCGCAAAGTGAGCGGTCCTCAAAGCGGATGGGCCCCGCGCCGCCTTTGCTTGTGCCGGGGTGGACCGCAACGTCGACCATCAGGCGCGGGAAAAACTGCTGTGGGTACGTTCCTGCCGCCAGAAGCCCTGCGCGAGTGACGCTGCCATTGCTGTCAATGAAGTTGAGTCGCTTCATTTTATCCAGATGCGTGTTCGCCCCCATGAGGGCCCGAGGGGTCTGCATGAGCGCTCGTTCAAAGGTTGATGCGAGGAGCGATTCGTCGAGATCGTCGATGCGGGCATCGAGCACCGGCGTTCTATCGTAGCTTTCGAATAGCGCCGCCGAGGAAAGGGAGAGGGTCTCGCTTGCGCTGAGCACGATGTCTTGGTCGTCGCAGCGCTTGTAACTCCCTGCCTGCACGCCTCTGCTCTTGATGTAACAAGGCTTGGAGCTCGCGGGGAGCTCTTCGAGAGATATTGCGAGGAGCGTTGAGCTGTTATATGCAACGCGATCGATGTCGTATTGGGGCGGGTTGGCCACCTTGCCGTCGCCGTTGCGGTCGTTGATGCCGGCGATAAACTGATCGCATACGCGCTCAATGGCGAAATCCTCGACGGGGATGAATCCGCGCCGCTCGCTTAAACCCAGGATGATGAGTCCGCCATGCGTGTTCGCAAATGCGCTGACGGTCTCCCAGATGTCTTTTGAGAGGGAAGATTGGCACTCCTTGACCTCCACGCTTGCGTCATCGGTCCCCTGCATGCGAAGACGGTCAATGATAGAGCTGATGCGTTCCTCGGATATCATGCCTGCCTCCTCAGTTGCGTCGTCAGTTACAGTATACGTGTTCATGATCAATTGTAACTGAGCAATATAACTGATGACTGAGAAATGTAACTGATAACTGAGTGATGTAACTGATGACGGGAAAACGCACCCGATGCTGTCGGGGGCAAAACGGAGTGGCCGGCGGCATCTGCCCTGCCTTTGCAGTGTCGCAAGGGAGCCGGAGCTCCTCCCGGCAGCGCGTCAGCCTCTCCGGCGCAATATAAAAATACTTCCAATATCTTTAATATTTCCGATATCTTGGACGTTCTCGCAGGTATAAGCTATAAAAGATCGAGTTCACAGAAGAGGTGCAATCAAGATGACGCATGTCAATCCGTTTAAACCGTCCGCCGGTGTTGAACCTCCGGTTCTTATTGGCCGCAATGACGTTCTATATGATTTCGAGGAATCGCTCATCAGCGGGGTCGGCGCGCCCGGCCGCCTCATGCGCATCACCGGTCCGCGGGGATCGGGGAAGACCGTGCTCCTCAACGAGCTCGGGGACGTTGCGCGCAAGCACGGTTGGCGCGTTGTCGACGAGACCGTTCAGCCGAACTGGGTCGAAAGCTTGTGTCGTCGCCTGGTCGTCAACGGCGAGCTCGATCTTGCTGCCGAGCTCGACTTGGGCTTCGTGCGCGCGTCCGCGAAAAAGGTGGCTGCGGAAGAGGCGCTCGATATACGCGAGAGCCTGGATATCGTTGTGTCCAAGCTGACTCATGCCGGAAAGGGTCTCCTGGTCACCGTCGATGAGGTGCAGAATGCAAGCCTGGAGGACATCACACGAATCGCGGCGGCGGTTCAGCATCTCATGCGCGAGAAGAAGAACATCGCGTTCGCGTTCGCCGGAATCGCCTCTGGCGTGAACAGCCTCTTGTCGGAAGACGGTCCGACGTTTCTTCGCCGCGCCTATCACGAAGAGCTCGACGCGCTGCCCTTGGATGAGGTAGCCCTGTCTCTGGCGGAAACCATCCGGAGAAGCGGGTTCGAGATGGCTGATGACCTGGTGAGGACCGCTTCTGACGCAACTGGGGGCTACGCCTACCTCGTTCAGCTTGTCGGGTATCACATTTGGCGCGCCGCAAAGATGCGTGGCGGCGAAGCGGTGGTGGACGAGGAAGATGTGGCCGTCGGTGTTGCCCGCGCAAAGGCGGATTACGAGCGCTCCGTGATCGAGACAGCGATTGCGGGGATTTCCCTGAGGGCGATGCAGTATCTGCTTGCGATGGCAGAGGACGACGCGGTGTCCTCGACCGCCGAGCTTGCCGGTCGCCTGGGCATCGCGGCGAGCTCGTTGAGCAGCGTGCGCCTGCAGCTGATCGAGCGGCAGGTCATTGAGCCGACGGCGTATGGGTTTGTGGCCTTTTCGATGCCGTACACCGCCGATTATCTGCGTCGCAACCGCGCGCAGCTGCTCGCCAGATACGGCATCGAGGAGGGGTAGCGTCGAGGGCGGTGCCATAGGTGCCTCTGCTGCGAGATGGCCGGTGGGCCCTGGGGCAGGAGTGGCCAACAATAGCTTTACGCCGACTGGTTCGAGCGGGGCTTCCCCCTCTACGACTACCTCAGGAGGCAATGATGGGCGGCTTTTACGAGACTCCCTGGCGTCCGCGCTGGCATCTGCCTTCTTCAACCCGGTACTGGCGGCTTCTGTCGACAACCTGGTATGGGATCCAGGGTCGTTGACATGGCGCTAAAGGACCGAGGGCGCGCAACGATGCGTCTGTTCAACTTGTTAAACTTTGCTCAACTTGTTAAACTTCCCATCGAGGGAGGATTTCCCTATGCAGCGCATCAATCCGTTTAAACCTACGGCGGGCATGAATCCGCCAGAGCTCATTGGTCGTGATGAGGCGCTCGACGATTTTGCCGAGGCGCTCGAGAACGGTCCTGGGGCGCCCGATCGCCTTATGCGCATCTCCGGTGTTCGCGGCACGGGGAAAACCGTATTGCTCAATGCGCTGGGAGACCTTGCGCGCAAGCAAGGCTTTCAGGTGGTTGACGTGGCGTCGAATCCGGGGTTTTGCGATCGTATCCTCAGTGCGTTCAGGCGTCAAACGGAGTTGCGGAAGCTCTCGCTCGCTCCGCCCGTCATGAGTCTGAGCATCGGTTCGGTTGAGCTGGCGCGCTCAGCGACGCAGCTCGGTGAGGCCATGTATGGTGCCTCGCGCAACGGCGGCTTGCTCATCACGTTGGATGAGATCCAAGATGCTTCGACTGATGAGATGCGCGAGCTGGGCAATGAGATACAGCTGCTCATCCGCCAAGGTGCTAATGTCGCCTTCGCGTTTGCAGGGCTTCCCGCGTCGATTGACGGGGTGGTGGTTGACGAGACGCTCACGTTCCTGCAGCGGGCGCGCCACATCGAGCTTACGCGCTTGGAGTACCTTGAGGTTGGGGAGTCGATCGAGGACACGATGGTGCGATCGGGCCGCAACATCGGATCTGAGGCCGCTGAGATGCTAACGCATGCTGCTTCCGGTTACCCGTTCATGGTGCAGCTGGTGGGTTACTACGCGTGGCAAGCCGCCGCGCGTCGCAGCGCTGCGGAGGTTTCGGTGGATGATGCGCAGCGAGGAATCGAGAAAGCTCGGGCGAACTTCGACAGCATGGTTATCGCCCCAGCTTTGCGTCGTGTTTCGGAGCACCAACGCGCCTATCTTGAAGCGCTGGCCGCATGCGGGCAGGGCCCGATTGCAACGGGCACCGTCGCGAAGAAGATGGGCACCGATTCGCGAGCGGTGGGCTCCTATCGCAAGCGGCTGTTAGATGCAGGTCTGATTGAGTCTCCGCGCTACGGATTTGCCGATTTCGCCATCCCCTATATGCGCGAGTACCTCTTGGCGAACGGCGCTTCTAACGTGGCATCATAGCCGTGTGCCGCTGCGGGCGATTCCCCTATTCGCGCGCGTCGGCAACGCGTGCCGCCGGTGCGGCTTCATGTCGCGTGCGCACGCGTGTAGCCTTTGATGGTACGATGCCGCCCAGTGGGCCGTGCTCGGGATGACCGAGGACGCTGTTGTAAGGAAACGTGACGGAGGCGTGCGGTGCAGACGCGTAACTATCAGTTTTTCAATCACGCGGCATGCGAGTTCTACCCGTGTCACGACATGCCGGCCGACGAGCTGAACTGCCTGTTCTGCTTCTGCCCGCTCTACCGCCTGGGTGAGAGGTGCGGGGGCGACCCGACGTTCATCGAGGGGGCGGACGGCGCGCGCATCAAGGATTGCAGCGCCTGCACCCTGCCGCATCGTCGCGAGAACTACGACTACATCATGGAACGCCTGTCTTCGTAGGGGGCTTGCCGCTAGGGGCGGGCGACGTCGCGCGACGCGGGGCGGTGCGGCCCTGGGCGGCGGGCGGAGCGAGGCAGTGCGCTCTGGGCGGCGGGTGCAGGGCAGAGCTTCGCAGCCGAAGAACAAGCTGCCGTCAAACCGGTGGCTACCGGCCGTAGCGCTTGGTAATGTGAAGGGTGTTGCGGCCGTCCACGCGCTCGTACCGCATGGAGTCCGATAGCTTTCGCACGAGCAATATGCCAAGGCCGCCTGGCTGCAGTTCGTCTACCTGCTCGGTTCCGGTTAGCCCTTCCACGTTATGCGCGGTCGGATCGTATGCCGCGCCGCAATCTTGCAGGACAAGATGAACCGTATGGGCACAGGGGTCATCCGCGATGAATACGTCGATGCCGCAATCCCTGTCTTCAGAGCCGCTGTATGCGTGCGTCGCGCAGTTGACGAAGAGCTCTTCGACCATGAGCTTGAGGTTGAATTCCATCTCGCCGCGCGCTTCCGGGGAAAGGTGCTCAAGGACGAAGTCGCACGCGTGCATGCAAAGGCCTGCGTCGGCAGGAACATGCGCCCATGATCCCTGGGGGAGCCAGCTAAGGGAAAGCGCCGTCAAGTCATCCGCCTGCTCGGCTCCCTCAGAAAACGCCTCCACGGCGTCCACCATGCGCATCACGGAGGACGAGGTCTCGTCTGCGCCCGATTCGAAGGTCAGCGCTTGCATGAGCCGCTCGTTGCCAAAAAGCTCATCGTTGAGCGACCGCGCTTCGGTGACGCCGTCGGTGTAGAGCACGATCTGCTCTCCGGGCAACAGGATCGCGCTGTCGGATGCGTAGGAGAAGTCTTCCATGATGCCGAGCGGCAGCCCCGGCTGCGCGGACAGCCAGCGGTTGCCTCGAACGGGGGAACACACAACGGGGAGATTATGCCCCGCGTTGGCGAATTCGATGCATCCCGTGCGCGTGTCGAGGGCGATGGCGAACATGGTGACGAACAGCATGGCGTCATTGTTGGTGCAAAGGTGCGCCGACACGCCGGAGAGCCCCTCCCCAAGCGTCTTCGCGGAGCGCAGGAGCTCGCGGGCCTCGGTCATGGCTCGCATCATGAAAAGCGCGGCGGGAATGCCCTTGTCGGACACGTCGGCAACAAGCGCGCATATACGGTGCTCATCCAGCGGAAACACGTCGTAGAAGTCGCCGCCGACGGAGCGTGCCGGCTTCATGATCGCGCGAATCCCCACCCCGTAGCTGCTTTCAAGGACGGAAAAATCGGCGGGCAGCGCGTTCGCCTGTATGTGCGCCGCCAGTGAAAGCTCCGTATCGATGCGCTCGCGTTCCCGAACGGACGCTTGAGCGTTGATCATGATCGCGCCCAGGGCATGGCGCATCTCGTTGGTCTCATGGGCGACGAGCTGAATTTCCTCAAGGGCGCGATCGGAGGAGAGGTGCACGTCGAGCACGCCATCGCGCATCCGTTCGGGGCCGGATTCTTGCATGCGCCGGGCAAGGGTGCGCGCATCGGTGGCGAGGTCGTTGAGCGGCGTTGCCAAAGAGCGCTCGATGACTGCGAGCATGACGCACACCAGGCAGAACAGGCTGACCGTGATGGCTGTAAGCGTGAGGTAGATCTGGGCGACGATGTGCTCAAAGTTGCCGCCGTCCGTGCTTTCAGACCCCGCGCTTCGAAATGCGAGCAGGGAGATGACGCACAGGGCGCTGGCGAGCGCAGTGAGGCCCAGCGCGATGAGGGTGAAGCGCTCGGAAAGCGTTCGCTGGCGTTCGCGCTTGCTGTTGCGCAGGCGTTCTGCCGTCAGCATGACCGGCGTGCCAACGTATACGATCGCGAGAAAATTGTTGAACAGGCGGACGAGATGGATGTTGAGAGCTTGCATGGCGTCGTGCTCAAAGGGCATGAGGAGGCCCGTGACGAGCGCGGAGTCCAAAAGCCCGGCAATGAGGAACACGGCAATATGCTTGGCGGATCGAAGACGAGGGGCGCCGTCGCGGGGAAGGGCGATGCGCCACGCGATGCGCAGCGCCAGGGCGTATGCGAGCTGGATGGCAACATACAGCGGAAGCGCCGGGTCATCCGGCCAGTGGATGATGTCGGACACGAGATTGCCGGTGGCACATCCAAGGGCGCCGGGCACGCCGAATAGCAGACCGAGAACGGGCGAGAGGCCGGATGCGGGACGTATCTGGGTGACGCCGTTAAAACTGGGGATGGAGAGAAACGCTTCGAGAAGAACGAAATACGCGGCTCCGCACAACAATGCGACTCGGATGGCATCAAGGAGCGCGTTCTTCTTGGTGGAAGAATCGTCATGATGGGGTGCTTCTCTTCTGAAGGATAATGCGAAGAACATATTCAAACCTATCGTTCGGTCGCAGGTGCCGGAGGCGTTGCGCGCGGCATAATTCGCATCTTCAATTGTACGAAAGAGCGTGCGGGCACAGGTGACTTTCCTTTTTCGGCGAGAAAAGAAGACCAGCTAGAGCTATCGTATCGACATTCGTTCCCGAATAGACGTCATTCGTTCCCAATCTCCCGGTGCTTTCCATTAACCCTACGCTTCAAGGGATAATCGAGCCAAAACAACCTGAAGCTATGGTGCGGAAGCACGTCTAAGAGGGGGGCCTAATGAAAACCGGCCGATTTGCACGCGTGGCGACAGCGACCATGGCGGCGCTGCTCTTGTGGCAGTCGACGCCGGGTGGCATGCTCGCGGCCTATGCAGCCAACAATGGCATCGCCGTTACTTCGAAGGCCGATGAGCTCAAGCAGGAGCTTGCGGCAAAGGCGAGCGACTATCCTGCCGGGGCGTTCGCGTTTTATGAGGGTGCGTCCTCTGTCACAGAGGGCGAGGGCGACCGTGAAATCCAGGTCGTGCGCTGGGGCGATACCTCGGCGGAGGCGACGGTTGACGTCAAGGTCGTTGCGCTGACTGCCGAATATGGCGAGGATTTCGAGGTCTACACCAAGCGCGGGCTCGGCAGGGACGTGCTGAGCGAGGGCGATGCCAAGGCCGCATCCGAGTCCGAACAGGCTGAGGAGAAGGTCCCGTTTGCCGCTGCCGATGCTGCCGCCGAGGGCGGGTCCGCCCAGGCCCGGGCCGAGACCGAGGCCGATCCTGAGGTGGAGCAGGCCGATGCCGCAGCGGCAGAAGACGGCATCAGCTCCATGCGCGAAGCCTATGCCATCCAAACTGGCAACGACACGAAGCGGACCACGTGGCGCGGGGAGTATGAGGAGAGCCTCGCTCCTGTGGCGGCGGTGGAGACCGCCAATCACATTGCCAGCGCGCTTCCCGGTGCGTCGGCAACGCTTACCTTCGAGCCGGGCGAATACGTCAAGACCGTGTATGTCTCGGCGAAGGACGATGATCGTTCTGAGGGGCAGGAGGCCTTCAAGCTCATGCTCGGCAACGCGAGCGTGGGCATTCTCGGCGAGCAGATGCAGCACAACGGCACCATCGAAGATAACGAGGAGGGCGAGAAGATCGCCTTCGCGATGAAGGACACCGAGGTCACGGTTGCGCCCGGCGACCCGTATGCCGAGGTCACGGTTGTTCGCACGAGCGGTGAGGACTACTATGCGGGTGCTGTGCTGGGGACGGCTTCCGGCACGGCGACATCGGAGACTTCGTATGAGCCTGTCGACGGCGGGGTCATTCCCTTTGCCGCCGGTGCAACCGAGCAGACCGTCCAAATTCCGCTCAAAGACACCGCCCAGGCGGGAACCCAGTTCACCGTCCGCCTGGATGCGGATGCAACAACGGTGGATGGCATCGCCGAGACCGTCGTGAAGATCGAGGGCGGGGATGTCGCGGATGCGGATGCCTCCGATGACCCTGCAACGGCGACTGAAGACGAGGGCGCTGCCAGCACCTCTGCGACGGCGACCGAAGACGGGCTTGGCGGCGTCCAGGGTTATGCCATGACGTCCGATTCGGAATCGGGGCCCTATGAGACGCAGGAGGCGCGCGCAACTACCGCGCCTCGGTACGAACATGCCGGAATCGTGTATGACGGCGTCACGGTGTATCCGTATGCTCGATCGAGTGTGAGGGGCGTCGACGCTACGGCGTGGTTGTGGTACAGCAACAACCTGTCAAAGCAAGCGTCGCGTATCGTCACCAAAGTATATGTCCGGGGGTATACCGACTATTGGATTGGGGGAAAGCCCGCAAAGAAGAACTGGACGATGAAGTTCGCCGGGCGCACCTTCTTTACCGGCCGTACGTCGAATGACCGGGAACACTGGTACACCGAGCAGTTCAACTACTCCTATCAAGAGGGGCAGACCAGTTCAGGTGGAGACAGGAACCGGGGCGATCTGCCCGGCAGGCTCTACCTGAGCGTCAACACCGACAGCACGAACCACGAGGGCATCATCGAGCTGCAGGAGGTGACGTATTACTCGCCGCGCTACACCGTGTCGATGAACGCCTCCGACTATCAGCAGACCATCAAGGGCAGGAACTACACCTCTACGGGGGAGTACACCGAGTTCGACGTGCCGACGCTGTCCTCGGGTCAAAAAGACAGGGCCATCACGGTCGCGCGCAACGGCGGGGGAAGCCTGCTGCCCACATCCAGCGTGACCGACGGCCTGGAGATTCAGAACTATGAGATCTATTCCGGCAAGACCAAGGTCGGCGAGACGCAGGATTCGTGGTTGACGTACAGCGAGCTCAACGACCTGCGCAAGAACCACGACGACCTGCTGCGTACCAATAAATACAAGGTGAGCATTCGCCCGGTGTACAAAAAGAAGTCTGCGACGGTGACGTTCTCCTCGCAGGACAGCAGCGCCATCGCCTTCTCGGGCGATAAAAAGGGCGGCAAGGGCTTCAAGGTTGGGGACATCCTCAAGGCCGGCCAGATCGACACGGTGTCCATGACCGCCGTGTGCCCCACCGACCAGCGGGTCAAGCCGAAAACGGTCGAGCAGTTCGCGGGAAGCTCCCATGTGCAGACCTATACGGCGGACGGCGCGCTTGAATTCAACGTGGACAAGGTTGCGATCGACCGCTCCGAGGTGACCTTCAAGGCAACCTATACCGACGACGTGTCGCTCACCTATGCCTACCACCCCGATGAGGTGGGGTCTAAGAACGCCGGCGTCGGCGCGATCGCGGTGTACAACGCGGAGAATCTCAACACGCCCGTCGGTGTTTCGAATAGCGAGACGCCGCTTACGTTGAGCGGCGCGCTGTCGACGCTCAACGGCTCCCAGTACGTCGCGCGCGTCGTGGCAGGCGACGGGTTCAAGGATAGCGAGCTCGACCAGGACGGCATTCCGTATTCGACGCGCACCATCTGGACGTACTACAACCAAAAAGAGGGTCGGTACGACTCGGTGAAGGGCGAATCGTTCATCTTCGACCCCTATTACGCCGATGAAGTGGTGAATTATCACTTCAAGAACGAGCAGGACGATGTCACCAAGGCGGGCGTGCAGGGCACGGTGTACGTGAGGGAGCGCCCTCTGTTCAGCAAGAGCACGAAGGAGATCGACAAGCCCGCGGCCGGCGTGACGGTGAACGTGGGCGGCGAGAATACGCGCACGGATAAAAACGGCGCGTACTCGATCGGGCCCGAGTTCAACAAGAGCGACCACGTCTCCGCGTTCGTGACCTACGACTCGCTCACGCTCATGGCTAACGTGAACTTCTCCAATCAGACTATCCAGGACTTCTACATCAACCCGAACGAGGACGATGCCCTGCAGGTGACGAGCAGCTCCATCACGCGCAAGACGCTGGTCGACGAAGAGCTGAACACCTACGACGAGCTCGATGCCGAGATCGTGCTGCTGGAGGATGCGGAGTACACCTTCAACCTCAGCGCGAGCGGGTCGGCGGGCATGGAGCCTGCCTACGCAGAGTTCTATTTCATCGACAAGAACGGCTACCGCAAAACCGAAAAGACCCAGAAGGCCGAGTTCGAGAACGGCGCCCTTTCCTGCACGATCAATCCCCAGACGCTCAATCTCGAAGTCGGCGACTCGATGACCGTCAAGCTCTTCGACAAGAACGGGAACGGGTATTTCGAGCACCAGACCTCCGTGGTGATCGGCGAGAAGGCATCGGGCCTGTATCTGTTCAACTACGAAGGCACCCAGCAAAGCGGCGACAGCGGGTTCGTGAAGGCACTGGGTGGCGTGAGTATGCTGGTCGACCTGGGGCTCGACGCCGCCACGTCTACGGCGGGCACGTATATCGATGAGGCAACCGGCGAAAGCCACCAGGTCATGTATATCGGCTACGGCGACCAGTTCAAGAACGGGCAAGAGGCCCTGGCCTCGATGAACGAGACCATCGATGACATCGCGGCGGCGACCACGTCGAAGATCGGCCTGTCCGGCGGCGAGAGCATCAGCGCGTTTGGTGACAGCGGCTGGTCGTTTGATGTCAACGCGGGCGTCATCTACGACATGGTGATGCAGCAGGGCGGCCCGCAGAACGGGCGCTTCAAGTTCAACAACTTCCTCATGCTGGTCGACGCCAGCGCGGGATACGGCAGGGAGTGGGAGGTTGCCGCGGGTCCGGCGAATCTCACGTTCGGCCTGCAGTTCAGCCTGGGCGACCAAGAGGCCGAGAAGAGCGGCGTGAGCGTGAAGTGGCACTTCTTCGACCCGGATGACGAGGGCTACTTCGTGCCGAACAGCTCGACGCTCAAATTGCTCGCCGATGAGAATATTGACAGCAAGGGATACGTGGGCCTCGAGGCGCGCGTGGTCGGCACGCTTGCGGCGGAGTTTCTGGGCGGCCTGATCGGCGGCCAGGGCGAGCTCGATGTCATGGTCGGCAACACGACGACCTATCAGGAAAAGGACTGGAGCGATTACGGCAGGGTCATCCTCGAGCCCACGGTGAGCCTGTTGATTCTGGGCAAGGATATTCCCCTGTGGTCCGATAGGTGGGATTACACCTGGGATTCCAAGGACGCCCAGGCAACCGATGAGGCGAGCTCGGCGATGATGCGCGCCATCAATACCGGCATGAGCGCCGAGAACCTGCTGTTTACGAGCACCGATGAGGGCGAGCAGGAGGATTATTCCTACACCGAGAACCGTTCGGGCTGGAACGGGGCAGACGGCTTCGATTTCTTCGGCCTCTTCAAGGGCGATGACGCCGCCGATGAGCAGGTGCTGCAGGAGCAGTTCCTCGCAGATTCCGATATCGAGGTGTATGACCTGGGAGAGGGCCGCTACATCGCCGCGTTCCTCGATGCGGTGCCCGGCCGCGACGACGAGAACAAGATGGGCGCGTACTATTCGGTGTACAACGGCGATGAGTGGTCGGAGCCGAAGCTGCTGCATGACGATGGGACCGAGGACCAGGCCCCGACGATCTCCGACGCCGGTGACGCGGGTGTGCTCATCACCTGGTCGAGCGCCGCTCGAGCACTCGATGCGGACGACGACCTGAGCACGCGGCTCAACACGCTCGATATCGAAGGCGCCTTCTTCCGGGACGGCAAGCTCGGCGAGGTGATGGATGTCACCGCCTCAACAGACGCCGATACATTTGCGGACACGAATCCGCAGGCTGTGTGCTACGAGAAAGACGGCAAGAGCTACATCAAGCTCTATTACACCAAGAGCGAATTCAGCGTGAGCAGCGAGGAGGAGGGCGAGGTCATCGGTGACCTGCTCAACCCCGACCAGCTGAACCTCGTGCGCGAATACGATATCGCTGCCGGTGAGTGGGTTGACTCGTATGACGGGAAGACCGAGGCGGGCATCCGCGCCATGCTCGCGGCTGACTATGCTGAAGAGCATGGCCAACAGCCTACCGCCGAGGAGCTCGATGAGCTGTATGCGACCTACGTTGAGAACTGGTACGGCCAGACGTTCCTCGACCTCGCCCCCGCCGTCGAGATCGACGAGCAGCTCGATGAGGGCGGCCGCTGGACGGCCGAGCCGACCATCACGGAGCTCGATTCGGCCGTCGCCTCCCAGCGCATGGTCAAGGACAGCGATGCGGTCGCATACAACGGCTTGGGTCTGCTTGCCTACAGCCTCGACAAGGGTGGCATGGCGCAGACGACGGGCGACCAAAACCTGTACCTGCAGATCTTCAACGCCGAGGACAATGAGTACCACCACCCGATCATGATCTCGGGCACCGATGCGGAGATTTCGGATATCCAGTTCGTCCGCTCCACCTACAAGGCCCAGGACGGCAGCACGCCCGAGGTCACCTGGCTCTACTGGAAGGAGCAGACCGACCAGCCCAAGAAGGACGCGCAGGGCCAAACCGTCACGGATGAGAGCGGCGCGCCCGTCATGGTCCCGGTTACCAGCATCAAACGTATCGATATCTCGAACCTCGTCGGAACCGAGGGCAACCTCATCAAGGACAGCACGACCGTTGCCGACCAGCCGTTCTACTACGTCAACAAGGCCGCCGACAACGAGGGATACGCGCCCGAGCAGGTCCTGGTGAGCTCCACTCCCCAGGCGGATGAGGGCGACGACCTGCTCACCATCGGCAACTTCCGCGCCAAGTCCAGCGCCGATGGCCGCTACACCTACACGGCGTGGACGCAGCCGGTTGCGGTGGGGGACCAAGACAGCATGCGCCAGGAGCTGCAGCTGTTCGTGATGCGTGAAGACCTGTATACGGGTGAAACGTCGGCGCCCGTGCAGGTGACGAATACGCGCGATCAGTATCTGGCGGAGTTTGATTTCGCCGTGCCTGAAAACGGCAACATCGACGTGCTCGCGGCGCGCAAGCTCCTCAAGGAGGAGCAGATCCTCGACGAGAACGGCGCGGAGACGGGCTCTGTGCACTACACGCCCAGCGACGAGAGCACCGCGCTTGTGTTCATGCAGGTCGAACCCACCGACGAGGTTGTGATCGACACCGCCGCCGAGGGCTCGCTCGTGAAGAACGACGGGGGAGATGCCGTGGCCGAGCTCGAAACGACGATCCACAACATGAGCTTCGACGGCATCGACGACGTGAACATCGAGGCGGTCGATGCGGCTGGCGAGGTCGTCTACTCCAGCAAGGATGAGACCTATGTCCAGCAGAACGTGAGCGCCGTTGAGGCGAGCGATGGCGGCGTGACCTTTGAGGGCGAGGGGGACACCGTCTCGAAGCGGGGGTTGATCACGCTTGGTGGCGGCGAAGACCTCGATGTGTCCTTCCGTGTCCCGGTTGATGCGACCGGTGCCTACGACGTGACGCTCAGAGTCGTTGCGGGCGACAGCGTGCTCGCTACGCAGCGAATCCGGGGCCAGGTGCCTGTCAAGCTCACCTGTACGACGCTCTCCGCAGAGGTGGCCGAGCGCGACCGGGTCGAGCTGTCGGCTGCCGTCGCCAACGATACGGTGCTTGCGAGCGGCGAGCGCACGGTGGCCTACGGCTACGTGGACGCCGATGGCAAACAGGTCGAGCTCGGCACCGCCCAGCTCGAGTCCATCGAGCCGGGCGCCGAGAAGGAGTTCTCGGTCACGATCGACCAGGACTTCGCGGCGTTCGAGAGTGAGACGCTCGAAGATGGGTCCCTTGTTGATAGCCGCACCTACTATCTCGATCTCGAGCCCGACGAGCAGACGGCGACGGCGAGCGCCGCTGCCGACGAGGGCGTCACCGATGAGGGCGACAGCATCGCGACCGTGGTATACGGTACGGTTGAGCTGCGTGCAAACGCATCCCAGGTCGCTCTCATGGCCAAGACCGACAACCTGGGTGCGGTTCTGACGCAAGACGACGGCGAAGGCGGTATCGAGCAGGTGGATGGTGTCAAGACCGGTGGATACGCCGATCTGGGCTTGACGGTTGACGGTACGCTCGCCCAGGGCACCGAGGAGTTCATCAACGGGCTCAAGGTCGTATGGAATCCGGTCGACAACGACGTCGCGACCGTGGATGAAAACGGCCTCGTCTGCGCGAAGAAGAAGGGTGCCGTCAAGCTCACGGGCACGGTCATGCCTGCAAACACCGGCGTGGTGCTGGGTGAGGGGACGACGCCCGAAGAGGTCGACAACTACGATACCCTGCCCGCCTCGCTGATCAAAACCGTTGAGGTGACGCTGAACGTCGGATCGCTCGATGGGGGCTCGGGAGACAACGGCGACAACGCCGGCGGCGGTGGCGACAACGCTGACGGCAGCGGCGGCGCTGCGGACGGCAACGCCGGCGGAAACGTGGGTGGAGCGGACTCGAACGCGGGCGGTCGCCTGCCCGGAACGGGCGATGCGCTCAACCCTCTATTCCTCACAGTGGTCATCGCGACGGGCACAGCGCTTGTTGCCACGGGTGCCTATATGCGCCGTCGCTCCAAGAGAAAGGAAGCATAACCATGGCAGACGAGAACGAGCGGCTTGAAAACGCCGACGTCGAGGAGGTCGACGAGGAGACGCTGGCGGGCATCGCCGGGGGCGGTTTGAGGGACAAGGTGTATATCACCCCCACCACCGACATCAGCGATGATACGCGCAGCAAAATCTAGGCAGCACTGAGGCGTGCTGCGATAGGCGCCAGCTGCGGCGCGGCTCTGGGAGGCGAATCCCGGGGCCGCGCCTTTGGCGTTTGCAGACGAGAGGTCCCAGGCGGCGTAAACGCGCCGCCCCCAAGGAGGTTCACAGCATGGAAATCGTAATCAGCGCGGAGGGTTCGGTTGTGCATGTCGCCCTTACCGGCTCGCTGAATGCCGCAACGGCGGGAGAGCTCGAGGCTGCGCTCGCCCCGGAGCTGCCCGCCGCGCGCGAGGTCCGGTTTAATTTTTCCGGTCTTGAGTACCTTTCAAGTGCGGGCCTGCGCGTGCTCATGATGACGTATAAGAAACTCGGCGGCACCGGGGTGCGCATCGACAACGTGTGCGATGAAATCCGCGAGGTGTTCGACATCACGGGTTTCTCGGCGCTGCTCGACATTCGCTAGGGGCGCCCCATGGCGCGGAGCAAGATGATGGCCGGCCGCGTGCCGCACGTCATGCAAATGGAATCGCTTGAATGCGGCGCGGCGTGCCTGGCCATGATCTGCGCGTACTGGGGCAAATGGCTGCCGCTCGAACAGGTGCGCGCCGATTGCGGCGTCTCGCGCGATGGATCCAACGCGCTCAACATCATTCGGGCCGCGCGTCGGTACGGATTGGATGCGCGGGGCGTTCGCTGCAGCGCGGATGCTTTGCGTCGGGAGGGGAGCTTTCCCTGCATCGCCCATTGGAACGCGAGCCACTTCGTCGTAGTGCGCGGTTTCACAGGTGAGCGGGCGTACGTGAATGATCCCGCCCAGGGCGAGGTCAAGTTGGCATTGAGCGATTTCGAACGTGCCTATTCGGGCGTCTGCCTGCAGTTCACGCCAACCGGGGCCTTCGTGCGTGACGGCCGCCGACCGAGCGTGCTGGCCTTTGTACGCAGCCGGCTGCACGGGCTCGAGTCGATGCTGATCACGCTGGGGGCCGTGACGGCGGTCTCGCGCGCGATGGATGCGGCGAACCCGGTGTTTTCCCAGGTGCTGACCGATCACCTGCTGGCAGGCGGATCTTCCGTGCCGGGGCTCCCCGGCGGGGTATGGGGCTTTATTGGTGCCCTGCTTGCGGCCGCGCTCGTTCAAGCGGTGCTTTTCGTCGTGGCTTGCCGCCTGCGCGTGAAGGCGATGGGCAAGATCGCCGTGAGCACCAGCGCCTCGCTGTTTTGGCGGATTCTACACCTTCCCATGGAGTTCTTCGCTCAGCGCTCACCGGGCGATCTGGTGGCGCGTGTCGATTCGGGCGCCACCGTTGCCGCGCAGCTCGTGGGCGTGCTGGCGCCGCTGCTGGTCAACGTGGGCATGGTGGTGCTGTATCTCGTGTTGATGGTGGGCTATGCCCCGCTGCTGGCCCTGGTCGGCGTGGGCGCGATCGTGTTGAATCTGGGGTTGGCGGCATACATATCGAAGGCCCGCGTGAACGTGATGCGCGTGCGCCAGCGCGACGAGGCGCTGCTGGGCTCTGCCACGGTTGCCGGCATCGACTTGGTTGAAAGCATCAAGGCTGCCGGCGCCGAGGACGGGTACCTTGAGCGTCTGCGCAGCTTTGCTCGCGACGTGTCGCTTCGGCGCATGGACGAGGTGCGCATCGACGCGCGACTGGGCTCGATCCCCCGTGCGATCATGGCGCTTTCCGATGCCCTTGTCCTGGTGCTGGGCGCATGGCTGATCGGCATGGGCAACCTCTCCGCCGGTATGCTCCTTGCGTTCCAGGGCTTCCTTGCACGGTTCGCGGCTCCCGCGGAGGCGCTGATCGCCAGCATGCAATCGCTCATGGAGATGAGCGCCAACATGGAGCGCATCCAGGACGTGATGGCGTATCCGCACGACCCGCTTGCCCAGAATGCCGAGCAGGGGAGCCCTTCGGAGGCGGGGTTTGAGAAGCTGAGCGGCGACGTGCGCCTGGAAAACGTGACGTTCGGCTACGCTCGCCTGGCGGCTCCGCTGCTACGCGACATCTCGATCCATGTCGAGCCGGGCAAAAGCGTGGCGCTCGTGGGGCCCTCGGGCTGTGGCAAATCCACCATCGCCAAGCTCATCTCCGGTCTGTATCGCCCGTGGGAGGGCGAGGTCCTGCTTGACGGGCAGGAGCTTGCCGATGTTCCCCAGCCTGTGCGCACGGGCTCCGTTGCCGTGGTCGACCAGGATGTTGCCGTGTTCGCAGGGACCATCGACGAGAACATTCGCCTGTGGGACCGGTCGATTGAGAGCTACGAGGTCGTGCTCGCCGCCCGCGATGCGGAGTTGCACGACGACGTGATGGCGCGTCCGGGCGGGTACCAGGCAGGCCTTGCAGAGGGCGGCGCCGACCTTTCGGGCGGGCAGCGCCAGCGCATCGAGATCGCCCGGGCGCTCGCTGTGGACCCGACGGTGCTCGTGCTTGATGAGGCAACGAGCGCGCTGGACGCCGTGACGGAGAAGCGCGTGATGGATCGCATCCGTCGGCGCGGCATCACGCTTGTGGTGGTCGCGCATCGTCTTTCGGCCGTGCGCGATTGCGATGAGATCGTCGTCATCGACGGTGGCCGCATCGTGGAGCGCGGCACGCACGACGAGCTGATGGCGGCAGACGGCATGTATGCACGCCTCATGACGGTTGAATAGGGGGAGCTGTGGGCTGGTTCGATAGTCAGATTCAGGAGCGGCGGGCGTCCGACGATGCGCTGATGGCCGACGCCGCCGCGGGCCTTGCCGATGCGCTTGCGGGCTCCTGGGGCGTGAGGCCTTCCGAGCCTCGTTCGCTGCCCGGCCGCGAGCTCACGCGGCGCGACGTGTATCGCTTCGTGCTCGAATCGATGGGCGCGCATGACGCTGCCCGCATCATGGGACTGGCGCTCGCGATGAGCGTGGTCGGACTCGCGCTGCCGGCTGCTGCGTCGTTTGTGTTCGAGCGGATCATCCCTGCGGGTTCTGAGGGCATGCACATGCTTGCACCCCTGCTTGCCTTGCTCGTAGCGGCCGCGCTCGCCCGTGCGTTCATAGCGTCCGCTCGTGTGTTCGCGCTGGGACGTGTGGTGGAGCGAGCTTCGACGGCGCTCGTGCATGCGCTGATGGGGCGCACAATCCATCAGCCCGCCCGATTCTTCAGGGACCGCGCCGCGGGCGATCTTGCCTCGCGCATCCTGTCGGTGCGCTCGATGGTCGAGCTGCTGGGCGAGACGGTGTTTTCCGTGGGGCTCACAGCGCTGTTCTCCCTGGTATATGTGGTGCAGATGGTCGCGGTGTGCCCCGAGCTCGCCGGCCCCGCCTTCGCTGCGGTGCTGCTGCAGATCGCGGCTTGCCTGCTGGTTGCGTATCGCAAGTCCCGCCTGGTGGCGGAGCGCCTGCAATGGCGCGCGCGGCGCAGCGGACTCGAGGTGTCGCTCGTGACGGGCATTCAGAAGATTCGCCTGGCGGGTGCGGACAGTCGCGCGTTTGCGCGGTGGGCCGGCCTGTACCGCGGAGAGGTCGCAACCACCTACGGCGACTACCTTGATCTGGCGGTGCTCTCGTCGCTTTCCGTTGCGTGCCTCTTCGCGATGTACGGTATCGCGGCGGCCACAGGCGTCTCCAGCTCGGCGTTCATGGGGTTTTCGGCGGGATACGGCATCGTTTCCGCGGCGCTCGATCAGCTTTCTCGGACGGCGTGTGCCGGCATGACGCCCGCTCCGTTCTTCGAACTGATCGATCCGTTCTTCGAACTGATCGATCCGTTGCTCAAGGCGGTTCCCGAGACGGCCCGTCCCGGCCAGGAGGTTGAGCGCGTGGCGGGGCGCATCGAGTTCGACCACGTGACGTTTGCCTACGAAGGCATGCGGGCTCCGGTTCTCAAGGACCTGTCGTTCAAGATCAGGCCGGGTGAATACGTGGGCGTCGTGGGCCGCACGGGCTGCGGAAAGTCCACCTTGATGCGCCTGTTGCTCGGATTCGAGGAGCCTCAGTCGGGGGCGGTGTATTATGACGGCCGCGACCTGCTCTCGTTGGATCTTCAGAGCCTGCGTGGGCACCTGGGCGTGGTCATGCAGGACAGCAGGCTTTTCGCGGGTACGCTGCTCGAGAACATCTTGGTAGGTGCGCCCCATCTTGCACGTGAGGATGCCTGGAAGGCTGCCGAACTCGCCGGTATCGCGGACGACATCCGCGCGATGCCGATGGGGATGGAAACGATCGTGGGCGAGGGGATGAGCGGCCTCTCGGGCGGTCAGCGCCAGCGGATCGTCATCGCGCGCGCAATCGCCGCCAGTCCCCGCGTCGTGCTCTTCGACGAGGCGACCAGCGCTCTCGACAACATCGCCCAAGAGCATGTTGCGGCGTCTCTTGCGGCCTTGCGCTGCACGCGCTTCGTCATCGCGCACCGCCTGTCCACCGTTCGCGCGTGCGACCGCATTCTCGTGCTCGATGGCGGGCGCATTGTGCAGGACGGTACGTACGAGGATCTGATGGCTGCAGACGGGCTGTTTGCCGAGCTTGCGCGTAGGCAGCAGGTTGATAGGATGGATTGAGGCCCACGGGGAGGAACTGATCAATGAACGACATCACGGTATGCGCCTCACCTTCTGCGCACCCCGCCGCCCGGGTTGCGAAAGAGGACCTTGTCGCTATGACGCAGGAGATGGTGGTCAGGTACTATCATCTCGACAACGCGCTCTTCTTTGCGTACTTCGACGACGAGTGCGTATGGGTCATGCCCAACCATGCGGTGTGCCACGGTATTCAAGAGGTTCGCGAGCAGTTCGCGCAGGGCTGGGTGATGCCGTCCTTCGATTCGCATAACATGCAATTTGAGCTGGTTGATGGCACGCCTCAAGATATGGCGGTCGTGACGGGCAGCTACTACCTGCTTTCGGACTCGAAGTCGCAGGATATCATGGCGATGAGCCAGCATCTTTCCGCCGTGTGGTTGCGAGGCGCCAACGGATGGAAGATCAAGCACCTGCATGTGTCGATGGAGTGGTCGGAGCCGGCCCCCGGCGAGGTGTATCCCATTGAGGCGAGTCGTCATACGTGGCGGTATGCGCAGGCGATCATCGCGCGCAACGCGGGCGCGCATGCTCGGCCCATCGCGGTAAAGGTCGCGAGCGGAAGGATGGTTACGGTCGATCCCGGCGACCTGCTGTATGCGCGCGCGGACGGGAAGCGTTGCGTATTGTGCATGCGTGACGAGATGATGGCGGTCGGCTGTTCGATTACGGAGATCGCGAAGCGGCTGCCCGAAGGGTTCGTGCGCGTGCACCGAAGCTATGTCGTCAACCGCGGCGCTATCGCCTCGGTTGAGCGGGCGGCGATCGTCATGTCGGACGGGGTTGAAATCCCCATTCCCGTGCGTCGGCGCGCGGAGGTCCTGCGCTTGCTTGCGTAGTCCACATCTACAGACTTAGAAAATCTTATACATGAAGACTTAGATTCTGGTATAAAGCGCAGGCCTTCGGGCACAATACCTCTCGATAGAACCAGGTGCCGCCCCGTAGGGAGGCCACGCGTGCGGGGCGCAGGTCCACGCACGCGCCGTAGGAGAGGTGATTCCACATGAGAATCGACAAGCTTGCCATGACATCGCGCGAGGCGTTGCAGGCGGCGATCGGCATCGCCGGGGACGCGCAGGCGGCCTCGGTCGAGCCGGTGCATCTGCTTGCCGCGTTGCTGGACAGCGGGGAGCGCAACATCTCGGTCATCATCGAGCGCATCGGGGCCGACGCCGCCCAGCTTCAGCAGGAGGCGCAGCGCGCCATCGATCGCGCCCCCAAGGTCGAGGGCGCGCAGCAGCAGCTCGGCTCCGGCCTCGTCCGCGTGCTCGAGCGTGCGGAGAAGACCGCCGCGAAGATGCAGGACAGCTTCGTGGTGACCGAGCACCTGCTCATGGCGCTCGCCGCCGACAAGGGCGACGCCGGCCGCATTCTGGCCAATGCCGGGATCACGCGCCAGCGCATCGAGGAGGTCTACCAGGAGCTGCGCGGCGACGATCGCGTGACGTCGCAGGACAGCAAGACCGAGTTCGAGGCGCTGGAGAAGTACGGACGCAACATGTGCGACCTGGCGCGCTCAGGCAAGCTCGATCCGGTGATCGGCCGCACCGAGGAGATCCGCCGCACCATCCAGGTGCTCTCCCGTCGCACCAAGAACAACCCGGTGCTCATCGGCGAGCCCGGCGTGGGCAAGACCGCCATCGTGGAGGGAATCGCCCAGCGCATCGTGGCCGGTGACGTGCCCAGCACGCTGCGCGACCGCGACATCATCGAGCTCGACATGAGCGCGCTGATCGCCGGCGCCAAGTATCGCGGCGAGTTCGAGGACCGCCTGAAGGCCGTGCTCAAGGAGGTCGAGCGCTCCGAGGGCAAGGTCATCCTGTTCATCGACGAGCTGCACACCATCGTGGGCGCGGGCGCTACGGAGGGCTCCATGGACGCCGGCAACATCTTGAAGCCGGCGCTAGCCCGCGGCGAGCTGCATGCGATCGGCGCCACCACGCTGGACGAGTACCGCAAATACATCGAGAAGGACGCCGCGCTGGCGCGCCGGTTCCAGCAGGTGCTGGTGAGCGAGCCGAGCGTGGAGGACACCATCTCCATCCTGCGCGGCTTGAAGGAGAAGTACGAGATTTTCCACGGCGTGCATATCACCGATGGTGCGCTTGTCTCGGCGGCGGACCTGTCGAGCCGCTACATCGCCGACCGCTTCCTGCCCGACAAGGCCATCGACCTGGTGGATGAGGCGGCCAGCCGCCTGCGCATGGAGCTCGATTCCATGCCGGTGGAGATCGATGCCATCACGCGCCAGCTCACGCAGATGCAGATCGAGGAGCAGGCGCTCATGAAGGAGAAGGACGAGGCGTCGGCCGAGCGCTTGGATGCCCTGCGCCAGGAGATCGCGGAGGTGCGCGAACGCCTGAACGTGGCCAAGGCCGGCTGGCTGAATCAGAAAAACGCCATCGACCGCGTGCGCGAGCTGAAAGAGCAGCTCGACCAGGCGCGCAGCGAGGAGGAGCGCGCCACGCGCGACGGCGACTTGGGCCGCGCGAGCGAGCTGCGCTTCAGCGTCATCCCGGGCCTTGAGGCGCAGGTGCGCGACGGCGAGGCGGAGCTGGCGGCGCGCAAAGATGAGGGCGCGCTCAACGAGCAGGTGACGTCCGATGAGATCGCCGAGGTCGTGAGCGCGTGGACCGGTGTGCCGGTGGCCAAGATGATGCAGGGCGAGTTGGAAAAGCTGCAGGGTTTGGAGGACGAGCTGCATCGTCGGGTGATCGGCCAGGACGAAGCGGTGCGCGCGGTTGCCGCTGCGGTGCGGCGCAGCCGTGCGGGCCTTTCCGACCCCGACCGGCCTATTGGTAGCTTCTTCTTCCTCGGCCCCACCGGCGTGGGCAAAACCGAGCTCGCCAAGGCGCTCGCCTCGAGCCTGTTCGACGACGAGCGGGCGCTTGTACGCATCGATATGAGCGAGTACATGGAGAAGTTCAGTGTGCAGCGTCTGATTGGTGCACCTCCGGGATACGTGGGCTACGACGAAGGCGGTCAGCTCACCGAGGCTGTGCGGCGCAGGCCCTACTCCGTCATCCTGTTGGATGAGATGGAGAAGGCGCATCCGGATGTGTTCAACGTGCTGCTGCAGGTGCTCGACGACGGTCGCCTCACCGATGGCCAGGGCCGCCAGGTGAGCTTCAAGAATACGATCATCATCATGACGAGTAACGTCGGTTCGAGCGCGATCGCGGAGCTGGCGGGCACCGACGACGCCGAGATGCGCCGCCAGGTGGACGATGCCATGAACAAGACGTTCCGTCCGGAGTTTTTGAACCGCATCGACGACATTGTGGTGTTCCACCCGCTCGGCATGGCGCAGATCGAGAAGATCGTCGACATCCAGCTGGCCGACGTGCGTGAGCGCCTGGCGCGCAACCGCATGACGCTGGAGATCACGCCCGCGGCCAAGCAGATGCTCGCGGTGGGCGGCTTGGATCCGGTGTTCGGCGCCCGCCCGCTCAAGCGCCTGGTGCAGCGCGAGGTGGTCGATGCCGTGGCGAGCGCCATCATCGATGGGCGCGCCCACGAGGGTGACACGGTGACGGTCGACGTGAACCCCGACGGCACCCTCACCGTCGCATAGCCCGCAATTTGGGGACGGGGTCGTTTCGTTCGCGAGCAGTTTGGGGACGGGGTCGTTTCGTACACGAAGCGCCCCCGTTTTCCCGCTGCGGGCCGCATTCCGTCCGCTGTTGCGAGCTGCGCCTGACAGCTTGTGACAGTTTGGGGACGGGGTCGTTTCGTTTGCGCGAATCGACCCCGTCCTTCAGTCATGCCTGCATGAGGGCGCCGCTGCTCAACCGATGGGGGGGTTAGTCAAAATAGGCGTCCCTCTCTCGCGTCAGCCCTGTTTTCTGCCGTGCATCCTGATCGCGTCTCCCATCCAATCTGCATCCAATCTGGGGACGGGGTCATTTCGTCTACGAATCTTCCCTGCTTTTCAGCTGCGTCCGAATCAACCCCGTCCCCAGCCGTACGTCCCCGGCCGTCCGAACCAACCCCGTTCCCGGCCGTGCCCAGCCGCGGACACCATCCCCGGTCGTGAGCCGCGCACGGATTGACCTTTCCTCCAGCCATGTCGACCCCGTTCTCGGTCGTGTGACCCTGTCGCACCAGAATCGACCCGGTCTCCTGCCGCGTTTCTATTCACTTCCTCGGTCGTGCCCCCTCTGTTGAGCACGTCCAAAGTCCCAGTTGGCCCTGCTCTCCGTTGTTCCCCGTTGTGGATTGCGCCTCAAAAGCCGAGCGCAGTGGGCTGTGGCGCCATGCGGCTGGGTGAAGCGGGACTTTCGTTCAAGGGCGCGGGACGGGGCGTTGTCAGCTGTGCACGACTGTCAGCTGTGTCAAAAGCCATGCATCTTTTTCATTCACAATTGAGAAGAGGTGCAGGTAGGGGCACCGACGAGGAGAACCGAGTGAATACGCTTTCGCTGATAGCGCTGTCAAACCGTACACAGCTGACAGTCGTGCACGGCTGACAGCGGCGGGCTCCGTGCGCCGCGAGCTGGTCCCTGAGCGAATGGGGGGACGAATGGGGCGAATGGCGGAAGGGCCGATTCGGGCGAACGGGGACGGGGCGAACGGGGACGGGGTCGATTGGAATGGGCGAACCGCGTAGGCCAATTCTCATGTTTGCGGGCGAATGGGGGCGGAATCAGTTCGTATGTTTGCCGTGCGCTGATCAGCCCTGTTCTCTGGCTGGAGCTCTATCCCCATACGAAACAACCCCGTCCCCAGCTGCACCTGAACGAAACAACCCCGCCCCCAAGCCGTGCGCGCGGATAAGCCCCGTTCGGCGCCCCGCCGGTCGCAAATGTTTGCCGCCTGTCGACGTATACACGAAACGACCCCGTCCCCAGATTGCGCGTCCCCAGATTGCGAGCAAACGAAACGACCCCGTCCCCAAATTGCAAATTGCGGGTTAGAAGGCCCAGCGTACGCCGCCGCGGGGCGTTACGGTTTCGCCGGGGTGCGCGGCGATGTGGTTCTCCAGCAGCACCGGCACCGACACAGGAATCGTGTTGAGCAGCTTGCAGGCAGCGAACACCTCGTAGCCGCCGGTCCCGCTAGCGCGGTAGTCGTTCAGCGCAAGGGAGAACCGGTCCGGCAGCGGGCTGCCGTCGGCACACGCAAACTGCACGATGCGCTCGCCCACCGGCCGCGCAAGGTTGGCGGTATAGGAGATGCCGCGGTAGAAATCGTAGTTGTAGTGCTCGATCTTGGGCTCCAGGAACGCGCGCGCAACGCGCGGGGCGCCCTGTTCGTCAAGCTCCAGATAGGACGCGCAGCGCTCGAGCGCCTCCTTGAGCTGGATCGGCGTCACCTCGATAACCATAAGTGTATTCATGAAGCGGTACGCCGCGCACACATCGCGCCGCGTCACCTCCCGCGGCAGCCCCACCTCGTCGTTGCTCAGGCTCGTGCAGGACACGAGCGCGCCGCTGGCCGACAGCTGAGCTTCGTTGATGAGGTCGGCCAGGGCATCGCCCTGAAGGGCGGCCTCGAGCTTGGACTGAGCGGGGATGGCGGTGCCCAGCGTGCCCACGGATTCGTTGAGCCAAGCGGCGCAGGCGGCATCGAGCTGCTCGATGCGGGCGATGGCGGCCTCGCCCTGTCCGGTGCGTTCGCTCGCCTGCGGCTTGACGAGGCGCGATGCCGAACACAGCCGCCCCGCGCCGCCAGCTTCCACACGGCCGCCCTGCACGTCGACGCGCACGGCGGCGAAGGCGTTCGCGGGCGGCTGCGCGGCGAGCGTGGAGCCGAAGCGCACCTCGGGTATCGCCATGTGCTGGTGACCGGTGAGCAGGATGTCGAAATCCAGCTCGCGGGCGATCGCGCAGGCGCGGTTCTCCTTGGAGTCGGACAGCACCCGACCGCTGGCAAGGTCCTCTTCGAACCCGCCGTGGTAGAGGCAGATGGTGACATCGCACGAAGCGCGCAGCACCGCCGCCTGCTCGCGAGCAGCCTCCAGCGCGTCCGAAATCGTCAGGTCGCTTAGGTGCTCGGCCGCTTCCCAGACATTCACGTAGTCGGTCACGATGCCGCAGATGCCCACACGCATGCCGCCCCGCTCAACGATCGTGTGGGGCCGGATGACGAGCTCGCCGCGTGCGTCGTGCACATTGGCGCACACGCACGTGGCTCCCGCGCGCTCCATGGCGCGCAGATGGGCGGCAAGCACATCGCGTCCGTAGTTGAAGTCGTGATTGCCCAGGGTGAAGGCATCCAGCCCCAGTTCGCCGAATACGGCCGCGACAGGGTTTTCGGCCTCGTCGGTCGCGGTGGGTCCGGACAGCCAGTAGCGCAGCAGCGGCGTGCCCTGCAGCGCATCGCCGCCGTCGAGGAACAGGCTGGGGCCCGCGGCGCGCATGCGGGCGAGCTCGCCGGAGAAGTCGGCCACGCAGGCGGCTCCGGTGCCTCCGGTTGCGTAGTCCATGGGTGTCAGGCAGCCGTGCGTGTCGGAGGTGAACAGGATCGAAAGCGCCGAGGCGCGCTCAGCAGCGTTCGCTGTATTGGCGCTGGGGGAAGGTGAAGCGTGTTGCATATGACCTGCTTTCATGTGGCGCGGCCGCCCACAGAAGGCGGCCGCGGAGAAAAATCATGGAAGGACGGGGCGTGTGCGCAGCGGCGTCATGCGGGTGCGGGAGGGGTGCGCACCGCTCGCCGACGCCTGGAGGTGCGTCGCGCGCCCGCGAGCGCCCGCCTGCCCGCCCGCAACGCGTTCGCATCCGCACGCGTACATCTCAGCGCAGTCTCGCTGCGCCCGCGCCTATCCGCGCACCAGGTAGGTCCTGATCTTGGTGGAGATGAACTCCACCACCAAAATGAGCACCATCAGGCCCACCAGGATCGAGCCCGCCTCGTTCCAGCGGTAGCTGTTCATGGCGAAGATGAGCGGCGCGCCGATACCGCCGGCGCCCACCAGGCCCAACACCGTGGCGTCGCGCAGGTTCATGTCGAAGCGGTAGATGGCCGTGGAGGCAAACGAGGAAGCCAGCTGCGGCACCACGCCGAAGCGGATCTTGCGCCAGGTGGTGCAGCCGGCGGCGCTCATCATCTCCAGGATGCGCGTGTCGAGGTCCTCGATGGACTCGATGTACATCTTGCACACCATGCCCACCGAGCACAGCGACATCGTGAGCAGGCCGGCAAACGGGCCGGGGCCGGTCACACGCACGAACATGAGGCCGTAGACGAACGGCGGCACGGTGCGCACCGCCATGATGATCAGGCGCGCAACGTTGGACACCACGCGGCCGGTGAGGTTCGAGGCGGCCAGAAACGCCAGCGGGATGGAGATGATGGCGCCCACCACCGTGCCCAGAAACGCGATGCAGATGGTTTCGAGCAGCAGGTAGGGTACGCCCTGCGTGGTGAGGTCGAACAGCATCCCCAGGTCGGGCTGGGCGATGCCGGTCAGGATGTTCAGCGCGATCTGCCCGCCGTTTTGCCCGGTGCCCTGCGCCTGCGTGGCGCTGCCGCTCCAGATGAGCAGCCCCACCACGATCACGGCGATGGCGATGTTGTACCAATAGGTGCGCGGCCTGCGCTCGTAGGCCTCGGCGATCTTCTGATTCATGGCGCCCCCTTAGGTCAGACGCCGGCGCGCAGCGCGGCTGATGGTCTCGATGACGAATACGGTGACGAACAGCATGATGAGGATCATGCCCACCTGCGGGTACATGCGCCAGCCGATCTTCTCGTTCAAGATCAGGCCCAGGCCGCCGGCGCCCACGTAGCCCAGGATGGAGGCGTAGCGCACGTTGCCCTCGAAGCAGAACAGGCAGTTGGACAGGTAGCTCGGCAGCACCTGCGGCACGATGGCCGCCACGAAGCTGCGAATCTTGCCGGCGCCCATGGCCTCCATGGCTTCGTAGGGCCCCATGTCCACCGTCTCGATCTCCTCGTAGAGGATCTTGCCCACGTAGGCGAAGGTGAACGCGGCGATGGCGCTCGTGCCGGCCAGAGTGCCCAGGCCGAAGATGTAGGTGGCGATCAGCGCGCACACGATGGTGGGCAGGGTGCGGATGACGCTCAGCAGCAGGCGCATGAGACCGATGACGACCTTGCTGTGCACGATGTTGGTGGAGGCCGCCACGGCGAACGGGATCACCAGCAGCGAACCGATGACCGAGCCCAGAAGCGACATCTTGATGGTGTCGAACAGCGGCTCCCACACCTGGGGCATGTAGCTGAGGTCGGGCGGGAACATGGCGCCCAGGATGGCGAAGAACTGGTGGCCGTTGGTGGCGAGCGTCTCGAAGTTGAAGCCGGTGATATGCACGGACAGCGCCCCGATCGCCACGATGGCGATGGCCGCCAGCGGCGCCCGCGAGCGCGGCCGGTCGACGGTCTTGCCGTTCGCGAGCTCGATGCGCTGCGGCTTGAACACGCGGTCGAAAAGCTTGGTGTGCGCCATCGGCTACCCCTCCTGTGCGGCGCCGGTCGTCCCGGCACCCGGGCGCTCCTCGGCGGAAGCTCCCTCGTATACCTGGTCGAGCACCTGCTGGGTAACCGCGCTGGCCGGGCCGTCGAACACCACTTCGCCGGCGCGGATGCCGAGCACACGCGTGGCGTAGTCGAGCGCCAGGTCCACGTGGTGGATGTTGATGAGCACCGTGATGCCGGTCTCCCGGTTGATGCGCTTGAGGTCGTCCATGACCTGCTTGGCGGTCACCGGGTCGAGCGAGGCCACCGGCTCGTCGGCCAGGATGATGTGGGGGCTCTGCGTGAGGGTGCGCGCCAGGGCCACGCGCTGCTGCTGGCCGCCGGAGAGCTGGTCGGCGCGGACATAGGCCTTGTCGAGGATGCCCACCTTGTCGAGCGACTCGAGCGCGCGCATCTTCTCCTCCTTGGTGAAGATGCCGAACAGCGCCCGGTACCAGGGGATGACGGGGGCAAAGGCGGTGAGCACGTTCTTGATGACCGTGGTGCGCGTGATGAGGTTGAACGACTGGAAGATCATGCCGATCTCGCGGCGGAACGCACGCAGGCCCGCGCCGCGCAGCCCGCCGACTTCGGTGCCGTCGACGGTGATGGTGCCGGCGGTGGTGTCATAGAGCTTGTTGATGGTGCGGATCAGCGTTGATTTGCCTGCGCCCGAGCGGCCGATGATGGCGACGAACTCGCCGTCTTCGATGCTGAGGTTGATGTCTTTCAGCGCCTCGTAGCCGTTGGGGTAGCGCATGGACACATGGGAGAAATCAATCATCGAGTACCCTTGTAACAAAGAAGGGGGAGCATGAGCCTCCCCCTTCGCGCGTGTATGGATCGGTTGCTAGTTCGAGGAGGCGTTGAGCTCCTGGACCATCTCCTGGGCGTCGCGCTCGGAGTCGTAGTCGGAATCCTTGGCCTTCTGGTAGCCGTTGTGGCTGTAGATGGCGATGACCTTCTTGCCGTCCTCGGTGTTGCCGATGTTGATGAACGCCTCGGCCAGGGCCTCCTTGAAGTCATCGGACATGATCTTGGAGTTCTTGGAGACGCTCACGGTGTCGTTGTAGATGGCCGGGGTGACGCCGATGACGTTGGTCTCATCCCACACGCTGGCGCTGCGGGCGTACTCGGACTGCCACTTGTCGGCGTAGTCGATGCGGCCGTCGGCATAGGTGCACAGCACGTCGATCTGGCCGGAGGCCAGGCGGGCGAAGGCGCTGCCGTAGGAGTCGGACTGCACGGCGTGCGGCAGGTCGGTGATGGTGTGCTTGAACTGCTCCTTCAGCCACAGGGACGGGTAGATGTAGCCGGCCGGGGAGGAGGAGCCCATGACGCTCCAGTTGAGACCCGACAGGTCGTCCCAGGTGATGTCCTCGCCGTCGTTGACCTTCTTGGCCACGGCCTGGCCGGCGTCGGAGGGGCCGGCGATCATGAGCGCGCGGTAGCTGGTGACCTGGTCGGTGGTCTGCTCGGTGGGCTTGTTGTCGTTCCAGTCCTTGGCGCTGTCGGAGTCGATGGACAGGCCGTTACGGGTGGCGGTGAGCAGGACCTCGCAGCCGTCGTCGTACAGCACGTAGGTGCCGCCCGGGATCAGGCCCACATCCACGGTGCCGGCCGACAGGGCCTCGCCCACGGCCTCGTAGCTGGTGCCCACGGTGATCTCGACCTTGCCGACCTTGTAGCCCAGCTCGCCGAGCTGGTCGATGAGCATCTGCTTAAGCGGGTCGGTGGCGGTCACGATCTCCTCGGGGTCCTTGGACGGCACGAAGCCGACCTTCAGGACGTCGATGGTCTTGCTGTCGGAGCCGCTGGTCGAGCCGGCGCCCGCATCGTTGCCACCGCAGGCGGTGAGGCCGAGGCCCGCGATTGCCGCGGCGCCGCCCGCCAGGCCGAGGAAGGACCGACGGGAGAGGTGGTGGCTGGATACGTTGCTCATGTGAATCCTTTCGCTTGAGTGCCGAAAAGAGGGTCCGTGCCCCGCCTGGACGGGTGGGGCGAATACAGCTCACATGGTATCAAGTTTTTGCGTCGCCGGACGGGTCCGGTGGCGTGTTTTATGCCAAAACGCGGGGGTGCCAGCCTGCTTTCACAAAGACGTGAACAGATGTTTACCAACCGCTTGCCGAGCGGTGATATGCAGAATGGGGACTGCCGGTTTGGGGACGGGGTCGATTCGTACGGCTGCCGGTGTGGGTGCCGGTTTGGGGACGGGGTCGATTCGTACGGGATGGGAGAGGGGCCGTCCGGGCGCGTGGAATAGGGACGGGGCACTTAGGCGTGCGCGTGCAGTCGCGCCAGCGGCGGTGCCGGCGGGCGGCGCGCTACAGACGGGCGGCGACGACGTGGGCGCAGAACAGCACCATCCCGGTGCAAAACAGGCGGATATGCCACGCGCGGGGCTGAGGGAGCCGCCGCTTCACGTAGGGAATCATGCTTGCGCCGCTGGCGGCGAAGGCGAGCAGGGACAGCCAGCCAAGCGCGTAGGCGGCCCCCGGCGCGCCCGAGCCGTAGGCCGTGGCGGCGACGCCGTGGACCAGCGCGCTTGCGAGCAGCGCGAGGCCGCAAAGCGTGTGACCGGCGCCGCTCGTGACGGGCGTGCGCGCAGGGCGCTGGCCGCCGGCGCGCAGGAAGCGCACGAAGTCGGCGGCAAGCAGGCTCAGGCAGGCGAGGGCGATGAGGGCGGCGATGATCTCTGCGATGAGGATGGCGGTCACGGGCGTCCTTTCAGGTTGCTGGGGCGGGCGTGTGGCCGAAACGGGAAGGGGCTCGCGCCTCGGCCGGTGCAATAAGTTAGCCTAATCTATCAATTTGTGAACATGCGAAGCGGGCGTTCAATAAAAAACGACACGTTTGGTGGGTTGCCGCGATTATGTCACCGCGACGGTGCTGCCGTGATTGCACTGTTGCGGCCGCGCCACCGCGACGGTACCGCCGCGGCCGTGCCACTGCAGTCGCGCCATCATGACGACGCCGCAATCGCGTCATCGCAGCGGGTCCGCTTGCCCCGTCGGCCATGGAGCGGCCCTGCACCGAGGAGCAGGTCCACGCTGAGGACCAGCCCCACGCCGAGGAGTAGGTCCAGGCTGAGAACCTGCCCCGCACCGAGGAGCAGGGCCGGTCTGTGCTAGGATTTTGTTCGATTCGATATGCGTGGCGGTCCACGGGGTCGCCAGGCGGTTCAACGACCAGGGAGGTTGCACCATGTGCGATGCTGAAAAGACGCGCGAGCGCCCACAGGTGCCGGTGCCCTATCCGGAGCCTCATGCGTCCGATCCGTGCATCCGGGCGGAAAACGAGGACGACGACGGATACGATCCGTATTCCGATCGGCGGCCCGCAGCTGAGCCGCTGTTCGAGGAGGATCCGTGGCATTAGACGAGCGGAGCGGCCTTGCCGCGGAGGCAGCCGTCTCCGGCAAGCAGGCCGGGTGCTCGGTGCCTCCGGTGGCCGATGCGGGGCCTGCCCGGATGCCCGAGCACCCGGTCGGCCGCTTCGCGCCGTCGCCCTCGGGGCGCATGCACCTCGGCAACATCTACGCCTCCCTGCTCGCGTGGCTGTCGGTGCGCAGCCGCGGCGGGCGGATGGTCCTGCGCATCGAGGACCTCGACGAGCGCACCCAGAGCGGTCCGTGGGCCAGCCTTGTCATGGAGGACCTGCGCTGGCTCGGTCTCGATTGGGACGAAGGGCCCTACTATCAGCGTGAGCGTATCGGGCTGTACCGGGAGGCCGTGGAGCGGCTGGACGCACGTGGCTTGATTTACCCCTGCTTCTGCACGCGCGCGGAGCTGCACGCGGCCAGCGCCCCGCACGCCAGCGACGGCACGCCCGTGTATGCGGGAACGTGCCGCGGCTTGTCGGGGGAGGAGGTGGCGCGCCGCCGTGAGCAGCGCCCGCCCGCGTGGCGCCTGCGGGTGCCCGCGGCCGATGACCCGGCGGGCGCGGTGACGTTCATCGATCGCGTATTCGGCCCGCAGCGGGAGGTCCTGGCGCGCGATTGCGGAGACTTCCTGGTGCGGCGCAGCGACGGGGTCTTTGCCTATCAGCTTGCCGTGGTGGTGGACGATGCTGCCATGGACGTCACGGAGGTGGTGCGCGGATGCGATCTGATGGGCTCGGTGGCGCGGCAGATATACCTGCAGCGTTTGCTGGGGTACGCGACGCCTGCCTATGCCCACGTGCCGCTCATGGTTGCCGCCGATGGGCGGCGCCTGTCGAAGCGCGACCGCGACTGCGACATTGGCGAGCTGCGAAAGGTGTTCGGGACGCCCGGGCGGCTGCTGGGCGCGGTGGCCCACGCGGCGGGTTTGGTGCCGGATGCCTCTCCGCGCACGGCCGACGAGCTGATCGATGCGTTTTCATGGGATGTGGTGCCGCCCCGCTGCGCCGTGGATGCGTCTGCCGTGATGGCGTCGAGTGGATAGACGGGCGCCCGGCGGCGGGAGCCGCCTGCGTCGGTGCAGCGAAGCGCATCGTGCCGGGCGTGAGGCACCATCATGGAGCGCTTGACGGCAGCGAGGCGGCTTCGGGTGGATGCGCGGCGGGCTGGCACCGGGTGAGCTGGCGTCGGCCGACCCGGCGGCGTTTTCCAACAAACTTGCGGACGAGCTTGTCATCGCAGGCGAACATGCGCTATCATGCTAGGGCTGCTACGGAGAGCTGACCGAGAGGCCGAAGGTGCTCGCCTGCTAAGCGAGTATGCGCCGCAAAGCGCATCTGGGGTTCGAATCCCCAGCTCTCCGCCAGTGTGAATGATACGTCCCCTGAGCTCTTCGCAGTTCAGGGGACGTTTTCTTTTCTCCTAGAACTTCCCATAACCCGCAGGATTGGCCGGCTGCCTGATTTACTTCTTTTGATGTCCGGGAAACGGGGCCCCTTTGCAGATGCGGGGGCAGTTCACGGTGAGGTCCCCGGCACTTCAAGTGCCGGGGACCTCATTTTGTCAGCTTAACGATCCTGTTCCTGCAACTTGTAGTCAACATGAAGCCGCTCGGTTTCCGGATTCGGGAACTTCGCCGTGCATGATCTCAGCCCGTCGATGTGCTCGTTCAGCTCGGGCCTGATCTTCTGCCACATCGGATCGAGGACGAAGTCCAAGCCCTCCCGCCGCGCGTGTTTCGCAGCGGGCACGAAATCGCTGTCGCCCGCGATCAGGACGACCTGGTCGACCTGGTGCTTACTCGCGAGAGTCGCGATGTCTATGCCGATTCTCATATCGACGCCCTTTTGGACGAAGTTCGGCACGAAGTCGTTTATGCTCAGGTCGTCGACCGTGATCTCCCTGCGGCACAGCTTCTTGACCGCCCTGTCGCTTATTCGGTACCCGCTCTCCTTTTCCTGCAGCTTCCCCATACGGAGGGCGACCTTCCGCTTGTTCGCCAGCGCCTTGTAGAACTCTTCCGACCACGTGAACACATCGGTTCTGTCCATCGGGATCGCCTTTTGCAGCAGCGGATGGTAGAGACTGGTCGAGAGCGGTGGGCAGTCGTAGTAGAAGATGCGGTAAAGCCTGTTCCTGTACCCGCCGTTCGCCAGGTGCCTCATGCAGTAGCTCACGAGTTCGTCCGCGCGGGCCGACGGATCCTTGTCGCCAAACAGGTGGTAGGCCCTCCTACGATAGAAGGCACCGTCGATCAGGATGGCCGTCCTGTCGCTTAGAAGCACGGGATCCCTCTCGTCGTTTTGCGTGCCCATCTTCAGTTCCCTCCATGTAAACAAATATCCCCTGGTTTCGAAACTTCCCTGATAACGGGAGATCTACTTCCAAGGGATTACATTGGGCGACATTCAAACAGTGACGTTTGTTGTCGAAACATATTGTAGAGCAACTGCCCCGCCTTGGCCATCGGAAACACGATCTACAAAGAAATAGGTATTCTCTGCGCGGGGGGGGATGGGGGTTACTAACGCCGACCGCTGCCCGGCATCGGAGGGGTGGGCTGTCAGAACCGGCGGACAGGAACGCTTCACTCATGATGTGCGGGCAGTTCGCCGACCTCCATGCGGGAGTGGTTATCTGTCTGTTATACAAGGGCTTTCGGCGTTATCGTAAGGTGGTGGAATGTTGGCAGGTGTGTGATTGTTCGAGGGAAAGGGGCGCTGATATGCAGGATGAGCGGAGTGCCGCGCCCGCGCAGGCGGCTGCGGACGACGAGCGGTTCATGCGGGAGGCCCTCATCGAGGCGCGCCGGGCCGCGGAGCTGGGCGAGGTCCCCATCGGAGCCGTGGTGGTGTGCGAGGGCCAGGTGATCGCGCGCGCCCACAACCGCCGCGAGCTCGACGAGGACCCCTCGGCGCACGCGGAATTCTCCGCCCTGCTTGCTGCGGCGCGCCACCTGGGGCGCTGGCGTCTGTTCGGCTGCACGGTCTATGTGACCTTGGAGCCGTGCGTGATGTGCGCGGGCCTTATGGTGAACGCGCGCATCGACCGCTGCGTGTACGGCGCGCCCGATCCGAAGGGCGGCGCGCTGGGGACCCTCTACACCCTGCAGGACGATGCGCGCCTGAACCACGTCTTCGCGGTGACCCCCGGTGTGCTGCAGGACGCGTGCGCGCAGGAGCTGCGGGCGTTTTTCGGCAAGGTGCGCGCGCAGCGCAGCTCGGAGCAGGGCGAGGTCGAGCAAGAGCGCGCGCAGGCCGCCGCAGCGCGCCGGGAGCTGCGCGAGGCCCGCGTGCAGCTCTCCGCGCCCCGTGCCCCGCGTGTGCTGCTTGCGATCGATTCGTTCAAGGGGTCGGCAACGAGTGCTCAGGCCGCCGTGTGGGCAGCCGAGGGCGTGCACCGCGCCTGTCCGGCCGCGCAGGTGCAGTGCTTGTCGGTGGCTGACGGTGGCGAGGGGACCCTCGATGCCGTGGCGGCTGCCATCGCGGCGGAGGTGCGCACCGTGCGCGTGCGCGGTCCGCTCGGAACCCCGGTCGATGCGCGATTCCTGCTGGCCGGCGAGCCAAAGCCCCTTGCGGCTTCTGCAGCCGCAGACGGGCCGGCGTCGGCTGAGGACCCTGCGCCCGTCAAGCCCTCCTTCGCGCTCATCGAGATGGCCGAGGCGGCAGGCCTGGGCTATACGTCGCGCGACCGACGCGACGCGCTGGCGGCCACAACCTGGGGCGTGGGCGAGCTGATGCTTGCTGCCGTGGCGCAGGGGGCGCGCCGCCTGTACCTGGCGCTGGGGGGCAGCGCCACAACCGATGGCGGCGCCGGCATGCTGCAGGCTCTCGGCGCGCGGGTGCTCGATGCGGACGGGCACGCGGTGGCGCCGGGGCTTGCCGGGCTTGCCGTAGCGTCGCGCGTGGATATTGGACCGGCTTTGCAGGCGCTTGCGGGCGTGGAGCTCACGGTGCTGTCCGATGTGGACAATCCGCTGGTGGGCGCGCGCGGTGCGGTGCGGGTGTTCGGTCCACAGAAGGGCCTGGACGAGGCGGGGCTGGATGCGTATGACGGCTGGATGCTCGCCTACGCCCGTGCGCTCGACGCCGCGCGCCAGGCGGCCGGTATCGGGGCGTTTCGATCGTTGCCGGCCGTACCGGGTGCCGGCGCGGCCGGCGGGATGGCCGCTGCGCTGCTGGCCCTCGGCGCGCAGCTGGTACCGGGTATCGACGCCGTGCTCGACCTGGTGGGGTTCGACGACCAGGCGTGCAAGGTCGACCTGGTGATCACGGGCGAAGGGTCGGTGGATGCTCAGAGCGCGGCCGGTAAGACGCCTGTCGGGGTGGCGCGCCGGGCAAAGCGCGTGAACCCGGGTGTGCGCGTGGTGGCCCTGTGCGGCGCGCGGGCCGACGAGCTGGACCGCGTGTACGATGCGGGCATCGATGCGGTCGTTCCGGTGTTGCGGCGGCCCATGGCCCTCGAGCAGGCGCTGGAGGCCTCACAGACCCACCGCAACCTGGCGTGCGCGGCGGAGACGGTCGCCCGGCTGGTGCTGTAGGGGCCCCGGCCGGGCGCTCCGGCGCGCTTAGCGGCCGCGGCGCAGGTTCGGCAGGATGCGCTTGACGACCCACCAAACCAGCGCGGCGACAACGGCCACGATGAGCACGATCTTCACGATGTCCGAGATCCAGGAGGCCTCGGCGGTGATCGTGCGCCATGCCGAGCCCGCGCCGGCGCCGAGAGAGCACAGCACCGTGTTCCACACGGCGGAGCCCACCAGGGTATAGAGCGCGAAGCGGACCGGGTTCATCTTGGCGGTGCCGGCGGGGATGGAAATCAGGCTGCGCACCACCGGGATGCAGCGGCAGAATAGAACGGTGAGCTGCCCGCGCCGGTCGAACCAGGCAATCGCCTTGGAGATGTCATCGCCCTTGAAGCCGAGCATACGCATGGGCTTCGTTTCGAAGAAGTGCTCCAGGCGCTCACGGGACAGCAGCCGCCCGATGCCGTAGAGCACGAAGGCACCCAGCACCGATCCTACGGTGGCGGCAATGATGGCGCCGGGCAGCTCCATGGCGGTCTTGTGGGTGAGGTATCCCGCCATGGGCAGGACGAGTTCGCTGGGGATGGGCGGAAACACGTTTTCGAGGAAGATGAGGGCGGCGACGGCAAGGTAGCCGAACGCGTTGATGAAGTCGATGAAAGCGGCTTCCATGGGTCTCCTTGCAGATAGGCCGCGTGCGGGCGGCGCGAGCGACAAACGAACGCGGCATCCGTGCGTTGCTCGGAGGCCGGTATAGGGCAGTATAGGTGCGAAGATGCTGCAAGGGGCGTGCGTCGCTCCGATAGCGGGAGTTCACCATAACAGCCTCGGGCGTGCGTGGACGTCTGTTGTCGGCCGTCTGAGGGGGTGTTGCTTCCTGCGTATGCGCCCGTTTGCGCTCGAAGGTGGGGCGCGATGCGCGCTGCGTCCGTGCGCCGGCGCCCGTTGCGATCGCATGCCGCGCTGGTGGCGTTCGAGCCCCGTGCAACCCGCCGCACCGGGCTGCGAATCGATTCCATGGATCGCGCGGGACGTGCACGTCGCGCGGGGCGGCGACATATGCCGACCGCGAAATGGCGCTGGACGTAGCCGGGCCAACCGGCTACTATAGTCAGACACGCCTCGCGCGTTCGATGGGTTCGGGTGACGATACGTTCCGAACTTGGTCAGGTCCGGAAGGAAGCAGCCATAAGGAGCCTCTGCCGGGCACCCGTTCCCATCGAGCCCACGGGGCGTTTTTGTGTGACGCGGCGCCATGGTGCCCGTGCGCGTATCGGGCTTCAGTGCCCCTGCGTGGCCGCTCGCCTTCGGTCCCGCCGCGCTTGCATGCTCGCCGCGGATGCCCGTCACAGCCTCGGCGCGCATCGCTGGGCGTGAACGCACCGCGCCTCCGGCCTCACCCTCCGCCCCTGCTCACCGCCCGGCCCCCGGCCTCACCCCCGCCCGGCCTTACCCTCCGCTGTCAAAAGTCTTGACCGGGCATTACCCGCAGCTGATGTGCCCTCGCCATCATGGAACTGACAAGGGAGTGATGCCTGATCGGCCCAAGGTGGCCGAACGAGAGGGGATGCCATGGGGCAGCAGGAGATCAACGGGTTTGAAGCGGATGGGACGCAGCCGCCGCGCCGCAACGCGGCGGGCGCGATGGACGCGCGGACGAAGGCGGGGTGCAGCCGCGGACTCGGAAACTCGGCTGCCCCGGCTTCCTTCCACATGGCCGACCTGTCCGCGCACGAGGGCGCCGCGCTTCGGCCGTCTCGCACCCATGCGGTGGGCAGACGCGGGGTGAGCAGGCGCGGGTTTTTCAGCCTGAGCCTGGCGTTGGGCGCCGCGGCGCTCGCCGTGCCCGCTTCTGCCGAGGCGCAGGAGGAGGCGTCGACCAGCTCGTATCCCGAGCGCCCCGTCACCTTCTGCATCATGTCCGACCTGCACTACTTCGCGCCGGAGCTGTGGAGCGACTGCGCGGACTACACGGAGGCCGAGAACTCCGACCGCAAGATGTTCCGCGAGAGCGCCAGCATCCTTGCCAAGGCGCTGGCCGACGTGGTGGCGGCCAAGCCCGACATCGTCTTCGTGCCGGGCGACCTCACCAAAGACGGCGAGCTCGTGGGCCATCGGGGGCTGCACGCGCTGTTCGAGGACGCCCGCGCGCAGCTGGCTACCGCCGGCGTCACCACGACGTTTCTGTTCATCAACGGCAACCATGACCTGAACAACCATGCAGCGCTCGATTTCTCGAGCGGTTCTGCGCAGGCCGCCGAGCGCACGGACCCCGTGGCGTACAAGGACCTGTGGCGCGAGTACGGCTACGAGGGCACGGTCGTTTTCGATGCCGGCGGCACGCAGGACGGCAGCTTGAGCTACGTGGCGCGCCCCGTTCCCGGTCTGACGGTTATCGCGGTGGACACCTGCCGCTACAACGAGCCGAGCGACGACGGCAGCGGGCTTGCCCAGGCAACGGCCGGGCGCGTGGGGGATACGCTGCTGAAATGGGTGTGCAACCAGGCCAAGCAGGCTCGGGCCGCCGGTGACGTGGTGGTGGCGATGCAGCATCACGGTGTCGTCCCGCATTTCGGGGACGAGCCAAGTCTGATGGCGGAATATCTGGTGGAGGACTACGACCGGGTGGCGCGCGCCTATGCCGAGGCGGGGATCGCCTGCGTGTTCACCGGGCATATGCATGCCAACGACATCGCCGCGGCTACCTACGGCGACGCGACCATCTACGATATCGAGACCGGTTCGCTGGTGACCTATCCGTCCTGGATGCGCACGGGGTCGCTCGCGTTCACCCGCAGCGGCGCCAACGTCGAGGCCGTGCTGTCGGTCGACATCCACGATCTGGGCGAGGCGGTGCTCGAGGGGTGCGGGCTGCCCGGTACTTCCCAGGCGATCACCGCCTACGGCGCGCAGCGCACGTTGAGCGTCCTGTCCGTGCAGACGATGTGCTCGGGCATGTTCGTGGAGCCGATGCTCGCCCAGGCGGCGCAGGCGGGCGCGCGTGCGGCGGTCGCGCAGGCGCTTGGCATCGAGCCGGCGGGCCTCAACGCGGCGCTGTGGGGCATGCTCGCCGCGTCGGGGATGCTGCCCACCACGCGTGAGGAGGGGCTGCATATCGCGATCGGCTCCTCGCTCGCGGCGTCGGTGTGGCTCGATGCAGGAGCCGGGCGTATCCGCATCGACCAGGTGCCGGCCGAGAGCCTCTCTGCGACTCCGCTGATGAGCCTCTCCCTGTCGGCTGCCGAGGAGGAGCGTCTTGGGCAGGCGCCGCGCGCGGCACGGGCGGATCGGGTGTGCCTCGCCTACGTGGACGCCGCGAGCATGTCGGCGTTCCTCGATGCGCTGTGGCAGGCGCTCGATGCGCAGGTGCTGGCCGAGCCGGGTCGTCAGCAGGCGGTGGCGTGTGCGGCGGAGGCGGTGCGTCTGCTGTTGGAGGCGCCGGTTGACGACGCCCACAATGTGCTTGCGCTGGCCAACGCGGCTTATCAGGCCCATCTGCGCGGGTGCGAGGATATCGAGGCGTGGGCCGATCGGGCTATCGAGGCGATCGGGGGCGCGGGCCTGCTGGGAGACGTGGTCGCGCAGGCCGTGAACGGCGCGTTGGCGAGCGAGCAGGTCCAGACGCTGGCCGCCACGATCCCGCTCGACATCAAGGCGCTGCTCCAGGCCGGTGACATTCCGCTGATCGGCGCGCTGGTGCCCGGCATCGTGGCAGGGATGGTCCCGCATGTGGGCGCGTTGCTCAAGCTGCTGGCGGGTGACGGGACGGGCGCGCCTGCGGTCGATGCGGGCGCGCTTGTGGTGGGCGCGCTGCCGGATTCGCTCACGCAGATGGTGCACAGCGCCCTGTTCACGCTGTCGCATGACGACAATGTGGCGCAGGACCATGCATTCTCCTTCGCCGCGCATGCGGTCGATCCGGATTACAGCGACGGTTCGGGCACAGGGGACGGTACGGGCGGCGACTCCGACGGCGGTAGCGGCTCCGGTTCCGGCTCCGCTGCGGGCGGGAGCGGTACAGGCGGCTCCGGCACGGGCGGCACGGGCTCCGGCACGGGTTCAAGCTCGGGTTCCGGCGCGCGGCGTCCGAGCGCGGAGCGGCTGCCCCGCACGGCCGATGAGGGTGCGGGGCGCATCGCCGCCGCGGTGCTCGGAGGCGTGGCGGTGCTGGCGGCGGGCGTGCGCGAGGCTCTGCGCCCGCACGAGGACGCGCCGGTGGCATAGGGCGGGCGCGCGTCGCGGCGGCGCTGTGTGGGCTGCTGCCAACATGCGATGAGGCGCCTCCAACATACCGCGAAGCCGCGGGCGCAGCTTTGACCGGGGTTGCGCCCGCGTTGTTTCCGGCAGGTGTTCCGTCGTGCGCGGGTGACGCGGGAGGCGTATGATAGGCGACATCTGTCCGCCCCCGTGCGCCGCCCCGCGCGGTGCGCCGAGCCGTATGCGGAGGTCGCAGCCATGATCGACCTGCTCAAACGTTTCGGCGGTCCCTACCGCCTCAACCTGATCGCCGGCCCCGCCTGCAAGCTGCTCGAGGTACTGTTCGACCTCATGACGCCGCTGGTGATCGCCCGCATGATCGATGCGGGCGTCGGCGCTCGCAGCATGCGCGAGGTGCTCATCTCCGGTGCGCTGCTGGTGGGGATGGCGGTCGTGGGCATGGGGTTTGCGCTCGTGTGCCAAAAGATGGCCTCGCGCGCCTCCCAGGGCGTGGGCACGAGCTTGCGCGATGCGCTGTTCCGGCACATCAACGAGTTCTCCCGCACCGAGGTGGACCGCTTCGGCACACCCTCGCTCATCACCCGCATCATCAACGACGTGAACCAGGTCCAGCTCGCCGTTGCCCTGGCCATCCGCCAGCTCATCCGCTGGCCGTTTCTGGCGGTGGGTTCCATGGCGGCCGCCTGCCTGATCGATCTGCGCCTGGGCGTGATCTTTCTGGTGTCCACCCCGCTGATCGGCGGGCTGTTCTGGCTGATCATGGCGCGCTGCGTCCCGCTGTATCAAACCATGCAGCGCCAGCTCGACCGCATCGCCCTGATCGTGCGCGAGGGTCTGGCGGGCACCCGGGTGGTGCGGGCGCACGTGCGCGAGGGGCACGAGCGGGCGCGTCTGCGCGAGGCGGCAAATATGCAGGCGGCGGTGGCCACGATGGCGGCGCGCCTGTCGAGCGTGCTGAACCCTGCGACCTTCCTGGTGATGAATCTCGCGGTGTGCGCGATTCTGTGGGCAGGCGGTCAGACGGTGAACGCCGGCGGCCTCACGCAGGGTGAGATCGTGGCGTTCGTGAACTATATGACCCAAACGCTGCTGTCCATCGTGTACGTGGCGAACCTCGTGGTGGTGTTCACCCGCGCCGAGGCGAGCGCCGGCCGCATCCGGGAGGTGCTCGATTGTCCTCCTTCGATCGCCGATGCCGGTGCGCTACCGGTTGCGGTCAGCCCGGAGGGGGTCGCGCCCGCGCTGCGCCTGGACAGCGTGTCCTTCACCTTCGCGGGTGCGTCGTCTGCGGCCCTGCAGGGCGTGAGCCTTGCGGTGGACCGCGGGCAGACGCTCGGCGTGATCGGGGGCACCGGTTCGGGCAAATCGACGCTCGTCTCCCTGCTGGCGCGCCTGTACGAGGTGGGTGCGGGCTCGGTCGAGGTTCTTGGCACCGATGTGCGCCGCTGGCCGGTGGCGCAGCTGCGGCGCAGCATCGGCATGGTGCCGCAGAAGGCGGAGCTGCTGAGCGGATCGATCCGCTCCAACCTGCGATGGCGCGCGCCCGAGGCAACCGATGAGGAGCTGTGGCGCGCGCTCGAGATGGCGCAGGCCGCCCCGTTCGTGCGCGACCTGCCGGATGGGCTCGATGCGCCGGTCGAGGCGGGCGGGGCCAACTTCTCGGGCGGTCAGCGCCAGCGCCTCACGATCGCCCGCGCGCTGGTGGGAGACCCGGCGCTGCTGATCTTGGACGATGCCGCCTCGGCGCTCGACCTCAAAACCGATGCGGCCCTGCGCCGGGCCCTGCACGGCAGAGATGCGCTCGGCGCGGTGGCTGCGGCAGAGCCGTCCGCCCCTGCGGTCGCGCGCGTGCCCGCCACGACTGTGATCGTGTCCCAGCGCGTGTCTTCGGTGCGCGATGCCGACCTGATCTGCGTGCTGTCCCATGGGCGCGTCGCCGGCCTGGGGACCCATGAGGAGCTGGTGGCGGGCTGCGAGATCTACCGGGAGATCTGCGCCTCGCAGCTGACGCAGGAGGAGGTGGGACCGTCGGCTGTGCTCGCAGTGGCCGATACGGCCGCCTCGGATGCCGCCATGCCGCCGTGTACCCCGGAGGCGGCCTCGGCCCCAGGCCTCTTCGCCAACCCGTCTGCCGCACACGAAGGGAGCGCCCGATGAACCCCTATGCCTCCACCGGTTCGGTATCAACGGTGACCGCTAGCGTCTCGGGCGCATCGGGCTCCGGTGCGCCGGGCGATCGCGGCCCCGGCAGCTCCGTGCGGCCTCTGTCGGCCATGCAGGTCCTCAAGCGCCTGGCTCCCTACGTGCGGCCCCGCGCCGCGCTGCTGGCGGGTGCGTTCACGGCGAGTGCGGCATCGATCGGCCTGCAGCTGTTCGTGCCCGTCCTCATCGGCTACGGCATCGATTGCATCGTTGGCGCCGGCCTGGTCGATTTCGCCCGGCTGGCTCCGCTGCTGGCGCAGCTCGCGCTGGTGGTCGCCGCCGCCTCGGCACTGCAGTGGCTGCAGGGGGTCCTCATCGCGCGCCTCACCTATGCCACCGTGCGCGACCTGCGTGTCGATGCCGATGCCAAGCTGTTTGGCGTGCCGGTGTCCTATGTCGACACCCATGCGCGCGGCGATCTCATCTCGCGGGTGGTCAACGACATCGACCAGGTGGGCGACGGTTTGCTGCAGGGGGTGACCCAGCTGTTCGGCGGCATCGTCACCATCGTGGGCACGCTCGCGTTTATGTTCGCCTCCTCGGTGCCGATGGCGCTCGTGGTGATGCTGGTGACGCCGCTGTCGCTGGGCGCCGCTTCGGCCATCGCGCGGCTGTCCAGCAAAAGCTTCACGGTGCAGCAGCGCGTGCAGGGCGAGCTGGGTGGCTATATTGAGGAGTACGTGGGCGCGCAGGGCCTGGTGGATGCGTTTGCCTACGCCGATCGGGCTCACGAGGGGTTCGAGCAGCTGAATCGCGCGCTGTACACCTGCGGCGAGCGGGCGCAGTTTTTGAGTTCGCTGTCCAACCCGGGCACGCGCTTCGTCAACAACCTCATCTACGCGGTCGTTGCCGTGGTGGGGTGCGCGGGCGTCATCACGGGAGCGCCGGCGCCCCTCACGGTGGGCGGCGTGCAGCTGTTCTTGTCGTATGCCAACCAATACACCAAGCCGTTCAATGAGGTCACAAGCGTGGTGGCGCAGATTCAGACGGCGTTTGCCTCAGCCCGCCGGGTGTTTGCGCTGCTCGATGCCGCCAACGAGGTGCCGGATGCGCCCGAAGCGCTTGCGACCACCTCGGGCACCGGCGAGATCGAGTTCCGCGCGGTCGCGTTCTCCTACGTGCCGGACCGCCCGCTGCTGCGCGACATCTCCTTCCATGCACGCCCCGGCATGCGCCTGGCGCTGGTGGGGCCCACCGGCTGCGGCAAGACGACGCTGATCGGCCTGTTGCTGCGCTTTTATGACATCCAAGTCGGTCAGATCCTGGTGGACGGCCGCGAAGTGTCCGCCTATACGCGCTCGGGCCTGCGGCGCGCGTTCGGCATGGTGCTGCAGGAGAGCTGGCTGTTCGAGGGGACCGTGCACGACAACATCGCCTATGGGCACCCCGACGCCACGCGTGCGCAGGTTGAGCAGGCCGCGCGTCGCGCTCGCGCCGACGCGTTCATCCGATCGCTGCCGGATGGCTACGACACCGTGCTGCCCGAAGGCGGCGGCTCGCTGTCTCAGGGCCAGCGCCAGCTCATCTGCATCGCGCGCGTGATGCTCACCGACCCCGAGATCCTGTTGCTCGACGAGGCGACCTCGAGCATCGACACCCGCACGGAGCTCCAGGTGCAGGCGGCGTTCGACGAGCTCATGGTCGGGAGGACGAGCATCGTGGTGGCGCATCGCCTGAGCACGATTCGCGGCGCCGACTGCATCTTGGTGATGCGCGACGGCCAAATCGTCGAGCGCGGGACGCACGACGAGCTTATCGCCGCCGGCGGCGCCTACGCCGAGCTCTACCGCTCCCAGTTCGCCGCCTCAGACAAATAGTCTGGGTCAATCGCCCTCCCATACTCCCAAAGGAGTATGGGAGGGTGGTCCGTCTCCGTAAAACCGAACCCCTAACCGAATCCTGACATACGCATGCGCGCTTCCTGCCGTATCATTACGGGCATGTGCGCGGGGAGAGGGCACGTGGGCAACAGGTAAGGAACGGTCAATGAAATACACCAAGCTCGAACGCAACTGGGTCATGTACGATGTGGGCAATTCGGCGCTCGTGCTGCTCAGCACGTCGGTGGTGCCCATCTACTTCAACGCCATCAACACCGGCGCGCACCCGGCGGAGCTGGTGAGCGCCTGGGCCAACGCGCAGACCATCGCATCGCTTGCCGTGGCCCTGCTGATGCCGGTGCTGGGCTCGCTGGCCGACTACGCGGGCAACAAGATCAAGTTCTTCATCGGCTTTTTCCTCACGGGCCTGATCTTATGCCTGGCCCAGGCAATTCCCATGGGCGCCCTGCCGTTCCTCATCGTGTACGTGCTGTGCACTATCGGCTTGAACTCGTCCATGACCTTCTACGACGCCATGCTCACCGACGTCACCACCGACGAGCGCATGGACGCGGTGTCCAGCTCCGGCTACGCTTGGGGCTATGTGGGCTCCACCATCCCGTTCATCCTATGCCTGGCGCTCATCTTCGGCGGCCCGGCCCTGTTGGGGCTCGACAGCATGCTGTGCACGCGCCTGTCGTTCATCATTACCGGAGCCTGGTGGCTGGCCTTCACCATCCCGCTGCTGCGCACCTACAAGCAGAGGTTCGGCAAGCCGCGCGAGAGCGGCGCGGGCGTGCGGCGCAACATCGCCAACACGTTCCGAGGTCTGTGGGCCACCATGCGGCGCATCGCGCACGACCGGGTGCTGCTCGTGTACATGGTCGCGTTCTTCTTCTACATCGACGGCGTCCATACGGTCATCTCCATGGCCACGAGCTACGGCTCGAGCCTGAGCATCGATTCCACGCAGCTGGTGCTCGCCCTGCTCGTCACGCAGTTCGTGGCGTTCCCCTCGGCCATCGCCTACGGGCGGCTCGCCGGCCGCTTCGGCACCCTGCGCATGATCACCGTCGCGGTCGCCGCCTACGTGGGCATCGTGCTGTTCGCGGCGTTTTTTCTCAAGACGGCGGTGGAGTTTTGGATCCTGGCGGTGCTGGTGGGCATGTTCCAGGGCGGCATCCAGGCGCTTTCGCGCAGCTATTTCGGCCGGCTGATCCCCAAGGAGCGCGCGAACGAGTACTATGGCTTCTTCGATATTTTCGGTCGCTACGCGTCCGTGATGGGAATTCTGCTAGTATCTGTCGTGACATCGCTCACGGGGAATCCTTCTTTAGGAGTGCTTTCCATCGGGATTCTGCTGGTTGCGGGCCTTGTCATGTTAGTAAAGCTCTCCAAGATGCCCGCGGTGGCCGCCTAGCGGCGCGCCTTCCGCGTATTCGTCACCTTGGGAGGGCTTTGCTGGCGTAGTAAAGCCCTCCGTTCTAAGAAAAGGTGACCGAACATGAACAACAGTTCCCAGTATCTGGCCCGCGTGGGCGTCATCGCGGCGGCCTATGCCGCGTGCACGCTCGTGACCATGCTCTTTTTGGGCAGCCTGGCCTGGGGTCCCATCCAATTCCGCGTCTCCGAGGCGCTGTGCGTGCTCGCCCTGTTCACGCCCGCTGCCATCCCCGGACTCACGCTCGGCTGCGTGATCGCCAACGTGGCCAACATCGTGCTTTCGGGTACCGGCGTGCTCGGCATGCTCGATGTGGTCTTCGGCTCGCTGGCAACCTGCATCGGCGCGCTCATCACCTGGAAGCTTCGCGAGCGTCCGGCACTTGCCCCGCTCGGCCCGGTGATCGCCAACGCCCTGATCGTTCCGGCGTATCTGCCCCTGTTGCTGCAGGGTATCGGTTTCTACACCATCCCGTTCACCTCCATCTCGCTGGATTCCTCCTGGCCGCTCATGTATCTGTTCGGCTTGGTGACCACGGGCGCAGGCGAAGCGGTTATCATGTATGTGCTGGCGCTTCCGCTGTCGCGCGTTCTGGCAAAAACGCCCCTCATCGCACGCGAGCTGCAGCAGAAGGGTACAAGCAAGTAGAAGATGCGGGGTGTCCGCCGGTGCGCTGCACCGTCATCACCGCAGGCTCCCGTATCGCCGCCGTGGCCCCGTTGGGCTGCGGCGGCGATTGTATATGGCGCAGGGGTTCGGTTGCCCACACCGGGCCGCTCGGGGAAAGGGGGACCGGTGAATCCCGCGATCGTGATTCCGTCCTATTGGGCCGGTGACCGGGCTGATCTTGCCTCGCCGGGGGCCTATGACCACGCCTGCGAGGCCGATAGCTCCGCCCCCGAGCTTGCGCGCTGCCTGGCGTCGCTCGAACAGGTGCGCAACCTGCCGCGCGTCATCGTGCTGCTCGTGTGCCCGCAGCAGGCTGCCCAGGCCGTGGAGCGTCGCGTGCGCGCGCTGGTGGCCGAGCATCCGCGCGTCCAGGTGACGCTGGTGACCGATCGGGTCGCCTCGGCAATCGTCGCGCGGGTGGCCGAGCTGGCGCCCAATATCCGCGGCGAGGCAATCTCGCTGCGCGGCTACGGCGCCATCCGCAACATGGGCCTGGCCGTCGCGGCGGTTTTGGGCCACGACGCGGTGGTGTTTCTCGATGACGACGAGGTGGTTTTGGGTCCCGACTTCATGGAGCGGGCCCTGTACGGCTTGGGCCAGCAGACGCGCCAGGGCCTGCCGATCCTGGCCAAGAGCGGCTACTTCTACGACGCGGCCGGCTCCCCCCTGGCCGACACCTCAAAGAAATGCGGCATCACGAGCCGTTGGTGGACCAAGCGCATCGAGTTTAACCGCTGGATGAGCCAGGCGCTCAAGGCCACCCGCATCTCGCGGTCGAACTATGTGTGCGGCGGCTGCTTCGCCCTGCATGCCCGCGCGTTCTCGCGCGTCGCCTTCGACCCGTACATCACGCGCGGCGAGGACCTCGATTACCTGTTCAACATGCGCCTGTTCGGCATGGATGTGTGGTTCGACAACACCTGGGCGGTCAAGCACCTGCCCCCGGCGCAGCCGGAGGAGTCGCCGCGGTTCATGCAGAACGTCTACCGCTGGTTCTATGAGCGCGCAAAGCTCGCCTATGCCGCCCGCCGACACGACCTGAACCCGGTGACGCCGGCGTCGCTCATGCCCTATCCCGGTCCCTGGATCGCCGCGGGGCTCGACGAGCGCGTGCGCAAGACCGCCCTGGTTCGCTCGCTGCTCACACGCGAGCACGCCGGCTACCGCCGCATCTGGCGGGACGGCATCGAGGAGGCGGAGCGCTACGCGCACGAGTACGAAAGCTGCTATTTGCGCTTCCAGAGTTTCTGGCCGAGCATCATGGACGGCCTGTGGCGCGATGAGCGCCTGCGTGCGGTGCTGGAGGAGCAGTGAGCGCCCCGCGGCGCGACCGGCGCCCCTCCGGATCGGTGGTCGAGCGCTTGCTCGGGTCTGTGTCGCTTGGGCGCGGCATGGCGGTCGTGCTGGCACTCGCGCTCGCGGTGTATTTCGGCTATGCCGCCGTGACGGGCATGGAGCCGGTCACCACGGCGGCGGCCATCGCGCTGCTGATCGTTTTCCTGTTCGTGTTCGCCTACCTGTGCCTGAGCCCCGACACCCTGCGCGCCCAGTACACCGAGCAGACCCTCTCGATCGCCTCGGAGATGCTCGAGGACATCACCGGGGGCCTCACGCGCGAGAGCGCCGACACCATCTGCCGCCAGCTGCTGCCCGAGACGCGCGCCATGACCATCGCGGTGACGGATGAATCGGTGGTGCTTGCCTGCGTGGGCGAGCTCGCCGGCGACTTCCCGCCCGGTTCCCCCATCCATACGCCGGCCACGCGCTACGCAATCGACCACGGCATCGTCCAGTCGTTCACCAGCGCGCAGGACGTGCGCGGCGAGTACGGGGAGCGCGGTTCGCGTCATCACATCCCGGCGGGCATCATCGCCCCGCTCAAGATTCGCGGCAAGGCGGTCGGTTCGCTCAAGTTCTACTATCGCAGCGCCCACGACGTGAACCGGACGCAGTTCGCGCTTGCGCAGGGCTTCGCCGAGCTGCTGTCCACGCAGCTTGCCATCCACGAGTTGGAACGCCAGGCCGAGCTCACCGCCCGCGCCGAGCTGCGCGCCCTGCAGGCCCAGATCAACCCGCACTTCCTGTTCAACACGCTGAACACCATCGCGGCCCTCACGCGCACCGAGCCTCTGCGCGCCCGCGAGCTGCTGCGGGAGTTCGCCCAGTTCTACCGCGCCACGCTCGATAACTCCGGCTCGCTGATCCCGGTCGCGCGCGAGGTCTCGCAAACCCAGCGCTATCTCAAATTCGAGAAGGCCCGGTTCGGCGACGATCGCATCCAGGAGCGCTTCACGATCGACGAGGCGGTCCGGGATGTCCAGGTACCCGCCTTCGTCATCCAACCGTTGGTTGAAAACGCCGTGCGCCATGCAATGCCGGACGAGGGCGCGCTGCACATCGACGTCTCGATTGCCCCGGCCGGCGAGCGCGCGGTCGACATCACGGTGGCCGACGACGGCGAGGGCATGGACGAGGCCACGGCAGCGCGCCTGTTCGATCCCACGCGCGGTGCCCCGGACGCGTCGGCCCCTCAAGGCGGCGGCGCCGGCGTTGCCATGCACAACATCTCCGAGCGCATCAAGCGTTTCTACGGACCCAAATCGAGCACGTCGGTGACATCGCTTCCCGGCTCGGGCACGACGATTGTTTTGCATCTCGATTTGGAGGGAAGTATGTATGATGAGGGATAGAATAGGGGCATGACCGTACGGACGGCTCAGCTGAGCCGGGTCATGCGCGATTCGAATCGAAAGGTACTCTGTGGTTATGCTACGTGCGATGATCGTCGACGACGAGGCTCCAGCACGCTCTGAGCTGCGCTACCTGCTTGAGCAGACGGGCAAGATCAGCTCGATCTGCGAGGCGACCAGCGTCCGCTCCGCGATAGAGATGCTGATGGATGTGCGAGTGGACGTGGTGTTCCTCGACATCTCCATGCCGGGCGCCTCGGGGTTGCAGCTCGCCGAGGCGCTCTATAAACTCAAGACCCCGCCTGCGATCGTGTTCGTGACCGCCTATAGCGATCATGCGGTCGAGGCGTTCGACGTCGATGCCGTTGACTACCTGATGAAGCCCGTGGAGGAGGCGCGCCTCGATCGAGCGATCGAGAAGGTGCTCGCCCGCGGGGTCGCCGGGTCGGACGCGGTGACGTCGACGCTGTCGGGTTCGGCGATCGAGCGCATCTCGGTGGAGAAAAGCGGCCGCAAGGTGCTGATCCCGATCGACCAGATCCGCTTCATCATGGCCAAGGACGACTACTCCTGCATCTTCACGGGCGACGACCGGTTCCTCTCTACTACCTCGCTGGCGCAGTTCGAGGCCAAGCTCAACGAGTTCGGGTTCTTCCGCGTGCACCGGCGCTACATCGTGAACCTGTCATGCGTGGAGGACGTGGAGTCGATCCAGGCGGGTACTATCCAGCTGGGCGTCAGCGGTTTGGACGAGCGCATCCCGGTGTCGCGCCGCCGCGTGGTCCCCTTGAAGAAAGCGTTGAATATCTAAGATGGCAAAGCGCATCGATATCGTGTCCGACACGCACGGCTGCCTGTCGGATCGTCTGCTGGAGGCCTTGGACGGTTGCGATCTGCTGATCCATGCGGGCGACATCACCTCGGAAGCCGATTGGGCCCAGCTTGAGACCATCGCGCCCGAGGTGCACGGGGCGCTTGGCAACAACGACGGGTACTACTACAACTACGGCCCCGCCGTGGAGCGCCTGGCGGTGTTCGTCTACGAGGGGCTGCGCATCTCGGTTGCGCATTACCGCGATGAGCTGCCGTGCGGCAGCTCGGATGTGGCCGTGTGCGGGCACACGCATCGGGCGATGATCGCCCATGAGGGGCGGTGCCTGGTGGTGAACCCGGGTTCGGCGTCCTACCCGCGCGGCGAGCGCGGCCCCACCATCGCGCGCCTTGTGGTCGAGGATGGCCGGGTGCTGTCCGCCGAGATCGTCGACCTGTAGGGCCCGTCTGCGGCGCCGGTTATGGTGCGAGGGTCGGGCTTTCCGTCCGCAGCCTTGCCCGACCCTCGGTGTTGCGGCTGTGAGCTGGGAAAACGGCGGATGGAAAAATATTCAAAAATCTTCTTGCGTACACGGAGCACTTCTGTGTATACTAGCTCTCGCAGCAGTTGCTGCCTGGGGAGTTAGCTCAGTTTGGTTAGAGCGCCGGCCTGTCACGTCGGAGGTCGCGGGTTCGAGCCCCGTACTTCCCGCCATCGCAATCAAAGCCTCGTCGTATGACGGGGCTTTTTGCGTATAAAAGGGTGCCGAATGCAGGGGCAATCCTGGTTAAGATGCTGCATTGTCGGTAAATTGCTACAAGAGGCGCATGCTTTTATGGACAGATGCGATATAGTATTCGACTGCAATGGTTTTGACTGTATACCCGGGGGTGCATCCATACAGGAAGGAGAGCGCCGTCTGGCCGGGTTGTTGCTCGGGGGACTCGATGAAGGGCTGATAGACATGGATATTTCCAGAAAGACCGATTATGCGTTGCGCATGCTGGCCATGCTGGTGCAGGGGGAGGGCAATCTGCTGTCCGTCCGCACGGCGGCTGAGGAGGTCGACGTGCCCTATTCCTTTGCGCGCTCGATTCAGCACGGGCTGGTGCAGGCGGGGATCGTGGAAAGCCTGCGCGGTGTGCACGGTGGCATGCGCTTGAAGGTCGACCCGGCCGAGGTCACCATCCGGCAGATTGTCGAGGCGGTACAGGGCCCGTTGGTCATGAACGATTGCACCGCGGACGATGTGGTGTGCCCCCGTTCGAGCGGGTGCTGCTATCACCCCATCTGGTCGGGCGCCCAGGCGCTGATGCACAGCTATCTGGATTCGGTCACGTTGGACGATGTGGTGAACCGGCGTCAGAATCCGGCGGTTGATGCCAAGTTCGCCGACCGTGCGCGCTTCGCCGAGTATGCGGTGTGCGGCGAGCGGTGCACCCCGGCGCTGTCGTAGGAGCGCGCCGGCGGCGGCATGTCCGGTGCCGGGAAGCGGGCAGATGCGGGTTCGGTGAGGAGGCAAGATGGTGCAGGAGTCCTTTCGGAGTCTGATTCGGGCGGAGGGTACTCGCCTGTATCGCGATCTTGCCTGGCGCCGCACGCGCGACCCCTACGAAATCTGGCTGTCGGAAGTGATGTTGCAACAGACGCAGGTGCCGCGGGTGGAGGGGCGCTGGCCCGAGTGGCTCGAGCGGTTCCCCAGCGTCTTCGCCCTGGCTGAGGCTTCCACGGGCGAAGTGCTCGCCGCCTGGCAGGGCATGGGCTACAACCGGCGTGCGCTGGCGCTCAAGGCGGCGGCAGAAGAGGTGGTGCGCACCTATGATGGGGTGTTTCCCACGGGCGTCAAGGAGCTCGTGGCGCTGCCCGGCATCGGACCGGCGACGGCGCAGGGCATTCGCTCGTTCGCCTTCGACCTTCCCGGCGTGTATTTGGAAACCAATGTACGGACCGTGTTTTTGCACCATCTGTTTCCCGAAGTGCCGGAGGTTCCGGACAAGGAGTTGGTTCCGCTTGTAGAGGCGGCCTGCCCGGCCGGGCGGGATATGCAGGGTGCAGGCGAGAAAGACGCTGGCGTATATGCGCGCCCACAGGATGCCGACGATACGCCGCGTGCCTGGTACTACGCATTGCTCGACTACGGCTTCTACCTGAAGAAGACCGTGCCCAACCCCTCTCGGCGCTCGAAAGCCTATACACGGCAGTCGAAATTCGAAGGATCGCGGCGTCAGAAACGGGCAGCGGTGGTGCGGATGCTGCTCAATGCCCAGGTTTCGGCGTCCTCGGGGCTGGCGCTTTCCGAGGTATCCGAGCGCTTGGATGAGCTTGAGCGAGCTTCGGGGCGCGCGACGGTGGAGCGCGATGAGGTCCGCTCCATTCTGGATGATTTGGTACGCGAGGGATTCTGCTGTGAGCAGGATGGCTCCTGGCGCATCGCGTAAGCGCGTTCGTGCTGCTTTATGCTGAAAAATCCCTGTGTGCAGGCCATGTAAAACGGGTAGATAGCTTTTGTGGAGTTGTTCCTTATTAGGAATGAATCTACAATAAGGATGCCGCCACGGTATGGTGTATCGCGGCGGTTCGTATCCTCACACCGCACAAGGAGGGCATATGGATTTCGAGAACTCTCAGACCAAGAAGAACCTGGAGACCGCTTTCGCCGGCGAGTCCCAGGCCCACACCAAGTACCGCTACTATGCGTCCAAGGCCAAGAAGGACGGCTACGTGCAGATCTCCAACATCTTCATGGAGACGGCTCTGAACGAGTCCGAGCACGCCAAGCTGTGGTTCAAGGAGCTGCATGGCGGTGCGGTGCCGGGCACGCTGGACAACCTGCGTGACGCCGCCGCTGGCGAGAACTACGAGTGGACCACCATGTACGACGAGTTCGCCAAGACCGCCGACGAGGAGGGCTTCACCGCCATCGCCGCCAAGTTCCGCGGTGTCGGTGCTGTTGAGAAGGCGCACGAGGAGCGCTACAACAAGCTTGCCGAGCGCGTTGAGAAGGGCGAGGTCTTCAACCGCGCTGGCGTGAAGGTGTGGAAGTGCCTGAACTGCGGCCACCTGCACGTGGGCCCCGAGGCGCCTGCCGCCTGCCCGGTGTGCGCTCATCCGCAGAGCTACTTCGAGGAGCAGGTCGTCAACTACTAAGGCGACGCCGCTGCATGCCGCCAGGCATACAGGATGGGAGCCGGTGCCGGCATATGTCGGCACCGGCTTTTTCATGGAGGGTGTCTGTCTGTATGATTTCTGCAAGCTATGAGATGGTTTGCGGCAAGGATCTTGACAGACCTCGCGCATCGACATGAGCGTTTCATATGCGCAGGTAGCATGGCGTATGAATGGTCGGACGATCTCTTTTTGAGCGGAAGCCTGCAAAGAAAGCGCGTTTCGATTGACGTGCGTTCTCGAGGGGTCCATGCTAGTGCTCTCTTTCCTCGCACGTGCCTCCGCTCAAGGGGTGGATGTTCGTATGGACCTGTTTATTGAAACGCCGCAGCAGGTGGCACGGCGCTCGGAGCGCTGGGAGCGGTTCGAAACCTATCGATCTGTCGACTCGGGATCTGGTGGCGGGCCGGTCAGGGTGCCGGAAGCGCATGGTGAGGGGGAGGTGCCGCCGTGCAGCGCCGTCCGTTCGCGCCGCACGGCGGCCTCATCAGGAGCTGATGATGCGCCATGCGTGCGGTCGGGTGCGGCGGCGGACGGCGATGCACCGCGTGGACGCTCGGGTTCGGCGCCGACGACGGGCGGGCCGCACGCGTCCCCGGACGGGGCGCCTGCGGTGCCCGATGCGGCGCGAGGCGCGTGCCCGGCTGCGATGGCGCCTGAGCAGGGGCCAGCGGCCGGGGCGCTCGATCTGGATGAGCCGGAGCCCTACTCGATTGCTGGCGAGGCCTACTGGCGGGAGCTTGCCTACGACAGGGGCCGTATGCGGCGTCGGAAGGCCATGCAGGCGATTCGGGTGCTTGCGTATATCGTATTGGCCCCGGTGGCGGTGGTGGCCGTGTTCATCGCCGCCTATGCGCTGACCTACGTGCTCAACGGTGCAACTCCCGACGAGCTGCTGGCTGCGCTGCGGAGCCTGGCGCTGCGCGCCGAAGGGTTGGTGGCAGAGTGGACGTCGATGCTGCCTGCAAGGTAGGGCGCCGGGATTTCTGCGCGAACATATGTCCGCGCAGTTCGGTATGATGGAGCTGATGAATTTTCGGCGGATGCGGGTGGTGTTGAGTGGATACGGGAATCGTTGCGATGGCGCTTGCCGGCGTGGTGTTGGTGGTCGTGATGCTGCTGGTCGCGGGCTGGCGCGGGGCGCGCGTGCAAGGAGCGGCGGCCATGCGCGAGCTGCAGGCGCTGCGCGGGGCGCTGGAAGAGGTCGGCGGCGCGCTCGACCAGATGGGTGTGCAGGTGCGCGCGCTGCAGGACCGCACGTCTGCGCTCCAGCTTTCCGAGCAGCAGCGATTCGATGGCACCATGCGGTCGCTGGATCAGCTGGGTGTGCGCGTGGATGCATCGCGTCAGGAAAGCGTGCAGCGGCTCGACCGCCAGCGCGATGTGATGGAGGGGCGCATCGATGCTTTGCGTGAGACCGTGGAACGGCAGCTGGGGGATATCCGCTCCGACAACGAGCGCAAGCTCGAGGCAATCCGCATGACGGTGGACGAAAAGCTGGCAGCCACGTTGAACGATCGCTTGGGTGCGTCGTTCAAGCAGGTAAGCGATCAGCTCGAGGCGGTGTATCGGGGGCTGGGCGACATGCAGAGCGTTGCGGCCGGCGTAGGGGATCTGAAGCGCGTCCTGTCGAATGTGAAGACGCGCGGCATCTTGGGCGAGGTGCAGCTGGGCGCTATCCTGGCTGACATCCTGGCGCCCGACCAGTACGCGCAGAACGTGGCAACCAAGCCGGGCAGCTCGGAGCGGGTGGAGTTCGCCGTGAAGCTGCCGCAGGAGGTGGGAGGCCCCGTGTGGCTCCCCATCGACTCGAAATTCCCCGGCGATACCTACGAGCATCTGCGCGATGCGATGGATGCGGGCGATGCGGCCGGTATCGCGCAGGCGCGCCGTGCGCTTGAGCAGGTCATCAAAGCTGAGGCGAAGGACATCTCCACCAAATATCTGAGCGTTCCGGAGACCACGAACTTCGGGATCATGTTCCTGCCGTTCGAGGGGCTGTATGCCGAGGTGGTCGATCGGCCCGGCCTGATCGAGTGCCTGCAGCGCGACTACCAGGTCAACGTTGCGGGCCCGTCAACCATGGCGGTGATTCTCAACAGCTTGCAGATGAGCTATCAGACGTTCGCGTTCCAGCGTCAGGCCGACGAGATCCAGCGGGTGCTGAGTGCGGTGAAGGCGGAATTCCCCAAATACCAAGCAGAGCTGCGCCGGGCGCTCAAGCAGATAGAGACGGCTGGGAAGACGGTGGACGGTATCATCAACACGCGCACGAACGTGATAGCGCGCAAGCTCAAGGGTGTCACCGCCATGGAGGACGAGGCGCTGGCGGTCGAGGTGCTGGGAATCGAGGCGGGCCCGGCCGCATCGGACGACGATGCGGCGGGCATCCACGAGGAGACGCCGGAATCCGGGCAAGCGGCGCTTGAGGGCGCATAGCGAACGGGAGGGAATGCAGGATATGCCACGGGAGACGAATGCAGCCAAGCGGGAGCGCGCCATCGAGGTGTGCCGGCGGCTCAATGAGCGCTACGGACCGGTGGAGTGCTTTTTGGACCATGCCAACCCATTCCGCCTGGTGATTGCGGTGCTGTTGTCCGCCCAGACGACCGACGCCCAGGTCAACAAGGTGACGCCGGCCCTGTTTGAGCGCTGGCCCACGCCGGAGGCGATGGCGCAGGCAACCTATGAGGAGCTGTCAGGCGTCATCAAGTCGCTGGGCTTTTACAAAACAAAGGCGAAGCACTGCATCGAGTGCGCGCAGATGATTGTCGCCGACTACGACGGTGTGGTTCCGGCCGACATGAAGGAGCTCGTCAAGCTGCCCGGCGTGGGGCGCAAGACGGCGAACATCGTGCTCAATGTGGGCTACGGCATCGTGGAGGGAATCGCGGTCGATACGCATGTCAACCGCATCGCCCATCGCCTCAAGCTGTCGCCCAAGACGCATGAGAAGGAACCGTTGAAAACCGAGCAGGATCTGCTGAAGATTCTGCCGAAGGAGTACTGGAACGACGTCAACCACCAGTGGATCATGCTGGGGCGCGAGATCTGCGATGCGCGCAAGCCCCTCTGCGGGGAGTGTCCGCTGGCCGATATCTGTCCGAGTGCCCGGATGGGATAGGATGGAAGGCGTCGTAGTGTTTTGTAGCGTTTGAGCCCGGTCGGACGCTTGCCGCCCGACCGGATCGGGCGTCCGTCCGAGCGCCGGCCGGAACCGCCAGGGAGTTTCAATGCTGATTCATCGCATAGCTGCACAACTGTATACGGACGATGCCCTGCAGACCGTGGAGGCCGCGCTCGATGCCGGCTCGGATGCCACGCTGGCGGTTTCGCAATCGGGGCGCACGCTCATGCTGGCGGCGCAGTTCGCCCGCCGGCCGCGCCCCACGGTCTACATCGTCTCGGGAGAGGACGCAGCGGACCGCGCCGCGCGGGCGCTCGCGGCCTACGTGGGCGTCGGCCATGTCGCGCGTTTTCCGGAGCGCGCGGACTATCCTTGGAAAAGCGACCAGCCGGATGACGCCGTGGTCGCTTCGCGGTGCGCGGCGCTCGGCCGCATTGCGCGCGGGGAGGCCTGCATCATGGTCGCCTCGGCTCGTGCGTTGCTGCGCTGCGTGCCGCCGCGGGAAAGCGCCTACTGGACCTCGACGGTGCTGTCGGTGGGCGAGGAGATCCCGTTCGCATCGGTGCCCGAGCGGTTGGTGGGCATGGGGTACACGCGTTCCGATGACGCGGCGGCACCGGGACTGTTTCGCGTGCATGGCGATTCGGTCGATGTGTTTCCGGCGCAGGGTGCGGCACCGGTTCGCTTGGAGTTCTTTGGTGACGAGATCGACCGCATCCGTTCGATGGTGGCTTCGACGGGGCAGACCATCGGTGATGCCGAGTCGGTCGAGATCTTCCCGGTGCGCGAGCTCGCGCTAACCGATGAAGCGGTGCGCAGGATCTCGGCGGCGCTGTATCTGCCCGCTCAGGATGATAGCGAGCTGGCGGCCATGCTCGAGCTCGTGCAGGCCCGCGTGGTCACGCCCGAGCTCGACCGGTTCCTGCCGCTGCTGTACGAGCGCACGGTCAGCCCGCTTAGCCATGTGCATCCGGATGCGCTGGTGGTGCTGTCTGAGCCCCGTTCGCTGTTCGACGATTGCACGCGCGCCTACGATGACTTGGAGCGCCGGGCCAGCGAGGCGAAGGTGGCGCGTCTCGACGGGCTGTACGTGCGCCCGCAGGAGCTCGACTTCGGACGTCAGCAGCGCCTGAATTACGTGAGCCTTATTCGCGCGGGCGGTGCGGTGACTGCCGAGCTCAAGATCGAACAGCCCGGTTTGGCGGGCTCCGATACCCGGTTTCTCTCCCGTGTCCAGGAGGTCGTCAACAACCGATTCGCCTGTGTGTTCGCCGTCCCCGACCGCGGGGCCCGCGAATCGATGGAGCTGTCGTTCACTGACGAGGGGATTGCGTTCGAAGAGTCCCTGCAGACGGCACCTGAAAACGAGGGGACGGTCGAGCGGGTTCCGCGAGCGGTTGTGAGCAAGCGCGAGGCCGATCAGCTCAACGCGCGTGCGATCGGTGACGCCGCCCCGGCGGTGCCGACCATCACGCGCGGACGCGTGACCTTTGTGGACGCGCCCATCGCGTCGGGCGTGGTGGTGCCGTCGGCGCACCTCGCGGTGTTTTCCGTGGCCGACCTCAATGCGCGGATGGACGCCCGTCGCGGCAGGACCCGGCGGCGCGTCGACGTGACCGAGATCACCTTCCCCTTCAAGCCGGGCGACTACGTGGTCCATGCCACGCATGGCATCGCGCTGTTCTCCGAGATCGTGCGCCAGGAGGTTGCGGGTCGCGAGCGCGATTACTTCCTGCTGGAGTACGCGGGGGGCGACAAGCTCTATGTGCCGCTCGAGCAGGTCGATCGCGTGACGCGCTACGTGGGCCCCGATGGCGACAGCCCGCGCCTCACGTGCCTGAACACCGCCGATTGGGCGCGGGCGACCACGAAGGCGCGCAAAAGCGCCAAGAAGCTCGCGTTCGACTTGGTAGACCTCTACACCAGGCGCGCATCCATCACGGGGGTGCCCTGCCCGCCTGATAGCGCAGCGCAGGTGGAAATGGAGGAAAGCTTCCCGTACGAGCCGACGCGCGACCAGCTCGAAGCGATATATGACATCAAGGCCGATATGGAGGCGCCCAAGCCCATGGATCGCCTGCTGTGCGGCGACGTGGGTTTCGGCAAGACAGAGGTTGCGCTGCGTGCGGCCTTCAAATGCGTGGACGGCGGTCGCCAGGTCATGGTGCTGTGCCCCACGACGATTTTGGCCCAGCAGCATTTCGAAACGTTTTTCGAGCGATTCGCGCCGTTCGGCGTGGAGGTTGAAGTGCTGTCGCGTTTCCGGACGCCGGCCCAGCAGCGCCGCGCCCTGGCAGCGTTTTCCGAAGGGCGCGTGGACGTGCTGATCGGCACGCATCGCCTGCTTTCGGCCGACGTGAACCCGCATGAACTGGGCCTGGTGATCATCGACGAGGAGCAGCGATTCGGCGTGCAGCACAAAGAGCAGCTCAAGAACCTGCGCGAGCAGATCGACGTGCTCACGCTGTCGGCGACACCTATCCCGCGCACCATGCAGATGGCGATGAGCGGCGTGCGCGATATGAGCCTGATCGTCACGCCGCCCACCGGCCGCCGACCGGTCGCGGTGCATGTGGGCGAATACGACCCGGACGTGGTGAGCGCGGCGATCCGTCTTGAGATGGGGCGCGGGGGGCAGGTGTACTACGTGTCCAACCGCGTGAAAACGATCGACGAGGCGGTCGAGCGCGTGCACGAGGCGGCTCCGGAGGCCCGGGTGGGCGTGGCGCACGGCAAGATGAGCCCGCGCGAGGTTGAGGATGTGATGGTGCAGTTCGCCACCAAAAAGATCGATGTGCTGATCGCCACCACCATCGTGGAGAGCGGCATTGATAACGCGAGTGCGAACACGCTGATCATCGAGGACTCGCAGCGGCTTGGCTTGGCCCAGCTCTACCAGCTGAAGGGGCGTGTGGGGCGCTCGGCTACGCAGGCGTACGCGTACTTCATGTTCCCGGGGGAGATGCCGCTCACCGAGGAGGCCACCGCGCGCCTGACCGCGCTTTCGGAATTCCAGGAGCTTGGCAGCGGTATGCGCATCGCCATGAGGGACCTGGAGATCCGCGGTGCCGGTTCGCTGGTTGGCGCCGAGCAGCACGGCAACCTATCGAGTGTCGGCTTCGACCTATTCACGCAGATGCTGGGCCAGGCGGTTGCCGAGGCGCGCGGCGAGGGCGGCTCGGATGTCGAGCAGGCGGGGGTCGCCATCAACCTTTCAGCCGATTTCTATCTCGATGAGGAGTATGTGCCGGCGGTCGACAGGCGCGTCATGGTGTACCGCAAGCTTGCCGCGGCCGACGAGCTTGCGGCGGTGGATGAGGTGCAGCAGGCGTGCGAGGAGGAGTTCGGCAAGCTGCCGGAGGCGGCGCAGAACCTTATGGATCGGGCACGCATCCGCATCCGCGCCGACAGGCTGGGACTGGAAAGCGTGTCGTTGGTGGGCGGCAAACTCACCTATATAGGGGTGGACGTTCCCAAAGACATTGCGTTTGAACTGCGTGGCTCGCTGGGCGCCATCAACTTCCCCAAGACGCGCAAGTTCACGGTTCCCTACAAGGCCGGTGCTGGCGCGGGCAGCGGGTTGGGGCGCGGCATCAACGCGGACGTGTCGAATGGCGGTGTAGGCGTTGTGCAGGCGGCTCTCGGGATTCTGACCAAGCTCGGCGCCAGCGGGGACGACGATTAGAGAGAGGGTAGGTCTCCGGCTAAGCTTCCATGATATGTGTAGACCCCGTGGAGGCGGGGATTCCCGCCCCCGCGCCCGCCCGCCTCTGGCATCATGAATCCCTGCCGCGCGGC
>CABRHH010000014.1 GCA_902470695.1 uncultured Collinsella sp.
CAGCCGGGCAGCCGGGCAGCCGGGCAGCCGGGCAGCCCGCGCCTCGCCACGATCCTGGTGCAGGTGCGGGCGGGGACGTCGACGGCGGCTGGCTGGCCGCTTCGTCTCCGCGGTGGTGGCGGAACGGTTGCTGCGATGGTTGCTGTTGAGTGGTGTGCCAGGTTATGCGGCATGTTGCAAAGGTTTGCGTTCCGCATCTGGCAGGGGATGCGTGCTGAACCCACCAATCAAATATGGAGAGCGCGCGATGAGTGGTTGCGCCCGGTTGACCGACCCCGCCCCGCGCGCTTAAATCTAACCTCGTTAGATAAATCTGACGTCTTGCCGCCTGCCTGAAACACGCGGCGCGCCATCCGCAACATGCCGCGGATGCGCGGTCCGCGGGTGTCGCAGGCGAACCGGGGCGTTTTCGCAGACGCGAGAGGAGGGGCTTCATGGCAACTCAAGAGGATATCGAGGCCATGGTGGAGTTGATCGGCAAGACGCATCCTGCACGGTGCTTTGCCCGTAAAGACCTATCGACTGCCGGTATCGGGGGCACCCTGCATCTGCTCGACCGCGCTCGCGAGCGCGGCATTCCGGTGACGGCGGGGTTCATCGCCGAGAAGATGGACGTGAGTACGCCGCGCGTGGCGGCCATGCTGAAGAAGATGGAGGCACGCGGGCTCGTCACGCGCACGCGCAGCACCGAGGACGCACGGATGACGGTTATCGCGTTAACCGACGAGGGCGAGCGATTCATCGAGGACCTGGGGCGCGAGATGCGCCGTCGCGTCGGCTTGATCATCGATCGCATCGGCGTTGAGCGGCTCCGCGCGTTCATCGAAACGGCGGCAGAGATCGGCGAGGTCATGGAGCCGCCGCACATCGACATCTGACAACTCGCGGTGCTCCTGTGCTGCGTGCGACCGGATGTGGTCCGCGGGGTGCGCCGTATAAATATCTAACCCGGTTACAGAAAACGATTTCAGCAACCGGGAAACCAGAACCGACAACGAAGGAGTGACAATGCTCAAACTCTTGCGAAACCTCACCAAGCGCGAATGTGCGCTGGCGTGCGTGGCGCTGGCGTTCATCGTGTGCCAGGTGTGGCTCGACCTCAAGTCGCCCGACTACATGGCCGATATCACCCGTTTGGTGCAGGTCGAGGGCTCGACGATGGCCGAGATCCTCACCGCCGGCGCCAAGATGCTCGCCTGCTCGCTGGGCAGCCTCGCTGCCGCGGTGGTCACCGCCCTGTGCGCCTCCAACATCGCCGCGCGCTTCGGCGGCACCCTGCGCGAGAAGCTCTTCGACAAGGTGCAATCCTTCTCCATGGCCGAGATCGGCCGCTTCTCCACCGCGAGTCTCATCACCCGTTCCACCAACGATGTCACGCAGGTGCAGATGTTGATCGTGCTGGGGCTGCAGATGCTCATCAAGGCGCCCATCACCGCCGTGTGGGCCTGCTCCAAAATCGCGGGCAAGCAGTGGGAGTGGACCGCGGTGACGGCCGGTGCCGTTGTGGTGCTGCTGCTCATCGTGGGCGTGGTGCTCATGGTGGCAACCCCGCGCTTCCGCCGCCTGCAGCGCCTTACCGACGACGTGAACCGCGTGACGCGCGAGAACCTCACCGGCCTGGCCGTGGTGCGCGCCTACAACGCCGAGGGCTACCAAGAGGAAAAGTTCGAGGAGGTCAACGGCCGCCTGATGGGCAACCAGCTCACCGCCAACCGCGCCATGGCCTTTCTGCTGCCGAGCATCCAGGGTGTGATGAGCGGGCTGTCGCTGGCGATCTACTGGGTGGGCGCCGCGCTGCTCAACGATGCCACCATGGCGGCAAAGATCGGCCTGTTCTCCGACATGATGGTGTTCTCGCAGTACGCCATCCAGGTGGTCATGGCGTTCATGATGCTCGTGATGATCTTCATGATCTTGCCGCGCGCCCAGGTGGCGGCCGGCCGTATCTCCGAGGTGCTGGAAACCGAGCCGACGATCCAGGACGGCACCCGCACCGGCGGCGAGGCAGGCCAGCGCGGCGAGATTGTCTTCGAGAACGTGGGCTTCAGCTATCCGGATGCCGAGGAGAACATGCTGCAGGGCATCTCGTTCACCGCGCACCGCGGGCAGACGGTGGCGCTCATCGGCTCGACGGGTTCGGGCAAGTCGACCGTCATCAACCTCATCCCGCGCTTCTACGATACCACCGAGGGCCGCGTGCTCGTTGACGGCGTGGACGTGTGCTCGTGGAGCCGCCGCGCGCTGCGCAACAAGATCGGCTACGTGTCGCAGCGGGCAACGCTGTTTGGCGGGTCGGTGACCTCCAATGTGGCCTACGGCGACAACGGCGCGGCTCCGGCGACGCCGGGTGACGTGGTCGATGCGGTGGATACGGCCCAGGCGCGCGAGTTCGTGGAGAAGATGGACGGCGCCTACGATGCGCATGTGGCGCAGGGCGGCACCAACCTGTCAGGCGGCCAGCGGCAGCGCCTGTCCATCGCGCGTGCGATCGCGCGCAAGCCCGAGATTCTGATCTTCGACGATTCGTTCTCGGCGCTCGACTACAAGACCGACCGCGTGCTGCGCGACGCCCTGGACGATGCCTGCCGCGACACCACGCGCATCATCGTGGCCCAGCGCATCGGCACCATCCGCGATGCCGATCAGATCATCGTGCTGGACGAGGGCAAGATCGCGGGCAAGGGAACGCACGAGGAGCTGATGCGCGATTGCGAGACGTATCGTCAGATCGCGCTGTCGCAGCTGAGCGAAGAGGAGCTGGCATAAATGGCTGAGAAGAACAACGCCGCCGCGGGCGGCGCGCGCCCCGGTCGAGGGGCCATGGGGGCGATGGGCATGGGCGGCCGCGGCGGCGCGGCGGGCGGTCCGATCGCCAAGGGAACCTGGGGCAAGCTGCTGGCGTACTGCCGCCGCTACACCGCGGTGCTGGTGCTGGCGCTCGTGTGCGCCGTGGGCGGCACGGTGCTGACGCTGGCCGGCCCGCACATGCTCTCGGATATGACCGATGCCATCACCGACGGCATCAAGCCGGATACCGACGAGCTGCAGAAGATCGTCACGGCCGTGCAGGAGAACGTGCAGGCGAATCAGCAGAAGCTGGCGGTTGCGAGCGCGGGCGCGGGTGCGATGGCCGCGAGCGGCCAGGCAGGTGCTGCGGCCTCTGGCGGGAGCGACGAGGCGGCGGCCAGCGCGGATACGGGTGCGATGGCCGCGGGCCAAGCCGGTTCGGCGGCGGGTGCTGCGGGTGCTGCGGCCGCAGCGGGCACCAGCTCCGCTTCTGCCGGCATGGGCGCCGCCGACCTCGACAGTCTGCCCGATGCGGTGGCCGAGCAGCTCTTTACCGACATTACGGTGGACGGCGTGGCCATCTCCGGCGCCGACCAGCGCGCCATGCTCGAGGTGTTCGCCAACATGGACCAAAGCGACACCGATGCCATGATGGCGGCGCTCGATGAGCTGCCCTCCTCGGTGAAGCAGCTGGTGGAGCCCGGTATCGACATGCAATTCGTGACGGGCCTGGGCCTGACGCTCGTGGCGTTCTACGTAGCGAGCTACCTGCTGTCGGCTGTCCAGGGCCAGGTCATGGCCGTGGTGTCGCAGCGCGTGACGCGTCGCATGCGCTCGGATATCTCGCATAAGATCAACCGCCTGCCCATGGCCTACTACAACCGCGTGGCCACCGGCGACGTGCTGAGCCGCGTGACCAACGACGTGGACACCATCGGCACCTCGCTCAACCAGAGCATGGGCATGCTCGTGTCCGCGGTGGTGCTGTTCGGCGGCAGCCTCGCCATGATGCTGCTCACCAACGGCTGGATGACGCTGGCGGCGGTGGGGGCGAGCCTGGTGGGCTTTGTGCTCATGGGTCTCATCATGGGGCGCAGCCAAAAGTACTTCGCCCGTCAGCAGGCCGACCTGGGCGCGCTCAACGGACACATTGAGGAGATGTACTCCGGGCACACGGTGGTGACCGCCTACAACGGCGAGGACGAGGCTAAGGCGGCGTTCGACAAGATGAACGGCAGCCTGGTGCGCAGCAACTTCCGCGCGCAGTGCCTGTCCGGCCTCATGATGCCCCTCATGACGTTCATCGGCAACTTCGGCTACGTGGCCGTGTGCGTGGTGGGTGGCGCTCTTGCCCTCGACGGGCAGATCGGGTTCGGCGTGATCGTGGCCTTCATGCTCTACGTGCGCTACTTCACCCAGCCGCTCGCCCAGATCGCGCAGGCGGTGCAGACGCTGCAGTCGGCCGGCGCCGCAGGCAGCCGCGTGTTCGAGTTTTTGGGCGAGCAGGAGATGCCCGAGGAGCCTGCGGCGGCGAGCCTGCCGGCGGGTGAGGTGCGCGGCGAGGTTGAGTTCGACCACGTGCGCTTCACCTACGAAGGGTCGGACAAGCCGGTGATCAAGGACTTCTCGGCGCATGCGCTGCCGGGTCAGAAGATCGCCATCGTGGGCCCCACGGGCGCGGGTAAAACCACCATGGTCAACCTGCTCATGCGCTTCCATGAGATCGACGGCGGGCAGATCCGCATCGACGGCGTGCCCACCTCCGCGATGCGTCGTGAGGACGTGCACGGGATGTTCTGCATGGTGCTGCAGGATACCTGGCTGTTCGAGGGAACGATTCGCGAGAACCTGGTGTACTGCGCCGAGGGCGTGAGCGACGAGCGCATGCGCGAGGCGTGCAGCGCGGTGGGGCTCGACCACTATATCCGCTCGCTGCCGGCGGGCTACGACACGGTGCTGAACGACCAGGTGAACCTTTCGGCTGGTCAGAAGCAGCAGATGACGATTGCGCGCGCCATGATTGCCAACAAGCCGATGCTGATCTTGGACGAGGCGACGTCGAGTGTGGACACGCGTACCGAGCAGCAGATTCAGCAGGCGATGGACGCGCTGATGGAGGGGCGGACGAGCTTCGTGATCGCGCATCGCCTGTCCACGATCAAGAACGCCGACCTCATCCTGGTGATGCGCGAGGGCGATATCGTGGAGAGCGGCACGCACGAGGAGCTGCTCGCCGCCGACGGGTTCTACGCCGACCTGTATAACTCGCAGTTCGCCGAATAGACCTGCATCTGCAATTTGGGGACGGGGTCGTTTCGTACGCGAAGCGGCTCCGCCCCCCTGTTGTGCAGTTTGGGGACGGGGTCGATTGGGGCCGTGGAAGGGCCGTGCACGAAAAGCCGGACCGTCGAGACGGTCCGGACTGGAGATCCACACGTGTGAGCAGGATTGGCCGCCTCCCATTTCTCGGACACGGAAGCTATGAAGTCCGGGAGACGGGAGGCTTTCCATGCCGATGGACGCGCGCTGCGGGTTGGTTCGGCGAGTCTGGGGCTGGTCCAGCAGGTGGACGTCTGCCGATGGGCTACTTGCTCACCACGGAGACGCGCTCGCCCACGTGCTCACCGCTTTCGATGAGGTCGGCGACGGCGATGGCGTAGTCGGCGTAGCTGACAGTCGAGGCACCGGCGGCGTTGAGCAGCATGTCGTCACCGCCCAGCTGGTAGGAGCCGGTGCGCGCGCCGTCGGCCTGGAAGTCGGCGGCGGGGGACACGTAGGTCCAACGCAGGTCGGATGCGTTCTGCAGGTAGGCGAGGGACTTTTCGTGTGCTGCGGAGAGTGGCTTCCAGTCCTCGGGGAAATCGGGCGTGGCGTCGAGCGTGGTGGTACGATTGGCGTCGACGAACAGGCTGCCCGCACCGCCCACGACCACCAGGCGCGCGTCCGTGCCGGATAGCAGGTCAGCCAGGTGGCTGGCGGCGCGCGTGATGCCGGGGATGGTATCGGGGGTCCAGGCGCCGAAGGCGTCGACCACGACGTCGAAGCCGGCGAGGTCCTCGCGCGTCAGGTCGAACACGTCGCGCTGGATTGCTTGCGGCGCGTCGCTCTTGTTCTCCTCGCGCACGATGGCGGTGACGTCAAAGCCGCGTTCGACAAGCTCGCGGGTGATGAGGCTGCCGGCTTTGCCGTTCGCGCAGACGATGGCGACGGTGGATGCGGTGTTTGCTGCCATGATGAGTCCTTTCGTTCGGGCGGGCGCTTTTGCGTTCCGCCGGTTCCCGGTTGGCAAGGCCATCATCGCGTGATAAGGTTCCTGTGGTAAGTAAGCACTATTAGGTGCTGTAGGTACCAATAGGAAACTATTGTTTATGAGCTGCTGGTATATATGTGAAGGGATTGTGGGCCGCTTATGATCGATCGTTCGACGTTGCCTGCTTGCCCAGTGGAAACCACACTGGTGCTCATCTCCAACCGCTGGAAAACGCTGATCATCCGCGACCTGCTTGACGGGACGCGCCGCTTCAACGAGCTGCGCCGCTCGGTGGCCGGTATCTCGCAAAAGGTTCTCACCAGCAATCTGCGCGAGATGGAGGCCGACGGTCTCGTGCACCGTGAGGTGTTCGCCGAGGTTCCGCCCCGCGTGGAGTACTCGCTCACGCCCTTGGGGGAAAGCTTGCGCCCGGTGCTGGACGCACTTGCCGCCTGGGGTACGAACTTCAAGCGGCACCGGGAGTAGACCTACAGTTTGGGGACGGGGTCGTTTCGTCTGCTCGTCAGTTTGGGGACGGGGTCGATTCGGTTGCAGCTGCGCCCCGCAGGCGGCGAGCGCCCGCCCCAGCCGGCAACCGCCTGCCGCCCGCGCGCGTCAACGGCGGGGCGGGCCGTATGCGCACCGCATTGGTGCGGCTGGCTACCGTGCCCGTTTGGATCAGAAAAGGTCTTGCTGCGATCCGAAATGACCCCGTCCCCAAATTGCGCGCTCGGGAACGATCTCGCAGGCGTTGGGGCGGCCCGACCCTAGACGAGCGTCATCGTGTGCCGGGTTGTGCGGTGCGGGTATATGGGGACGCTTGCAGTTCCTCGTGTACGAAACGACCCCGTCCCCAAATTGCAAATTGAAGCGGTGTGCGGGGCTATCGCCAGCGGAACAGCTCCCGCGCGCGGTCCTTCAGCTTGGTTGCGCGGATCACGCCTTCGTACGGCAGCATCCGCAAGCGCGGAAACGCATTGAAGAAACGCAGGTCGCGCCTGCTGAGCGACGCGGCGGCAGAGGCTTGCCAACGAGCCGCCGCTCTCGAGGCGCGCCGGGCAGCTAGGCGCAGCCCGCCGGCGCCCTCGATGTGAAACGACGGAATCTCGGCCCGCTCGCGCAGGGCGTCCATGGCGGCGTCGGATACTTCGGCCAGCCATGCGTTGACAGCGCGCCCGCGCACGTGCGCGGCGTTGGCGGAGTCCAGTGCGCTCGCGGGGATGCGCTCGAGCAGCGAATCGGAGGTCTCGCGCAGCGACTCGTTGATGCGGTCTGCCATGTCGGCGCGCAGGGCCTCGAGCTGGTCGGACAGGCGGCGCCAGCTCGCCAGGGCAAAGACCGTGTCGGCCGCCAGTACCGCTATGAGCGCGCCCGCCGCAACCCGCAGCAACGGCGCAGGCACAAGCGACAGCGCCGTCAGCAGACCGGGCTCGGCAACACGGCAGATCAGCACGGCGCCGCCGCCGAACAGCAGCGCGCCGTACAGGCACACGCGCCCGTTGATGTTCAGCGGAAAGTTCGAATAATCCCAGAAACGCGCATGGGTGGTGCGCTCGAGCAGCAGGCCCACCGCGTACTCGAGTGCGCAGCATACCACCGCGGCGGCCACGAACTGCACCCCGATGTTGTCGATACCGCGCAGTAGCAGCCAACATGCCAGCGCGCCTACGCCGTAGATCGGGCAACACGGACCTAGCAAAAAGCCGCTGTTCGCAAAGTGGCCGTGGTTCAGCAGCGCACAGATAGTCGACTCGTACGCCCATCCCACGAACGCATAGGCGAAAAACGAGAGCACCAGCGCAGACACCGGTGCCTGCGCCAACGTGGCGCCCGCCGGCAATGCGAATTCGGTCATCGGGCCCCCTTCAGCGCTCGCGCTCCACGCCGCTTCGGCAAGCGGGCCGCCACGGTCTCAACCAGTGCGCAATACTTGTCGGCCAGGCATACGATCCACGCCTCGCGACAGGTGGGCGGCACCGGTACCAGCGGAAACATATGTCGTGCGATGATGATGCGCTCGCGCGCCGTGAGCTCGAAGTCCTCTTCGGCGCGTCTGAGGGCGCAGTGCGGATGGGTGAATCCGTGCAGCCGATGCGACGGGTCGGGAACGTGCCAGTCGTACAGGAAGTAATCGTGCAGCAGCGCTCCGCGCAGTAGTGACGCGCGGTCCACGGACACGCCCAAGCGGCTCAGCGCATCCGCGAACGCCAGGCTCGCCTTGGCAACCGAGCACACGTGCGCGTACACCGACACGCTGCCATGCTGGATGAACTTGCGTGTGAGGCCGAAGCGACCGTCTCGTTCCAGCCGTTCCGCCGCCCGGCGCACCTCGGCTGCGCGCGTCATGTCCCGGTGTTGTGACGTCATGTGTTTCCCCGCTTCCGGCAGAAGATGCAACCGCGCTCCTGGGTGCCCCGCCGACGCATCTCCCCGCGCCATGGCTCTTCGGCCGACGCGCTATACCAGCTTACCCTTGCAGTGGTCGACCATGTGCTGGATGAGCTCGGCCTGCCAGTCCACGAAATCGGCGCGACGCGGCTTGAGCTCGCCGTCCACCAGCTCGTCGAAAGCGACCTTCACCTTGGCAAAACGCGTCACACGTACCGAGCCCTCACGGGTGAGGCAGGTTTCATCGGCCTTGTAGGCGGCCATGCCGAACAGCACCTTGGGGTTGTACATGACCTGCGGCTGCTCGTTATCGTCGAGATATGCCACGATCGCGCGCGTCACGCCGATCTGGTTGGCAGCCAGGCAGGCTGCGTCCTCAAGGGAGGTCAGCGTATCCACCAGGTCCTGGGCAACCGCAGCGTCCTCGGCGGTGGCGGGCTTGCACGGCGCGGACAGAACGGCCTCGTCCTTCACAAGTTCCTTGATCATGGGAATCCTTTCGAATGAATCGTTGCACGCGGCGGGCCGCCGGAGGGCCGCCTGCGTGCGATACAGCAGAACAGCAGTATAAACGCTTGGGCCTTCGGCTCATGCGAGCTGCGACAACGAACACCGAAGCCACGCGACGGGCTTGATTCCGAGCGGTGGCCGGCGGTCGGTGGGCGCGGACAGTGGACCCGGGCGGCGGTCGGCGGGCCCGTATCCGGCGACGCGCTGCCCCAGACCGGCGTCGGGTCCGCTGCTTCGAGCGGTGGCGATTGGCCACGGCCGGCGGTGAGGCATCGCATCGGCGGATGTCCCTGGCCGGTGGCACGGCATCGCATCCGGCAGATGCCCTCGGCGCCGGGCTCTACGCAGCGTAGGTTGGCTGACGCGGCGGCAGCCGCAATAATGGCATGGCGCCACGGCGGGCCCGTGCACCGTTCGGCATGCGATGGCACGGCCTGCAAACGCATGGCGGCTCCGCGCGGGCTCGGCTGTGCGCGCAATGGCGTCGGGCCGGCTCGGCTCGCGCGCGCTCGCAAGACGACGTCGCCAGCCCGGTCGCAGGCGGCCAGCCTCCCATCTCAGAAAGGATCCCATGAGCACCTATATCACCGCCGACACCATCCGCGACCTGCGCGAGGGGCGCGGTCTCACCCAACGCCAGCTCGCCGAGCGCATCGGCGTCACCGACAAGGCTGTTTCCAAGTGGGAGAGCGGTCGCGGCCTGCCCGATATCTCGCTGGTCGAGGACCTCGCATCGGCGCTTGGCGTCTCCGTGGCCGAGTTGCTCACCGGCGATGTCCGCGCCAATGCCAACCGCGCCGGTAACATGCTGCGTAGCGTGTTCTACGTGTGCCCCATCTGCGGCAACGTCGTCCATGCCTTGGGAGAAGGGTCGTTTAGCTGCTGCGGCACCAGCCTGCTGCCGCAGGAGGCCGAGGAGGCTGTTGGCAGCGAGGCGCATGCGTTCCGCGTCGAGCGCGTGGAGAACGATTGGCGCATCACGATGGACCATCCGCAGACCAAGGAGCACTTCATCAGCTTCGCGGCCTACGTGACCAGCGGTGCGGTGCATCTGCAGAAACTCTATCCCGAGCAGGAGATCGACCTGCGCTTCCCCATGCGCGGCAGCGGCATCCTCTACCTGTTCTGCAACCGCCACGGCCTGTTCAGGCAGAAGACTCCGCGTGGTTCGCGCCCACAGCACCCGCGCATCCCCTAGCCCAACCTACAATTTGGGGACGGGGTCGTTTCGTACACAGGTGGGTGCGCGTGTTTTTCATGCCTACATTGCAGCCTGGGGACGGGGTCGATTCGCACACAGAAGGGTGCGCGTGTTTTTCATGCCTGCATCACACGGCCCGGCACACGGTGACGCTCGTCTGGGACAAGCCGCCCCAGTGCCTGCGGCTCGTCTTTGAGAGGAGCCGCCGCATCTGCTCTCCGGGGTTGACCGTGAGCCCGTCGGCGCCGAGGCGGCCTCGTCACAACCCGAAACGACCCCGTCCCCAACACGACAGGCTGCGGCGCGCAATCGACTGTCAGCTGTGTGCAACTGTCAGCTATGTACGATTTGTTGGCGTTACCATGAGAAGTTGATACATTCTGCTAAATAGACGATTCGTCTACCAGGCATTTCTTCTCTGTCTGGCTTGGAGATGTGCATCGCCCGGTGCACAGATGACAACCGTGCACAGCTGACAGTCGGCTGTACTGGAGCTTGCACGGAGAGGTCCGCACCAATGGAGGGGGCCGAAAACCAGTTCGCGTTGTTTAGCGATGCTGGACATGCAACCGGCTCGTGCCACAACCCGAAACGACCCCGTCCCCAGACTGAAGCGACGGGAGGGGATGATCTTGCGGACGCTGGCGTCGCGGGCCACAGGCGGGTGCCGGCGTATGATGCGGATATATGAAAGCGGCAGAAGTCCCGTGCGTACGAATCGGCCCCGTCCCCAAATTGCACGTCCCCAAATTGCAGACCCCGTCTCCAAATTGCGTGCCCAATCTGGTGTCAACTTGATAGCAGTTCGTGCCGCAGATGCCAAATCGTGTTTGCCTGCTGGAGACGCGGCTAACACCTGAACACGAGCGCGTAATTATGTATCATGGTGCCCTCATTGGTGGCGCCTGTGTGTACAAGTGTTGCCAAAGAGCGGCATTCCGGGTTGATCTCGGGAGGTTGTATGCTCGCAGCCCAGGGATGGCGCTGGTTTGCGAGCATACAACCGCAAGCGCGCGCCGGCGTGTTGGGCGCTGATGCGGTTGCGTATGCCGAGTTCAAACATATCTTGCGCGGATGGAGCGGTGCCTGGTGTGGGCTCCAAATGCGCCTGAGAATGAATATGCCAGCGTGTGCGTCTTGTGCGGCGAAGCGGAGCTATGCCGCATGAGGGCGCGTCCACGGGTTCGAGGAGGCGGCGGCCGCGCGTGAGCGCGGTGCGCCGTTATGTGTATAGAGCGGGAGCATGTGCACGCGCGGCGGAAAGGCAGCAGCGATGGCTGAGGTCGAAGCGGGTTCGTGCGTGCGCGGTCCCGTGGGAAACTCCGTGTTTCCCAAAAATAAACAACCCTCTGTACGGTCAGACTCATTCATGGTTGAGGGGTCCGTTATATCACAGGATGCGCGGCAGGATCGGGCGCGGAGGCGGGCGCGTGCTCGCAAGGAGCTGGCGCCGCGGTCCGGTGCCGGCGACTTGCCCTGGTATGTGGTGCAGGTGATGACCGGCCGGGAACGACGTGTGCGCGAATTGATCTGTCGCGAGGTGGGGCCCGAGGTACTCAATGAGTGTTTCATCCCGAGCTTCGAGGTGCAGAAGAAAACCCGCGGCGCATGGCGCATCGAGCGGGCGCGGCTGTTTCCGGGGTACGTGTTCGTGGTGTCCGGTGACATCGAGGAGCTGAAACAGCGCCTGCGTCGGGTGCCGGAGTTCGCGCGTCTGCTGACCGTGGGCGAGAGCTTCGTTGCCCTGGAGGCGAGCGAGCGCGCATGGCTTGCGTCGTTCACGGCGGCCGGCGAGCGCGTGATCCCCATGAGCATGGGTGCGGTCGAGGGCGACCGCATCGTGGTGACGCAGGGCCCGCTGATGGGTCACGAGGGATGGATCGCGCGCGTGAACCGCCGCAAAAGCCTGGCATTCATTCAAGTAGAGATGTTCGGACGCAAGATCGAGACGAAGATCGGCCTAGGAATCGTGCGGAAGCAGGCATGTTCGAGCGACGAGGAACAACGGCATACAAAGCGCGCATAGGGGCCGCCAGCGACGCTGAGCCCGTGCCCGGCACCCTCGCATTCGAGGCCGCGTGCCGGCGGCTCGACGGCCGGCCGCTCGCGTATCGCGTGGGCAAACGGGCGGTCGATATGGTCTTCGCCATTGCCGCGTGCGCGGTGTGCCTGATCCCCTGCATCGTGCTGGCGGTGCTCGTCGTGATCGACACCAAGGGCAGCCCGCTCTACGGGCAGCAGCGCGTCAAGCGCGGGGGCCGACCGTTTCGGATCTACAAGTTCCGGAGCATGGTGGCCGATGCCGACGATGTCGAAAAATACTTCACGCCGGAGCAGATGGAGGCGTGGCGTCGTGAACGCAAGGTGGCCAACGACCCGCGCATCACTCGCCTGGGCAGGTTCATGCGCAAGACCAGCCTCGACGAGCTGCCCCAGTTCATCAACGTGCTGCTGGGTGACATGTCGGTGGTGGGGCCGCGCGCCATCACCTACGACGAGCTGGAAAACTTCGCGCCTGCGGAGCGCACGGTGCTCCTCAGCGTGCCGCAGGGCATCACGGGTGCCTGGCAGTGCGGTCCGCGCAACTTCGCCACGTTCGAAAATGGCCTGCGACAGCAACTGGAGCTTGCCTATGTGCGCCATGCGAGCCTGAGAGGCGACATGGCGTACTTCTTCAAAACGTTTGCAGTCATGCTGGTGGAGAGGTCGGGAAGATGACGGGCGGGCGACAAGACATCATACGGCCCATGCGACCCGTGTGGCCCGGCGGAACGCGGGCGACATCGATGCGCGGCGACGGCGCGGTGCGCGCGGACGTTCGCCGTGCGGCTGAGAGTGGTTTCGAGCATGCGGGCGAGCGCTGGGCAGCCAACGAGGTGGCCGAACGACTTGCTGCCGCCCGCTCCGCGCCCCTGGTTTCGGTCATCATCCCTTGCTACAACAGCGCAGCCCATATCGAGGAGACGCTCGAGAGCGTGCGCGCTCAAACGATGGGCGATTTGGAGATCCTGGTCGTGGACGACTGTTCACGCGACGGCAGCGTTGGGGTGGTGCAGCGCGTAGCTGCTCGGGATTCGCGCCTGCGCTTGTTTCGGCAGTCGACCAACCAAGGCGTCGCGCGGGCTCGCAATCGCGCGCTTGCCCAGGCCCGCGGCCGCTACATCGCGTACCTGGATTCCGACGATCTGTGGGCGCCCGAGAAGTTGGAGCGCCAGATCGCCTTCATGGCCGAGCGCGGCATCGGCGCCTGCTTCACCTCCTACGAGACGATTGAGCAGGATGGGACGCATCGCAACTTCATCCACGTGCCCCGCGCCATCACCTACCGCCAGTTCCTCAAAAACACGGTCACCTGCAGTCACTCGCTGCTGTTCGACACGGAGCTGGTGGACAGGTCCCTGCTCGTGATGCCCGACATCAGGCGCGGGCAGGACTTTGCAACGTGGGTGCAGGTGATGAAGGCCGGGCACACGTTTTTTGGACTTGATGAGCCCTTGGCAAAGTACCGCAAGTGCGCCGGCTCGCTGTCCAGCAATCCGCTCACCTCGGTGCGGCGCACCTGGAACATCTACCGCAACGTCGAGCACCTCTCGATTCCCTATGCGGCCTACTGCCAGGCTTGGCAGCTGTATCACGCCATCATCAAGAGAATAGGGGGCATGTAGCATGCATGTCTATCAGGAGCTGCTCGCCGGCTCAACCAAGCTCTCGCTTATCGGCCTGGGGTACGTGGGCATGCCCATCGCCGTCGAGTTCGCCAAGCACGTGCCGGTCGTGGGCTTCGACGTGAATGAGCGCAAGATCGCTCAGTACCGGGCGGGCGTCGACCCCACCAGGGAGGTGGGCGATGCGGCAGTGGCGGCCACCTCGGTTGCTTTCACGAGTGACCCTGCGGCTCTGGAGGAGGCGCGCTTCCATATCGTGGCGGTGCCCACGCCGGTGAATCAGGACAAGACCCCCGATCTGTCACCGGTGATCGGGGCGTCGGAGGTGCTGGGGGCGCATCTCAAGCCCGGCTCGATCGTGGTGTACGAATCGACGGTCTATCCCGGGGTGACCGAGGACGTGTGCATCCCCATCCTCGAGCGCGCAAGCGGCCTTGCGTGCGGCGTCGACTTCAAGGTGGGCTACAGCCCCGAGCGCATCAACCCGGGTGACAAGGTGCACACCCTCACCTCTATCCGCAAGATCGTTTCCGGTCAGGACGCCGAGGCGCTTGAGGAGGTCCGGTGCGTGTACGACCTGGTGATCGCCGCCGGCACCTACCCGGTTTCGTCCATCAAGACCGCCGAGGCCATCAAGGTCGTTGAGAACTCCCAGCGCGATATCAACATCGCGTTCATGAACGAGCTCGCCATGGTGTTCGACCGGATGGGTATCGATACCGCCGAGGTTGTGGCGGGCATGAACACCAAGTGGAACGCACTGGGCTTCACGCCGGGCCTGGTAGGAGGTCATTGCATCGGCGTGGACCCGTACTACTTCACCTATGAGGCCGAAAAGCTTGGCTACCACAGCCAGATCATCCTGTCGGGCCGCAAGGTCAACGACGGCATGGGGGCGTTCGTGGCCGACGCCGCCATCCGCGAGATGGTGCAGGCGGGCCTGGCGCCGGCAAAGGCGCGCGTGGCGGTGCTCGGCGTCACCTTCAAAGAGAACTGCCCCGACATCCGCAACTCCAAGGTGGCCGACATCGTTCAGCGCTTCAAGCACTACGGGATCGAGCCGGTTGCCTGCGACCCTTGGGCCGACGTGGCGCCGGGCACGCAGGTGTTCGGAGCCGATATGGTTGCCCTGGAGGAGCTGCGCGACCTCGACGCGGTGGTGGTGGCTGTGGCCCATGACCGGTTCGTTTCGATGTCAACCGAGGAGTACCGGGCCCTGTTCGCCGAAAAGCCCGATGCCGAGAAAGTGCTCATCGACGTGAAGAGCGTGCTCGACCGCACGGCGTTCACGGACTATCGCTACTGGAGGCTGTAGGTGCGAAGCTTCAAGGACATCGCCCAGCGCGTGCTGCCTCGCCCGGTGGAGCAGCTGGCGCGCGACATCGTGTACCGGCGCAACTGTCGTCTGAGGCCCGAGCAGTACCGCAGTGCTTTGGAGCAGTGGTACCGGGTTTCCAAAGGGGTCGATTGCCGCCTGGACGACCCGCGTACCTTGGGTGAGAAGCTGCAGTGGCTCAAGCTGTACGACGCCACTCCGGAAAAGGGTCGCCTGGCCGATAAATACCTGGTGCGTTCCTGGGTGGCGGATACGATTGGCGAGCAGTACCTGGTGCCGCTGCTGGGCGTGTGGGAGCGCCCGGAGCACATCGCATGGGACGAGCTGCCGCGCCGGTTCGTCCTCAAGGCGACGCACGGGTCGGGCTGGAACATCGTGGTGAAGGATGCCGCGCAGCTGTCTGTGGACGAGGCGGTGCGCCGGCTCGCATGTTGGCGCGGGCGGCGGATGGCCATGCTGGGCGGCTTCGAGCTGCATTATGAGTTTTGCGAGCCCCGCATCATCGCCGAACAGTACCTGGAGGACGCAAGCGGCGGCCTGCGCGATTACAAGTTCATCACCTTCGACGGGCGGGTGCAGTTCATCCTGGCTATCGAGGGACGGTTCGCAACCGAGCGGAGTGGGACCTATCTGGCGGACTGGTCGCCAGCACCGTTTCGCTACGGGTACCGGGTGGGCGTGCCGGGGGATATCCCGCGGCCCGGGTGCCTCGATGAGATGCTGCATCTGGCGCAGCGCCTGGGTGCGGGCTTCCCGTTCGCGCGCGTTGACTTCTACGAGGTCGACGGCCGGGTGTATTTCGGCGAGATCACCTTCACGGACGCGAATGGGCTTTCCACGTTCGACCCGGAGTGCTATGACGAGGTGTTCGGCAGCAAGCTGGTGCTGCCGGAGAAGCGCCCATTCAAGGGCGTGATGCTCTGATGGCGCGGGCGGATGTGCGACCGGGCAAGATCGGCCTGATCGGGCGGGTCGACCTGGCCGGCAAACTCTTTGACGGCCAGACGGTGAAGACGCGTATGATGCATCGTCTGCTGTGCGAGCGCTATGGTGCCGAAAACGTTGTGGTGGCCGATACGTGCGGCTATCGGAGCCGACCCCTGGTGGTGACGCGCGCTGTGGTGCGCTGCCTGGTGCAGTGCGATGACGTTGTGGTGCTGCTGTCGGCTAACGGGCGCCGCGCGCTGTTCCCGCTGCTCGCTCTTGCTGCGAGGCGTGGGGGCAAGCGTGTGTACCACAACCTGATCGGTGGTTGGCTTGCGCGCCACCTGGAGCAGCATCCGGCGTGGGTGCGCCACCTCAATGCGTTCGAGGTCAATTGGGTTGAGTCGCATGCCCTGGTTGATGCGTTGACGGCCCAGGGGGTGGTGAACGCCGAGTACCTGCCCAACTTCAAGTACTTCGACGAAGCGGCGGAGGCCGGGACCGGCATGCGTGCGGAGGCCATCGCGTGTGCGGAGGTTGCCGCGCGGGCGGACAGGCGCGATGGGATTGTCGGCCGTACCGGTGCCGCTGGCGCAGCCCCCATCGATTCTGCTGTCGGCGATGCGGACCACGCCGGTGAATCTGGGGCGACGGGCGCCGGCGCGCGTGCGGAGGGGCCCGTGCCCGTGCGTTTCTGCACGTTCAGCCGCGTGACCGCCGAAAAAGGCGTGGGCGATGCGGCGCGCGCTGTGGAGCAGCTCTGCAGCGAGGGCCTGTCGTGTACGCTGGACGTGTTCGGCCCCATCGACCCGTCCTATCGGCAGGCGTTCGAGCAGGTGCTGTCCACGTGCTCGCGTGTGTTCTACCGAGGGTGTGCGGCGCCCGAGCGGGGTGCCGAGGCCATCGCCGCCTACGATGCCCTGCTGTTTCCCACCAGCTGGAAGGCGGAGGGCGTGCCCGGTACGGTGATCGATGCGCTGGCCGCCGGAGTCCCGGTGATTGCCGCCCGCTGGCCGTATCACGACGAGATGCTGGCCGACGGCGTGACGGGCCTGGGGTATCCCTTCGGCCATAACGAACTGCTGGCTGATGCCATGCGGCGCTTCATGGACCCTGCAACCGACGTGGACGCTATGAAGCGCGCCTGCATTGTGCGTGCGGCGGCGTACGCACCGCAGGCGGTAGCGCAGCGCATCGTGGCACGGATCGGGAAGCGGGGGTGCGCATGATCGGATGCAGACGCGGTGCCGCCGGGCGCGCGTGTGGGGCGAAAGGCAGCGCCGTGTCGCCTGTGCCGCCGGTCCGCCTGTGCGCCTTCGCCCCCGCGCGTCTTGCCTGGTGGCAGGCTGCTATACGGAGAGGCGGCCTGCTATGACGGCCGCGCAAACGTATCTGTTCTACGCGGCGGTCTGCATCGTCTGCCTGCTGTGCGCCTGGCATGCCGAGCGCAACGGCACACGGCGCGGGCTGGTGCTCTGCGCGCTGATCCTGACCGGCGTCGCCGGTTTCCGCGCATTCGACGTGGGCATCGATACGCTTCCCTACAAGGCGGGTATCGAGTACTTCCATGCGTACGGCCGCGTCAACTGGATGACGAGCTTTTCACATGGCTACGGTGTGTTCGCCTCCCTGCTGCTGGGGGCATCCGGGAGCTATTCGTTCGTGTTGCTGGCTCAGGCGGCCATCACCAACGGGCTGGTGCTGGCGCGCTTTTGGGACCTGCGGCACACGTGCTCGCTGACCTGCATGGTGCTGACGTATCTCGGCACCGCCTACTTCGTGACGTTGTGCATCACCTGCCAGTATGTGGCCATCGCCCTGGTTTTCTACGGGTCCCGCTTCGCTGATACGGGCAGGCCGGTGATCTATGCCCTGTTCATCGTTGCCGCCTCGGCGCTGCATACCAGCGCGTTGATCGCCTTCGCCGACATCGGGCTGCGCTACTGCAGCTTTAAAGGGGCTTCTCCGCTGGGGCTGGTCGTGCGGCTGTTCGCCCTCGCTGCGTCCCCGATAGCCGCGATCGCGGTGTGGCGGACGCTTGCGGAGCGGTACGCGAGCTATGCGGGGAACGAGTCGTCGCTGGGTTTGATGGTGTTTGCCCAGATGGCGGTCTTTGTTGTGGTTCTGCTGGTGAGCGGGTACTTTGCCCGGGAGGGCTCCCGCCGCCGCGGGACGGGCCGAGGCGGTGGCGGCCGGGCCCTCGAAGACAGAGGTGTCAGCGGGCGGCGCGGGCCTTGCCTGGGAGCCGACGCCGCGGGGCTCGATGAGCGGCGTCGCGTCCGCGGCGCCGATGGGCGACGTGTGGGCAGCCTTGCCGCCGCCGACCCTTCCGACGCTGCTCAGAGCGGCTCGATGAGAGCCGAGCTTGCGCACGCTGCGCCCTATGCGGTCAGGCTCTACGCGGTGGGGCTGCTGCTGAGCGCGGCGTCGTATGTGATCGCGAACGCCGGGCGTATTGCGTACTACTTCACCCTCTACGGGGCGGTGTGCTTCGGCGCGGCGGCAAAGCATGCCAGCACGTCGAAGAGCCGCCTTGCCTGCGCAATCCTCATCTTCGGCTGGCTCGTGGCCTATGCCGTCTACACCTATTTCCTCCATGAGGGGCTGGGTATCGTCCCCTACGCGTTCGTATGGTGCTAGAGGCGCGGTCCCTGCATGTATCAGAAGCGGAGTGCATATGAAAACACTGGTTATCGATCGAGCCGGTATGGGCATGGGCGGTATCGAGGCGAACTATGCGAACATCATGGCCTATGCCCTGTCCCGGGACTATCGGGTATGCTGGCTTACCACCGAGGCGCACGAGCGCACGTCGAGCTTCAAGACCGTGACCGACGACACGCGTGTGGAGAAGCATTATGTGAAGCGAACGCCCTTCGGCCCGCTCTACCCGCGACTCACCTTTGCGCCGGATGAGGAGGTCGTGGTCCTGACATCGGACTTTTTGCGATACCTCATCAGCCACGCTGCCTTCAAGAAGGGGTCGTGCCGCTCGTTTTCCCATCTGCTTACGGTGGCGCATTTCAAGGGGTTCGCCATCTTTCCGGAGCGGTGCTTTGACGAGGGGCAGATGCGGCGGCGCTGGAACGGCCGGCTCGCCGTCGCTGCATCGTGGCTTGCACGCACCGGGTCGGTGGTGGGATTCTCCCGCGTCCACCTGGAAACCTTCGAGAAGAACTATGGTGTCCCGGTCGCCGACAAGGACGAAAAGCTCATCCCGCCGGTGTTTGCACTGGATCGTCCCGACGAGTCGCAGGTCCGCGCCCGGGCGGCCGGGCGCACCGAGTTGTTCCGCATCATCACCTGCTCGCGGTTCGATTTCCCGCACAAGGGCTATGTGCTGGGCCTGATCCGGGCGTTCGAGCAAATACACGAACGGCACCCGCAGGCCCGGCTCGTGGTGGTGGGCTTCGGCGAGGGCGAGGCGTGCGTGCGGGAGGCCGTGGAGAAGCTCGCCCCCGCCTGTCGGGGCGCGGTGGAACTCGCCGGCTCGCTTGCTCCCGACCAGCTGAAGGAGCGCATGGCCGCCTGCCATCTCAATGTCGGGGTGGCCGGCGCGCTGCTGCGCGGGGCCGAGTGCGCGCTGCCCAGCATCGTGATGCGTCACTATACGGAGGAGTTCGAGGGTTACGGCCTGTTCGCGGAAGTGGGCAAGAAGATGTCCGACGAGCCGGGCTCGGACATGACCGCGCTGGTCGAGGGGCTTATCACCTGCTCCGACGACGAGTACACGGCGCAGTCTCTCGCCGCGTTCGACAAGGTGGATGCGCTGTTTGCCGCCAACCCGGAGTTCGTGTTCGAGCAGCCCGCCATCGGCGCCGAGGCGGCGCCCGTGCCGGCATTGGTCGCTCGGCTCCTGTTCGGGATTCGGCTGGGCTTCGAGAAGCTCGCGCACCGCTCGCCGTTTGAGGACCGGGACCGTGGATAGCGCCGCGCTCAAGCACTCAACGATCGCCTCGATCGCCTGGAAGCTCTTCGAAAAGGGCGGACGCGCCGCCGTGGAGCTGGCGGTGCAGGTTGTCATGGCTCGCTTGCTGGCGCCGGCGCAGTTCGGCGCGCTGGCGGTGATGCTCGTCTTCGTCAACACCGGCAACGTCATCGTGCAGTCGGGGCTCAACACCGCGCTCGTGCAGACACCCGATATGGACGATGTGGACTGCTCGACGGTGTTCTGGATGAGCTTGGCGCTGGCGCTTGCCATGTATGCCGCGCTGTTCGTGTGCGCGCCTGCCATCGAGGGGTATGCGGCAGCCGGCAAGATCGCATGGCCCATGCGCGTCCTCGGCCTGGTGTTTCTGCTCAACGCCCTGAACTCCGTGCAGATCGCCATCGTGCAGCGCAACCTGCAGTTGCACAAGGTCTTCCGGGCCACCATTCTGGCGGTGCTGGTGTCGGGGGCGGTGGGTGTTGCGCTGGCGGTGCTGGCGGCAGGGCTGTGGGCGCTGGTGGTCCAGCAGTTGTGCTATGCGCTCGTGAACTGCGCGGCCATGGCGGCGCAGGTGGCATGGCGCCCGCGTGCGGCGTTCGATGTGCATCGGGCCCGCGAACTGCGCTCGTTCGGGTGGAAGATCCTGGCCGCTGCCCTGCTTGAGCAACTCTACCAGGGTGTGTCCGATCTCATCGTGGGCAAGAAGTACACGCCGGCGGCCCTGGGGTTCGTCTCGCAGGGCAAGAAGTACCCGCAGGCGCTGGGGACGGTGCTCGACGGGGCGATCCAGCCGGTGATGCTGTCGGCGGTGTCGCGCGTGCAGGGCGATGCCGCCATGGTGAAACGGCTGGCCCGGCGTGCGCTCAAGACCTCGACGTATCTGATCTTTCCCATGATGACGCTCGTGGGCACCGCAGCCGACCCGCTCGTACGGTTGCTGCTCGGCGAGCAGTGGGTGCCGTGCGTGCCGTTCTTCCAGCTCTATTGCTTCATCTACGCGCTGCTGCCCATCCATTCCACCAACCTGCAGGTGATCAACGGCGTGGGCAGAAGCGACCTGTTCCTCATGTTCGAGATTATCCGGAAGTCCTACGCGTTCGCGTTGCTGGCGATCGCGGCAATGTGCTTTGCCGAGCCCATCTGGCTGGTGGGCTGCTATGCGCTGGCGAATGTCATCTCCACGTTCGTCAACATGTGGCCCGTGCGCCGGTTGGTTGGCTACACCTGCAGGGAGCAGTTTTCGGATATGGCTCCGGCGGCGGGGCTCGCGCTTGTCTCCGGTGCGCTTGCGGTTATGGCGGCACGGGCCGCCGCGGTGCCCGCAGGTGCCGCGGTGCTGCTGCAGGCCGCGGTGATGGCGGCCGCGTACGTGGGGATCTCGGCGCTCGTCCGGGTGGAGGCGTACGCGTATCTCAGGGACACGGTGCTCGGCGGCCTGCGGAGACGGTAAAGGGCCGCGGTTGGGCGCCGGGCGCGGGCGGCAGGCGCCGGAGGCGGGCGCGGGCGGCGGGCGCCGAGTCGAGACCGGTCTGCCCGCGTGGGTTCCGATGCGGACCATCCACGCGGACTGGCGCAACCGTCTGGCGCGCATCAGGCTCCCGCCACCGCTGCCGGGCACATTGACAACAGGATCGACAGGAGGTCCTTTATGAACGACCGCATACTCGTGACGCGCTCCTCGATGCCGAGCTTCGAAGAGTACTGCGCGGAGGTGCGCCCGCTGTGGGAGAGTCGCTGGCTGACGAACATGGGCGTTGAGCACCACAAACTCGAGGGTGCGCTGCGGGCCTATCTGGGCATCGACAACGTGTGCCTGTTCACCAACGGCCACAGTGCGCTCGAGTGCATCCTGGAGGCCATGCAGCTCACAGGCGAGGTCATCACCACGCCGTTCAGCTTCGCCTCCACCACCCACGCGATTGCGCGTTCGGGCCTCACGCCGGTGTTCGCCGACGTGAGGCCGCGGGACTGCACGCTCGACCCAGCGTCGATTGAGGCCCTGATCACGCCCCGCACCTGCGCCATCCTGCCCGTGCACGTGTACGGCAACCTGTGCGACACCGAGGCCATCGAGGCCCTTGCGCGCCGGCATGGGCTCAAGGTCGTCTACGACGCGGCGCATGCGTTCGGCGTGGAGCGCCGCGGGGTGTCGGCGGCGGCGTTCGGCGACGCCTCCATGTTCAGCTTCCATGCCACCAAGGTGTTCAACACCATCGAGGGCGGTGCGGCGTGCTTCCGCGACCCGGGGATGTACGACGCGCTGAACCAGTGGAAGAATTTCGGCATCACGAGCCCCGAGGACGTTGAGTACGTGGGCGGCAATGCCAAGATGAACGAGTTCTGCGCTGCCATGGGCGTGTGCAACCTGCGCCATCTCGACGAGGAGATCGCCCGGCGCCGCTGCGTGGCGGAGCGCTACTGGGAGCGCCTGGAGGGCCTTGCCGGCGTGCAGGTGTTCCGCCCGCCTGCGGACACGCGGCACAACTACGCCTATCTGCCGGTCCTGTTCGACCCGCAGGTGTTCGGCAGCGATCGCGACGAGGTGTTTGAGGCGCTGGCGCGCATCGGCGTGGGTGCGCGCAAGTACTTCTACCCGCTCATCAGCGATTATGCCTGCTATCGCAGCGTATATGCCAGCGAGCGCACCCCGGTTGCGCGCCGCATCGCCGCGCGCGTGCTCACGTTGCCGCTGTATGCCGACCTGTCGCTTGCGGACGTCGACCGCATCTGCGACGCGGTGGCGGGGTGTGCGCGATGAAGGGCATCGTGCTTGCCGGCGGTTCCGGTACGCGTTTGCATCCCATAACCAAGGCGGTGAGTAAGCAACTGCTGCCCATCTACGACAAGCCGCTCGTGTACTATCCGCTGAGCGTGCTCATGCTGGCGGGCATCCGTGAGGTGCTGGTTATTTCGACCCCGCACGACGTGCCGGCGTTTGAGCGGCTGCTGGGTGACGGCGGCGATCTGGGGATGCGCATAGACTACGCGGTGCAGGAGCGCCCGCGCGGTTTGGCGGAGGCGTTTGCAATCGGGCGGGAGTTCTTGGCGGGGGAGCCGTGCGCCCTGGTGCTGGGCGACAATCTGTTTCATGGGCAGGACTTGACGAAGCTGCTCAGGCGCGCCCGGAAAGCGGTCGAGCGCGACGGCGGCGCGGTGGTGTTCGGCTATCCGGTGGCCGATGCCCGGGCGTTCGGCGTGGTTGCGTTCGATGCGCATCATCGCGTGGAGAGCATCGAGGAGAAGCCTGCGCGGCCCAAGTCCAACTACGCCGTGCCGGGGCTGTATTTCTACGACGGGCAGGTTGCCGATATCGCCGCTGGGATCGAGCCGTCGGAACGGGGCGAGCTGGAGATTACCGACGTGAACAATGCCTACCTGCGGCGCGGCTCGCTGTCTGTGGAGCTGATGGGGCGCGGTATGGCGTGGCTCGACACGGGCACGCCCGAGGGCCTGCTGAAGGCCGCCGAGTACGTGGAGGCGGTGCAGAGCCGGCAGGGCTACTACGTGGCCTGCCTGGAGGAGATCGCCTATCGGCGCGGGTTCATCGACGCGGCGCGGCTGCGGCGCTTGGGCGAGGAGCTGTGCAAGACGGCCTACGGGTCGTATCTGTTGGCGGTGGCTCGGGAGGATGCGATTCGGTGACCGGGTGTGGCGGCGCGGCAGGGGGCGGTTGGTTGTGCGGCGGCCTGAGCGGGGCGGCGATGGCTGGCGCGGCTGGCAGCTATGGCTGGCGCGGCAGACGGGGCGGTCCGGCGGCCTGGACGGTGGCTGCGGTTGGCTGGTGCGGCAGGCTGGGCGGCGGCAGAGGGTGGCCGGGCGCCGCGGCTTGGACGATGGTTGACGTGCCACCCCGGACGGGGCAGCGTTTGGCGGCGGGATGCCCGGTGGTCTGGATGGTGGTTGGCGTCGCTGCCTGGATGATGGCAGCGGACGGCCAGCGCGCTGATCCGGGCGATGGCTGCGGTTGGCTGGCGCGTCGCCTCGGATGGCGTGCCACTTGGTGGGGGATGCCCGGTGGAGGTTCGGTGTGACCGACGTGTCGGTTCGCGGGGGCGGGCTTAAGAGCCCGGCTTTCGCAAGCGATGTCAGGTGGTTTGAAAGGTGCAGGGCGTGTTCGACGATTTCAGGGACGATTATTTCAGATACACAGGTACGCGGCGCGTGTCTCCGCTCGACGTGCTGCGCGATCACTCGCTGAGGTTTCTGCTGTGCTTGAGGGGCGGGGCGCTGCTGCGCCCCCTGCGCAGGCATCTGGGCGTCAGGTACGGGCTGAGCCTCGGCAACGGGGGCAACATCGGACCCGGTTTGTACCTGGGGCATGCGTACGGCATCAACGTGAATCCCGGCGCGCGCCTGGGAAGGAACTGTTCGCTGCACAAGGGCTGTACGGTGGGTCAGGAGAACAGGGGGCCGCGCCGTGGGTGCCCGACCATCGGCGAGAACGTGTGGATCGGGATCAACGCGACGGTTGTGGGTGCCATCGAGGTCGGGGACGACGTGCTCATCGCCCCAGGTGCGTACGTGAATCGTGACGTGCCGAGTCACTCGGTCGTCATGGGAAACCCGTGCACGATTCACGCCCGCGCGCATGCGACGGAGGGCTACAACGACAACCTGCTCCCGTAGCACCTGCAATTTGGGGACGCAATTTGGGGACGGGGTCGTTTCGTACGGGGACGTGCAATTTGGGGACGGGGTCGTTTCGTGCATGGGGCGCGGCGCTCGGCCGGCTACGGCCGGGTGTCGGGTGCGTGTGGTTGCGGCTGCGTCTCGGCGCGCGTGCGGTTGTGCGTGCGGCTGTCGACTCCGTTCGTTCGTGGGTGCACCCCGGCGCGCACGTGAGGCCGCGGATGTGTCTCGGGCGGTCCGCTGTCGGCTGTGTGCGACTGTCAGCTATGTACGACTGTCAGCTGTGCACCGGCTGATGCAGTTTTCTCTATCTAGCATGAGAGAAATACCAGGTGGATCGGCTGTCACTTATGCGCAATGTATCGGCCTTCCATGGTAGCGCAGCCAAATCGTACATAGCTGACAATCGTGCACAGCTGACAGTCAGCTGTGTGCGGCGGGGCCTGTGCACGGCGACGCGAGGGTGCAATTTGGGGACGGGGTTGTTTCGGATTACAGTGAGGCATCTTTCACTCCAGGCATGCACGGATGTCAGCCGTGCTAATGCGGTCGAGCATCCGTCCCGCCGCTGCCGCTCGCGGGGAACGGCTTCGGTCGTGCAATTTGGGTGCAATTTGGGGACGGGGTTGTTTCGTACACAGGGACTGCGGCCCTCGGCCGACTATCGGCTGTGTGCTGCCGTCAGCTGTGCACCAACTGTCGGACGCGTTCGGTCGCGGGTGCGCCCCGGCGCGCTGTGCGGTCGCGGGTGTGTCTCGGGCGGGCCGCTGTCGGCTGTGTGCGACTGTCAGCTGCACACCGATTGATGCACATTCAACCGAATCGACCCCGTCCCCAAATGGGGTTGCCCAAATCGGGGCCGCATATCCCGAGCGCTCGGCTGGCCCGCGCTCGACGAGTGCCGCCTTGCGCTGGGCTATGTGGTGTGGGTACAAGAAAGCGCCCGCGGCCCGGGATTGCGGGCGCCTGCAGTATCGACCCCGTCCCCAAATTGCGGAAATGACCCCGTCCCCAAATTGAGAAAAACGAAACGACCCCGTCCCCAAATTGAAAACGGCGGCTTATCGCTCGGCGAGCTCGATGGCGAGCGTGTCGCCGTGCATTCTGGCGGAGAGCTCCAGCCCCATCGCGCGGGCAAGCCGCGCGCACGTGGCAAGCCCCAGGCCCGCCCCGCCGCGCCCGCGAGCACTGTCGGCCTGGTAGAACCGCTCGAAAAGGCGCTCGACCTCGATGGCGTCAGGGTCGGCCACGCGGTTCTCGATGCGCAGTGACCCTTGCCCCACCGCGATCCGCGGCGCTTCGACGCCGTGCCGCAGCGCGTTTGCCACCAGGTTTTCGACGATGCGCGCCAGGGCCGTGCGGTCCCCGCAGATCGCTGCATCCCCGGGGTCGGCCGCCAGCGCAGGCTCCCAGCCGCGTTGCTCGAATGCGGGAACGTGCCCGAGCAGCACCTGCTCGACCAGCGGCTTGAGCGCAACGGGCTCGCAGTCGAGCGAAAGGTCGGGGTCGCTCGCCTTGGTGTAGGCGAACAGCTGGTCGAGCAGGGCGGCGGTGGCGCCGATGCGCTGACGGGCGCACTCGAAGTGCGCCCGCTGCCGACCCGGATCCTCCTCGCGCTCGGCAAGCTGCAGGTAGCCATTGGCGCCGGTGAGCGGCGTGCGGATGTCGTGCGAAAGCGCGGACAGGTCGCGTTGGAACTCCTGGCGATGGCGCAGTGCCGCCGTGCGTTCTCGCGCGGCCCGGTCGAGCTCCTCGTTCACGGCGTCGATCATGCCGGAGAGGCCCGGTGCCGCCGCCCCGCGCGTGAGGCGGGCGTTGCTCTCATCGTCGCGCTGCCGGAGGAAGCGCGCGCACCGCCGCAGCTCCATGGCGTAGGTGGCCATGACGAGCAGCGCTCCGGCCCCGCAGCCGAGGATGAAGATGAGGGCGATGAGCGCTGCGGTGTTCATGGGGCTCCAATCCCTACAGGGCGCGGCGACGGCCTGCGGCCAGCAGCGCGCCGCTTCCGATGGCCAGCCACAGGATACCAGTCAACATGGCCCAGTTCATCGCGCCGCCCGGCACGGCAGAAACATATGGCGCCAGGGCGTCGGCCATGGCGGTACCGCCTCCGGCCAGGAAGCCCATTGCGGCGCTGGGCATCCAAGCGGCCAGCGCGGGCATCGCGTGGAACACGGGAGCGAAGCTCGGTGCAAGCTCGGGGCCGAGCTCGCCCATCAGTTGGAGACCCTGGGAAACGAAACCGCACAGGATCACGAAGGCGAAGCCGTAGCTCAGCGGCTTGATGCGCGTGATGAGGGCGAGCGCCAGGGGCACCACGGAGAGCGCCCACACCACCAGCCAGCTTCCGGCAAACCAGCCGATTGCTTGGCCTGCGGTGTTGGCCTCGGCGAAGCGGAACCCGGCGAGTACGAAACACGCCAGGTGGCAGGCGGCGGAGACGGCGAGTATCAGGGCGCTCCACACCCCGACGATCAGGATTTTCTCGGCGAGATACGCCATACGCCCGCGCAGGGACGACACGACTGTTCGAATGTATCCGTCGGTGAGGTCGGCGAAGAAGAGCTCAAGTGCGCCGAAGCTGGCAGCGAGCGCGGCGATCGAGGGGGCGCCGAGCAAAAACGCGCCCAAAAAGACGACCGGCGATGTGGCGAAGGTGTTCGGATCGAGAGTGGTGAACGCGCCGGGGATCCCGTCGTGAGCCGTGGCGTACAGCAGCGCCGTTTCCAGCACGGCAAGGCAGAGGATGAAGAGGCCGTATTGCCAGAGGAGCCCGCGCAGGTGCCTGGGGCGCGTGATGCGGTAGAGGTCGGAGCGCAGCAGGTTGAGCATGGTGAGACATCCTTTCAGACGGGGAGTGAGCAAGTAGAGCAGAAACGCGGCGAGTGCGATGTTGATGCCGCCGTTGATGATATGGGCCGGATGGGAAAGGGGTGTGGCAAGCGTCGCTGTGCGGGGCGAGCCGCCTGCGTTCGTGCCGGTTGGATGCGCGGGGTCGCGTGCGGCGCCGGTGGAGCGCGGCGGCGCTTCGGCGATGGTGGCTGCGGGCGGCGCGCTTGAAGCCGAGGCCGCCGGGGCCGGCGCGCCTGTAGCCACGGGTGCTGCGCCGGCAGCTGCGGCCGTTGCACCTGTGGCCACGGGTGTTGCGCCTGCAACCGCTGCCGCCTCGGCCGGTGCGCGTACGGACTCGGCTGTCGCGGCCCGCGCACCTACGATCACGGCCGACGCCTCGGCGACGCTGCCTGCGGCCGCCGCCCTCATCGCTTGAAAAGGCCGCGCAGCGCAAAGGCCCCTCCCGCGCGTCGTGCGCCGTCGGTTTCCTCGTCATCCGTACCGCCCATGAGTTCGACGAAGTATTCCTCCAGATCACGTTCGATCAGGCTGAGTTCGTGCGCGAGCTCGCCGGCATCGCTCAGGGCGCGGGCAACATCCTCGCAGGAGGGCATGCCGAGCGCCTCGGTGCCGTCGGCGGCTCCTCCGAACCGGGCGTCTGCCGGACGCGGCCCGGACCCGGCCGTGATGAAGATCGCATCGTCGGCGTCGACGCGGAAGGCGGCCTGCCCGAACCGCTGCTCGAGCACGGCCGAGGCGCGTGCCGTGTTGGACGCCTTGACGCGGACGGCGCTCGTGCACGCAGCGTGGACCTCGCCCTCGGTGAGTTCACGCACCATGCGCCCGGACCGGATGACGCCGAAGCGCGTGGCCATGCGGTCGAGCTGGTCGAGCACATGGCTGGAGATGACGATCGTGATGCCGCGCTCGCGGTTGAGGTCTACGAGCGTCCGGCGCATCTGCCGCGTGGCCTCGGGGTCGAGGCCGTTGAACGGCTCGTCGAGCAGCAGCAGGTCGGGGCCTCCCACGAGGGCCAGCCCCAGTCCCAGGCGCTGCTTCATTCCGAGGGAGAATTTCTTGGCGGCGCGCGTGCCGACCTCGTGCAGCCCCACGAGCTCGAGCAGCTCGCGGCAGCGCTCGCGCGGATGCATGACACCCAGGGCGAGTGCCTTCGCCATCAGGTTCTCCTCGGCCGACATGGTGGGCAGGATGCCGGGGCTTTCGATCAGCGCGCCCACGCGGGAGAACCCGGCGGAAAACGGGCTGCTGAGGCTCGGCGTGCAGACTGCACCGAACAGGGAGATTTCGCCCGAGGTGGGCAGCGTGAGGCCCGCGAACATCTTCAGGGCGGTGGATTTTCCGGCGCCGTTTTTGCCCACGAAGCCATAGATGTCGCCGGCGCCCACGTGCATGTCGAGCGCATCGACGGCGCGCATGTGGCCGTATGCCTTGGTGAGCTGGCGGGTTTCGATAACGTTCATGCTTCTCCTTCGCATCGGTCGGTATCAGCTTACCGAACAGCATGACGGCCAACCCTGAACAAACCCTCAAGCAAATCTCAAGAAAGCCTAAAGAATGGTGCGGCACCGGGGCCACGCGCCGCACCTCGGCCGTGGCCCCAGGCGGTCCCGCCCCGCGTGCCTCCACCTGAACAAAAAGTCATCGTGTTCAGGTCCCGTTTCAGGATAATGGGGTAGAAAGATTGCTTCGGTTAACAAAACTCGATTCGGGAGTTCGTGCCTATGTTCGATAAGAGACTGATTCGGATGGTGCCCGGCGTCATGCGCTACATCGTGGCGTCGGTTGCGGGCAAGTGGGTTGCCCTGCTGTGCAACATCGGGGTGTTCGCCGGTGTGGCTACGCTGCTTACCGCCACGGTGCTGGGAGACGTCGCCCCCAGCGTGGCGCAGCCTGCCGCCGCAGCAGCGTTCGGCACGGTGCAGGCGGCCGTGGGCGCCCTGCAGGCGGCCGGAATCGGAGCCCCGCAGGCGGCGGGCGTCGGGACCCTGCGGGCCGCACCCGCCTGGCTGCTGTTCTTCGCGATCCTGCTGGCGGTCCGCGCGCTGGCCATCTACCTCGCCCAGCGCGCCGGCGATCGCGCGGCCTATCTGGCGAAGCGCCGCGTGCGCCAGGTGGTGTACGACAAGCTCGCCAGCATGGGTCCGGCCTATGCCGAGCAGGTCTCGACGGCCGAGGCGGTGCAGACGAGCGTGGAGGGCGCCCAGCAGCTCGAGGTGTACTTCGGCGGCTACCTGCCGCAGCTGTTCTACGCGGTGCTCGCCCCCGTCACGCTGTTCGCAGCGCTGGTGGGTATGGCGGGTGCACCGGCTGCGGTGCTGCTGGTCATCGTCCCGCTCATCCCCATCTCCATCATGCTCGTGATGCGCAACGCCAAAAAGGTCGCCGCTGAATACTGGGGCAGCTACGTGGATCTGGGCGGCAGCTTTCTGGAGGCGGTGCAGGGCCTGACGACGCTCAAGATCTATCGCGCCGACGAGCGCTGGCACGAGCGCATGAACCGCGAGGCTGAGGGCTTCCGCCGCGCCACCATGAAGATGCTGGGCGTGCAGCTGCGCTCGATCAACGTGATGGACCTGGTGGCGTTCGGCGGCGCGGCAGCCGGCATCATCGTGGCGCTGCTCCAGCTCAACGGCGGCGCGATCGGCTTTTTCGCTGCGTTCATGGTGGTCTTTTTGTCCCAGGAGTTCTTCCTGCCCATGCGTCGGCTGGGCTCGCTGTTCCATACGGCCATGAACGGCATGAGCGCCGCCAAGACGATATTTCGCATCCTGGATGCGCCGGCGCCGGCGCGCGGTGAGGCCGAGCTCGATGGGGACGGGGGCGTGGTGTGCTCAGGCGTGGGGTACGCGTACGGCGGCACGACGGTGCTTGCCGATGTGTCCTGCACGGTGGCGCGCGGGAGCCTGACGGCGATCGTGGGCGGTAGCGGTAGCGGCAAGTCTACGCTGGCCGGCATCCTGAGCGGACGCAGGGCCGGCTACCAGGGGCGCCTGACCATCGGCGGAGTCGACGTGCGCGATGCGTCGCTCGCCTCGCTGTCGCGCACCGTGACGCTCGTGCCCACCAACGGGCATCTGTTCGAGGGCACCGTGCGCAGCAACCTGGCCATGGCGGCGCCGAACGCTGCCGACGAGGAGCTGTGGGAGGCGCTTCGCCGCTGCCAGGTGGATGGGTTCGTGCGCGCTGCCGGAGGGCTGGATGCGCACGTGGCCGAGGGCGGGTCGAACCTGTCGGGCGGCCAGCGCCAGCGCATCTGCGTGGCCCGCGCCCTGCTGCATGACACGCCCATCTATGTGTTCGATGAGGCGACCTCCAATGTGGATGCGGCCAGCGAGCACGCGATCGGCCAGGTGATCGCCGGTCTGGCGGGCACGCACACGGTGATCGTGATCGCACACCGCCTGGCGTCGGTGACCCAGGCCGACCAGATTCTGGTGATCGACGGTGGCGCGCTGGTGGAGCGCGGGAGCCATGCGGAGCTGGTGGCCGCAGGCGGCCGCTATGCCGAGCTGTGGGAGAGCCAGCACGAGCTTGCGGCGTTTACGGATGAGGCGGTCGAGGGGGCGGAGCCCGAGCGGGATGCCGCGGCGGACATGCGCACCGCGACGGAGGTTGCGGCGGGCGTGCGTGTTTCGGCTGCCGCGCACGCCACGGCCGCGGGCGCCGCGTCGGCGGTCGTCGAGCCCGTCGAGCCCGCCAAGCCTGGTGATGCGTCCGCGGTTTCTGATCGGCCTCACGGAGCGAGCGCGCCCGCGGCCGATGCCCATGTTGGCGTTCCGGCGGCACCGGCAGCCGATGCCCGTGTTGGCGCTTCGACGGCACCGGTGCGCCGCTCGGCCTTCTCCATCATGATGCGCATGCTGGGGCTCGTGCGCCCGCTGATGCCCTATCTGCTGCTGGCCATCGCCCTGGGAAGCCTCGGCTCGCTGGCGGCGACGTTCGTCACCACCTTCGGCGCGTATGGCATCATGGCGGCGCTCGACTACCCGCTGGCGCTCGGAGTGGGCGGCGCGTGCGCGCTGGCCGCGGTATGCGCGGCGGTCCGCGGTCCGCTGCATTACGGCGAGCAGCTGTGCAACCACTACATCGCCTTCCGCCTGCTGGCGCTCATCCGCGACCGGGTGTTCTCGGCGCTGCGCCGGCTGGCCCCCGCCAAGCTCGAGGGCCGCGACAAGGGCGACTTGGTGTCCCTGGTGACGGCAGACATCGAGCTGTTGGAGGTTTTCTACGCGCATACGATTTCGCCGATCGCCATCGCGCTCGTGACCTCGCTGGCCATGCTTGTGTTCATCGGCGTGCAGGCGCCGGCACTGGCGGTCATCGCGCTGGCGGGCTATGTGCTGCTGGGCGTGGTGATGCCCGTAGTGTCCTCCAAGCTGTGCGGGGATGCCGGCCGGGCGAGCCGCGACGGCGCGGGCGCGATCAGCGCCTACGTGCTCGACAGCCTGCGCGGCTTGGCCGAGGTCATTCAGCTGGGCCGCACGTCCGAGCGGGCGTGCGGCCTGGCGCAGCGCACCGACGCGATGGGCCGCAACGACCGTCGCCTGCATGTGCGCATGGCGCTGGTCGAGGGCTTGGCCGACGCCGTGGTGCTCGGCATGAGCCTGGCCATGGTTGCGGCCGCAATCGCGCTTACGGCGGCCGGCGAGCTTGCGCTGCCGACGGCGTTTGTCTGCGCGTTCGCCTACCTCTCCTCGTTCGGGCCGGTGCTGGCCGTCTGCCGCCTGGGCACCTCGCTGCAGGCGACGCTTGCCAGCGGCGCGCGTGTGCTCGACCTGCTGGATGAGCAGCCCGCGCGCGCCGAGGTGACAGCGGGCGAGGACATCGCGTTCGCCGGTGCGGCGGCCGAGCATGTGAGCTTCTCGTACGGGGCGCCGGCAGTCGGCGGCGCGATGCTGGCGGCGCGTCCCGTGCCCGCAGCGGAGGTGTCGCCGGCGGGGCTTGGTTCGGCCCCGGCGGAGGCAGCGCCGGCGGGGCTTGGTTCGGCCCCGGCGGGGGTCGAGGCGATTCTGGACGACGTGTCCGTGGCGTTTGCGGAAGGCGAGATGGTGTGCATCACGGGTCGTTCCGGCTCGGGCAAGTCGACCCTGCTCAAGCTGCTCATGCGCTTCTGGGATGCCACGGCGGGGCGCGTGGAGGTGTCCGGCGTCGATGTGCGCGGCGTCAACACGGCGAGCCTGCGGGCGGCCGAGAGCTATATGACGCAGGATACGCACCTGTTCGTGGGGACGATCGGCGACAACCTGCGCATCGCCCGCGCTGACGCCACGGACGCCGAACTGGATGCCGCGTGCGAGGCCGCCGCGCTCACCGCGCTCATCGGGCGCCTCCCGGCCGGCTACGACACACCGGTGGGCGAGCTGGGCGATAGCCTATCCGGGGGCGAGCGCCAGCGCATCGGCCTGGCGCGCGTGTTTCTGCACGATGCGCCGTTCGTGCTGCTCGACGAGCCCACGAGCAACCTCGACGCTTTGAGCGAGGCGACGGTGATGCGCTCGGTGGCGCGTTTGCGCGCGCAGGGCAAAACGGTGGTGCTGGTGAGCCATCGAGCCTCTACCTGCGCGTTTGCCGACCGGTCCTATTCGGTCGAGCGCGGTCGCCTGTCATAGGCACGCGAAAGAGGGTACCCCGGCACGGCCGGCAGCATGATGCGACGTGCTGCCGGCCGTTTTGGTGACCGCCTGCTATCGGGCCGGTCGGACGGCCACGGCGAACACCGCGGCCAGCAGGATGAGGGAGAGTGTGAAGCTCACGGCGAGCCCGGCGGTCATGGGGCTGAATATGGTCACGAAGGCGCCGAACAGCGCGATGCCGATCGCGCCTCCCACCTGGCGCAGCGTGTTGAACACCGCGCTGGCGATACCGCTCTGCTCGGGGCTGACGCTTCTGAGCACGAGCCCCGCCAGGCTCGGCGTGGTCATGCCGCCGCCCAGGCCCGCCAGGCTCACCGCCAGGGCGATCAGCCAGGTGGAAAGCACGCCCACCGCTGAGCCGGCCATCATCAGCGCGTAGCACGATGCGATGATGCAAACGCCCAGCAGGATGGTGAAGCGCACGCCGCGCTGGCCGGAGAGACGGTCGGACAGCAGGTTGCCCACGGTGGACGTGATGGCGGAGGGCACGAACGCCAGGCCGCTGACGATGGGCGAAAGCCCCTGCGCCTGCTGCAAGAACAGCGTGGTGACGAACACGAGGCCGTTCCAGTTGAGGATGATGGCAAAGCCGCCGAGCAGCGCCAGGCGCATGCCGTGGCTTTCGAACAGGGCGAGCGGCATCATGGGGTGCGCCACGTGGGCCTGCGAGATGAGGAACGCCACGGTGCCGATCGCGCCGATCGTCAGCAGGGCCAGCGGTAGCGGCGCGCCGAAACCCTCGGCGCCGCCTTCGATGATGCCGCCGGCGATGCCCGTGAGCCCGATGACGGCGAGCACCTGGCCCACGAAGTCGATGGGCGCGGGCACCTGCGGGGAACGTTCGATCTTGGTGCACAGGGCGAGCACCACCAGGCAAACGGGGATGTTGATGGAGAAGACGAGGCTCCAGTGGATGGGCACCAGCAGGCCTCCCAGCAAGGGGCCCGCAGCTGCCGAGGCCGATCCGCCCACGCCCCACACCGCGAGGGCCCGGCGGCGGCTTGCCTCGTCGCGGTACGCCTCGTTGATTAGCGCCATCGAGGACGGCAGGATGAGGGCCGCGGCCACGCCCATGATGGCACGGCCGAAGATGAGGGCGCCGATGGTGCCGGCCGCCGAGCAGATCACCGAACTCAGGGCAAAGCTCGCGGTGCCGGCCACGAATGCGCGCTTGGCCCCGAAGCGGTCGGATAGGTTGCCGGCGAGCAGGAGCAGCACGGCGAACGGCAGGGTATAGCCGTCGACGACCCACTGCTGGGCCACCATGCCGCCGCCCAGCTCGGCCTCGATGGTGGGCAGGGCAAGGTTGGTGATGAGGGTGTCCATGCAGGCGAGGAACATGGCGGATGAGGCGACGATGGTGGGGATGGGGTTGAATGCCGCGCCGGCGCCGGGGGCCTGCCTGCGCTGTCTCGGCGCGGGCTTGTTGCCCGGTGCGGCGGTGGTCGTCGTGCTGCTCATGCTCATGTGCTCTCCTGTGCGTGATGCGGTGTATGTGCGGGCGCTCGGCGAAAACGCCGCGTACGGTTATACACCCTGAAGCGCGCTCGAGCGCAAGAGGTTGCAGCTTTTAATGTAGAGAGCGCGTTGTGCGGATGCGCGCGCGGGCGGGGTGGACGCAGCGGCGGGAGGCGCAGCGGGGTGATGCGGCGGCAGGCGAGGGCGAAACGGTCGGTGCGGGTGTCGGGGCGAAGTGGCAGGCGGGGCGCGACGGTAGACGGGATGCAGCGGTAAGCAGGGCGAAGAGGCGGGTGGACGCAGCGGCGGGAGGCGATGCTTCGTCTGGCTGTGCCCGAGAATCGTCGGCCGTATGAAGTTACCCATATGCTACTGTCTGTGGTGCAACGATGGCGAGTGGCTTCGCAGCCCGATGCGGAAAAGGGGATGGCATGCGCGGGGAGCATCAAACCCAGCAGGCGGCGCGCCGGTCGCCTCGGCAGGTCGAGCGGCGCCGTGCCGAAGAGGCCGCGATGGTGTCTGAGATGATCGCGCTGTGGTGCCGGAAGCATCATGGCGGTACGGGTTGCGCAGCCGGCGCGGGCCTCGGTGCCGACCCCGCGCCCGCGACGGGCTCCGGTTTGGATGCCGCGTCTCGTGTCAACTGCGCGGCCGCGCATGGCTCCGCGTCCCGCGGTGTCCGCGACTCTGCACCTGGCTGTGGCTCGCGTGCCGATGCTGGCTTCCGTGACCGAATCGACCCCGTCCCCAAACTGAAACCGCACCGTGACCGGATTGACCCCGTCCCCAAACTGCATCTGTGTCCAGAGTGCGAGCGTCTGCGGGCCTATGCGCTTGCGCGGATTGCGCGCTGCCCGCACATGGCAACGAAGACCTTCTGCTCAGTGTGCGCAACGCCGTGCTACCAGGCGCAGATGCGCGAACAGATGCGCGCGGTAATGCGCTGGGCGGGCCCGCGCATGCTGTGGTACCGGCCATGGCAGGCCCTGCGCCATGCATGGGTGACGCTGCGCTCGAAGCGAGCCGCCTCGCGCTAGGTCGGACGGCGCCAGCACAAGATGCCCGCGTCTACGCCGCCTCGACCAGCTTGAAGCCCATGCCCCACACCGTTTTGATATAGCCGTCCGTGCCCGTGGCGCGCAGCTTCGTGCGGATGTTGGACATGTGCGCAGTCACGGTGCCATCGTCGGCGGCGTAGGGCTCGCCCCAGGCCGCTTCGAACAGCTCCGCCTTCGAAAAGACCTTGCGCGGACGGCGCATGAGGGTTTCGAGCAGGTTGAACTCGATGCGTGTGAGCGCAAGTGGCTCGCCGTCAACGCAAAACGTGCGCGCTCCGGCGTCGAGGGTCCAGGAGCGAAACGTGATGGCCTCAGTGCGGCTGCGGGCCGGCGCACATCCGCGGTGACGGAGCTGCACCTCGATGCGCGCCAGCAGTTCGTCGAGGTCGAACGGCTTGGTGAGGTAATCGTCCGCCCCGAGCTTGAGCAGGTCGATCTTATCGGTGGTACCCCCGCGCGCCGAGACCACGATCACCGGCACGGACGGGTCGAGTGCGCGGATGCGCCCCACCAGCTCCTCACCCGTAAGGCCGGGCAGCATGAGGTCGCAGATCACGATATCGAAGGGGATGCCGCCGCCGCGCGCGGCTTCGGCACCGGCGTCGTTTGCGCGCGCAGTATCGGCAGCGTTCTCCCCGACGCCTGCCGAGGTGACCGCACCGAGCAGCAGCTGCGCCTCGGTGCCGGAAAACGCCTGGGTGCAGGCATAACCGGCTGCAGTGAGGTGGGTGGTGACGATGGTGTTGATGTCGTTGTCGTCTTCGACGATGAGCGCGCGCGGGTCCACGGGAAGCCTTTCTGCGAGATGGGTGCGGCGCGCGCGGGCAGGAGCGCGGGCGCCGCAGGTTCCATTATGAATGTCCGCGTGCCCCTGCGCCGCGAGAATGCCGCGTGCCCTCGTCGGCCTATTCGAGGGACGGTCCGGTCCGGGCACCCGCCTTGGAATGCCATCGGGGTGGAGCCTGCGCGCGTGGCCCGAATACTTCCGATGCTTGCTACGGCGCAGGCGCCGGGCACCACCTCGCCCGTCGTCTGCACCGCCTCGTCCGCGCTGCGCGTCGTCTCCAAAGGCGGAAAGCGCAACCGCTCAGGCCAAGATGGAGATGGCGTTGGCATTGGGCTCCCGGTTTGGGTACGAACGGGTTCGCTCGGGCACGGAAGCGTCCGTTTTGGGGCGCGCAGTTTGCCCCATGACCGCACGGGTACGTTCAAACCAGTTCATTCGCGATGGGCGCGAATCTGACGAAAGGAGCCAACCATGGCGGACAAGGGTGCAGTCGATAAGGTTGAGGGCAAGGCCAAGGAGGTCGCCGGCGATGTGACGGGCGACAAGCAGACCAAGGCCGAGGGCGTGCTCGAGCAGGCCGTTGGCAAGGCCAAGGAGGTTGCCAGCGATGTGGCTGACGCCGCCCAGGAAGTCGGCGAGAAGGTCGGCGAGAAGATCCAGGACGTCCTGGACAAGGAGTAATCCGGCCGCTTGTTGTCGCCCGGTGCCGGAGGATTCTCCCCGGCGCCGGGCGGCGCGTTTACGTGTGAACGAATCTCCAGGGGGCGGCCCGTTCGCTTCCCATCCAGGTTTTGTGCGGGGCAAGGTGTTGTTGGTTCGCTTGCCATGAGGAGTCCGGCGCATGTCCGCCGGTACGCATGTGGCTCTCTACAGCACAGTCGCGCCCACGCTCCTCAGACGGACCGCTCCCTGAAGGTGCGTTCACGATGCGGCGTTTCGCGTGCAGGCGCCCTGTGCGCCCTCGACCGGTCATCACGGTGGTTACAGGAATAGAGAAGAGCTATAGGAGAGCTGCGGCTACGGCCGCGGTGCCTGTGTTGCCCGCGGTCGAGCTCAGTGCTGATGTGCCACCATGTGGCGCTGCTTTACCGCAGGGGCGTGCGCGGCGCGGAAGATGTCCGGCAGGTGCTCGATCAGCGTGCGCAGGGCGCCGGAGCGCCTCTCCTGGGGCATGACCAGGCACAGGGGAACCGAGACCTGCTCGTCGTTCGGCGTGCGCCGCGCGGCGAGCCCGTCTGCGCCCGCCTCGATGCCCGGGATGCGGATGCCGAGGGCGAGGCCGTGGTCGCGATGGAAGAAGGCGGCGCGGTCGGCCGATGCGGGAAGCTCCACCACGGGCGCGGTGAGGCCCCGGGTGGCGAACGCCTCGATGATCGCATGGTCGGGAGCATAGGGCTCGGCGGGGCGAAGTACCTGGTAGGGGGCCATGGAGCTCACGGGCACACGGCCGCGTGCGGCCAGGGGATGGTCGCTGGCCATGATGACCTGTGTGGGCAACAGGCCGATGGAGTGCGTTTCGGCATCGGGAATCCGGTAGGCGCCCACGGTGGCGACGGCATCGACGGCGCCGGCGCGCAGGGCATCGAAGCTCAAGCGCCCGCTTGCGGAGAAGATGGCAACCGACAGCCCGGTGCTGCTGCCGATCAGATGCGCCATGTTCGAGAACACGCGCTCGTCATCGGGAAACGGGTTGGCGCACAGGCAGATGGAGAGGCGGTCGTCGCTGCGCTGGGCGGGGAAATGCTCGGCGAGGACATCGAGGGAATCGAAGTCGTTGATGGCGGTTTTCGCCTTGCGATAGAGCGCGCACCCGACCGCCGTGGGGGAGGCCCCGTGGTTGTTGCGGATGAACAGCTGCGTGCCGAGCTTCTGCTCGAGCTCGGCGATCGCCTTCGAGACGGCCTGCACGGTGACTGCACGCTCGTGGGCGGCGGCGGTAAGCGATCCGTTTTCGTATACGGAGACGAAATACCGAACTTCTCGAATATCCATGGGCAAACAACTCTCGGTGATACGGTGCGCGAGTTGGCGCTCGGCACGTCGTCTTGGCGCGATACAGTTGAAGCTACGGATAAATTCCTCCCTCGTCCAACGTTTTTGCAGATATAGCGGTATATATGCAAGTTAAACCTTTTTATACAGCGTGAATCACGGGGTCAGTCGCGGCGGCTCTGGTAGCATCGATGCGGTATGAGAGCCGTGCTGCCGCATCCAGCGCGGGTGCGCCCGGTACGTGCCGTGAAGAGCGCGGCGGAGCGCCCAGGCGAGCGGCTACTGCACGGTGGCCGTCTGCGCGCCGGGTCGCCGCGGCAGGCGGCCACGGCAGGATACGAGCTGCGCTTGCCGGCGCGGCTGGACGGCACGGGATGGCGAAAGAGGACGTACATGGGCGTTTCAATATGGCAGGGACTGGGTTGGGCGGCCCTGGGCTGCGGTTTCACGTGGCTTATGACCACGGCGGGCGCGGCGGTCGTATTCTTCTTCAAGCGCGACCGCGACATCACCCACCGCATCTTCTTGGGGTTCGCAGCGGGCGTGATGATTGCGGCGAGCGTGTGGTCGCTGCTGATACCGGCAATCGACCAGGCGCAGGAGGCGGGCTGGCCCGGTTGGATCCCCGCCGCGGGCGGCTTCTTGCTGGGGGTGGCGTTTCTCATGGCGCTCGACTCGTTCCTGCCGCACCTGCACGCCGATGAGGATGAACCCGAGGGTATTCGGACCAGCTGGAAGCGCACGACGCTGCTGGTTTCCGCGGTGACGCTGCACAACATCCCCGAGGGCATGAGCGTGGGCCTGCTGTTCGCGATGGCCGCGCAGGCCACGGGCGCGCAGGCCACGGCGTATCTGGGTATGGCGGTCGCGCTGGCTATCGGCATCGGCCTGCAGAACTTCCCCGAGGGCGCGGCGATCTCGCTGCCGCTGGCGCGCGAGGGCATGAGCCGGATGAAGGCCTTCGTGATGGGCAGCCTGTCGGGCATCGTCGAGCCGATCTTCGGCATCCTGGTGGTGCTGGCGAGCGCGCAGATCACGCCGTTTATGCCGTGGCTGCTGTCCTTTGCGGCCGGCGCCATGATCTACGTAGTGGTTGAGGAGCTGATTCCCGAGGCGCATCTGGGCGAGCATTCGAACGTGGGGACCCTGGGGGTGATCGCGGGCTTCGTGATCATGATGGTGCTCGACGTCGCGCTCGGGTAGTAGCGCGGGCCGAACGCGCCTGCGCTCATCGACGCCCGCCCTGTCCGTGGGGCGTCATCTTGCCGTATGATAGGGGGACATGACGAAGCATATCGGCAAGGAGACCCGCGTGATTAACCTGTTTGCAAGCGACCTCGACGGCACCCTGCTCAACGCCATGCACGAGGCGGACCGGACGATTCGCGGTGCAATCAAGGAGGCGCTGGCGCTCGGTGCGCACGTGGTGCCGGCAACGGGGCGCACGGTGCTGCCCATCGGCGAGCGAGGCTTCACCGGCCTCAAGATTGACGGCGTGTGCGCGAACGGCTCCATCATCCGCGGGCACCGTGGGGACGTGCTCAAAACGTTCACGGTCGACCCGGCGTTCACCGAGCAGCTGCTGCAGGCGTTCCCGCAGATCTGCTTCGACTGCGCCACCCCCGAGGGCATGTACTCCAGCGGGTCGTTCGAGATGCATATGGAGGGCTTCAAGCGCGACAGCCCCATCCGCCGCATCATCATGCGCGGGATGCGGGCGCGCGGCGGCATCCACGAAGAGCAGTTTTTCGACCAGTCGGCGTCCGAGATCCTGGCGCACGAGGTGTGCAAGATCAACTGCCGCGTGCCCGACGCCGCGCTGGAGCGCGAGCTCAAGGCGTTTTTGGCCGAGCACACCGATACGGTGGTGAACGCGCCGTTCGATCCGGTGATGTTCGAGATCACCGACAAGGATTGCAACAAGGGCGCGTCGGTGGCGTGGCTGGCGAACTACTACGGCTTCACCGAGGACGAGGTTGCCGTGTACGGCGACGGCGGCAACGACCTCGAGATGCTGCGCCGCTTCCGCCACTCCTACGCGACCGCCAACGCGAGCGCCGAGGCCAAGGCGGCCGCCGGTGCGGTCATCGGGCACTGTGCGTTCCATGCCGTGCCCAAACACATCCTGCGCACGCTGCGCCGCGAGCGCAATCGCACCACGATCGCGTAAGGGCTCGTGCATGGCGACATATAGGCAGAGCGCCGCGGGCGCACGTGCCGCGCATGGCGGCTCGCCGGGACGGCGCGGACGCGATGGTGCGGTTGCGGCGGTGTCGTCACTGTGGTGACGCGCCTGCCGTGACACGCCTGCTGTGGTGACGCGGCTGCCGGCTGAGGTCGAGCCACGGGTGGCGGCGCAGGGCTTGACGCTTCGTACCGCGGGGTGACCGCCGTTTGCATTCCGATGACCGCAGTGCCTCACACATGCCTTTTTTCCTGTGCTTTTCTTGAAAGGGAAAAGAAGGGAAAGCTTGCAAAAGTTGGGAAAAGGAATCACGGGGCGGCCGCTCGCCGACGATACCGGCCGCTCGCCGACGCTGTGCGCGGCGGCAGAGAGAGACGCTACGGGGTGGCGGGCTGCACGGGCCTGCCGCCCTGTTCTGTAAGGGTTTTGCGACATCGGCTTGATGATGCACGTCGTGTGCAATAATGCGCATAGTGTGCAATAGCAAACCTGAGAGGAGCCCGATGGCACCGGTAACGGATCGCCGCTCGCGCCGTTCGCAAACGGCCCTGCGCCAGGCACTCGCGGCCGAACTCGCGCAGGGCGAGGAGCTTTCGCGCATAAGCGTGGCCGCACTCACCGAGCGCGCCGGCCTCACGCGCCGCACGTTCTACACGCACTACCGCGACATCCCCGACTTCGTGGAGCAAATCGAGGCGAGCCTGCTGGATGGGATCGCCGAGCGCCTGCGCTCGACCATCTCGGCCACCCTGCCCGACCTCTACCAAAACATCGATGCGCTCAAGCCGGCGCCGGGTTCGGTGGAGCTGCTGGGTTACCTGCGGAACAACGGCGAGCTGATCGGTTCGCTGCTGGGTCCGGGCGGCGACCCCGCCTTCATGAAGAAACTCATCGACCTGGTGCGCGCGGAGGTGTCCGGGCGCATGCAGACGGGCATCTTCCCCGGCGCTTTGGGCGCGTTTTTCGACTACTACCTCACCTATGTGGTGAACGCCGAGGTGGGTGTGCTGCGCCGCTGGTTCGAGCGTGGTCTGGAGGAGAGCCCGGAGACGATGGCGCGGATCATGACCGTGATCGCGTTCGTGCGTCCGGGCGACCTGTACGGGCTGCCCATCGACATCAACGTGCCGGCGTACGGCTTGAAGCTCATGAGCATGCAGCTGGGAGACGACAAAAACACCGTGGAGGGGAACTAACCATGGCAGAGGATGCGATCGAGGCACCGATGAACGAGGCGGCGCCGACGCCGGCCGCCGAGGCGTCCGTTTCGGCGGCGTCGGCCGGCACGACGGCAGCGCACGATGCACCGCAGGACGCCGTCGCGCAGGCGCTTGCGGGCGGCGCCATCTGGCATCCGGAGCGTGTGACCGGCGCGCTGCACCTGGGCATCGACGTGGGCTCCACCACCGTCAAGCTCGCCGTGCTGGATGACGCCAACCAACTCGTGTACGCAAAGTACCAGCGTCATCACACCGATGTGCGCGCCTGCGCGCGCGACCTGTTCGTGGGCGCGGCGGCACTGCTGCCCGAGGCGCAGATGACCTGCGCCATCACGGGCTCGGGCGGGCTTCTGCTCTCGCAGTGGCTCGGCTTGGAGTTCGTGCAGGAGGTCATCGCCAGCAAGCGCGCCGTGGAAACCCTCATCCCCAAGACCGACGTGGCCATTGAGCTGGGCGGCGAGGATGCCAAGATCATCTACTTCGACACCGGTATCGAGCAGCGCATGAACGGCACGTGCGCCGGCGGCACCGGCGCGTTCATCGACCAGATGGCCGCCCTGCTCCACACCGACGCCGCGGGTTTGAATGAGCTCGCCAGCCGCGCCACTACGATCTACCCCATCGCCAGCCGCTGCGGCGTGTTCGCCAAAACCGACGTGCAGCCGCTGCTGAACGAGGGCGCCGCCCCTGAGGACGTGGCCGCATCCATCTTCCAGGCGGTGGTGACCCAAACCATCTCGGGCCTGGCGTGCGGCCGCCCCATCCGCGGCTACGTGGCCTTCCTGGGCGGCCCGCTACAGTACCTCTCAGAGCTGCGCCGTCGTTTCTACATCACGCTGGAGCTGGATGAGGAGCACCGTCTGGTGCCCGACAACGCGCACCTGTTCGTGGCCTCCGGCGCCGCGATGGCGCACGAATCCAGCAAGCTCGCCACATTCGGTCAGCTCATCGAGTCTATCGACGCGTTGGGCGACACCCAGGGCGCCGAGGTGGCGCGCCTGGAGCCGCTGTTTGCCACCGAGGCCGATCTGGAGGAGTTCCGCACCCGCCATGCCCGCGAGGTCGTTCCGCGCGGGGAGCTTGCGGGCTACACCGGGCGCGTGTTCATCGGCCTGGACGCCGGTTCCACCACGATGAAGGCCGCCATGGTGGGCGAGGATGGGCAGCTCCTCCACACCTGGTACGGCAACAACAACGGCGATATCCTCGGCACCGCCAAGGCGATCATGGCCGACTTCTACGCGCATATCCCGGCGGGCTGCACCATCGGGCACGTGACCACGACCGGTTACGGCGAAGCACTGCTCATCGAGGCCATCAAGGCCGATTCGGGCGAGATCGAGACGGTTGCCCACCTGCGGGGCGCCCGCGCGTTCTTGCCCGGCGTGGAGTTCATCTTGGACATCGGCGGCCAGGACATGAAGTGCCTGCGTGTGCGCGACGGCGTGATCGAGCACATCATGCTGAACGAAGCGTGCTCCAGCGGCTGCGGCAGCTTCATCGAGAGCTTCGCGGTGTCCATGAACATGGACGTGCGTGCGTTCGCGGCCGAGGCCATGCGCGCCCGCGGGCCCGTCGATCTGGGCAGCCGCTGCACGGTGTTCATGAACTCGCGGGTGAAGCAGGCGCAGAAGGAAGGCGCCACGGTGGGCGACATCGCCGCGGGCCTGTCCTACTCCGTGATCAAGAATGCCCTGTTCAAGGTCATCAAGCTGCGCGACCCCAAAGAGATCGGCACCCAGGTGATCGTCCAGGGCGGCACCTTCATGTCCGACGCCACCCTGCGCGCGTTCGAGCAGCTCACCGGCGTGCACGCCATCCGTCCCGACATCGCCGGCTGCATGGGCGCCTACGGAGCGGCCCTGCTCGCCCGCGACCGCGCCGGCGCCACGGGTGTCTCGGGCGTGCTCGGTGCCGCCGAGATCGAGGCGCTTACGGTCACCCAGCGCCACGCGCGCTGCGGCCGGTGCTCCAACAACTGCCAGCTCACCATCAACGACTTCGGTGCGGGCCGGCGCTTCATCACCGGCAACCGCTGCGAGAAGGGCGCCGGCGGCTCGCGCCGCCGCTCCGAGGCGCCCAACCTCTTCGCCCGGAAAAACAGCCTGATTTTCGACCGCGAGGTGTTGAGCCCCAAGGACGCCCCGCGCGGTACGGTGGGCATTCCGCGCGCGCTCAACATGTATGAGAACTACCCCTTCTGGCATGCGTTCTTCACGCGGCTGGGCTTCTCGGTGGTGCTATCGGACAACTCGAGCAAGAAAACCTACGAGGCCGGCATCGAGTCCATGCCGAGCGAGAGCGTGTGCTACCCGGCCAAGCTCTCCCACGGGCACGTGATGAACCTGATCGAGAAGGATCCGGATTTCATCTGGATGCCGTGCGTGCGCTGGGAACGCAAGGAGGATCCGTCGGCGGGCAACTGCTACAACTGCCCGATCGTCATGAGCTACCCCACCGCGCTCGGCCTGAACATCGACGAGCTGGGCGAGAAGCACGTGGAGTTCATGTACCCGTTCGTGCCCTACCACGACAAGATCGAGCTCAAGCGCCGTCTGTACGAGCTGCTGGCCGTGGAGCGCGTGGCCGACGCCGAGGCGGGCCGCGGGCGCGTGCGCGGGCCCAAGCTCACCCGCACCGAGATCGACGCCGCGGTCAATGCCGCCTACGAGGCCGACGCACGCTTCCACGAGGACATCCAGACCATGGGCGAGGAGACCATGCGCTGGATCGAGGAGCACGGCGGGCACGGTATCGTGCTGGCGGGCCGCCCCTACCACAACGACCCCGAGATCAACCACGCGCTGCCCGAGCTCATCGCTAGCTTCGGCTTCGCGGTGCTCACCGAGGACTCGGTGGCGCACCTGGTGAAGCCCGAGCGGCCCATCCGCGTGGTGGACCAGTGGATGTACCACAGCCGCCTGTACGCGGCGGCGCGGTTCGTGACCATGCGCAACGACCTCAACCTCATCCAGCTCAACTCCTTCGGCTGCGGCCTGGACGCGCTCACCACCGACCAGGTGCAGGAGATCTTGGAGGCCTCCGGCAAGATCTACACGGTGCTCAAGATCGACGAGGTCTCCAACCTGGGCGCGGCGCGCATCCGCATCCGCTCGCTCATGGCGGCGCTGAAGGATCAGGAAGCCGAACGCGCTGCCGAGGCCGCGGCGGCGGGCGAGGCCTACGAGACGGGCGACGCCGCCCCGGTGGCCCCATCGATCGAGGCGCCGGTGTTCGCCACCCGCAAATATGCGCTTGCGGCCCAGCGTGCCAGCAAGAGCGCCGCGTGGGAGAAGGTGCCGTTCACGCAGGAGATGAAGGAGGCTGGCTACACCATCCTGTGCCCGCAGATGGCGCCGATCCACTTCGACTTGGTAAAAGAGGTGTTCCGGGCCGGTGGCTACAACCTGGAGCTGCTGCCCTCCACCGATCGTGGCGCCGTGGAGGCGGGCCTGCGCTACGTGAACAACGACATCTGCTATCCGTCGATTTTGGTGACGGGCCAGATCATGGAGGCCATCGAGAGCGGGCGCTACGACCTGTCGCGCACGGCGGTGGTGATCTCGCAGACCGGCGGCGGATGCCGTGCCACCAACTACATCGCGCTCATCCGCAAAGCGCTGCGCGAAAGCGGTCACCCCGAGATCCCGGTGATCAGCTTGTCCGCGGTAAAGCTCGATGAGCAGAACCCGGGCTTTAAGCTCACGGTGCCGCTGCTGAAGGCCGCGGTGTATTCCGTGCTGTTCGGCGACCTCATGATGCAGATGCTCTATCGCTGCCGGCCCTACGAGGCCGAGGCGGGGGCGGCCAACGAGCTGTTCGAGGACTACATGGAGCGGGCGCGCCGCCTGGCGCCGAACTTCACGCGCCGGTCGTTCACCAAGCTGGCGCGCGAGGCCATCGGTGCGTTCGACACCATGCCTCTCACGGGTGAGGGCACCAAGCCGCGCGTGGGCGTGGTGGGCGAGATCCTCGTCAAGTTCCATCCCACGGCCAACAACCACGTGGTCGACGTGATCGAGAGCGAGGGCTGCGAGGCCGTGGTGCCCGGGTTGCTCGACTTCTTCCTGTATTCGATGAGCAACGCGCAGTTGCAGAAGGACGAGCTGGGCAGCTCGCGCAGCACGCGGGCGGCCATGGATGCGGCGATCGGTTTGGTTGACTGGATGCGCAAGCCGGTGGATGAGCTGCTGGAGCGCTCGGAGCGTTTCGAGCGGCCCGAGCCGATCTCGGTCATGGCCGAGAAGGCGAGCCGGGTGCTGTCGCTGTGCAACAACATGGGCGAGGGTTGGCTGCTGACGGCCGAGATGCTCGACCTGATCGACCATGGGGCGCCGAACATCATCTGCACGCAGCCGTTTGCGTGCCTGCCGAACCACGTGGTGGGCAAGGCGGTGATCAAGGAGCTGCGACGCCAGCATCCCGAGAGCAACATCGTGGCGGTGGATTACGACCCGGGTGCGAGCGAGGTCAACCAGCTCAACCGCATCAAGCTCATGATCTCGGTGGCAAAGGAGAACCTGCGCGCCGGCAAGGGTTTCACCATGGAGCCGATTGCCATGGAGCGCCGTGATTCGGTGACGAGCCGGATGAAGCCGCATCACCCGGTGGCCGCCGGTGAGGTGGACGCCGCGGTGCGGCGCCTGAGCCGCGGCGTGCGCGTGAAGCAGTAGGGCTGCGGCCGCGCGGGCTGACCTGCAGGTTGGTCCGCGGGTTAGCTCTCGCCTCAAATTATCGGCAGGCTTTTTTGAGGCGAGCGGCCTTGTGACGGTAAAGGAGAGGCTCCTCGCGGAGCCCCGTCACATGTCTTCATGGAAAAAAACCTCCCATTTCTCGGATATCAGTTGCCTTGTCCGAGAAATGGGAGGCGGTCCATCGCCGCGGCGCGGGCCGTGCTACGTTTGTGGGGCTGGTCGTATGGCGGGCTGATTAGCCAAGCGAGGCGAGCAGTCCCTGGCAGCCGGCGAGGACATCGCGGTACGTGGCATTGAAGTCGCCGGTGTACCACGGGTCGGCAACGTCGCGTGAACTGCCGACGTAGCTCATAAGCTTGCGGCATTTGTGCCCGGGGTCGCCGTCCAGGAGGCGCATGAGGTTGCGCTCGTTGCTGGCGTCCATGTAGATGATAAGGTCCCAGTCGTTGTATTCGTCGCGCGCGATCTGGCGGGCGCGGTGTTCGAGGACGGGTACGCCTGCCTGGCGTAGCTTGCGTACGGTACCATGATGCGGTGGATTGCCGATCTCTTCGCGCGAGGTGGCGGCGGAGTCAATGGCGAACTCGCCCGCGCGGCCGGCGCGGTCTACAAGATCCGCGAACACAAACTGTGCCATGGTTGAGCGGCAGATGTTGCCATGGCATACAAACATGATTCTATGCATCCTTGGATTTCCTCTCAAATATCAGGGTTTCCGCAGGTGATGAACGTTGTTCGTATGCCATCACCCAGTCGCGAAATCCCGAATCGGCTCGTGTATGAGCGGATATTTTCCGCCGCAAAAGTTGTAAATTCGGTTGTAAACCTCGCGGATTTACAACTTCGTACACTTTAGCTTACGCGGCACCATCCGTCATGCGGAGCATGTCGCCCCTCACGTCCTCGAATCCAAGGTGGGTGTACGTGTTGTATGTCACGCTAATGTCTGAGTGCCCCATGATGTACTTGAGCTTCGCGGGGTCCATCCCCTTTCGAGCCATCTTGGAGCAGAATGTGTGTCGGCAGACATGCGGGGTAATCTTGGGAAGCTCCTTCTTGTAGATGCTATTGTGCTTACGGAGAGAGAGTTGGAAGTACTTTTCCCAATGCATCGCAACCTTCGGCATGCCGTTTTTGTCCAGAAGCAGGAATCCGCTCACCCCGTCAACGACGGGCTCGGCGGGTGGGTTGGCACGCTTTTGAAGGATTGCCTTGAAGCATTTCTTGACTTCCTCGGACATGGGTACGTATCGCTCGCCGCTTTTCGTTTTGGGGCGTTCGATGTAGTACCTCATATCGCTGCCCCTCTGCAGCTGCTTGCTGACGCGGATGCTTCCGTTTTCGAAATCGAGGTCAGATTTTGTGAGGCCGCAGAACTCCGAGATGCGCAGCCCCGTGTTGAAGAGGATGTAGAACGCTTCGTAATATCGCGAGTAATGCTTATCTCCCTTGATGAAATCGAGGAACCTGCGCTCGTCCTGTGGTGACAAGGCCTCGCGCGCAATGGAGTCGTTGACAAGCACGGTGGCGAGCTCGAAGTTGAACGGGTTGCGCCTGATGAGGTCGTCTTCCTCCGCAAGCTGGAAAGCTGGGCGAAGTACTCCTCGAATGCAGTGAATCGCACTGTAGCTTTTCCCGAGCTCGTCTTGAAGATAGATGAGCCAATTCTTCGCGTCGAGCGTCGTTATATCGCCGATTTTCCTGCTTCCGAACTCGTCCCTGGCAAGAAAGTTCATAACCGTCTTATAGCCCGCGCGCGTAGTCGGGCGCACCGCCGTCTTAGTCGCGACGTACTTTTCAACCAATTCGAGAACGGTCATCCCGCTTGGTGCAACGCGGTCAAACAGATCGCGTTGCACCTGCTTCTCGATTTCGCGGAGGCACGGCCCCGACTTTTTGCCCTTGGGAGGGAGGTCGTGCGTGGTAAGCGTCCACGAGTACTTGTACTTCGTCTTGCCTTTCACGTCTTTGAACTTGAAATAGTACTGGCCGTTCGGGCGCTGCCCCTCTCCTTGGCGAAGGATGCGCCCCTTGCTGTCTTTCCTCGTGGGCACTCTTGTCACCTCCTCTCCTTATGGATGCGCCCCGATGCTACTTCGCTGGTGCATCGGGGCGCATAATTGCTAGTGGTACGGGCTACGTTGAATGACTTTCGAGATTCCTAGGGACGATTCGTGCTCCAATGCATTCTGTTCCAATACAGCAGGTCGCACGCGAAGTAATAGCGACGTGAGGAGTCGCCGTTCAAGGTGAGGAACGTGGGGCCGACGCCGTTGATTCCGTCCACCATCAGCTGCAGAAGCCCGTTTCTTCCGAGAAACTTCACTGCATCCTCCTCGCTCACAACCAACATGGAACTCCCAATCATGTCGTATGCGGAATTCTCGTACGCATTTTCGGTGCCTTGCTGTTCGTTCATTCGAGCCTCCTTTTCACTCGGCGTTGCTTGCAACGCAATTTCATTACGAGCCGAGATTAATTGCGTCGCCATGTATCCGCAAATCGAGAAAAGCCTGATAAACGAGCATTTCTGTTTGCATCCATTCATAAATGAGGAGAAAAAAGTCGATGCGATTTTTCAAGATTCATAAGGCCTTCACGTGCGCGTTTTGCCGCATTCCAGCATCTCGCTTCGCTCGATGCCCGTGGGTTTATTTGTACGAAGTACGCGGGCGGTGGGCATGGGGGCTGTCGGCTATGCCGACCGCAGCGCAAGCTGCGTCAGCCCCCCTTATGCCCTTTTGCCGTTTTTGCCCCCGAAGCGTAGAGCGGAGGGGGCAGCGGCGGTTTCGCCTCGTTTATGCCGCGAAGCGGCGGCGAACCACCGCGCTGAGATTCATCGATCAGCTTTCGCAATCCGCGCAGTTTGCGAAAGCGGCGCGTTTCCCCTTCGTTTATGTGCGGTCATTCGGCGCTCGCTTTCGCGGCGCGAAGCCCTGCGCGACGACGTTTCGCAAGCTGCGCTTAGCGCGCGGCTGAGCGAAAAAAATATAGGGTGCGGCGATTTCTCGCCGCACCCATGGGGTACGAATGGCTAGTGAATCTCGGGGGCGGGCAGGATGGACCAGCTTGTGCCGTAGGTTTTCAATCCCCATACGTGCAGGCAGAGCTCGCCGTCGTAGAACACCGGCTCGTCGGTGTGGTGCATGAGGAAGCTCGGGTCTTGCACGATGTACCACTGGAAGATTTCCTCCCAAGGCGCCCAGCTGCCGCCCACCAGTTCCATGGGGCGGTAGGCCATCTCGTTGGCGAGCACCATGCCGCCGCAGGTCTCCGCGAGGTCGGCGTACGTCTTTATCCCGTGGTCGCTCACCGCGCGCCTCCTTCCAGCTCCTCGATGACGCGCACGACGCATGCGCGGATGAACCGCAGCTCCCTGACCGTGATGTGCATGGAGAGCATGTCCGCGTCGAGCTCCACGCGCCCGAACTCGTCCACAAAGCGCCACTCCATCACGTTGTCGATGCACCTCAAGGTGCCCTCGAGCCCCTCCCTGTCCTCGAGCGGCTCCTTCCTGCGCATCGCGTTCCTCTCGCGCTCGAGCTGCTTGGCCTTCGCCGCGCTGATGCGAGCCGTGCGCTTGAGAACCTGAATACGCCACTCCGTCTCTTCCTCGATGCTGAATTTGTCCTTATCCTTATCTTTCATGTTCAGCACCTCCCTTCGCGCGACCTCCCCGATGCCGCAGGCATACTCACGGCGCAAGACGTGATCTGCTGCGGAATCGGGGATCAGGGCGCGACGGGCGCAGCACGAAAACGAAAAGGCCGCACCCGAAAGCGGATGCGGCCAGTACGGTCATGTTGGGGTTGCCCGATGGGCGGCTTGCTAATCCACCTCTATGCCCTCGGCATCGGGCGCGTCCCACGTGAAGCCCGCGTGCCCCTCGTTCACGACGGTGGCGAGGCCAGAATACCCGCCAAAGGTCGTGTCGAGAACCGTCTGCGTGGTCGAGTAGTTGGGCGAGTACAGCCCGATGGCCTCGTCGGAAGTCGCAAAGGCGCTCTCGGGAATCTCGGCATCGTTGTGCCAGCCGTAGTCCACCAGCACGCGGAAGCGCGTCTTGGGGCTTTCGAGGTCTGTCGTATCGCCAGCCTCTATCTGGTAGAAGCTGAATCGGGGTGCCGCGAAGCGGATTTCCTCGCCCGATGCGACGTTGCCCGAGCCGTCGGTTTCAAGGGCGAGCGTGTAGGGCTGCGGCTGTGGCTCCTGATACTCAGCCGCCTCGTTGAACGCCTGACCCTCGTTGGCGATATCGAGAGAGTTCTTCGTGTTGTCCAGTGCGGTTTGGAACTCCTCGATGGCCGCTGCGCGCTCCTCCTCGGGCACGGCCTCGATGCCGTAGGCTCCGTAGCTGTTCATGGAATCGTAGGTTCCCGCGTCAGCCTCCGCTTTCAGGGTGTCGTAGCACTGCTGCCACGCCTCGATGGCTTCGGCAGTGCTGTCGATTGCCGCCTGCTTCTCGGCCTCGAACACCGCCTTGTCCTGCTGCTTGGCGAACTCGATTATCTCCTCGTCGGAAAGCCCGTTCAGGTCGGCGAAGGTCACGCCGTCGCATTGGTATGCCGTCACGTTGCCGTTGCCGTCGAACGCGAGGATGCGCTCGATTTCCACGTCCTTCCCGATTTGCTCGTCACCGTCGTACTGCATCCAAACGCCCGCCTGCGCGAACGCCTGCGATGCGGGCACGGGCTCGCTCGCACTGCTGGCTGCACCGCCCGCACCCTCGCCCGAGCCGCCGCACCCGACCAGCCCGAGGCCAGCCACGGTTACCGCGCCAACCCCGAGCAGCTTCAAGACGTTTCTTCTCGTGTATTGCCTCATGGATGATTCCCTCCTTTTCGTGTATTGCCTTAGGCTACGAACGCTCCGCCCGATTTTTAGCCGCCAGAATCAGACCCGCCGAAACAAGTAGCAGAGCAAGAGCAGGCAGGCCGATGAGCGCGAACGTGCCGTCGCCCGTCTGGGGAAGCTCGTCCTGCGCGCTTTCCTGAGCGGAGCCCTCGTTCGCATCCGCCGACCCATCGGGTCGGTCGCCGCCCTGCGGCTTGTCCCCGCCCGTCTGCGGGAGCTTGGCGATGGGCTCGGTCTTAGTCTGGCCGCATGCCGCGCAGGTGTACGTCCTCACGCCCTCGGCGCTCTCGGTGGGCTCCTTCGTCACAACGCCGCCGTCCCAGATGTGCCCCGTTGCGGCAAGCTCCTGCGACTGCTCGGCTCCGCAGATTGCGCAGGTGCGAATCTGCTCGCCGCTCTCCGTGCACGTGGGCTCGGCCACCGTCTGCCATTCTCCGTAGGTGTGCTCGTCGCCGTCGATGGCGTGGAAATCGACCACGTTAACGCCGACTTCCTGCCTCCAGTCCGCGTACTCCTCGGCAGCGGTGCCCGTGTACCCGATGATGCAGCCACCCAGAATGGGCGTGCCTACGAACTCGGTGACCGACTTGGGCACCCACACGTATTCGAGGCTGCCGCATCCGTTGAGGAACGTGGCGGGAATCTGCGCCACGCCCTCCTCGATATATACGGTTTCAAGGCTGTCGCAGCCGTAGAACTGCGCGTTGCCGCCGCCCCATTCAGAGCCCGCGGGGATGGTCACCGAGTCGAGGCTGTCGCAGTCGATGAACACGTCCGAACCCCATGTCACGTTCTCGGGCAGTTCGATTTCCGCGAAGCCCGCTCCGCCGAACGCCACGTTTTCCACGCGCTCCAAGCCGTCGTTTAAGTACACCTCGGTGAGCGAGGGGTTGTCGGCGAACGCACTCACGCCAATCGTTCTCACGGTGGAGGACATGGTCGCCTTCTGCAGGCTGGCGTAGCTCACGCCGCCTCGCGTGGCGAACGCCATGCTGGGCACCTCGGTCACACCTTCGGCAACCATGACCTCCTTGACCTGCGCGGCGTACGGCTCCCATTCGTAGGCCCCGCCCGCGCTTATCGGGGCTATGTCCTCGGAAAGCGTGAGCACGCCCGCATCGTCCAGCGACCAGCCGTCGCCGCCCGCCACCTCCACGGCGTACGCGGGGCGCGCCGCCAGAAATAGCAGCAGGGCGCATGCCGCGAGCAGCGCCGCAAAACGCGCCGCTCTTCTCGTCCGTTCGGTTTTATCCATTGTTCCGCTCCTTTGCGCTTGCTGTATACGGTGCTCGAAAGTGGTGGCAGCCGCCATACGGGCTACTCCACATAGGCTGCCCGCTGCATGGATCGTGGCGAAAACCGCCATGATCCATGCAGCGGGGTTCGACGGCGGGCCGCTACCGCTTGCCCATCGCGTTGGCAATCCAGTCGAGGTTGCTGCTGGCGCTTGCGGTGTTTGCGTTTATCTGCTGGGCTTGGCTGAGAACCTGCCCCTGCATGAACAGATTGCCTAGCTGCAGCATGTTGCCGATGCGCTGCTGGTTGAGAATCTGCTGCTGCCCCTGCTCCATACGGCGCTGATGCCGCTCTGTCTCGTAGAGGTTGACCATCTCCTGCACGGTGCTCGCGCGGTGGTTGCGCACGGCGGTAAGGAAGAAGTCCACGGCGTCGATGTTGTCGTAGTCCATCGGGTACCACGGCGCGACTTCCGCAGCCCAGCGCTGCTGCACGGCGAAGATTTCCTGCTTCGTCTGCTCGATACTCTGCGCGAGCGCTTGGTTGTTGGCCTCCACTTGCGCGTTGCTCTGGTCGATGGTGGCGTTCTTGCGCTCTCGCCCCTTGTCGGCGGACTTGGAAATGACCCCGTACAGAACCGCGCCGATGATGGCGGATAGCACGAGATTGACGATGTTCCAAACCATCACCTGAAGCTCCATGCCGCCTGCCGAGAAGAACGGGATGGTTATCGGGTACGTGATGGCCTTGAGCGGCGTGCTGGTGATGAGCGCGAACGCGATGAGGAAGCCCGCCACGGCGTAGAGCACGGGGTGACGCTTGGTCTTCTTCTCCGTCTTGGCAGCGAACTGCGTGCTCAGCTGGTTGATGCGGTTCTGCAGCCCCACCACGCGGTGCATCAAATCGTGCGCCGTGGCGACTCCTGATAGCAAATCTTCTTGGCTCCCCATACGCTCTAACCTTTCTCTCGCCCTACGGGGCTGACTCACCCCAACAAAGTGCTCGGCGCAGCTTTTGCTGCGCTTCTGTTTTCTTAGTTAAACTATATAGGCATAAAATAGCCTATACGAGCTATTATAACCGACAAGAATCGCCCATAGGATTCAAGGCAACTTGATTTTGATGGGCGGTGACCGCATGAGATACTTTGAGATAGGCCAACGCATCAGGCGATACCGCAAGGCGTGCGGACTTTCACAGGAGGCGTTGGCGGGAAGGGTCGGCATCTCCGTCACGCACATGAGCCATATAGAGACTGGAAATACGAAGCTGAGCCTGCCCGTGCTGGCGAAAATCGCCGAAGAGCTTTCGGTAGGGACGGACGCGCTTTTAACGGACGAATCGAAGCCCGACAAGGCGGCGCTTTCGGCGGAAGTGCGGGAGATTCTAGATTCGTTCGAGGCCGACGAACTGGCCGTGGCAATTGAGGTTCTGCATGCGCTCAGAAACGCGCTCGCGAAGCAACGCGACTAGGGGGCGTTTCACGCAATCAGATTTGCACCCGCCAAAAGTTGTAAAAAAGTTGCACAGGGCTCAAAAGATAAGGGCAAACCGCTCATTTATGAGGCGGTTTGCCCTTATTGTCAGATGTTGCCGTGGCAGATGAACAGGATGCGATGCATGCGAGGCTCCTTCCGTATGAGCAATTGCGTTGGCAAGCTCACGCGCCGTCAAGCTGACCTGCATGAGCTTAGCGCATCGCTTCATACGTTTTTGTTGAATCCATCTGCCCGACCGCCCGTGCACGATGGGGTGGTTGTGCGCGCGGAGAAGGCCGGCGCGTGCGGCGCGCACATGGGCGGCTTAGCAGAGCGTGGCCACGCCATCAGAGCTGATGGCGCGCAAGGTATCGGTATCTGCGCAATCGGTGATGACGCCGGTGAAATCCGTGGTGGAGGAGAATCGATAGCCGCTGCGGACCGAGAACTTCCAGTCCTCGGCAAGCAGGAACCGGTAGGTGGCGTTCTCGATGGCGCGCTGCTTAACCATACCGTCGTCCATCAGGTCGGTCATGACGGCGCGGTTGGTGACGTTGACGCCGCTGCAGGCGATGAACGCCTTTTCGAACAGGAGCGGTTCAAGCAGGCTGATGGTGGTCGGGCCGGTGAAGCCGCGCATGTCGGGGGTGAGGTAGCCACCGGTGATGAGGGCGGTCACTTTGGGGTTTTTGGCGAGCACGGTGGAGATGTCCATCATGTTGGTGGTGACGATGCAGCGCTTGTCACCGCGCGCAAGCAGCTCGGCGATATAGAGCGACGTCCGGCTTACGTCAAGGAAGACGGCATCACCGTCGGCGATCTCCATGTAGGCGCGGGCGGCGATGGTGCGCCGGCTGTTCTCGCGACGGGCATCCTGCTGCGTTGCCGTGGGACCGGGCGCCTCCTGGACGGCATCCGTCGGCGCTGCCGATGCATCATGTGCGGCACCAGGCGGCGACACGCGGACGGCGCCGCCGTATTCGCGCCGGCACAGCCCTTCATCGGCGAGCGATTTCAGATCCTTGCGGATGCTGTCCACGCTAATCGAAAAACGTTCGGCGAGTTCGTCAACACGGACGCTGCCTTGCTCCTCAATGAGCCGGGCAATTGCTCGCTTTCGTTCGCGTGGAAACAAGGGGGCTCCAATCCGATGTGCCCATGCAGTCGGTGCTGCAGATGCGTCGTTTTTTGCTGATGCTAGGCTTATTGTACCGGCATGACGCTCCTTTTCCAACTTTTTCATGATGTGGTTTGGCTGCTTGGCGACCTTGATGCACCGCCGCCGCTTCGAAGAAGTGGCGTCGTTTCTCGACTCTGACTTGTTCACGGAATAATGGGATATACAGCTGAATATACACATAAATATGCAAAAAATGGAAGTCAAAGTCGATTTTGGAGATTGCGGCAATGCCAACGTCGCAAGCGTTCGCCTACCGTTTACCGAAGAAAAGCGACCGTTCAAAGTTCAAACAGGAAAAAACAGGAAACTAAATGTACATTACTGATGACAACAGGAAAGAACAAGAGATTGGAGTGCGATGGCAAAGGCGATTCTGTCGAAGATCGCGCGGGAGAACGTTCAGATAGCGGAGCGGTTCGAAACGTGGCAGGATGCGGTGCGCGGCGCGGTCTCCCCACTGGTGGAGAGTGGCTACGTTGAGCCTGCGTATATTCAGGGCATCATCGACAACGCAAACGAATACGGCCCGTATTTTGTGATCTGTCCGGACTTGGCGTTGCTTCACGCGCGCCCTGAGCAGGGAGCTCTTGAAACGCAGCTTGCGTTGACCGTCGTGCGCGAACCGGTGTTCTTCAAGCCGGAGGGTCCGGGCGTTCGCGTGCTGGTCACGCTTTCCGCAACGGATGCAAATTCTCACCTTGAGGTCATGCGCGAGCTCGCGGAGATGTTCTCCGATGCGGCGCGTATCGAGCGCCTTGCGACGGCAGCCACCGCCGAAGAGGCGTTTCATGAGTTCACCTCGGGGACGAGGCGAGACTGATGCTGGGCGCGCAGCGGGGCTATGGGCTCGCGTGCAGTCGGCAGAAACTGCCCGCGTTCGGTCACGCGGCAGGATGACGTGCGGTTATATCAACGGCCTTTGGGCCAGATTGTGAAAGGAGAGAACCATGGCGGTGCTTGATTTTGTCGTCAACATTCTCTCGACGCCGGCGATTCTCGTCGGCCTGCTATCCCTCATCGGGCTTGTTCTCCAGAAGAAGCCGGTTGAGGATGTGGTGTCCGGAACGATTAAGACGATTGTGGGGTTCTTGGTCCTGTCGGCGGGTGCGGCGTTTTTGCAAAGCGGCTCGCTCTTGGCGTTCGGTGAGGTGTTCAACTACGCCTTCAACATGCAGGGCGTTGTGCCGAACAACGAGGCTGTTGTGTCCATGGCGCTGACCGACTTCGGCCAGGCCTCGGCGGTCATCATGTGCCTGGGCATGGTGTTCAACATCGTGCTTGCACGATTCTCGCGCCTGCACTACATCTTCCTGACAGGGCACCACACGCTGTACATGGCTTGCATGCTTGCGGTCGTGCTGTCCATCGGCGGTCTTGAGGGTTGGGGCCTCTACGTTGCCGGCGGGTGCTTGCTCGCGCTGATTATGGTCGTGTCGCCCGCCCTGTGCCAAACGACCTTCCGCCAGGTCACCAAGAGCGATGCCATCGCGCTCGGCCATTTCGGCGGAATTGCCTATGCGTTCGCGGGCAAGGTCGGCTCCCTGTTTGAGGGCTCAACGTCCACCGAGGACATCAACTTCCCCAAGCGGTTGGCGTTTCTGCGCGATACGGTTGTCTCCATCTCGCTGACGATGATGATCTTCTTCATCATCGTGACGGGCGTTGCGGTGGGCCGCGGTATTCTGGGGGCAGATCCTGCGCAATTCCAATATCTGAACAGCCTGCTGAATGTGGGGACCGAGACGCGTACGAACTGGATCGTGTGGGCCATCACGAGCGGCATGTCGTTTGCGGGTGGCGTCTACATCATCCTGTCGGGCGTTCGCCTGGTCGTGGGCGAGATCGTCCCGGCGTTCAAGGGTATCGCCACCAAGCTCGTCCCCGGCGCCATCCCCGCCATCGACTGCCCGGTCGCCTTCCCCTATGCCCCCAATGCGGTCATCATCGGCTTTTTGGTCTCATTCTGCGCAGGCATCGTCGGGCTGTTCGTCCTCGGCGCCATCAACTCGGCTCTCATTCCGGTTGCCCTGATCCTGCCCGGCGTGGTCCCGCACTTCTTCTGCGGCGCGACGGCGGGCGTGTTCGGAAACGCGCGCGGCGGCATCAAGGGCTGCATCGCCGGAGCGTTCGCCCACGGCCTGCTCATCACGTTCCTACCTGCTGCCTGCATGCCCGTGTTCGACGCCCTCGGCTTCAGCAGCGCAACGTTTTCCGATTTCGACTTCTCGGTCATAGGCATCCTGTTCGGCAACCTGGCTCAGGTGGCCGTGGGTATGCCGCTGCTGATCGTCTGCGTGCTGCTGTTCCTGGTGCCGATCGTCTACAACTACGTTGCGCCGCGGCCGAAGACCGCTTCGACGGAGAGCTAAGACACCTCGTTGTATTTGGGTTGCGCGCACCTCGCGGAGCGCGCCTGAAAGGAGTTTGCAATGGCTATCAAAAAGATCATGTGCGCGTGCGGGTCCGGTCTGGGATCGAGTCTCATGGTTCAGATGAACATCGACGACGTGCTTGCGGAGCTCGGACGTAGCGACATTTCTGTTGACCACACCACGATCTCGGACGTGCAGCCCGGCGCGGCCGACCTGTTCGTCATCGGGCGCGACCTGGAGAGCTTCATCAGCGGTATTCCCGAGGAGCAGCGCATCGTGCTGACGAACATCGTCGACAAGGATGAGCTGCGTGCCAAGTTGCAGGAGAAGCTGGGATGAACGACGAGCAGCGAACTGCCATAGAGGTGCTCGCGGCAAAGATTCGTCGCGATGTGCTCGAGATGCTGCTGCCGTTGGGTTCGGGGCATTTGGGCGGATCGTTTTCGATCGCCGATGTGCTGGCGGTGCTGTATGGCAAGCGGCTTCGGTACCGTGCGAGCGATCCGCTATGGGATGAGCGGGACCGCGTGGTGCTGTCCAAGGGGCATGCCGGCCCGGCGTTGTATGCGGCGTTGGCAGAGTGCGGGTTTATCGATCGTGAGGAGCTTTTCACCCTCAACCGTCCGCACACCAACCTGCCCAGTCATCCCGATCGCCTGAAGACTCCCGGCGTCGATATGACGACGGGCTCGCTGGGTCAGGGAACCTCGACCGCAGCGGGCATCGCCACCGCCTTGAGGCTCAAGGGCAGCGAGGCCCGGGTGTACGTGATCGTGGGCGACGGAGAGCTCAACGAGGGGCAGTGCTGGGAGGCGTTTCAATATATGGCAGCGCGGCGCCTTGAGAACTGCATCGTCATCATTGATGAGAACAAAAAGCAGCTTGATGGGTACACGGCCGATGTGATAAATCCGTTCAGCATTGCTGACAAGATGCGGGCCTTCGGGTTTGCGACCCAGTGCGTCAACGGCCAGGATGTGGTTGCCGTCGATGCTGCTCTCGAGATTGCGCGGCGCACCGACGGTCAGGCGAGTGCGATCGTTCTCGAAACCGTCAAGGGCGCCGGCGCGCCGTATTTCGAGCAGCTGAAAGACAACCATTCCGTGAAGTTCAATGCGGAGGCCGAGCGGGCGGCTCGCCGGGCTATCGACGAGCTGAATGCAATGATAGAAGGAGGTGCTCAATGATCGCGCTTGCCAACGACCGTGCGCAGATGGGGGAAGAGCTTCGACGCGTGTTCGTGCGCACGCTGCAGTCCCTGATGGACGATTCGCCGCGGGTTGTGTGCCTGGAGGCGGATTTGGGCGGGGCGAGCGGGACGACCGCATTGGAGCACAGCCATCCCGACCAGTTCATTCAGTGCGGTATCTCCGAGGCCAATATGGTCGGTGTGGCGGCAGGACTGTCGAGTGAGGGGTTCGTTCCCTTCCTTCATACGTTTGCGCCGTTTGCTACCCGGCGGGTGTTCGACCAGGTATATCTGTCGGGCGCCTATGCGGGAAACACCTTGAACGTGTTCGGCTCGGACCCGGGCTTTTGCGTTGCAACGAACGGAGGCACGCACGCCAGCTACGAGGATGTGGCGCTCATGCGCACCATTCCGGGAGCCGTGATATGCGATGCGGCGGACGCGGTTCAAATGGAGTGGATCGTGCGCGCGTTTTCCCAGATGGAAGAAGGGGTGCACTACCTGCGGGCCAACCGCAAGGCCGTGCGCTGCGTCTACCAGCCCGGGTCGACGTTTGAGATGGGTCGGGGGAACGTGCTGAGGGGCGGATCGGATGTGCTCATCATCTCGTCCGGCCAACTGGTTTCGGACGCCCTCGATGCTGCTGAGCTGCTTGCCGAAAGCGGCGTGTCTGCAGAGGTGATCGACATGTTCTGCGTCAAGCCGCTGGATAGCGAGTTGGTACTGCGTGAATCTGTGGGGAAGCGGGCCGTTGTGGTGTTTGAGAATCATGGCGTTGTCGGGGGCTTGGGGGATGCGGTGGCGGCCGTGCTGGCGGAGGCCGGCGCTGGGATTCCGCTGGTGCGCCACGGTGTCAACGAACGGTTTGGCCAGGTTGGACCTGCGGCATTTTTGCAGGAAGAGTACGGTTTGACGGCTGCGGCCGTTGCTGAGGCGGTGCGTGCCGTGTTGGCGCGGGCGCGATAGCGTTCCCTGTGCGGGCTAATGCGGCGGCAGGAGGTGCGAGTGGCCGGCCGGTGCGCTTGAGGGCGCGCCGGCCGGTTTTGTGTTGAGGCGCGTGGCGGGCGAGGCGTGATGTTGGCCGCAAGATCCCGGCTTGCGGTGCTGGGCCTGTTGGTCTGGGCTGCGGGTCGGGCTTTTCTGCCGCGGAGATGATGGCGTTGCCGGTCGGCAGGGGCTGCCTGCCGCTCCGTTCGTATCGCGTCACGAAAAGTGGTGTAAGGCCGGTCCCCGGGGCTCCGCGGTCGCACCCCTATCATGCGGTGGCCCCCTGCTGCAAAATCGAGGTTTTGCGAAATGTGTTTCCCAGGTGACATTTCACGTCCGTTTTCAGCTGAGCGCGACCTGCGGTTTTGTTGATGCCGGACGGCCTGGGGCATGTGACCGGCGTGGTGCCATTTCGCAAAACCTCGATTTTGCAGCAATTCCAGCCGAAGAGCAGTTTTCTGCTGGGGCTAGGCCCGCTGCGGTGGGGATGCCTCCGCGGCCCCAGGGGTCGCCTCGCAAAGCGGCGTGATCGATCGGGCCGCTTTCTGGTGAACATCAACAGGGCGCGGCGCGATGGAACGGTGCGCGAAGAGGGCCCGTGCGCGATGGGGCGGTCGTGCGCGACGCGCGGCGCAGCCAGCTCGCGAAGAAAACAACTCCTCCTATATTGATGTTGCCGCTTCTCGCGCAGCGGCCGCGCTTCTTTACCCG
>CABRHH010000015.1 GCA_902470695.1 uncultured Collinsella sp.
AGCGGGTACAGGCGCGTGCCCGAGCCGCCCGCGAGGATGATGCCCTTCATGGGTTGGCGCTCCTTCTAAAAGAGTTCAGACGCACACATTGTACCGTTATCCCGTCAATGCCACCAAGGCACAGCGCGGGCGTCAAAAGTCCTGCAGAAAGGCAGGCATCTACTTGCACTCCCGTTGAACTGCCTTGGCTCCAATCAACTCTCACCTGTCCGTTCGACCACATCAAATCTGACCGCAGCATCTAGGCCATTATAGACAGGGACGAGCACGGCGGACCCATCGTATGCAAGTGCCGGACGCGAATATCCAGGTGCAACACCGAGCTCGGTTACGTCGGTTGGCGAGGCAGCGCTATACAGGTACATTTCAGCGTGATCTTGCTGGGAGCCGCAGCCCCAAGCGAATGCATCGTGCGAAATCGAACCAACCACGGAGGGGCTCGGCGTGTGAATCCAAGCGAGCTGACTCCCAAATCCACCAGTCCAAATGCCGATAAATGCACCTTGGTCGGATGCGGCGTTCGAAAAGGAGACCACCGATAGGCCATCAGACATCCAAACACCTGAAACACACCACTGCGATGCCGCCGTATCCACCGTCAGCTTCGTGCTCATGTTGGCACCATCAAAGTAGCGGACTGACGAAAAGCCCAAAGAGCCATCCGATGAGTCGATCTGATCTCCAGCGAAATAGACGCCTCCGTTTGCCGCATACGGGTAACTGCCGGTTGCGATTACCGCGCGCTCGGAGGTATCAAGCGCATAGGACAGCACCACTGGAACCCATCGACCGTCGACGCTCATATACGAAGCGAAATATGCGTAATCGTTATTTGCCGTAGGAAGAACCTCGCCGGGCAGCTGAGGGGTGTCGTTACCACCGTTTAGCTCCTCCGCGATCCCCAGAACCCGCGCCACGTTGTCCCCGCTCTCCCATACCGATACGCTCCAGTTGTTGATGCCCATTTGATACGCCTCATTGAGCGTGGAGCTGTACCACACGAGTCTTCGTTCATCGCCCGTAGCGTCGCGCGGCTCATAATACGGATCATGTGAGAGCTTCTCGAGAGGCTGCGATCCGTCACGCGACAGGAGGCCCGCGCGATACGAGCGCAGATTGTCCGGTGTGACGGAATACGAGCCAAATACTACATCAGGCGACAGGGGCAAAGACCCGATCTGCGAAAAGTCTCCCCCGAATGACCAGGCAGCAGCAACCGACCGATCCGCCACCATATCTGCAACATCGTAAACCGTTGCAGAGTCATCGACGCCCGCAATGCGAAACGGTAGGCTGGGGTTATACGAAAGGGCTTCGCCTTGAACGGAAGAATCAAATACCTCCAAATTGTCATCTGGGTCGACAAGAGAGGTGCCCAAACGATGCTCCGCGGTGCTGCCGAGCAAAGCCCATCCCATACAGGCACTCGCCAGCAGGATAACCGCGACCAAACCCAGCAGCACGTACCATCGCCTTGTTCGACTCATCGTCATCCCTCTTCAACTACGCAGCTTATAACGGCGCATACATACCGATGTGCTGGCGACCGTCGCCCATGATTTCTTGCTGGCAATAGGTAGAAATAAATACACTGAGACTGGGGTACACGAACTTAGGTTGAGCACCTGCCCACAATGAAATCGCTCCAGGGTCGGCAATCAGAACCTGATCGGTAGCGTTGTTGTAACCGTCAACAACCATGATATGTGAGAACGTACCGTTGTTGTGTCCATTGAAGTGCGGCCCGCCACGGCGCTCTTGCGCATCGACTGCGGCCGCAAGCCCTCGATCAAACGACCGCATTACGGCATCACGAGCCTGCCAGTATGAAGGCGTGTGAATGGTTACATACGCGCAGCGTCCCAACCATGCATTCATGCCCGCTTCAAACATACGGTCATGAAAGCTCGTATAGTGATATGCATCGGTACGCATATAAGAAGCAAGATTCCATACATTCAGAGGCACGCCCGACGTCGACCAGTTTGCACCTGCCGACCTGAGAATCATCGTGCCTGAAGCGGGACCGCAGTAGTAGTTGTTCGGTTGCTTGTCCCAAGGCACATTGTGGTACTGCCAACCACTCAGGGACGAGCAGCCGGTGCCCGTCCTGCCTTCGCTCTGGCCAATCGTGATGTAATGACTGTAGTATGCAGGCCAGTTGTTCACGCCGAATGCGCGGCGTAGGTCTTCATATTGGTTGTAGTAAGAACGAACGTCAAAAGAAGCTGACGCCTGCCTGCGCTCAAACATCCCGAAGCTAAGAAAGTGATTGAGTGTTGCTGAGCGATCGTTGCCGAACGCCGACTTGATATCAGCGTATGCGTTGCGGTAGTACTCGTAGTTGTACACCGCCTTATATGGTGCTTCTTCGTCCGTGGCGTAGTCGGCCGAATAGCCCTGCTGCCAGCAATACTCCAACGTATGGTACACGCTATCCGACACTGCGATAGGACCACCGAATACATATCCGCCGGCAATGCTTGAACGCTGCTCGGAAATAAAGTCAGTTATCGTAACCCGGTTGCCCGAAGAAGCGACAAGAAGAACCGAGTCATTTTTACCACAAAGGCCGGCGCCCGTCAGTGCATCGTAAAACGTCAGCCCGGTTGCAAGGCCCGGAGCACGCAATCCCATACCGTGCTCAAGTTCCCAGCGCGCAACAGAGGCGCTCGTCTCGTACTCCGTCTGGCCGTACACTCGCTCAATCGAAGACACGCCGACGGCGGAAAGGCGCGAATCGTTTGCCGAGGACACGGCAACAGGACCCCCGACAATCACTCCCGATGATATACCGCTATCCGAAATCAACTCTAGAGCCTCAGCGGGGAGCACGTCGCTTCCGGACTCGCAAATCAAAACCGGAACGGCATTGCTGTATGAGTAGGGAGCGATCGAGAGCGCATCTTGGAAGGTATCGGACGTGGCAACGATCACGGACGAAGAAGACTTGAGACCCAATACGAGCTTGGCGATGGCGATTGACGTCTGCTGTTGATCAGCGCCGTACACGCGTTCGACATCCATACACCCAGCGGCCTTCACCTCTCGGTCCACCTTCGAGGAGATGGCGATGGGGCCGCCGCAGATATACGCCTTTTTCGCTCCCAGCCTCTGAATTTCCCTGCGTGCTTGAGGCGAGAGCGCGTTCTTTGAGGTGAGGAGGACCGGGCACTTGAACACACCCGCCAACGAATTGGCGGCAAGCGCATCCCAATATGTCGCATCGGTCGCGATGACCACGGTATCACTTGCAGCCCAGCCCGTTTGGGAAATGGCCTGCATGGTATCGAGCTGGTCCTGGCCAAAAACACGCCTCCAGCCCGACGGCGCAGTGGCAATCGGCCCGTCGACGGCGATCGACTCCCCGCCCCCAACGGAGACGCTCTCATCAGATGCATCAGACGCCTCACCGGTTGAACCTGAAGGCACCTCGGCAGGAGTCGTTGCGTCCCGGCCCTCCTCGCGCTCGTCAACAGCAACCTCTCCCGGTGCCGATTCCGAGCCAGCGGGCGCACTGCCCCCATTCTGAGAGACATCAGCGGGTTCAATACCTTGAGCCGCTGGCGCGCCAGCGCCAAGCGCAAGAATCCCAACAAGAGCGCAGGCGATTAGCAACCTGCAGCGCCGCACGACCATGAGCAGCCCCCATTCCTCTCCCAACAAGCACATTAATGATACCATCGACAGAGACGTGATCCCGGTAGGCCATCAATCGCTCTACGGCTTTTGGCTAGACGCAGCGCTTCGAGCGCTACAACATCTCTCAACCTAAAAGCAATCGGATGCATTTACACTATACGCATGCACGCATCCGCGGCACGCAATGACGACAGTTGGGGTTTGTTCATGGAGCGCACGGTACCTGAGGTGGCTGGACAGAATCCGGCCATCGATCGAATTTGCACGCTTGCTCGTACATTCTGGAATGATCCACCAGGGCTTATGGCTGAACTTGAGCATGCGCCCGTACACAGCGTGAGCACCCCTTCAGCTATCCAGCCGACGAAACGCGTCCTCATCTACTTCGATCAGCTCGGAATCGGAGGCGGAGAAAACGTTACGCGGCAACTCTCTCTGCTCTGGCGATCCATGGGTATCGAAGTCACTATTCTGAGCGACCCACCCCGAGGCGGGTCGGATGCGTCCCCCATCGTTCCCCAAGGAATTCGGCACATCAACCTACCCGATGCCTACCAATCGCGCGAAGCGATCTATCGGCAACGCGCGGATGCACTCGAACGCGCAATCACCACCACCGAAGCGGACGCCATCGTCTTTGCCCACTGGTTTGTTCCAAGCCTGCCGTTCGATCTTTTAGTGGCACGGTCCCACGGTCTCAAAAGCTTCATCTGCGTCCAAAGTCCCTATTCGATGTTCTTTCGTGACCCCTATCCGCCCTCTGCCATCTTGGTCCCCCATACATACTCCCTTGCAGATGCGGTCATCTGCCTGAGCGAAGCGGATCGCGCAGTCTGGTCCCGCTTCAATCCGAACACCCGTGTTATGAACAACCCACTTTGCATCCCTACACCGACCGTTCCGGCGAAGCTCGAAGGACACCGAATAATCTGGCCGGCGCGCATGCATCCAGATAAGCACCCTGAGCGGGTCATCCCCATCATGCAGGAGCTCATCAAGCTCGTACCGGATGCGAAACTCGACATGGTCGGACCTGTAGAAGAGCCGTATCGATCTCATTTCAGTAATCTTCTGGCACAGGCCGATTTAACAGAATCCGTACTCATCCATGGGCCGCAACCCCTAAGCGACATGCCCCATTGGTACGCACGATCAGATGCATTTCTACTCACTTCCGATCGAGAAGGTTGGTCGCTGGTGCTCAATGAAGCGCTCGCAACGGGGCTGCCCTGCGTGATCTACGATCTTCCCTACCTCACCTTGGTCCGCAACAACCCAGGCATCCAGGCCATACCGCAAGGCAACTACAAGATGGCCGCCAACAAACTCGCGCATGTCCTGCTCGACAAGTCCGCTGCGCACGCATGCGGCTCGGCGGGTAGGCAATTCGCCCAGCATATTGCCACCTTCGACCATGCTGGATTTTGGCGCGAGCTGTTCGAGACGCCGCGTGGGCGTCAACTGTCATCATCTGAATCGCATGATGAACTGCCGTCATTAGATAAAACCGTGATCGAGGAGTTCTTCAGCGCGCGAGCCACATTCGCACGAAGCGTAGAATCCCAACAAGGCGAAACCCTACGCGAGCTTCAACGTCTTCACGCCATCGCAGGACAGCAGCAGGCCCGCATAGCGGAACTGGAACAAACTTGCGCGGCGCGCGCCGAGGCTTACGAACACCTCCACCGTGACCTGGAAAACACGCGAGGCTCCTTCTCATTCAAAATCGGCAGGGCCATCACCCTGCTCCCCAGAAAGATGCGGCGCTTCTTGTTGGCGCGGTAACAAAAAGCGCGTGGTGCGCGATGGCCCCAAGAAACCATCCCGCACCACGCGCAATCTGCCCCGAAGCACCAATAACGCCGCTATGCTCAGGCGAAGTAGGAGCGCAGCAACATCTTCCAGGTTGCATCGGAAACGGCGATCGGGCCGCCGAATACATAGCCGCTGGATACTTCGCCCTTATGCTGCGCAATGAAATCGGTGATGCACACGCGGTTGTAGTCTGACACGATGGTCAGCACGGAATTGTTCTTACCGCACAACGCTGCACCAGCCAATGCATCATAGAACGTCACCCCTGTGGCGACCGCCGCCTGATCGACCGTCATACCCTGCTGAAGCTCCCAGGCAGCGATCGCTTTGCTCGTCTCGTACTCGGTCTGCCCGTAAATGCGTGAAACCTGGGCAACGCCAACGGATGCAAGCTGTCGCTCAACATCGGAGCTGACGGCAACCGGACCGCCAACAATGACCGCTTTCTTGAAACCAAAGCCCCCGATCGACAACAGCGTGTCGGCTGAAAGCGCTTTCGAACCGGTCTCGCACAGATAGATAGGCGCCCTCTTCGCGAAAGCAAACGGCGAGATCGACAAAGCGTCCTGGAACTTCCAATCCGTTGCGATGATGCACGTATCGGACCCGCCAGACGCTCTCACATGGTTGGCGATCTCCCTCGCCGTGCCCTGCTGGTCGGCACCATAGATTCGAACAACATCTTGACACCCGGCTCGACGCAGTTCGTCGTCGATATCAGAAGCAATAGCAATGGGTCCGCCGCATACAAAAGCTTTTCGCGCGCCCAGGCGCACAACCTCCTCGCGTGCCTGCCGAGAAAGCGAGTCCCGCTTTGTCAGGAGAATCGGGCAACCGTAGGTGCCCGCCAGTGAACTCGCCGTCAACGCATCCCAAAATGAGGCATCCGTAGCGATTACGACCGATTCGCTTGACTGCCAACCACTTTGCGAGATCTTTTGCATGGTGTCGAGCTGATCCTGCCCATAGACGCGCGACCATATCGCCTGTCCGTCGTAGCTCGCATCCAGGTCAGCATAGGCAAAATTCAGGTCGACCTTACCGCTAATACCGGAGATGGACCCCTGGCTCGTTGCCTGCCAAAGGTCTTTTTGTCCCGTATAGTCACACGTCACGTTATATTGGGCGACCCAGCGCGACCAGGACCCTAACACCGGGTCGGTCAGCTTCGTGTTCCACCAGCTCAGATTCGCATACACTCCCGCACGATGACCCGCCGCCTCGATGCGCTCGCAGAACGCTGCGGCAATGGCGTTCAGGTCAGCACCCGCTATATACGAGTCTTCCAAGTCGATATACAGCGGGTAGGAAACCTTATGTCCGCGCACAAGATCGAGCAGGCAATCCGCCTCTTCCCGCGCATCCGCCACGTTGCGCGCATACGAATAGATATACGCACCGAACGGGATGCCGTTCTGCTCGCACCCCCGAGCGTTCTGCTCCCACCGATCGTCGATGCCGCGGCGCCCCCTGCTGTCTAGGCCAGCCCATTTGGCCGCACGGATGATGGCAAAACTCACATCATCAGCCTTGACCGACGTCCAATCGATATTCCCCTGCCACTCGCTCACATCGACACCGCGCATAATGGCACCAGGAATAAGATCACCGACGCTGTTGATCCATCCGCCGTCCCCGTTGCTGCCCCATTTCTCAAAAACGGAACGAAACGATCGGCCGCTCTCCGTTTCTGCCGGACTAATTGGAAGGCCGTCTTCATACCGCCAGCTCTGAGCCGGATGGTCGGCATGCACGCCGGCAAGTCCACCCATCTCATCCGCATGCGCACCATGGGGAGCGAGCAGCGCAAGAGACGCCGCCGCACCTGCACACAGAGCCGAACGGCGGCTCAAAACCTGGCCTCCCGTCCCGCTTAAACTAGCTCCGCAACGCTTGGTCATTGCACTCTCCTATCCTCCAACAACCTATATGCAATATAGATGCGGCTGACTTTACCACATATACGAAACAGAAACGGGATTTTGTCTCGTAACCACAGGCATCTCAATGGACTGCCGCTCCCTCGTTGAAGCGTGCCTCACGATGCAGCCCCGTTCATCCAATGCGACGTTGCCCAGTGCGGTGTTGCGCAATTTCACAAGAATACGGCTTCGTTTCCATCTGTCCATTGCATGGGGTTGCCAATGCAGACAGCCATTTCACTACAATAGGGACATTCATCCGAAACGAGGAGTTCAACCATGCGTATTTCAGTCGATGGCACGTGTCGCGGCAACGGAAAAGTCTACACGCGCTTCGATGTCGCCGATCTTGCTCCAACGCATTCGCTAGCCGTTCGCGATGCGCACGTAGCAGGCAGCCTGGTCCCCGGTGCAATCTACGAAGTCAAGCAGGCGCACGGCGCCGGCACCCTGCGCCGTTTTGTTGGTTCATTTCCCATCATCAAGCATCCATCGGCAACCTTTGCTATCGACGAACTCAATGCTGACGGGATGATCGTTGGGAGCTATCAGCATAAGCTCAGCTACGAGCTCGCTAAATGGCAATCCCGCCTAAACTACCGTGTCAACAAGCAGCTTTGTGCCGAAATACGCGATTATGACGAAGTCGCAGCCTACGACAAAGCTAGCATGGAATTCTGGTCCTGCATCGAAGACGGTGGCGATATGATTGTACGCGGCGCCATCTACACCCCGTACCGCGATGATTCCGAGCTCATCATCACCTGCATGAATGACGAGCTCGAGCCCGTTGACTTGAAACTTGTCCCCTTTGGTACCGCCAAGCTGCAAACTCCGTTCTCGACCAAGCGGAGTAGGCGGGAATTCCAGTATTCCATCCGTCTTCCACACCAGATCAGACGATTCATCTTCCGCATCGAAGACGCCCATCATCCGCTCTTCAACAACTTCGCCGTTCTCGATGACAGCACCCTGAAGGGGCTCATCAACTTCAACCGATTCCTGCGCACCAGCGCTCAGGTTGACCCTGATTATCCCAAATGGTTCAAAGGCCACAAAGCGACGCTGGGCATGTTGTCGAAGCAGCGAGACATCATCTTTCCCATCCAGCCCCGGTTCAGTATCGTCGTCCCGCTCTTCAACACTCCTTCCGAGCTCTTCGCAGATATGGTCGACTCCGTGCGAAACCAATCGTATGGCAATTGGGAACTGGTGCTCGTAAACGCCAGCCCCGACAACGACATCCTTGCCGGCAACATCAAGCAAGCGCTTGCCTCCGATAACCGCATCATTGCGATTTCGCTCGCGGAAAACCTCGGTATCTCCGAGAATACAAATGCTGGCATCGCCGCAGCATCGGGCGATTTCATCTCGTTCTTCGACCACGATGATGTCTTGGAGCCCGATCTGCTCTTCTCCTATGCAGAGGCAATCAACACCCACGACGACATCGATGTGCTCTACTGCGATGAAGACAAGCTGATGCCCGACGGAACACTCGCTCAGCCGTTCTTCAAGCCCGATTTTGACCTCGAGCTGCTCCGCAACAACAATTACATCTGCCATATGCTGACCATCCGGAAATCCCTGCTCGACCAACTGGCCTCCAACACAAAAGAGTTCGATGGCGCTCAAGACCACAACATGACCCTTCAGGCAGCCGAAAAGGCACGGCGCATCCACCACGTCCCATCCGTTCTGTACCACTGGCGTATTTGCGAAACATCGACCGCCGCCAATGCGGACAGCAAGCCATACGCTTCGGAAGCGGGCGTTCGCGCTGTCAAGGCTCATCTCGACCGACTCGGCATCAAGGCTGAAGTCACGCGTTCCCGTCGTCCTTTCACCTACACCGTTACCTATGCGGTCCCCAGCGATGAGCCACTCGTCTCCATCATCATCCCAACCAAGGACCAAGCCGGCATCCTTGACACCTGCATACAGTCAATCCTTAATAAAACGACGTATGGCAACTACGAGATCATTCTCGTTGAAAACAACAGCACCGAAGACGCCACGTTTGCGTACTACGATCGCATCCGCAGCGAAAACCCCGAGCGCGTTTCAGTTATCCGCTGGGAATATGAGTTCAATTTCTCCAAACTCATGAACTTCGGCGCCAAAGCGGCAAACGGCGATTACCTTCTGCTGCTGAACAACGATACCGAAGTCATCTCGCCAAACTGGATTGAGACGATGCTCGGCATCTGCTCCCAACCGAATGTGGGCATCGTAGGAGCAAAGCTGTATTTCCCCGACGATACCATCCAGCATGCGGGGCTCACCGTCACCGGAGGAGTTGCCGGTCACCTGGGGCACGACCTGCCCCGCAGCGACTGGGGATATTTTGCCCTTCTCGACGCACAGCGCGAACTCAGCGCCGTGACCGCCGCATGCCTGATGACCAAGCGTTCCTCATTCGAACGCGTCGGGGGTTTTACCGAGGAGCTTCAGGTGGCATTCAACGATGTGGACTACTGTCTGAAGATTCGGCAACTTGGTGAACGCGTGATCTTCACACCCGAAGCTGAGCTATATCACTATGAGTCCATCTCGCGAGGACAAGATACGGTCAATGCAGCCAAGCAAACCCGCTTCCATCGCGAGATCGCATATATGAACTATCATTGGGCCTCTATCTATGTTGAGGGGGACCCGTATATGAACCCGAACTTCTGCCGATCCGAGCCGGGCAACATGTATTTCAAACTGCCGTAAGTTGCGATGACCATCAGTTGCTCTAATGCTCATTTAAAGAGCACTATGCTTGCCCCATCAGCATAATTAGTTAAGTAAAGCGAACCATCTTTGACTGGGAATCCTGTAGACAAGAAAGCTCGCCTACAGGATTCCCTACCTGGAACCCCATTGACGATACAAAGCCGCAGCGAATGCCATCGTTCCTAATTACAGAGACGCTCTTCGTCTCAAGAGCTTCACCATAGCTGCAATAAATGCTGGGCAAAGGTAAGGGAATATATGTCAGCATTTCTGCTTACAAGCAGGGGCTACTGAATCAATTACAGAATGGGCAAGCTCGTTTCCTGTTATTAGAAAACTACCAGAACACCGCATAAAACAGTGAGCAGACAGAAAGCAGCAGGAACGTGCATGTGCTAGGGACCAATATGTAAGCTCGATTCATTGACGGCCCGTTTGGTACGCAGCTACCAAAAGCTTGCGGTTGTGAGGAATCAAGAGTCGGCACGCAAAGCGAGGCGGCCAATAAAAGAGGTGTAAGGTACCTCGGCTGAACGCCATTAATGGTCGAAAGGGCGACTGGAGTATAAGAGACGTATAGGGATGTGCAGACCAGCGCGACGGACAAAAGAAACAAAAAAGCTACCCATATTTTTGAACCCCTAGACTTCGGAAAGGCATCGAATTGAAAGTCCAACATAACCGTGATCGTCAACAGCAAAAAGCCCAATGAAGACATCCAGGGCATCAAGGATGGCAAAAAACCCATGTACGCATATGAAAGTGTATACATATCTGAACCGACCGGAGACAGATAGCTCAGCATGAACTGCACAAGGATCTGAGCGTACTCAAAAGGATTAGTCAGAATAAATACGATTTGTGCAGCCGCGTTTACATCAGTCCCGCCACGCACATCCCCGGCCTGAGCGGATGCAGAAAAGAACATCGGCAGTGTAAAGGTAGCAACCATAAGAAGACCGAATGCAATTACACAGCCCAAGTACTTCCTGTGACTCCGCTTGCTTTCAAATTTAGCGCGAGGCATCAGAAAAAGTAGCCCGACCAGTGGAAAATAAATTGCCTTAGGGGCCAAACCGACGAATAGGGCCCCCATCATTTTTCCTAGCCCCAATTTGGTCAGCTTCTCACTAGGCGTTTTCACTTCGCGCAAAACAAGAGCAACTGCAAGCATCAAAAAGGAGATTACAACCGGATCATAGGAATAGCTTGCAGCCAAAAACACGCTCGTAGGAAGCAGACCAATCGCGGCCATTACACCCTTTCTAATCGGTGCAACGCGGATTGCAAAAGCTATAACCAGTGCATATGAAATCAAATTACCAAAGCGACCCAAGACTACTGCAAACAAAATGGGCATATGGAAAAGCCGGGCGATCCAGAGTGAAATTGCAGAGGGAAAGTATCCGATGGTTGAAATATTAGCGAGAGACGCCCCACCGATTGGTGTGCTGAAACCCAAAACCTCGGAATAGCCCTCAGTCCCATTTTGCTCAGGTTCTGAAGATGCCACATCTTCAACGCCTTGCCGAACAACATTAAAATCCAAGTCCACCGCAGCCCAAGGCTTTTGGACGAGCAGTCTGTCGGCCTCAGAAATCTCAGCATGCCCCAAGTAGGAAAGACCGAGCGCACGGTCAAAATGGATTTCGTCATCCCATGATAATGCCGTAACTGGGGGAAGTGCGAAAACAAGAATCGACCCCGAAACAAGACATAGGGACAAAAAGATTATCTCGGGTCTTTTTAGCACACCTCTAAATGCAAGCAGCAGGACATACGCACCTGATACAAAACATAGCAAGAAAAGGACACATCGGCCAGCTACCTCTCCAAAGATGAAAGATGTGAACGCAGCCAAAAGCAAGAAGACCACAATTCCAAGCAACGTAACCACCAACATTGCTGGAATAGAATTAAGAAACCCTTTCTCCTGTCCGCGTTCATTAGAGAGCTGAGAGTGGATGAAAAAAAGAAGGTCTTTTCTGTTTTTTTTATACGAGAAGAGAACAACGGTCTCAACTGAAATCGAGATGATAAGAAAAACAAGAATGCGCTTTTTACTCCAATCAGAAATCTCCAGAGGGGTCGAAACCGGAGCTCCCCAAAGTGTCAGCATTTCAAGAAGAAAAGCAAACAGCACACCGAGCCCAAGGATTGAAAGCAATGTGCCCATCGACCCATTGCCGATGGTCGTAGGTCGATGCTCAATCAGGCAGGACCTTATCAGAAAGCCAGCAAGTAACAGTACATAGGCAGATATCAAAATATAAAAGAAAGCAGCCGCAATAGGATATCTAAACATAAAGATGCAGGAAAAACCGATGAACACGCCACAAAGGACCACTTTCAGGATAATGGACCTACTTTCAACTGCTCGCCCTGAATCAAAAAGCCATCCCTGCTGCATCAGCATCTATCCTCGCGTTCCAAAGTCATCGAAGCGTCAAAAATCACAATTGAATGTAGCCCATTGCGCCCTTTAGCTCAAACCCAAAATATAAGCGGATCGGCATAGAGCCATTATCCCAAAAACCAAGATTAAACTTACCGCTCCACTGCGGCATCCAAAACAACCCTCGCCGTCTGGTTCCACGATAGTTGCGCCTCCACAAGCCCGCGACACTTTTTTCCCATTTCTAATAAGTTAAACAAGCCGTTCAAAACTCCTTCAATGGTACTGGCAAACAGCTTGGCATCGGCCTCCGGCATTATGAACCCATACGACTCGTCTGGCAGAAGTTCCCGGGCGCCGCCCACATCCGTAACGAGAGACGGCGTTCCGCACGCCGATGCCTCCAAAATCGATGTTGAAAAACCTTCAGAGCGAGTCGGCAGGCAAAACAAGTCACTTTCGATGAGCAAGGCTGCGACATCCGGAGCGCTCAGCCTCCCGACCAAGTGAATCTTCTGCAAATTCGCATGCTCTATCAAGTCCCGTAGGGGTCCATCACCCGCCACGACAAGCTGCACCCCCCTGCGCTCCAGCATGCGCATCATGTCAATCAGAACCGCAATCCCCTTCTCGGGGATGAGGCGGCCCGTAAATGCCACCATGAGGTCATCGCCGATACCCAACTCGCTTCGAAACGACCTACCGGACGACTGTCCGCGATACGCCTTCGCATCGATCGAATTGCTGATGACGCCCCTTGCCTGTATGCCGAAGTGTTCGAGCCATTCAACGCTTTTTTGTGATATGCCATAGAAATCAACCGGTTGACGACGCAGATGAGCGGTGATCGCATCCTCATAGCGAGCAATCAGGAAATCGACCAACGATGAGCCCAGTGTCAAGTACGCCGAGCCGTGATCGAGCACAACGGCTCGAAGGCCATGACGTTTTGCAACCCGAACACCCAGCAGAGAATGAAGGTAAAAACGGGTGTTGACCAGAACACCGTCAAACGAACGCTCGTACAGCATGTTGACAACAGCCCGGTAGTCCGCGTTGCAAACTGGAACAGGATAACGACCGCCCAGCAAATTACGGCAGGGCAGACGGAAAAACTCCACACCCAAGCTGGAAATCTCGTGTAGACCGACACCATGCGTATCGTTGGTAACGACAAGCACCTCATGTCCCTGTCGCACCAATTCCGCTGCCAGACTGTCGGTGAACCGTTCAACTCCCCCCATGCTTGGATAACACAGGGCTGAGAACATGCAGACCCTCGACAACACACTGCCCAACCTTTACTGCCGATATCATGCGAAAGATACATGGAAGTATCTTATTACATATCACGGTGACGTATCATAGTTTAATTGCTTCGCATCACTTTGGAAGGAAACCCGCTGACGTGTCGACATTAGTCATCATTCCGGCATTTAACGAAGAGGCGTCAATCGTTTCAACCGTGACCGAGCTGCTTTCCCATCAAGGAGACTTCGATTATGTCATCGTGAACGACGGGTCGCGCGATGAAACGGCAGCCCTTTGCCGAAAGCATGGATTCAATTTCATAGACCTTCCGGCGAACCTTGGTCTTACGGGAGCGTTTCAAACAGGCATGAAATATGCCTACCGCCATGGCTTCGATCGGGCGATCCAATTCGACGCGGATGGCCAACATGCACCGCAATACATCGAGGCCCTTGAGGCGCGCATGGAAAAAACCGGAGCCGACATCGTCATCGGCTCGCGCTTCGTGGACACCCCGAAGCCGCGCTCGCTACGCATGGTTGGGTCGAATCTGATTTCCATGCTCATCCGGCTCACCACCGGCGCATCCATCAATGACCCAACATCCGGTATGAGGCTCTATAACAACAGGGCTATCAAGCTCTTCGCCACGCGCGATGACCTCACCCCTGAACCCGAAACACTCGCCTTCCTCATCAAGCGCCTCGGCGTGAACGTGGTGGAGGAGCAGGTGTCCATGCGCGATCGGATGGCAGGAGAGAGCTACCTCACCGCCTCAAAGGCCATTTCCTATATGGCAAATGCGTGCTCGTCGATCCTATTCGCCCTCTGGTTCAGGAGGTAATCATGAATGCCACCCTCCGCATCGTCCTTATAGCTGGAGCCCTCGTTGTTCTGGCATTTGTTGTCCGCAAGATTCGACGAGCGCAATTCGATACGCAGGATTCCCTCTTCTGGTTGCTGCTGAGCCTCGGACTGGTATTGTTTTCCGTTTTCCCTGGAATCTCCTATTTCCTTTCAGGATTACTGGGCATTCAGTCCCCCTCCAATTTTATCTTTCTCGCAATCATCGCGCTCCTGCTCGTTCGCGAATTCACCCTCCAAGCGCAGCTCACGCAGATTCGTCGCAAGGTGACCTCCCTTGTACAGGAAGTCGCTCTGTCGACCCCGTCAAACAACCCAACGGTTCCCGCGTCTAAGGACCGGAAATGAGTCGGCAAGCGATCCGCGTCCTGCATGTAATCGGTGCCATGAACCGCGGTGGGGCGGAAACCCTCATCATGAATCTCTATCGCAACATCGACCGCGAGCGCCTTCAATTTGACTTCCTCGTGAATGAAGCCGAAGGCTCCGATTTCAATGAGGAAATACGCGAGTTGGGGGGATATGTTTTTCAAATCCCCCGCTACAATATCGTCAACATCGGAGCATACAAGCGTGCATGCACGGCGTTCTTTTCCGAGCACCGCTACCCAATTGTGCATGGGCACATTGGGCTACCGGCCCCCATTTACCTCACCGCAGCTCACCGAAGCGGCGCGCGCTGCATAGCCCATAGTCACGCTCAAAACTACCCTCTCTCCCCAAGCGAGCTTGTATTTCGAATTGCAGCGCATCCGACTCGGCGATGCGCCGACTACTTTCTCGCCTGCTCGACTCAGGCGGGATGCGACCGGTTCGGAAAAAAGGTCGTGCAGTCCGAGCGATTCCATGTTCTCAAAAACGGCATCGATATCGAACAAGCGCGCTTCAACGAACAGGATCGCCTATCAATCCGCCATGAACTCGGCATAAGCCAAGACGCCCCCCTATTCGGTCATGTTGGTCGCTTGACTCATATCAAAAACCAGTCGTTTCTCTTGGAGGTTTTCGCCCGCATTCTCAACACGCTCCCAACGGCCCGCCTCGTTCTCGTCGGACGAGGCGAAGACGAGCAGAACATACGCGAGCAGATACAAAAGCTGGGAATCGAAGGGCACGTTCAGTTGCTGGGCGTTCGAGATGATGTACACGCCATCCTCAGTGCGATAGATGTTTTTATCTTTCCCTCGCATAAAGAAGGGCTTGCCAATGCCACCATTGAAGCCCAGGCATCAGGCGCCCGCTGCCTGCTTTCAACCGGTGTTCCAGAACTTGCTCGCGTAAGCGCCGATACGGTATTCGCACCGCTGAGTTCCGGATCTGCTGCATGGGCATCTCAAGCAATCGATTTGCTCCATCATCCGCATGCCGACCGAGCGAGCGCATCGCTCGACGCGCGGCGCGCTGGATTCGACATCACAGATTCCGCAAAATGGCTCAGCAGCTTCTATCTAGACTGGTGCACGCCCGCCGCATGTACCGCCACCATGTCCAACAACTAAGAAATTACGCCATGACACAACCGCACAGCGCCGCCCCGCGAAACAAACAACGCAATGTAGGCATCGACCTGCTGAGAGCCATTTCGATGTTTATGATTATCATGCTCCATGTTCTCGGACAGGGAGGGGCCTTGGACGCGACCCCGATCGGCTCAGCTCGATCAACTGCGTTCTGGCTCATCGAAATCGTATGTCTCTGCGGTGTCAATTGTTTTGGATTGATCAGCGGATACGTCGGCTACAAAACTGGCCACAGACTCTCCAGCATCCTGAGGTTGTGGCTCGAAGTCGTCAGCATCATAGCAATCGGTAATATCGCCTCAGTTGCCTGCGGTTACCTTGACGTCAAAACCGCCATCATTCAAACGCTCTTCCCAGTAACCACTCGCTACTATTGGTTTGCGTCGGCATATATCGCGCTTTTCTTTTTCATGCCCCTGATTGACGCAGCGATTGAACGTTGCTCTCGTCAAGCATCCTGTGTAGCGCTGTTCTCCTTTTTCCTACTTGCCTCATGCTGCTCACTCCTTCCCTGGGGCGCCTCACCGTTCAGCCTAGAGGGAGGCTACAGCTTCATATGGCTTGCATATCTGTATGTGCTCGGCGCTTACTATAGGAAATACGGACTTCCTCGTCTTTCCAATCTCAAGCTCTTGCTCCTGTTTGGAAGCACGGTCATCGTAGTCCTGATTCTCAGGGTCGCGGCACCTGCCTCCCTTTCGGCGCATACGCCAGCATGGCTTGCGGACTTGAGCCCCCGGCTAGACAACTACACCTCACCATTCATGCTGGTACAGGCTGTGGCATTGCTCTCTTTGTTTACATCTATGAGCGTGCCGGCGTTGTTGCGACGCATGCTCCAGCAGATCACCCCATACATCTTCGGCGTTTACCTCATCCACACACATCAGCTCATCTTCAGCCATGCCTTGCCGGGAGTCTCTCTGCCCATCAGCATGCTTCCGACTCCAGCTGCACTCATACTCGCACCGTGCATCGGGCTTCTTATTTTTCTCGTCTCATTGGGGCTGAGCGTTGCGAGAAAGAAGCTTATAGAGCGCCCTGCCGTCACGGGCATGCTTGCAAAGGCAGATGCGCTCGTTAACGACCACTTCGCCGATAGGCTGTGATACCACCATGAAAAGCACTTCCAGCAGCAAAACGCTCACCGTAAAACAGAACATGGTCTGGAATATGGCGGGTTCCGCCATCGGACTTGGGTGCCAATGGGCAATCAGCATATTGGTCGTCCGACTCGCCCCCGACCTCACCAGCGCAGGACTCTACTCGCTTGCCATGTCCGTGTACGGCATTTTTTCACCCATAGCCCAATTTGGTATGTACACATACCTCATCACCGATATGAAAAACCAAAATAGCATCGGTGAGTATGTGACTCTGGCAGTCGGTACGAGCTCTGCTGCCCTCGTCCTCACATTTGGGTACGCGCTTATGACATGCCGCCCAAATTCATGGGCAGTCATCTTCGCCTTTGCGCTCTATAAAGGAATCGCCTCGGTCATCGATATCCTGCATGCTGCAGATCAAAAGTCGCACCGCATGGACTATATCGGCATCTCCTTAGGCCTGCAAGGCGCACTCTGCCTTACGAGCTTTGCGGTTGTCTACCTCCTCACCGCAAACATCACCTATGCTGTCACAAGCATGGCCGCATGTACGTTGCTGATCGGGCTGCTCTACGATCTTCCGCGGACAAAGCTGCTTCATACAATCCATCTGGGCATCGGTTCGAAAAAGGCCTTCGCGATTCTGTCTGCATGCGCCCTCATCGTTCTCTCCAGCGTTGCAAGCGGCGCATTCGCCTCCTTGCCGCGCCAGACACTATCCCAGGAACTTGGAGACAGCGCTTTAGGAATCTACGCCTCCATCGCAACCCCGGTTGCGATCATTCAGGTCGGTTCAACGTATATCTACAACCCGCTTATCGGGTACTTTGCCGAAAGCTACCACGCAGGCGATCGGCATCGGTTTCGGCAACTGGTGAACATGACCGTCCTTGGCATCATCGGAATCGGTGCGATTTCGCTGCTGGGTGCATCGCTTGCGGCACAACCGCTTCTCAACCTGCTCTACGGCAGCGAAGTTGCATCGCACTCATCGATCATGCTGCCGCTCATACTGAGCTCCGTGCTGCTGGGAGCAGCAGGTTTTCTCAGCAACCTCCTCGTTGCAGTCCGAGCGCTACGCATCATGATTCTCGGCAGTATCGCTTCGCTCGTCGTCGTCTTTGCATCGTCCGCCCAACTCATCTCATTGTTTGGAATGAACGGCGCGACGTTTGCGCTTATTGCAGGCTGCACAGCTTCCATCTGCATCAGCTGCGCCGGTATCTTCATGCAAACTCGCGCCCGATTCAGTCGGAATCATCACGAGTGAAAGCTCTGCCCGGCCGCCTGATACAACAATCCGACTATGCGCTTGGCGGATTCTTCAAGACCATACCCACTCGAGGCAACCTCGCCGGCGCCCAAGCACCGATCATATAAAGAGTGGGCTGCCTCCTGCACCGCCTCAGCCCACTGAGATGCACCTGATTCCAACGTAAGCGCATGCGCACGCTCCGTCACAAACGACATGGAGGAAATTGCGCTCGATGCAATACACGGCAAACCATTTGCCTGAGCCTCCAAAAGGGCGAGCGGCATGCCTTCATACAGAGAGGGAAACACAAAGCAATCCATTGCGGAGTAGTACCGATACGCATCCGGGACAGAGCCCGCAAATACAACCTTTCCGTCCAGCCCGCATGCCCTAACCTGCTCACGAACGGGTGCTTCAAGCGGGCCGGTACCGAGCAAAAGCAGACGGGCCTTCTGGTCAACAGCCGCAACCTTTTGCATGATTTCAATAAGAAATGCATGGTTCTTCTGATCGGTGAATCGGCCAACATGCCCGATCACAAATGTGTCGGACAGCGCCAAATCCGAGCGAACCCTTTCGCGATCGGCAGGTGAAAAAGCGAATCGGTCGCAGTCGACCGCATTGACCGAGATGAAGCAGTTTCCTTCATCGAGAAAGGTGTCGGGGAACATGAACTTCGCAGCATAATCCGAACAGGCAATTCCCATGTTAGCCAGCTGGGATATTCTCCGCTTATGCCACGCATGGAGAACCGCATTCAGGCCATTGCCCATAGGAGCCGAGTTATGGCTATGCACGATGCATGGCACCCCTCGCCTATTTGCAACAGAGAGAAGGGTAATATCGCTGAGCGTGCACGCGTTGAACCATACAAGGTCGTACAACCCCGTCGCAACGATCGAATCGAGCTGGCGATAGTTCTCAACCCATCGCTCCGTCCTCAATGCAACATGTAGAATCTTTGATTGATAGGGCGCAAGCTCGTCGAAGAAGTCAGGATGCCCATCCCCGTATACAACGAAGTCGAAATGCACATCAGGATGGGAGTCCATGATCTTGGAGCAGTATGCGAGCAAAAAAGACTCGACGCCCCCTCTATTTGGACTGAGACCGTGAACAAGCACCTTCAGCATAAAGCACCTACATGCAAGAATCGATGAATGCAATTTCTACAGACAGGGGATCGAAAGCAAAGCGCTTTCATGATGACCACCGCATGCCGTCACCAAAATCGAGAATTCTGGGAAGATGTGTGCGCCGGTCTTTTTCTGCTGGCAGCATCCGCCAATCACCATACATGATTTCTAGATACCGCTCGGCATCACCCGGAGCCGGGAAGGCAGCATCCTCAAATCGAAGCTCTCGGGTCGGAATCAGCACATCCAGCGGCATTCCCTGCATGTTCGGCCATGCAAAAGGAAGCAACAGGTCAGACTTGTGGCCATCTGCTCTTGCAATCGCCGAGCTGAATTTCGACGCAATCTGTTCTGGAACAAACATCTTATGAATCACCGGATGGAGAAGTTTACACATCGTGCGCTCGATGCGACCCAGAGCGCCCTTGTGGGGCACCACGATACTTCCCGCATGATAGAGGTAGGAAATGCTCTGCCAAAAGCGGGCGCCCGAGCGCTGTTTGCGCCGCTCGCTCTCAACACTCGAGAGCGCATCGTAGGGAAAGATATCGACAAAGATGCCCTGAGAAAGGCCTGCCTCACGCGTTTCATCGGTTTCGAACAGCGTGCCGTCCTTGTAGACCTTCGCAAACATACCGGCAAATCCAGGAGTGTTCTCAGCCGTATGAACCGAATAACCCGCCGGAAACGCATGGCCGGCAGCCGTCAGGAACCGATCGTAATCCGCACGAAGCATGCCAACGTCAATATCATCATCCCACGGAATAAAGCCGCCGTGACGCATCGCGCCCAACACCGTGCCCGAATCTATGAACCACTGAATGCTGTGCTCGGTGCAAAAATCAGCAAGCACCTTGAGGATTTCGAGCTCCGTTTCTTGCAGACGCTTCAGCGCATCGTCAAACTGCATTCGGTACTCCCCTATGGACCAACAAATTTAATCACCTTATCATAAACCGGCTTGATTCCATGAGACGATTGCCTGCCGTTCACTAACCACGTTACGCCGCCGTTTCCGTCCTGTGCGACAAGGTTCCTATGCGACCAATCGCATACAGAGGGACATTCGTTAGCCAGGATTCTCTTCGGAAGCCCGACAGGGAGGTTCTCACCGCATGTGTGCCATTATATGTCTTGCAGAAACTCGCCAGACTTTTTGCCTTGAGGTTTTCCTCAGCCTTTACTTCTATAGGCACGACCGCACCTTCTGTTTGAATCACGAAGTCCACCTCGGCTCCACCCTTCGCGGCGGACCAGTAATATGGAACGAAACCGCAATCGCTCGTGAGCTGCTGGCAAACGTACTGCTCCGCCATAGCACCCTTAAAATGCGTGAACAGAGCATTGCCATCGACGATCGTTGAGCTATCGATGTCAGCGAGGGCTCCAAGAAGCCCCACATCCACACAAAATAGCTTAAAGGATGCCTCATCGGCATACGCAGCAAGCGGAATGCCCGGAGCAGCGATGCGCTTAACCTTCGTTACCAGGCCAGCGTCAATAAGAAACTGAAGGGCGTCATCCAGGTCACGCCCGCGCGTGCCTTTTTTCACCACGCCGTATACGAATTTCTTATTCTCCTTGGCGAGATGCCTCGGAAGAGACTCGAAAATGAGCCGACATCGCTCCCCGATGGCCGCACCAGAATGCTTCGCAAAGTCACCGCGATACGCATCCAGGATGTCCTGCTGCACGTTGCGAACTTCAGAGAAATCACCACTCTGAAGATATGCAGAGATTGCCTCCGGCATGCCCCCGATAAAATAGTAGAGCCGCAGCAGGTCCTCGTAGCGCTCCTTAAACACGCCCATCATATCGAAGTCTAGTTTGGAGATATACTCTTCGAGCGCCTGCTCGCCCATAGCCAGGAGAAATTCCCTGAAGCTCAGAGGATGCAGATCGAGAAACGTGACCTTACCCACCGGAAACGAGACACCGGCATTGAGGGCGACGCCCAGAAGCGAGCCCGCTACGGCAATGGCATATTCCGGGGCATCCTCGCAGAAGTACTTCAATGCGGTGAGCGCACGAGGCACAGCCTGCACCTCATCCAGCACGATAAGGGTGGTCTGAGGGTTAATAGGTTCTCCCGTAGCAGCTGAGATGCCCGTCATGATTCTATGTGGGTCGAGCGAACCCTCAAATAGCTGTGACATCGGCGCATTGTCCTCCAAACGGACATACGCCACATTCTCGAAACACGCCTCGCCGAATTCCCGTAGGAGCCACGTCTTACCAACCTGACGCGCACCGCGCAAGATCAAAGGCTTTCTACTGCCGCTGACTTTCCAGGTCTTGAGATCCTCGAGCAGCTCTCTTTCCATCTAAACCTCCCTTTCTTACTCTAAAGCAAAGCAAATCGGTTGCACATTTTCCTTTGAATAATGTGCAACCCATACCCGTTTTTCCCTTGAATAATGTGACTATATTAGCATACCGAATCGAAAAGCACGGTGACCCGAGCTAGCCGGTCCGTCGTATACCGAACAGCTCGCGCCAATCGCTGGCCGCCAGAACCGTCCCCGCAACGATCACAATGCAGCACACGACGGTTGCCGGAGCAGGAACAGTCCCCAGCAGCACCAAACCAAACACAACCGCCCAGGCTGAATAAGAGATATTGAGCGCCATGGCTTTCGCCGCGCCGATGGCCGAGATGCCTCGGTAATAGAAAAGGTAGGATGTAGCGCCCGCAAGGCCCGCCAAAGCGATGAGACCAGTCGCTGTACTTGGTGCCGCGTGTGCAGCAAAGCCCCAGGCTCCGAATAGCGGCAGCACCACAACACCGTAGGCGAGTGCAGAAGTCGTTTCGCGAATATGAAGCGCTGTCTCATCATCAACGTTGTCGTCGCGCATCCCCCAAGCGCACAGCACTGCCTCGGACCCCCATCCGACCACCGTGAGTGCCGCGCCCAGCAAGCCGATTGGCGCATTAACAACCTGGCTGTTGCCCGCAGTGAGAAGGCCCATTGCCATGACACCGAGAAGCGCCACAAGCAACGCCACTATCTGTCCGCGTCCCATCCTCTCTTTGAGCAGGATAAATGCCAGCACCGCACCAAAAGCCGGGTAGAAAGCCGAGATGATAGCTGTATACGCAGCACCAAGGTTTGCGATGGCGATTGCGTACCCCGTCATTCCAATGGGCCCGCCCAACAACGCTCCAAGCATCACAACCTTGCCGGAACGAGTATGCAGGGCTGCAAGCGTGTCCCCTAGGCGATGTCTCGCTCCCATGTACACCAAAAGCCAGATTGCACAAAATACGTCATGCAGAAACGACCCAACAAGTGAGGCATATGCCGCCGCCTCGACTGAACCGATAAAGGGGGCCATGGCCATGCCGATGCCCAAGATCACCGTATCAAGTCCCCATAGAATGCCGCTAAACAGGCCGAACCGCATGTTACTCCCCCTCCCGATACATCAAAAGAGCGCGATCGAGATAGGAAACGGCATAACGGTGATAGATATACAGCCATTCGCCCACAAAATCGCCCTCGGCTTCCTTCAATAACGACCATAGATACCAACACCAACCAGCTAGGGCAACATGCGCATAGTTATGTCTAAGCTCCTCAATCGTTGGCGGTCTTCCGAAATACGCCACGAGAGCCGCATCTGCCTCAGTTTCATCCAGCTCGCAGCACACGCAAAAGGTTCCGAAGTCATTGGCGTAGTCGCCCATACCCGCGTATTCCCAGTCGATGAGATGAATCGTCCCCGTCGCGTTGACCAGGAAGTTCAGATAGAAGAAGTCGTTGTGGCACAAGCACGTGGGAGCATTGTCAGCTTTTACATGCACTTCCAGCTCCTCAATCCTGCAAGCCGTCTCTGCAAACCCGGGTATATCGATCGGACCACGCTCAGCCAGCAGCGATTCATACCGCTTAGCCTCTTGATAGAAATCGAATGTTCGCGCTACTTCGACACCGCTCTCATGCAGGTCCCGAGCCATTGCCATTGCCTTTGCCACGTGAGCGGGATCATGGGGATCAAGATTGGAGCAATCGGGTACGAATCGGCTTATCTTCCAACCGCGCTCGGGGTCCTCGAAGATAAACGTGCCATCGATTTCCAGCTCACGCGCCGTCTGCTGAGCCGCCACTTCCCCTTTGCGATCAATCAGCAATTCTGTCCCAACACCAGGATGACGATACACATACTCGCCTCTCGCCGTGCTGAAATGGCAGGAGAGGTTTGTCAGCCCCTGTTTGAGCGGATACACGTCGTGGATTTCCGACTTATCGCATCCGAGTACCTGCACGATGTTATCGAAAATCTCGGAATCGACGTTCTCCAGGAATGCGGGGTCGAATGCACGGAGCTCGTCCAGCGAATCGAACTCGTTGATAACGCCCTCCGAATACGGACGCACCACCATATCGAACTCTGGAAGATGATCGATGAAGAGATCCTCCCATAGCTTGTCAACCGTCTCGGGCTTGTCAAATTCCGCTTCAAGCACATCGATCATATGCCGTGAGAACACATGATCAAAATACACGTGGCCCAGCATGTACCATGCATGGGATCCGCCCACCGTGACACCCGTGATGCGACCCTGAGGGCCCGTTTTCATGCACCATTCCTTCGTGGGACCCTCTGACCATTGAGCGGCATAATAGGCGCGATGAACATATAGCTCGAAGGGATTCTCGGTAAAGTAGTCATCGGACGAGCAAATGAAGGTGTTACGCAAGCGATCTCGCACGCGGTACAGCGAAGAATGGTTGTTGCGCGAAGCGTATTCATCATTAATGACAATCGAAACGCCGTATTTTTGCTCAAGATAGAAAAAATATGCCTTCTTATAGCCAACAACGACGGTGATATCGGAAATGCCAGCTGCCTGCAGCTGCTCAATTTGTCGCTCAATGAGCACGTCTCCACGTACACGCAGCAGACCCTTGGGCTTCTCGTAAGAGATGGGCGCGAAACGGCTGGACAGCCCAGCAGCCAGAATGATTGCGTTGTCGACCTTGTATGGTTCAAGCGCCTCAAGGCCAGCGTCCGTTAGAACACCGCTCTCAAGTAGACCCCTCGAGGCAAGGTCCTTCATGGCAGCGTTCACGCTTCCGAGTGAAAGCCCTGTGCGATCGGCGACCTCCCTCTGACTCGCCGCAGGAAACACCCGAAGGCAATTCAGAGTCTCAAACATTTTTCTATCTAAGGTCATGCGGTCTCCAATGTCATACAGACTTCGATGTTCAGATTGAGTTTAATTTATAATTGTTCTGAACGTTCAGAGATTAACTAGATTATAAAGAAATGAACACAAGCCGATCTCGACATGCCGAATCCAACATCATGTTCTTTTTCGCAACGCCCGTTGGTGCGGATTCCCCTTAAAAGCCTCTCCCATCGCACAGCTGTGTACCCCCTAGGTCACCAGCTCGTTCAGGACCTCCTTTCAGGTTGGGGACGCAGGTTGGGGACGCAGGTTGGGGACGCAGGTTGGGGACGCAGGTTGGGGACGGGGCCATTTCGTTTGCTACCTGGGTGCCGCCTTAGATGCTGAATTGAAAAACGAATCGACCCCGTCCCCAAACTGCGAATCGACCCTGTCTCTAAAATGAAAAAGACCAGGTAGAAAACCTGGTCTAAGAAATCGATGGTGGACCGTCAGGGATTCGAACCCTGGACCTTGGGATTAAGAGTCCCCTGCTCTAGCCAGCTGAGCTAACGGTCCAATATGTCTGCGCGCGTAAGAGGAAGTGGGGTGGGTAAAGGGACTCGAACCCTCGACCTACGGGACCACAACCCGTCGCTCTAGCCAACTGAGCTACACCCACCGTGTGTCTCTCACGCGAAGCGCTTGCTTATTATGCACTCTGGGCAGAATCGATGCAAGAACTTTTTCAAACTCGTGAGCAAAAACGCCCCTCCTGTGTACGTATCATGGAGTGCCCAGCTAGGACATATCGTCATCCACTGCTGTATCACCTCGCCGCGCCCGAAGCGCCCGCGTTCGCTCATCGATATGCACGCGCTGGGCGCGGACCGCCTGCCTGATCTCGGGCACCAGCGTCCATTCCAGCTGCCGCTCGCCTTGCGGGTGCGATGCAAACGACACCGCCCCGAGCGCCGACAGCTGCTCCATCGCCGGATCTTCGAACGGACGCACCAGATACCCCTCTTGATCCTCGGCATCGCAGATGTCGCACAGGGCCAGAAGCTGAAAATCGCTGAACCGGTCAAGGCTTGCCGTCACCTGCGCCTGCTCGAGCGCCGCCGCCAGCTTCTCGCACACACCACGTGCGTTCGCCAGCTCCTCCGACGTGCTCGCCAGCGCCTCCCGGGCCGAAGCGCACTCTCCTTCCGCCTTCTGGGCCCGCGCGAGCGCCCGCTCGTGCTCATCGACCGCCGGACGTCCCTCCAGCTCGCCCACGCGCGCCGCCAAAGCTTCCCGCGTGCCCGCATCGGCATGGCGCCGGAGCACCGACCCCGCAAGCGCCCCAAGGCACACCGCTCCAGCCACCCCGGCCACAAGCGCCCCTGTGCCAGCCTCGGGCGCCGCCCCCAGCCACGCCGCGCCGACCAGGCACATCGCGCCCAGCGCGCCCCCAGCGATTTCAATCGAATATGCTTTCGCCACGTCAAGGTTCACGGCCATGCTCGTTCCCTTCGCCGTCGATGCTTGCTGTGAATACGGTTCGTTTGGCACATCGTGCACGGAACGTCTTGGTAACAAGGATAGCGATTCGGCCGCGCCGCGCCCAGTGCATCCGCGCATTCGCACAGCAATCACGGTGCATCCGAAGGGGAGCCGATACGCTCAAGCACTCCGTTCGGGATGATACGCCACGGGTGCCGGGACGTCTGCAGCCGAGTGCGCACAAGGCGTGCAAGCCGTACAACGCGAAGCCAGGCCTGCCCGGCGCCTGCCGCAGATACTTGGCCGCGAACGGCCGCCCAACGCGCAGCCATCCAAAACGGGCTCGCTGATCGCCCCCGCCCTCAATGCGCCCATATCCAGCTTGCGTTCGTGCACGCCCGCTCCTGGCCCCGTGCGCCCGCGCACATGCGCATGCGGAGGAATCCCGCCCGCACGCGACGCCACGCGCAGGTGGAAACGCTATCATAGACATCAGGCCCACAAACCCTATCGAAGGGAGCTCGTATGAAAGAACGGCATCTCATCGGCGCGCTTGAGGCCGGCGGCACCAAGATGGTGTGCGCCACCGGCTTCGAGGACGGCACGATCGTCGAGCGCGAGGAGATTCCCACCACCGGCCCCGAGGACTCCATCGGACCCATCTGCCAGTGGTTCGCCAACAAGGGCGTCTCGGCCGTCGGCATCGGTGCGTTCGGCCCCACGGCCGTAAACCCCGCCAGCCCCGATTACGGCCACATCCTCGAGACCCCCAAGACCGCTTGGCGCCACTTCGATCTGCTGGGCAGCCTTCGCGGCGCGCTCGGCGTCCCCTGCGGCTACGACACCGACGTCAACGTGGCGTGCCTGGGCGAGGTCACCTTCGGTGCCGCACAGGGGCTGGGCAACGTCGTCTACCTCACCGTGGGTACCGGCGTGGGCGCAGGTGTCATGGTGGACGGCAATCTCATCCATGGCATGCTGCATCCCGAGGCGGGCCACATCTACGTTGCCGCCGACCCGTCCGATCCGCTGGCCGAGCACGGCGAGTGCCCGTACCATAAGAACTGTCTCGAGGGCCTCATCGGTGGCCCCGCTATCGCCAAGCGCTGGGACGGCAAACGCGCCAGCGACCTGGTCGACGACCCGGCTGCCATGGACCTGCTGGCCAACTACCTGGGCCAGGCGCTCATGACCTACACCCTGTGCTACTCCCCCGAGCGCATCATCGTGGGCGGCGGCGTGGCCGACCACACGCCCATCGTGTCCCTGGCGCGTCGCAAGGCAGCTGAGTACCTGAACGGCTACATCGATACGCCGCAGGTGCACAATATCGATGCGTACATTGTGAACAACAGCCTTGACGGCAACCAGGGCATCATGGGCTGCTTGGAGCTGGGCCGTCGCGCGCTCCACAACTACCTGCATCATGTCGCGTAGGCGTCTCCGTTTTTAATCGGCTGCGTTTTGCGTGTTTGTGCCGGCGCGTTCTCTGAGCACATGTTACGCGTTGCCCAGCACATCTGAGTGCGGCGCATATGGCCGCCTCTCGACCGCTTGAAGGGCCTGCCCTGGAATTCCACCGGGGGCAGGTCCTTCGGCTTTCATTTGGGGACGTAATTTGGGGACGGGGTCGATTCGTACGCGCTCAATCTGGGGACGGGGTCGATTCGTTTTTCACGTCATCGCCCAAGACGGCGCTCGGACCGCAAGCGAAGGCGGGCCCAGGTTGCAAGCGAAGGAGTGCCGAAACCGCAAACGAAACGACCCCGTCCCCAAATTGAAAAGGGGGTTCGATAGCAAAAGAGGCTCTCTGCGCTGGTCGCAAATGGCGTCTAATGGGTGTTTGCTCTTTCGAAAATCGTATGCATAGTGAACATGTCGAGGCAAAACACGCCTCTCGATCAGGAAATCAACCATATTTTGACTTGAAGGAGCCCAATAGGGAGTCTCTTTGGCCATCAGCGCCCTGACAAGCAAACCAGAAACACCCATTAGACGCCATTTGCGACCACAACAATCGACCGCTTTTCTTAACTGACCCTCCCCAAAAGACACAGAGTACGAAATTTCGAATAGTTAGCTAATAGAATTCAATTTCATGTATTATCAATCATTTCGTCAACTGCGGGGACCGTCACCCCGGCGGCACACGCAGCCGAAACCGGCCCATGCGCCAAAAACCGGCCTAATCCGAAGCCGCGACCACACAACCCCTACCCGCGTCGAGCGCGCAGGCGCACCACGGCGGTTCGCAACACCACGCCCGCAACGATACCGCACGAATCAATCAGCACATCGGTCACCTGTCCGCTGCGCCCTGGCACGAGCAGCTGGATGGTTTCGTCGATCGAGGCTCCCAGCACGCAAATCACGATCGACAGGGCGATCAGATCGCGAGCGGTCGCACGCCGCGGGTCGAGCGCCTGGCTGGTAAGAGCCCCGAGCACCAGGTATTCCGTCACATGAGCCGCCTTGCGCACGAGCAGATTGGTCACCCAGACACAGGGCAGCCCCAAGGCAGCAAGCGCCGAACGGATGGCATCGGTCACCGTAAGGCTCAATGAGGAACTTCCTGTGCCGGGAACCATCGAATTACCCCAGATGAGCACCATGACCAGCGCTGCGAGAAGCAGCGCGGCCAGGTTCACATGCCGGCGCACAAACGCGATGGCACCGCTCACGCTTCCGCCTTCAAACGCGGCATAGCAGCGGTTCCGCCTTGAATGACCCGCAGGTACTCATGGGTGGTGCGACGCACGCTGTTCGAGCCCATCCGGTCGAACTCCTCCTCCAGGATCGCATCGACCCTGCGATGGTCGCGCTCGACGCAGCCATCTTCGGCGAGCTCCGCCATGCGTCGCGCATCCATCTGCGCGGTTTCCGCCAGGGATGAGGCGGCCGGCGACGAGCCAGATGAAGCATCCAGCTCCTCAAGAATTGCTACCGCAGCCTCCCACATGGCCTCATGCCCGCTGTAGTCAGCCACCGGCACCGTATAGACGACTTCCTCAGCTGGCTGCGGCGCGGGCGTGGCCGCCGTCGCAGCAGCCGCCGCAGCAGACGATGCCACGGCGCCCGCATGGGTCTCACCAAGCGACGCCATGGCCGCCGCACGGTCGCGCGCGGACTCGCGAGCCGCTGCCGCATCTGCCTCTGCCGACGACGCCTCAGAAGCGGTCGTCGACGCCTTCTCGGCAAGCGCTATGAAGGCGGCCGTCGACGCCGCGGGCGGCACGGTGGCGCGCAAGCGGCCCGTCTCGGCAGCTGCGGAAGGCGCCGCAATCGACGCATCGGCGCGGGCGGAACGCAAGGGAACCGGCGCATCCGCCTGAGTCACAGGCACATGCTGGGCCGTCGCGGCAGCGGCTCGCTCGTGCTCGGCGCGCTGCAGCTCCTCAAACGCAATTTGATACATGTCCTTCGAATGGATGGGATCGCAGCTGATGGGCGAATCGCCGGCGAACATCGCGTCGATCTCGGCCCACGCCTCCTCCTCATCAAGCGCATCGACGGCGCGCGTGATGACCGGCACGCCTTTGAGCGCCGACGTCTCGGACGCGCGCGCGGAGCGTGCGGGCTTCTGGGACGCCGCCTCGGTCTTTGCTACAACCTGCTCTTCCGCATCGTCGGCAGCGACGCTCGCATCGATCAGGTAGCTGGAGAGCGCCATGAGTCCCACGCCCGCCAGCGCACCGGCCGCGAACGGCACCGCGTCGGCACGCACGGCATTGCTAGTATCGCCAAACGGCAAGGTGGCAAGGTAGGCGACAAACGGCAGGGCAAGACCGAAGCCGCCCGAGATGCCGACCGCGATTGCCCGATGTGACCTCATCGCCGATGCCATGGTATGCTCCTTCATCCTCACACGCCTGCAGATACACCGGAGCCCGCATGCGGGTCCGGCTGCGATCGCGCGAAAGACGGGATGAGAACATGCAGGGACATCGAAATGCCCGAGCGGAATGTGGTGCGTTTCTGGTGCGTTTTCCGCCGCAATCTTATTCTGCATTATGCGAGAACCAGCTGGTAATTGCAAGCGCACGCCCGTTGTTTATCGGCAGCATAGCGAACCCCAGAGAGCAAAAGCTCGAACGCTCAGCCTCGAAAACAGCCGCGGTCGGTCAAAAACCGAATAAACCATCTAGAATCAGCCCCGTAACCGCAGCTATCCCTACAGAACCATGGCTTTTCCTGCGACGATCTTTCCCGAACAGGCGATACCCCACCTGACGCGACCCTGTGCCCGCGGCGGAAGCGGAGCCTCGTCGTAGTGACGCTCTTCGATTTGCCTCAATGCAGCCTCCGCCAGCTCCGCAAGATCCTGCGCGCTCGCCTGACGCCGGTACTTCAACTCAATGGTGACCAGTGGCCGTTTGCCGCGCGCGAACGGCGACTCCACCGGCTCGATGCGAATGTCCGGCCGCCCGAGACCATACTCGCGGTTGGACCGCGGGTCGCCATAGCCTCTGATGTTGAACAGCAACCCGAGCAGCAGCATGCGCCAGCTGTTCTCGCTCGTCAAATCGAATGAGCTCGCCGCACTCTCGGCGATGTTCGTAAGCTCGAGGCCAAACGCCTCCTCATTCCCGGAAACAAGGGCCTCGTGTAGGCGCATGGAGCGCGTGCGCCCGCCGGCAACCGTCAGGAAGCGCTCAATGATCTCGGCGCTATACAGACGAGCAACCTCGAGATTCGGGATGCGCAAAGGGCGAAGCGACTGCGCGTCATTGGGAAGCGCCGTCTCATCGGTTGTGAGGTAGCCTGAAAGATAGAGCATGCTCCACAGTGCATCGCCCCTGAGCCCCATCTCGGGAAAGACGACGCTCAAATCGAGCGGAGCCCATACCACGCCACCGGGCTCCAAAAGGTCATAGACCTCCTGCGTCGTCTCCGGGTCGGCATGACGGATCAGGTCGCTCACAACAGCATTGCCGGATGTGTTGCCCCAATACACGTCCGCCGTGCATCCGTAGTTGAGATAGTTGAGCACGCTCCAGGGGTTATAAACTTCTGCGCGCCCGAAACGATAACCGTCGTACCAGCGGCGCGCCTCATCCATATGGCCCGGGTAGCCCATGTAGACAGAAAGGGCGGCGACCTCGGCATCGGTGAAGCCGAAGCGCTCATCGGAGTCGGTCGATAACGGAGTTGACACCACGAGGTTGTTCAGATCGGAAAAGATCAATTCCTTGGAGATGCGTTGTACGCCGGTAAGGCAGGCGAACGCGAGCACCTCACCGCCATCCTTGAGCGGACCGGTGAACAGGCGCGTGAGAAAGCTGACGACCTCGCGGTAATATCCACCCTCTGGAGCCGAATAGCCCGCCATCACCGGTGCATCGTATTCGTCGATCAGCAACACGACGGGCACGTCATGATGCGCACGCAGCAAGCGCGCAAGATACAGCAGAGAGCCTGCGTAGTCGGATTCTGAGGCGCCTCCGGCACGGATGCGGTCGAACGACTCGAGCGCCACTCCATCCAATGCGGGAGACTTGGACAGATACGCATGACGCTCGAATTCCGCAGCAAGCATGTCCTTGAGTGCGGCATAGGTCTGTTCCCAGGTGTCGCCCTTGACGGTGCGCATGCTGAGATGGATGACGGGATAGGCGGCAAAATGACGCCGATACGCCCCATCGCCCCGCTCCCAAACCTCAGTACCCTCGAACAGGGATGCATTGTCGGCACCGGCAGGCGGCATTTCGAAAAACGCCTTCATCATGGTCATGTTGAGCGTCTTGCCAAACCGGCGCGGACGGCAGAAGAGCGTTGCGGTATAACCCGAGTCGAGCACGTCGACGATGAGGCCGGTCTTGTCGATCAGCACTGAACCGACAGCTGCACGCTCGAACCCGTCGTCCCCGATCGGCAGGCGTTGGCGACCCGTGCGGTCGATGATGCGCGCACCGGGAGCAGCCCATATGCCATCAGCCTGTTTCCGCAGCTCAACCGACATGGCCCCACCTTTCATAGACAGCATTATCCTACCATGCGTGATTACCTTCAATTGGCATGCGGACGCCTTTGAGACCGAGTGCCCTCAAACCAAGACCGCAGCGTCGCAAGCCGACGCGCAGGCGCCATGTGCAAATGACATATGCGCAGCATCCGCTCACGGCATGGTCGGCGCGCTTTTGGGCACAAGAAAGCCAGACGCATACCACGGCCCTGCTGTCGGCATGCGCGCGGAGGCGAGGCCCGTGGTCACAGCCAACACGGCAGAACCGCTGCGTGCCGGCGCATGCGGTGCTGGGGCCACGGTTGAAGGCACAACACGGCCCCGCCGTCGCGCAAACGCCAGCAGCAGGGCCACAGACAAAGGAGGCCCCCATGACGCGCATCGCCCTTATCACCGGAGCCAGCTCGGGACTCGGTCGCGAATTCGCCAAGCAGGTCGACGCCGGAGGCGCCGGCCCCATCGACGAGATCTGGGCCGTGGCCCGCCGCCAAGAACGGCTCGACGCCCTCGCGCGCACCTGCAAGACGCCCGTGCGCGCCTTGCGCCTCGACCTCACCGACCCCGCCTCATTCGATGCGCTCAACCGCGAGCTTGCCGCCTGCGACGACGCAGACGTGCGCCTGCTGGTAAACAACGCGGGCTTCGGCACGTTCGGCCCCTTTGCGAGCGCACGCGAAACAGATACCTCGAACATGGTCAAGCTGCTGGTCCAGGCCCCGGTTGAGCTCACGTACCGCACCTTGCCGCACATGACGGCGGGCGCCCGCATCATCAACATCGCCAGCGTCGCGGCCTTTCTCCCCCAACCCAACCTTGCGGTGTACTCGGCGTCCAAGCGCTTCATCCTCGATCTCACCAAATCGCTCGATGCCGAGCTGGGCGAGGTGGACATCCACCTGACGGCGGTCTGCCCCAAATTCATGCAGACCGAGTTTCTCGATACCCCGGGCGACGCCGCAGCGGCGCGCCGCATGACCGCCATCGGATTCGAGCGGGCCGACAACGTGGTCAGCGCGGCGCTGCGCTGCGCCCGCGCCGGCCGGAGCCTGTGCATCCCCTCGCTCGACATGAAGGCCTACTATGCCGCCTCGCGCGTGCTGCCCTACTCCGTGGCCCTCAAGATCGAACGGGCGCTCGGCATCCTGTAGGGGCACGGCGCGCGGGCAGAGGCACTGCCGACTGATGGGTGCAGCGGTGGCGTCAAACAGCGGCATCAACAGGAACGGCCGCGCTGGACGAACGAACGCGCCTCCCGTTCAAAAAGCCTCCCATTCCCCGGACCCTTGTCCCGGCAATGGGAGGCTTCTCAGACGCCCGTCTCGGCAACGGGAGGCTCAATGTAGCGCCATGGCACCCGACCGCAGGTACCATGGCGCCGGTAGCTGACCGCAGGCACCGATACACCGGTGCCTGCGGTCGAAGCCGATGTCCTACAGCGACGCCTCGTGGTCGGCGGCCTTCTTGGCCGTGCGGATCAGGAATTCCTGGTTGGAGTTGGTGCCCTTCAGGCCCTTGATGAAGGAGGCCGCGGCGCGCTCCGTGTTGCTCATGTTCGCCAGAATGCGGCGAATGCCCCACACGAACGGACGCATCTGCTCGTCAACCAGCAAATCCTCGTTACGCGTACCGGATGCCACCGGGTCGATGGCCGGGAAGATGCGGCGATCGGCCAGGTCGCGGTCGAGCTTGAGCTCCATGTTGCCGGTACCCTTGAACTCCTCGAAAATCACCTCGTCCATCTTGGAGCCGGTGTCTATGAGCGCGGAAGCGAGGATGGTAAGCGAGCCGCCGTTCTCGATATTGCGGGCGGCACCCAGGAAGCGCTTGGGCGGGTACAGCGCCGCGGAGTCCACGCCGCCCGAAAGGATGCGGCCCGAAGCGGGCGCGGCGAGGTTGTAGGCACGCGCCAGACGGGTGATGGAGTCGAGCACCACCACGACATCGCCGCCCATCTCCACGATGCGCTTGGCGCGCTCGATCACGAGCTCCGACACGCGCGTGTGGTTGTCGGCCGGCATGTCGAAGGTCGAGGCCACCACGTCGCCCTTGATGGAGCGCTGCATGTCGGTAACCTCTTCGGGGCGCTCGTCCACGAGCAGGCAGATGAGGTGCACCTCGGGGTTGTTCACCGCAATCGACTGGCAGATCTTCTTCAGGATGGTGGTCTTGCCGGCCTTGGGCGGCGACACGATCAGGCCGCGCTGACCCTTGCCGATCGGGCTCACGATATCGATGGCGCGCCCGGTGATCGAATCGCGACCGCACTCCATCTTGAGCGGCTCGTTGGGATAGATCGGCGTGAGATCGGAGAACTTCGGGCGCTGACGCACCTGCTCGGGGTCCATGCCGTTCACGGAACGGAGCTTCACCAAGCCGGGGAACTTGTCGTTCACGCGGGCGGGACGCAGCGTGCCGGCTATCAGGTCGCCGGAGCGCAGGCGGGCGCCGCGGATGAGGTTCGCCGCCACGAAGGCGTCGTCACGGCTGGGCATGAAGCCGTGGGCGCGGATATAGCCGAAGCCCTCGTTGGTGATGTCGAGGATGCCCTCGATCTCACGGAAGCCCTCGGCGCGCGCCGCAGCGGCGTAGACCTCCTCCACGAGCTCGGCCTTCTTCTTGCCCGTAACATCGATCTCGAGCTCCTTGGCCTTCGTGCGGAGCTCGGCGACCTTCATGGACGTCAACTCGTCGCGCGTGAGGCTCGGCTCGACCGGCGCGTTACGGTTGCGCTTATTGCGTTGGTTCTGATTTTGCTGCCGCTGCCCACGACGGTCACCCTTGCCGTCGCGACCGGAGCGTTCGCTGTGCTCGCGGCCGGGCTTGCCGGAGCGGTCCTCGCGTTTGCCGTCCTCGCGCTTGGCATCGTCGCGCTTCGCGTCATCGCGTTTGCCCTCGTCGCGCTTGCTGTCATCGCGCTTGTCCTGGCGCGCCTTGCGACCCGGGCGCTCGGACGTCTTCTCGGACGCGCCGTCATGCGCACGGCCCTCGGCACCCTCGCCCTTGCGCGCACGCGCCTTGCGGCCCGGGCGCACGTCGATGGCCGGCTCGGAAGCCTCGCCTGCCGTGTGCTCGCCCTCACCCGCAGCCGCCGCCTGTGCGGCCGCCTGCGCCGCCGCCAGGGCAGCGGCTGCGGCCTTCTCCGCCTCGACATAGGCTTTGGGCTTACGACCGCGCCGGTGCGGGCGCAGCGCCGGATCGACGAACGGAATCACGATCTGCTCAGGAGAGGCCGGCGCCTCTGCCGTCTGCGAAGCCCCAGAGCCCTTTGCGCGCCGAAACGCGGGCTCGGCGGCAGCAGATGCCGGCTCGGCAGCAGCGGACGCGGCTCCGGCAGGCTTCGATGCCGGCGAGGCGGCCTCAGGGGCGGGAGCGACTGCCCGGTGCGCGGAGGCGGCAGAAGCGGTGGATGCGGGCGCCTCGTCGGCGTCTCCGCGCTCCCCCGCCTGCGCCAGCAACTCAGCGGCGCGCTCGGCCTGCTGGCGCTGGCGACGCACCACCGACGCCTGGCTGACCTGCGCCAGGGCGCGGGCCTGCATCACCTCGGCCGACTCAGGCGCACGCTCCTCCGCTGCACTGCGTGTGCGGGGACGACGGGTGTGCTTCGGACGGGATTCCTCAGAGGACGCTTCCGGCTCCGGCGACCCATCGGAATCAGCCGCCTTGCGCGTGCGGCGACGCGCCTTCGGCGTCTCAGGCGCCTGCGTCTCAGGCGCCTCGGGGGCCGTCTGAGATACGCTCGCCTCATTGCGCGGTGCCTCGGTATTCATTTCATCAGACACAGGTTGTACTACTTTCTTCTCATGTCCAATACAACACGGTCACACCGGACCGTTCTGGCAACTGGAGATACGTGAATCTATTCACATGAAAGATTGATGCGCTCATGCGCAGTGTGAATATACCACACCGAATAGCCGCACATGCAACCACGCGGGCATTTATTGCCGTAAAACCCGAAAACGCGGGGCTTGGAGCGCGCATCCGCCACGTACGCCTGCCGCATACGCACACACACGCATGCCACAACCTCGCACACCCAGCGGACCGAAAGGGGCCAGCGCGCCGCCGGGCAGCCCAAAACCCGAGCCGTGGCGAATCGCGGCGGATTATGCGGAGTCGCGCCACACCGCACATCCGCCGGGCCCCATACGAAAAACGGCCGGGGCCCCACCTGGGAACCCCGACCGTTTCAACTCATGGCACAGAGGCTGCCGTCCTACATCTGCTCGGGCGCGGACACGCCGATCAGGCTCAGCACGAGCGCCAGCACGGAGCGCACGGCGTCGCAGGCGGCCAGACGCGCGCGAGACAGCTCGGCGTCGACCGGACGGCCCTCGCTGGGGAGCACCTGACAGGCCTGGTAGAAGCTGTGGAAGCCGGCGGCGAGCTCCTCGGCGAAATGCGACAGGCGGAACGGCGCGCGGTCGCGGGCGCAGCTGGCGATGAGGTCCTCCAGCTCGGAGAGCTTGCGGGAGAGCGCCTGCTCGGTGGGATCGGTCAGCAGCGCGTAGTCAACGTCGTCGCCGATGGCCTTGGCAGCGACGGCAGCCATGCCCATCTCGGCGGCCTGCTCCGGCGTCACGCCAGCGGCCTTGCGCAGGATGGAGCAGATGCGGGCATGCGCATACTGCACGTAATACACCGGGTTGTTCTGGCTCTTCTCCTTGACGGCCTCGATATCGAAGTCGATGGCCTGGTTGGAGGAGCGCGAGATCAGGGTGTAGCGCGTGGCGTCGGCGCCCACCTCGTCCACGAGCTCCTGGAAGGTGACCATGGTGCCCTTGCGCTTGGACATGCGGATGGGCTTGCCGTTGCGCAGTAGGTTGACGAACTGGCCCAGCAGGACCTCGAACTGGCCCGGGTAGCCCAGGGCGTCGCACACGCAGCGGACGCGGTTGATGTAGCCGTGGTGGTCGCAGCCCCAGATGTCGATGACATGGTCCACGCGCTGGAACTTGTCCCAGTGATAGGCCACGTCGGAGGCGAAGTAGGTGTACTCGCCGTTGGCCTTCACCAGCACGCGGTCCTTGTCGTCGCCCAGGTCGGTGGAGCGGAACCACAGGGCGCCGTCCTTGGTGTAGAGATAGCCCATCTCCTCGAGCTTGGCAAAGGCACGGTCGACCGCGGAGGTGCCGGCGTTTGCGCCCTCGGTGTCCTTGATGTAGACGGTGCGCTCGGAGAACCATTTGTCGAAGTCGCAGCGGACGTCATGGCACAGCTGGCGCATGTTCTCCACCATCTTGGCGTAACCCTCCTCGCGGAAGTAGAGCATGCGCTCCTCATCCGTGGCGTGGGCCCACTTGTCGCCGTCCTTCTTGTAGAAGGCCGCCGCCTCGTCGATGATGTAGGTGCCGCCGTAGGCGTTGCCGCCCAAACCCTGGGTGAAGGCGTCCATGTAGGGATGGCTGTCCAGGTGCTCGTCGGCCTCGTCCTGCACGTAGTTGTCACGGTCCTGGGCGAGGAGGTCACGGGCGGCGTCGATGTCCAGACCCTGCTTCTCCATAATCTCGACCAGCTGCATGTAGCGGTAGGAGATGGAGTTGCCGAACACGTCCATCTGGGAGCCGTGGTCGTTGATGTAGAACTCGCGCTGGATGTCATAGCCGGCGTGGCTCATGACGCGGCACAGCGAGTCGCCGAGTGCGGCCCAGCGGCCGTGGCCCACGTGCATGGGGCCCACCGGGTTGGCGGACACGAACTCGACCTGGGTCTTGAGGCCGCCGCCCACGTTGGATTTCGCAAAATCCATGCCCTCGGCGCGCGCAGCGCCGAACACGGCGTTTTTGGACGCGGCGGACAGATAGAAGTTGATGAATCCGGGGCCCGCGATCTCGACCTTCTCGACCTGCGCGCTCTCGGGCAGGTGCTTGACGATGGCCTCGGCAATGGCGCGCGGGGCGCAGTGCGCGAGCTTGGCGGACTTCAGGGCCATGGTCGAGGTCCACTCGCCATGTGAAGTATCGGCCGGTCGCTCGATACCGCAGTCCTCCACCTCGAACGCGGGCAGGTCGCCAGCCTCCTGGGCGTCAATGAGCGCGGCGCGTACCAGCTCTTCGATCTTCTCCGGCATAGGTCCTCCTCCGATGAGCACCCCCGAGCCGTGCGCATCGCCGCGCAGCGGCCGGGATTTGACATAGTATCGTCAAGTACTTTACCACACGCAAGCTCGCGGTCTGCCTGCTATTTTGAAGGCGCACCCAGCGCGAGGGCGGCACCATGCCGACTCCCGTCGGCTCCAGGGCACATACGGATTGCCGCCAGACGTGCCCATCTGGCGCACCACGGCGCGCAAGCCTCGAAACGGTTCGGCATGCACCGCGCGGGGAGCGATGATCCTCATGGTGCCCCTCCTGTGCCGAAATTGTGCTCACGCACGGTAACATTAGATGAAAAGCCCACGTAAATATGGTAATATGGGTATTTAGTAGCGTTTAGCCAATCAGTTGGAGGCAGCATGTTTGCAATCGGAGAGCACGTCATTCACCCGGGCCAGGGAGTCTGCACCGTCATGGGGTTCCGCGATGACACGCCAGCGCCCATGATCGACCTGTACGCAAAAACCGGTCATTCTGAAACCCACATCCTCTACCCGCTCGCCCAGCAGGACCGCCTGCATGCGGCCATCTCGCCCGAAGCGGCCGAGGACCTGCTTGCGCGCTACGATCAGCTGGAAACCGACCCGTTCACCGAGCGCAACAGCAACCTTGAGGAAACCTACTTCAAAAAGCTCATCCACCTCGGTGCGCCCGAGACCATGCGCGTGGCCAAGACCATGCGCGAGCGCATCCACGATGCGCAGCGCCGCGGCAAGAAGCCGAGCAGCTACTACAACCGCGTGCTGAAGGAGGCGCGCCGCCGCTCGATCGAGGAGCTCGCCGTGGTGCTCGACCGCAGCGAGCAGGATATCGAGCGCCGCATCGACGACGCCGCCTCGCGCGCGTTTGCCGCCGCTGAGAACTAAGCGCCGAGGTGCCGCCTCCCCCTGCCGCCTGCACAGCACGCGCAGGGGCCTTCCGCCCATGTCGCACATCGTCGGCTTAAAACAACCTATTGGCACACAACACCTAACGCGACCCTGAATGCGCTACCCTATCAGGCAACATCGTTTGCAGTGAAAGGGTAGCGCTATGGCAACCGTCGACATGAACCGTGCGAACCGCATCCTGGAGGCCCTCGAGCAGCTGCGGGGCGACGCGCAGCTGCTCATCACCGACCCGTGGTCGATCTTCTATCTCACCGGCTTTTACGCCGATATGCTCGAGCGGTTCTCGGGCATCGCGCTGAGGCGCGGCGAGCAGCCCATCATCATGATCAACGAGCTGCATCAGCTCCCCGTCTTCGACAACGCCGAGATTCGCTATCACCGCGACACCGACGACGTCGCCGCCGCGATCGCCGATGCGCTCGACCCGGCGCGCCCGCTCGGCGTCGAGGCGTCGCTGCGCGCCGGGGTGCTGCTGCCTCTCCAGGCGCGCCAGGCGGCAGCGGGCTGTTTCCTCGCCGATGCGGCCGTGCGCGCCGCACGCAGCCGCAAAGATGCCCGCGAGCGCGAGCTCATGCGCCGCTCGAGCGCCGCGAACGACGCCGTCATGGAGCAGGCGCGGAATCTGATTGCGCCCGGCATCACCGAGCGCGCGGTTGCCGACCAACTGCTGGGGCTGTACCGTGCGCAGGGCTGCGAGGACTTCTCGTTCCCGCCGATCGTGAGCTTTGGCGCAAACGCCGCCGACCCGCACCATGAGCCCGACGACACCCGTCTGCGCGAGGGCGACGTGGTGCTGTTCGATATCGGCGGGCGCTATCAGCGCTATTGCTCGGACATGACCCGCACGTTCTTTTGGGGCGAACCCGATCCGGAAGCGCAGCGCGTCCATGAGATCGTCTGCCGCGCCAACGAGGCCGCCGAGGCCATGATTCGCCCCGGTGTGCGCTTCTGCGACGTCGACCGCGCCGCTCGCGCGGTGATCGAGCAGGCCGGCTACGGCGCCTTCTTCACGCACCGGCTCGGGCACAGCATCGGCTTGCAGGACCACGAGCCCGGCGATGTCTCGACCGCCAACACCGATCACGTCGAGGCAGGCATGACCTTCTCCATCGAGCCGGGAATCTACCTGCCGGGGCGCTTCGGCGTGCGGATCGAGGACCTGGTGCTCGTGCACGAGGACGGCGTGGAGGTGCTCAACAGCTATCCGCACGAAGCCCGCCGTCTCGACGCGTAGCGTGCCGTGTGGCCCTGCAAGGCCCTCTCTTCGATCGGACGGCACGGCGCGACAGGGACATCCGGCTCGGCAGGCGGGCCCACCGATCGCTTCGCACGCCGAGCCGCCCTGCGTGCCCGCGCAATACGGCGGGCACCCGTATGCGAGGACGGCTCCCACACCGTGCACTCTTTCCATCGGCCCCCTTCCACCAGGCCCCTATAGGTCGAAGACCCCAAACCCTCAAGTTCAACATTAAGGTGAATTTTTGAAGCAACCCTGAACCTCAACTTTAAGGTGAGTGTTGAGGTCTATACTGTCCAGCGTTCAACGACTCAAAGGGCGGTTTAGACCTATGCGTTTTGACACTCAGCGAAAGATCGGCATGCGCGCGGCGCGCCTTGCCTGCGTGGCTGGCCTTTCGATCACCTTGGCCGCGGGCGGCGCGCTCGCCGTGGCCCCCTCCCCCGCCGCGGCGGCGACCGCGCAGACCACCTCGGAGCTCTCCCGCCTGCAGGCGGAGGTCGAGGCGGCCGCCAGCACCTACAACTCCGCCACGGCCAAGGCCGACGAGCTCAACGCTCAGGTCGATCAGATCGCCAGCGAGATCCTCACCATCGAGCAGGAAAAGCTCCCCACCTATCAGAAGAAGGCGGCCGCAGCCGCCAGCAACCTCTACAAGATGAAGACCGGCTCGAGCAGCACGCTGTCGGCCCTGCTGGACAGCGACTCGTTCGCGGATTTCATCACGATGAGCAAGTACCTGAACACCATCCAAAAAGACAACGTCGACGCCTTGAACGAGCTGGACAAGGTCGAAGAGGAGCTGAACGACAAGCTGAGCGAGCTGAGCGCGGCAAAGGACCAGGCCCTCGCCGAGCAGCAGAAGGCTTCCGAGGCGCTCGCTGCCGCCAAGAGCTCCGCGGCCAAGATACAGCAGCAGGCCGATGCCGAAAACGCTGCGGAAGCGGCAGCGGCCGCGGCGGCCGCGCAGAAGGCGGCCGAGCTTGAAGCCGCCCAAGCGGCAAAGCAGCAGACCTCCTCCAACAGCCAGGCCTTCGGCAGCGCGCAGCAGGACTCCTCCGCGCAATCCGGCTCCGGCAGCTCCTCGAGCAACGCCGGCAGCTCCACATCGGGCTCCATCAGCGACAGCGCGGGCAGCGGCAGCTCCTCCAGCACCTCCGACCAGAGCGGCTGGAAATCGGGCAAAGCCTCCTACTACGGCATCGGGGACGGGTTCATGGGCGGCACCACCGCCAGCGGCGACATCGTGACCGAGACTTCCATGGGCGTGGCGATGCTCAACGTGCCGCTCGGCACGCGCGTCGAGATCAGCTATAAGGGCAAGTCGGTCATCGCCGTGGTAAACGATCGCGGCCCCTATGCCAAGGACCGCGTCATCGACATGCAGCCCGCCGTGGCGCGTGCCCTCGGGTTCCTCTCGGTGGGTGTGGACACGGTCTCCTACCGCTTCCTGTAAACCCGTCAGCGGCGCCGCCGCATCGCACGCCGTACGCCGCATGCACTTCACACCCCGTAGCACCCACGGAGGCTACGGGGTTTCCTATGCCGCAAGCAGCCCGAACCGCACCGCGTTATAGAGGCTCACGCCGATGATGAGCACGAGCGCGGCCACGTACAGGCGGTCGACGGCAGCGGTATCCATACGCGCCGCCACGCGACGCCCCACCACCGATCCCGCAACCGCCATGGCGCACATCCCCACGAGCACCAACGGGTCGAATGCCGGAACGCTGCCCGTGCAGACGCTGTAGACCATCCCCGCTACCTGAGAGCACGCAATGATGAACAGCGACGCCTGCGCTGCGGGCTTGCTGTCCATCGCGAAGAAAAACGCCAGGATCGCCAGGTTGAACGGTCCACCGCCGATACCCAAAAACGACCAGAGCGCCCCGGCAACCGCGCCGATGAGCGCCTGCGCGGCCCATCCGTCCAAGCGCATGGATGCCACGCGATCCCGATTCAGCGTATAGGCGAGCACGATGCACGACAGGACGATGAGCACGAGCGCCTGAACCGCACCGACCGCATCGGCAGCACCGAATGCGTCCGCCAAGGCCCCGAACGCCGCCTTGCCTGCCACGCCTCCGAGCGCCGAGCCGAGCGCCACGGGCACCAGCGGGCGCATCCGAACGCTCGAGGTGCGCGCAACGGCGTTCTGCGCAAGCGTGGCCAGCGCCATCGTGAGCACCGAGGCACTCGAGAGAAAGCTCACCGTAGCCACGTCCATCACGCCCAGCGCGTCGACCACCGGTTTGATGATGACCCCGCCGCCGATGCCGCACAGCGGCCCCAGCAGCGAGGCGGCAAACACGATGGCGAGCACGAGCAGATACGCAATGGACATAGACCCTCCGGCATCCCGGTACGACAGCAGCGAACACACACCAGTGTGCGCCGTGTGGCCGCCGCGCGCAAGGGCAGCAGCGCCGACCTCAACCGTCCTCAGAACACAAGAGCATCGAACATGCAGATACGCAGCACCGGACCTATCTGAAGACAGGACATTTCGTCATCGATGGAGCATCGAACTACCGGCAAGCAGCACCGGCCCCAACCGTCAGCGATGCATCAATGTGCCGAACGGGTGGGCGTCGACGGGATAGAGCGCCGCACACCGCATCTCTCACGGCGGCCCACACACCACGTGCGCATGCAACCGCGCGCAGGCACCCTAGCCGCGCAGCAGGCCCGCCACCTCGCCGGCCAGCGTAATGGTGCCCGCAGCCACCAACGGCTCACCCGCGGCAGCAAACGCATCGAGCGCTTCTGCCACGGTGTCGTAGCAGCCCACGTAGCCGCAAACATCGCGCCCCTCGTCCGCCAGCTCGGCTCGCACCACCTCGGCAAGATCGGCTGGGGCCAGAGCGCGCGCCGAATCGGTCGCCGTCACGGCAATGCGCGGGAACGCCGGCACGAGCACCCGCGCGATCCCTGCCACGTCCTTGTCGGAGAGCGCCGCCATGAGCAGCGCAGGCCGGGTGCGCACATCCGGCGCAATCTCCTCGACAGCGCGCACGAAGTTCTCGCAGCTCTGCGGGTTGTGGCAGGCATCGACCACCACCAGCGGATCGGTGCGCACCACATCGAAGCGCCCCGGAATGGGACAGGTATCCAGCGAATGCTCGAGCGCGGTCGCATCGAGTGCACGTCCCAGATACCCCTCGGAAAGCGCGATGGCGCATGCGGCGTTTTGGGGCTGGTAGGCGGGCTTGCACATGCGCGGCGTGTAGATGGCGCGCGGCGTCGTGGTGGAGAACGCGACGGCATCCCCCAGATGATGCGGCTCCTCGAGCACCGTATGGTTCACCACCTGCGGCACCACCCCGCAGGCACGGCACCGTTCGTCCATCACGCGCTGAACCGACGGCTCGTGGGTCCCCTCGCCGAGCACGACCAGACGCCCCGGCTTGATGATGGCTGCCTTCTCCTGCGCGATCTGAGCGAGCGTGCTGCCCAAGATCCGCATGTGGTCGAGCCCGATCCCCGTGATGGCTACCGCGACCGGGCAGGTTGCGCTGGTGGCATCCCAACGCCCGCCCAGGCCGACCTCGAGCACGGCAACGTCGATCTGCGCCTCGGCGAACACCACCAGCGCGGCCACTGTCAGCACATCAAACGGCGTGATGGCGTAGGCCGGCTGACCGGCCGATACGCGCCGCGCGTTCACCCTCCTTCCTGCCTCCACCGCAGCCGAGACGCCATGGGCGAAGGCCGCATCGCTCACCACGCACCCGTCGACCTCCATGCGCTCGGGATAGCGCACGAGCTGCGGCGAGGTGTAGAGCGCACAGCGCAGCCCTTCCCCGCGCAGAATCGCGGCGGTAAACCGCGTGGTGGACGTCTTGCCGTTGGTACCGGCAACCTGCAGGCAATCGAAGTGGGAATCGGGGCGGGCCAGCTCATCGAGCATCTCCACGACGGTTTCCAGCAGCGGGCCCGCCGTGCTCGAGATCATGCCCGTATCCGCCGCGAGCGCCTGAGCCTCATCAAAGGTGAGCTCGGGAACGGAGAACGGTACCCGATAGGTCGCAGCTGCACGAGACATTACGCGCTCCAATCTCATCTGCCGGATACCCGGCCGCTCGAACGACCGAGCATCCGGCGACACCTTGTACCGGCGTATGTAGCCGGCCACCTGCCGGCGCTTCGCACCTATGCACGCGCACCGGCAAACCCCACCTTAGCCGACCGCGGACTCTTTGCGGCCGTATACGAACCAATAGGCGGCCGCCACGGCAACGCCGCCGATGATGTTGCCGATGGTGACGAACACCAGGTTGCTCACAACACCCGCAACCGTGATACCACCTGCGCCCATGCCAAGCGCCTGAACCGCCAGCCCCAAGGGCAAAAAGAACATGTTCGCCACGGAGTGCTCGAAGCCCATGGCAACAAACGAGACAACGGGCAGGATGGCCGCCGCGAGCTTGTCGCACACCGTCTTGCCGGCGCTGCCCATCCACACCGCCAAACATACGAGCACGTTGCACAGGATGCCGCGCGCCAGCGCCACACCGGGGGCAAGCGATGCCTTGGAAGCGGCGACCGTGTAGGCGAACGACCCCACTGCACCGTCCTGCGCCTCGGGGAATCCGGCAGCGAGCAGCAGCGCCACCACCACGAGCGACCCCACCGCGTTGCCCGCGTAGACCACCGCCCATTTGCGCACCATGCGCATGAGCGGATAGCGGCCGTCGAGCGCACCGATCAGCATGAGGCAGTTGCCCGTGAACAGCTCGGCTCCGGCCACGAGCACCAAGAACAGACCCAGGCAGAACGCCAAGCCACCCAGCAGCAGCGACGCGGTTGTGGGCAGCGTGGCGTCGGCCCGAACCGTCAACATGAACGCCGCGCCGAGCGCCACGAAGGCGCCGGCAAGGATAGCGAGCGCGAAGGCGCGCCCGCGGGTGAGCGCCGTCTTGGCGAAACCGATGTGGACGAACGCCTCCTGGGTTTTGGCGGGCGGCAGCATAACGGTGCCGGACGGCTCGGTATTCTGGGGCATCAAGGTCTCCTCAACGAAAACGTGTGCGGCCGTACAGGACCGCACGCGGCAACGGGCAGGCCGCAGCACACGACGGGAAAGAACGGCCGCCCGCGACGCCAGATGATGCGGCTGCGCGGGCGGCCGAGGCAAGCAGGGCGAAAACGTAGCTCCGCCCCGCTGCGGCTATGCGTTACGAGAAATCGGCGAGCTGCGCGGTCAAGGCTGCCACGGTCTCGGTAAGCTCAGCGGCGCGGGCGCGGCGCTTCTCGATGATCTCCGGTGCCGCCTTGGCGAGGAACCCCTCGTTTGACAGGGTGCGCTCCGCGGAGGCGAGTTCCTTCTCCGCCGCGGCGATCTCCTTGTTCAAGCGGGCGCGTTCGGCATCGAAGTCCACCAAATCGCCCACGACCACATACGCGTCGAAATCGGGACCTGCCAGGGCGATGGCGCGCTCGGGCTTGACGAGCGCCTCGGGCAGCACGACCTCGAGCGAGCTGGCGTTCGCCAGGCTGACGATGAAGGCCGCCATGCCCTCGATCGCCTGCGCGACCTCCGGCGTGGAGGCGCACACCACGCAACGCAGGGCCTCCTTGGGGCTCAGGCGGTAGCGCGCACGGGTGGAGCGGATGTCGCCCACCACGGCGCGGGCGAGCTCGAAGGAACGCTCTGCCTCCTCATCGATGAAGCGGGCGTAGTCCGCGGGCTCGGGCCAGGCGGCCACCATGAGGGCCTCGGCGCGCTCACAGCTGCCATCCTCGCGCATATCGATCCAGCTGGCCGGCATGGTGTCCCAAATGGCCTCGGTGGCAAACGGCATGAGCGGATGCATGAGGCGCAGGCTCGTGTCGAGCACGAAGATCAGGTTGCGCTGCGCCTGCAGACGCGCCTGATCGTCCTTCAAACGGGTCTTGGTGACCTCGACGTACCAATCGCACACCTCATTCCAGAAGAAGTTCTGGACGTTGCGCGCCACCTCGCCGAAGGTGTAGCTTTCGATGCCCTCGGTCACCGACGCCACGGTCTTGGCCAGGCGGCTGAACATCCACGCGTCGGCCGCGGTCTGGGCCTGCGGCTCACCGGGGGTGTAGCCGTCCATATTCATGAGCAAAAAGCGGCTTGCGTTCCAGATCTTGGTCACGAAAGCACGCGCGGCCTCGGTGCGCGGGCTGCCCAAAAACGCATGGGTCTTCTTGTCCAGGTCGGCGTCGAACTTCACGTCCTGGTTGTTGGTGAACAGCGAGAGCAGGTTGAAGCGCATGGCGTCGGCGCCGTAACGGTCGATGAGGTCCATGGGGTCCACGCCGTTGCCCTTGGACTTGGACATGCGGCTGCCGTCCTTGGCCAGAATCGTGGGATAGATCACGACGTCATGGAACGGAATCTCGTCCACGAAGTACAGCGAGCTCATGACCATGCGCGCCACCCACAGCGCGATGATGTCGCGCGCGGTGACCAGCGCCGTCGTGGGATGATGCCCCTCGAGCAGCTCGGGCTTCTGCGGCCACCCCTGCGTGGCGAAGGTCCACAGCTGGCTGGAAAACCAGGTGTCGAGCACATTCTCGTCCTGGTGAACATGCGCGCACCCGCACGACGGGCACACGTGCACATCCTCCATCGAGGCGTCCTCCCAGCCGCACTCGGGGCAGTAGAACACCGGGATGCGATGGCCCCACCACAGCTGGCGGGAGATGCACCAGTCCTTGAGGTTCTCCATCCAGGTGAGGTAGCTCTGACGCCAGCGCTCGGCGTTGAAGCGGACCTTGCCGCTCTCCACCGCCTCGATCGCAGGACCTTTCAGCTTGTCGACGGCCACGAACCACTGCTCGGACAGCCAGGGCTCGAGCGTGGTGTCGCAGCGGTAGCAGTGCATGACGGAGTGATCGTGCTCCTCGATGCCCTCGAGCAGCCCGTGCTCGGCGAACCAGGCCACCACGGCATCGCGGCACTCATCGCGTGTCATGCCGGAGAACTCGCCGTAGCCCTCAACCACCACGGCGTGCTCATCGAAGATGTTGATCTGGGGCAGATCGTGTGCCTGACCCATGGCGTAGTCGTTCGGATCGTGGGCCGGGGTCACTTTCACGAAGCCGGAGCCGAAGCCCGCGTCGACGTGCCAGTCCTCGAAGATGGGGATCTCGCGATCAACGATGGGCAGGCGCACGGTCTTTCCCACGAAGGCGGCCTTCTCGGGGTCCTTCGGCGACACGGCCACACCGGTATCGCCCAGCATGGTTTCTGGGCGCGTGGTGGCCACCACGATGTAGTCCTGACCGTTGACCGGCTCGGTGAGCGGGTAGCGCAGGTGCCACAGGTGCCCGTGCTCCTCTTTGTACTCAGCCTCGTCGTCCGAGATGGCGGTGGTGCAGCTGGGGCACCAGTTCACGATGCGTCGGCCGCGGTAGATCAGCCCGTCATGGTACCAATCGCAGAACACGCGACGCACGGCCTCAGCGTAGTCGTCGTCCATGGTGAAGCGCTCGTTGTCGAAATCCACCGAGCAGCCCATGCGCTTGATCTGCTCGACGATCGTGCCGCCGTACTCGTGCGTCCAATCCCAGCAGGCATCGATGAACTTGTCGCGGCCGATCTCCAGGCGCGAGATGCCCTCGGCCTTCAGCTTCTTGTCCACCTTGGTCTGCGTGGCGATGCCGGCATGATCGGTTCCCAAGATCCACTGGGTAGAGCGGCCGCGCATGCGCGCCTGGCGCACGATGGCGTCCTGGATCGAATCGTCGAGCGCATGCCCCATGTGCAGAATGCCCGTCACGTTGGGGGGCGGGATGGTCACCGTGCAATCCCCCACGCCGGGACGGCGCTGATAGTAGCCGCCGTCGAGCCACTTCTGCAGCACCTTGGGCTCGCTGGCCGACGGGTCATATGTCTTGGGCATCTCTTCTGCCATGGGCGTTCCTTCCTTACGGTGCATCCGCAAGAGGATAGCATAGCCCCGCTGGCCCCCGTACGTCCAGCGGCGACGCCGTGCCAAACCACATGCGCCCATCTGCGCGATTGCGGGTTGCGGGCTCGTTCGTGTTGAGCTCGGTGCGATGTATGCTATACTATCGTATACGCGTATACAGATGCAAGATGGGAGCGCAGATGGCCACAGCAATCGTTTCGGGACGTGTCGACGCCGCAATCAAAGAGCGGGCGGGCGCCTACATCCGCGCCGCCGGCTCATCGGTTGGCGACGTCATCAATATCGTTTGGAACAACATTGCCGCAACAGGCCGCCTTCCGGCGCAGGCAGCACAAGGGCGCACGGAAGAGGACCCTTTCGACGCGTTCATATCGTTCTGCGATTCCCTGCAGCCGCTGCCCGACGCACCGGACCTCTCCCGCATGGACAGCGACGAACTGCGCGATCTTATAGGCAGTCACCTGAAAGAGAGGGATATCCGGCCTATGTCCTCAGCACCGCAACTTCAGCGATAGGAGCAAACATGCCCACAGCAATCGTTTCGGGACGTGTCGACGCCGCGGTCAAAGAGCGGGCGGGCGCCTACATCCGCGCCGCAGGCTCGTCGGTTGGCGACGTCATCAACGACCTCTGGACCTATATCGCCCGAACAAAGAGCGTACCGCATTTCTCCGATGGACCCGATGCCGAGGCATCCGATGCCTTCGCCCAGTTCATGGCTTTTCGTGCAGAGCTCCTCACCCACAACACAGGCATTAGAATCCCCGACATGAGCAATGCAGAGCTCAAAGAATACCTTTCACGTGAGAAACTCAAGGATTATGAGGCGCTCTCATGACGATACGACACGCAATCCATCGCGTCCTCTTCGACACCAACACCCTTATCGACGCCGTCGACGCCACACGTGGGCACTCGGAAGCCGCATGCCAGGCGCTCCGCCATTGCAACGGCGGAGGCGACATGGGCATCGCCTCCCCCACATCCCTAAACGATGCGTATTATGTGCTCAGAAAATCGCACGGAGAGCCGTATGCGCGCAAGGCAATCAAGAACCTAGCGGCCCTCTTGGTGATCCTTCCCTTCAGTGCGGAAGAATGCCTTATCGCCGTCGACTCAAATGAGCCGGATTTCGAGGACGGGCTCATACGCGCCGCCGCCGAGCTTAACGATATCGACTTCATCCTCACGCGGGATGCAAGCGCGTTCAGGCGCTCAACCGTGCGCGCCATCACCTGCGAGGAATACCTGGATATCGTGGAAACCGAAAACAGGCTGTAAAACCCTGATCACACGCAGGCCGGCGGGTGCAAAGCCCACGACGCAATACGGGCACCAGCAACCAGCAGACGCGCCGTGGAGGCGCCCCGTTGTCCACCAGTCACCCGCGACGCCTCCACGCCCCGCACCGGAGGGCATCACCGTCTCTCGCCAAACCCCATCAACCAAAGCCACGCCGCACGAATCTCCAGATGGCAATTACGGACCACCAACGGCGCTCGACAGCATCCTGCATACACCTCACTGGCCATCTGAGAGCCAACACGACTGTGCCGGAGGCATCCTGCTGCAGAGCCGCTCACAGCACAAATCCAACCGCTCACGGAAAAGTATGGCATCCTACCTTCTCATGTGCTAACTCTATATATATAGTTATATAGAGTTAGCAGTCGATGTGAGAGAGGGGAAGGCATGATCAGCGCTGTACAAATCATTTTGCTGACGCTCGTGGCTGCATTTACCGTGGTGTGCGGACAAAACTGGTGGCAAACAGCCAACCAACCCGTATTCGTTGGCGCCGTTGCAGGCGTCATCATGGGCGACCCAGTAACGGGCTTGTTCATCGGTGGCAGCATGCAGCTCACGGTACTTGGTATCGGCACATTCGGAGGGTCGAGCCATATCGACGCAAATACCGGATCCATCATCGCCACAGCGTTTTCCGTTGCCATCGGAATGGATCCCTCACAAGCGCTGGCAGCCATTGCGGTGCCCGTCGCCGCGCTGCTCACCATGACCGATGTGCTCGGGCGCTTCTGCAACACGTTCTTCCAGCATCGTATTGACGCCATGATTGAACGCGAGGACTATGCCGGAATCCAGCGCAACTACCTGTACGGCATCATCCCCTGGGCGCTCTCCCGCGCGCTACCCTGCGCGCTTGCACTCACATTCGGTCAGGGCCTTGTGCAGTCCCTGATGGATGTCCTGAGCGGCCCGCTTGCTTGGTTGGGCACTGGCCTGGGTGTCGCGGGCGCCGTGCTACCGGCCGTGGGCTTCGCCATCCTGCTGCGCTATCTTCCGGTCAAAAACAACTGGCACTACCTGGTGCTCGGCTTCGTGGTGACCGTGTTGTTCAACTACCTGTTCGCCAACGTCAAACTGATGGGCAGCGCTGTAGCAAGCACGGTCGAAGGATTCTCGGGCCAGTTCATCGGCCTGCCAATGCTGGGAATCGCGCTCGTTGGTCTGTACGTTGCCGTAAATCATTACACGACCATCAGCTCGCAGGCACCAGCCGCCGAACAAGCCGAGAACAGTGAGGAGAACGACGATGAGCTCTAACAAACCGGGCAGCACGCGCAACGCCATCACCAAAGCCGATCTCCACCAGATCAACCGTCGCAGTCTGTTCGGATTCCAACTCGGTTGGAACTACGAGCGTATGCAGGGCTCTGGCTATCTATACACTATGCTACCCGTCATGCGAAAGATCTACGGTGACCACACGCCCGAGCTCAAGCGCATGATGCAGACGGAAAACCAGTTCTTCAACACTTCAAACTTCCTGAATAACCTGGTCATAGGCATCGATGTAGCCGTGCAGGAAAAAGAAGGCGCCGCTGCCGAGGAGACCGTCATCGGCCTCAAAACCGGTCTGATGGGTCCCTTCGCATCGATCGGTGATGCTATCTTCGGATCGCTACTCCCCACAATATTCGGAGCACTGGCGGCCTCGCTCGCCATTGCGGGCAACCCACTTGGCATCATCCTATGGACCATCGAGTGCGTACTGACAGGCGCGCTGCGCTGGTGGGAAACGGGATTCGCCTACAGAACCGGTATGTCGCTGGTCACGACCATGCACGACAAGCTGAATGCAATCACCAGTTCCGCAAGCGTATTGGGCATCTTCATGGTGGGCTCGCTCATCGCCTCCAGCATCGGCGTCTCGCTCACCGTCAACCCCTCTGTGGCAGGCGCATCCATCAACCTGCAGCAAACATTCAACACCGTGCTGCCCGGCCTACTGCCCGCCGGTATCGTCGCCCTCATCTACTGGGGACTGGGCCGCAAGGGCATGACCTCGACAAAGATGATCTTCATCACCCTCGTACTATCCGTCGCACTCTCCGCTCTCGGTATCATCGCCAAAGGATAGTCGCGCCACGCCATCTCCCCGCATGCGCTCCATCCCGCAACGGATGGAGCGCATGCGTCATGTGCCAATGGGTGCCCGCCAACCATGCGGGTTCACGGGCACACCCATACGCTGGCAATGCACCATCGCCGCTTCACCAATAGATTTGTCCGCCGCAGGCATTGCGGACCTGCAGTGAGCACGCAACCGAGAAAGGAACGCCATGTCCTCGGTCGACCTCATCAAACGGCCTGACCGGCCAAACGTACTGCTTATCATGTGCGATCAGATGCGCGGTGACTGCCTGGGCGTCGCCGGACACCCGGATGTAAAGACACCAAATCTCGATACTCTCGCCGAACAGGGCACCTTGTTCGAAAACGCTTACAGCGCATGCCCTACGTGCATCCCGGCGCGCGTCTCGCTCTTCACCGGACAGCTTCCCGCCCACCACGGGCGCGTAGGGTACCAAGATGGCGTCACCTGGGACTATCCGCACATGATGCCCCAGGTGTTCTCCGATGCGGGCTATCAGACCGCTTGCGTAGGCAAACTCCACGTACATCCGCCGCGCCTTACATGCGGCTTCCAAACGCTGCGCCTTCACGACGGGTACTTGGGCTGCTATCAGAAGGCGGACATCCCCCACTGGATGCACCAGGACGTCCACGACGACTACCTACACTTCCTGCGCCGCGAGGTGGGACCCGATGCGGACATCGACAGTACCGGACCGGAATGCAACTCATGGGTATACCATCCCTGGGTCTTTGAGGAACGCCTGCATCCCACGAACTGGGTTGCCGACGAAACAATCCGCTTCTTAGAAACCCGCGATCGCACCCGCCCCTTCTTCACAATGGCAAGCTTTGTACGGCCGCATCCGCCCTTCGATGCCCCGCTGAGCTATTTCGAACGCTACGTTCAGTGCCTGCTCCGCGAGCCGGCCCGCGGAGATTGGAACGACCGCGATGCCGCCGAACGCGACGGACGCATCATGAACGGCGTACACGGCTGCAGCGACGTCGACCTTCGGCATGAGGCGATGGCTGCCTACTACGCCGCCATTACGCACGTCGACCATCAAGTCGGCAGAATCATCGGCGCCCTGAAGCGCGATGGCTCGTTCAACGACACCGTCATCGCCTTTGTCTCCGACCATGGCGAAATGCTGTTCGATCATGGGCTGTTCCGCAAGCTCCTCCCCTATGAAGGAGCGGCCCACATCCCGCTGATTATCCGCACGGGCAGCCACCTGGGGACAAGCATCCCCCATCGCTCGGCAAGCGTCGTGGAGTTGATGGACCTGATGCCGACGTTACTCGACCTGTGCGGCATCGCGGTGCCACCAGATGTTGACGGTGCGTCACTCGCCAACGATATACGAGACGGCACCCCACTTGCTCGCCCCTACATCCACGGGGAGCATGCGTTCACCAAAGAACAGTCGCACCATTACATCGTAACTGGGCACGACAAGTATATCTGGTTTTCCCAGACCGGTGTCGAACGCTATTTCGACCTGAAGAATGACCCGCGTGAGGAGAGAAATCTCATCGGCAGCGCAGCTCATGCTACACGCATCAGCAAGCTGCGGCAAATCTTGATCGATGAGGTGCGCGAACGGGAAGAAGGGTTCGTCGACGCCGATGGACGTCTTGTTGCTGGACGACCGCTTCTCAACGTACTCGAACACCCGAAGCGCCGCTAAAACAAATGGTCGCACGGTTGAGCACAGACAACCGATAGCAAGTCGCGTGCGCGCCCCGCATTCGCTGGCAAGCGCGCACGCACTCAGCGAGCCTTCTCCTCAATCAACAGCTCGAAATAGTCCCAGCGCTTATACATCTCGACATATTCAGCAACGACGCCGGAGCTGAGCACGGTCCGGTGCTCTTTGAACACACACGGTACACCCGCTGCGACATCCAGCGCCTCCAACACCTCATCGGGTACATCCTGGGTGATACGCACGCGCTCCCACGATGCCTCATGCGAGAGGTGCATGTTGAAATCCTCGCGGAAACGGCGGTAAATCGACGTGTAATACGACGGATCAACATCGCGTCTGAGATAGCGGTCGCAAATATAGGATGTTTGGAACTGAAAGGGCGTTCCGCGAAAGGAGCGGACGCGCTTCACGATACCGTAAGCCTCTCCCCGGCCCAACCCAAGCTCATCAAGAATACGGGAATCGAGATCGGCTTGGGAGGGAAATGTCAACGATAGGACCTCGGTGCGTTCTTTTTCACCCGTTGAGCTGAACACCTCGATCTCGCTTAGAAACACCGGACGCTGGCGGCGAGAGCGCGACACGAAAGTGCCGCGCCCCTGTTGACGCACCAGCAGGCCCTCGGCAACCAGATCGCTCACGGCTCGGTTTACCGTGATAGAGCTCACGCCGAATCGGTCGATAAGCTCAGTGATGCTGTAGAACCGATCACCAGGCTCAAATGCCTCGCTCTCGATCTCCGCACGCAGCTTATTCTCGAGCTGGTAATACTTCGGGCCTTCCAACGCTCATCCCTCTTACAGAACGCTCGATACGGGCGCTGCGGACACAGCCCCGTCCGCCGCAGCAGTCGGCAGATCGGCGTACACGCGCCGGGGCTGCTCGGTGCCGGCAACGGAGGCGGCCGTCACCACGACCTCGACCACGCCCGCCTCGCTCGGCAGGTCGAACATCGTCTGCTGGAGCAGCTCCTCGCAGATGCTGCGCAGGCCGCGGGCGCCCGTCTTGCGCGCCAGAGCCTTCTTCGCGATCTCGTGCAGTGCCTCATCCTCGAAGCTGAGCTCCACGCCCTCCAGACGGAACATACGGCGATACTGCTTCACGATCGCGTTGCGCGGCTCGGTCAGGATGCGCACCAGGTCATCTTCGGACAGCGCCTCGGTCTGCGTGATCACCGGAGTACGGCCGATGAACTCCGGGATCATGCCGAAGTTGTTCAAATCCTCGGGCAGCACCTGCTTGAGCAGCACGTTCTCGTCGCTCGAGCTGGGGCCGGCGATCTCGGAGTTGAAACCGACACCCTGGTTGCCCACGCGGTCGGAGATGATCTTGTCGAGCCCCACGAAGGCGCCGCCGCAGATGAACAGGATGTTGGTGGTGTCGATCTGGAGCAGCTCCTGCTGCGGGTGTTTGCGGCCGCCGGTGGGCGGCACGCTTGCCACGGTGCCCTCCAAGATCTTGAGCAGTGCCTGCTGCACGCCCTCACCGGACACGTCGCGGGTGATGGAGAGGTTTTCTGCCTTGCGGGCGATCTTGTCGATCTCGTCCACGTAGACGATGCCGATCTGCGCGCGAGCGATGTCGCCATCGGCAGCGGTGATAAGCTTGAGCAGGATGTTCTCCACGTCCTCGCCCACATAGCCGGCCTCGGTGAGCGCGGTGGCGTCGGCGATGGCGAAGGGAACCTCCAGCACGCGGGCGAGCGTCTGCGCGAGCAGGGTCTTGCCGGTGCCCGTGGGGCCCAGCAGCAAGATATTGCTCTTGGCGAGCTCGACCTCCTCCTCGGCAGCGGCGGCATGCGCCCCCAGCGGCCCTTCCGAGCCGTCGGTTGCAGGCACATCGTCGCCCAGAAGCACGCGGCGATAGTGGTTGTACACCGCCACCGACATGGCGCGCTTGGCGTCCTCCTGCCCCATGACGTACGCAGAGAGTTCATCGTAGATCTCATGCGGCGTGGGCACGCGCGTGATGAGCTCCTCGGCGGCCTCCTGCATGGTGGCGGCAGGCTCCTCCTCGGGCTGCGGTGCCTCTTCCGGCGCGGCAGCACCCAGGTGAAGACCCTGGGCCGTCTGCATCATCAGGTCGCGGGCGAAGGACTCCTCGAGGATATCGGCGCAGGCCTTCACGCACTCATCGCAGATGAACATGCCATCGTGGCCGCGCACGAGTTTGCGGACCTGGTCTTGGGTCTTGCCGCAGAACGAGCAGCGAACGAGCTCGCTATCGTTCATATCGGGCGTGCGGTCATCGGTGGCCATTAGCGGTCGCTACCTTTCGCGGCGTCGGCGCGGGACGTGACGATGCGGTCCACCAGACCGTACTCGAGGGCCTCGGCGGCGCGCATGTAGTTATCGCGCTCCGTGTCGACCTCGACCTTCTCGAACGGCTGCCCGGTCGCGTCGGCGAGGATCTGGTTAAGGTTGCGGCGGTTCTCGCGAATCTCGCGCGCGGCGATCTCGATCTCGGTCTGCTGACCCTGGGCGCCACCGCTCGGCTGGTGGATCATCACCATGGAGTTCGGCAGGCAGAAGCGCTTGCCCTTGGCGCCGTTGGCCAGAAGGACCGCCGCCATGGAGGCGGCCATGCCCAGGCAGATGGTGGAGACATCGGGCTTGATGTAGTTCATCGTGTCCAGGATCGCCAAACCGGAGTACACCTCGCCGCCCGGAGAGTTGATGTACAGGGAGATGTCCTTCTCCGAGTCCTGACTCTCCAGATGGAGCAGCTGGGCGATCACCAAGTTCGCCGTGACGGAGTTGACCTCCTCGCCCAGGAACACGATGCGGTCATTCAGCAGACGCGAGTAGATGTCATAGCTGCGCTCGCCGCGCGGCGTCTGCTCGATGACGTAGGGTACGAGCGCCGAATCGATGCGGTCGATCATCGGAACTCCTTTCATGAAATGCTTTATTCGCTCGATAGAAGCGTACGGTGCCCGGCCGCGCGCAGCGCATAAGAGCCGTGACACCGTACGCATACCAGCCGTACAGCCGCTATGATACCCAACCGAATGGGTGCCTAAAAGCTACTCGGCCTTGGCCTCGGCAGCGCGGGCGGCCTCGTCGACCTCGGTCACCTTCGCGTTCTCGACCAGCCAATCAACCGCCTTGGAGCGACGGATGGAGTCGCGGATGGCGGGCATGCGACCCTCGGCCAGGAACTGGGCCTTGGAAGCCTCGACGCTCTCCACGCCGGCGCGGGTGAACTCGGCGTCGATGTCCTCATCGGTGACCTCGACCTTGAGCTCGCGGGCGAGCGCGTCGAGGGCCAGGGACTCACGGGCGACATCGTTGGCCTGACGGTGCAGGTCGGCGATGAAGGCGTCGGAGGTGAGACCGGAGGCGGCCAGCCAGGAATCGAGGGTCATGCCGCGCTGGGAGAGGTTCTGCAGGAAGTTCTGACCCAGCTCGGAGAAGACGGACTGCTCGTAATCCTCGTCCATCTCATCGAGCTCCAGGCGCTCGGCGAGCTTGGTGACCGCGCGGTTCTCCTTGAGCTGCGGCAGCTGGGAGGACTTGTCGGACTCGATCTCGAGCTTCACGGCGTCACGCATGGCGTCGATGCCGTCGAAGCCGAAATTGGTCTTGGCAAACTCATCGGTGAGCTCAGGGGTGGTGCGCTCCTTGACAACCTTGACGGTGACCTCGGCGCGCGCCTCGGTGGCGTCCTCGCCCTCGGGGGTCCAGCTGACCTCCTTGGTCTCGCCGGCCTTCATGCCCAGCAGAGCCTCGTTGAAGGCGGCAGGCAGCTGCTCGGCGGCCATGGAGATCATGCGGCCCTCGCCGGCGAGCGCGGATGCACCCTCGACGTCCTTGATGTCGACCGTCACGTAGTCAGTGCCCTCGACGGCGCGCTCCACGTCCTGGAAAGTGCTGTGGTAGCTCATGAGCATATCGACCTGCTGGTTGATCTCGGCCTCGGTGACCTCCGCCGGCGGCATCTCGATCTCGACTGCGTCATAGGAGCTCAGCGCAGGGGCCGGACGCAGGGAGAACTCAACGGTGTAGGTGTAGTCGGCATGATCGGCCACCAGGTCGATCTGCTCGTAGTTGCCCTCCTTGACCGGCACGATATCGAGCTCGTTGAGGACCTCGCCCTCGTGCGAGCCGATCAGGTCGTTGGTGGCCTGCGCGAGCACGGCCTCCTTGCCCAGGGCGGAATCGATGACCGGACGCGGGGCCTTGCCGGCACGGAAGCCGGGGAAGCGGTACTGCTTGGCGGCCTTCTTGTACGCCTGCTTGATGACGGCGTCGACGTCTGCTGCAGGGATGGTGACCGTAGCGGTGAGCTTGGCGTCCTTCACGTCAGAAGTGATGTTCAACGTTCCTCCTCCAATACAAGCCCGGCAGTGCTCTGGGTGCCGGGAACCCCTGTTGACACAGATGGCGTGCGCTGGTGCGGGCGAAAGGACTCGAACCTTCACGGGAATACCACTGGAACCTAAACCCAGCGCGTCTACCAATTCCGCCACGCCCGCTTTGCACACAGCCTGAAAATGATAGCAGATGGTCGCAGGGTGCGCGCGCGAGCTTTACGCAGGTGCGCGCTGCCCACGCCACCTGCACATCAAGTGGGGTGTGTGCGGCGCGGGGCGGGCGGGGCAGCTGCCGACATAGGCGCCGGTGCCGGGGCGCGCGACGAGACCGGCAGCGGGCTTTGGCGGGGCGGCGCGGGGTCGCGGGCGCACGATGGCAGGCGGAGGTGCGCAGGGCACAGCCACCAGCAAAGGAATCGGTGGATCGCGGGCAGCGCGGCGGCTTAAATACGGCAAAGTGGAATCGCGGACGCAGGACGGGCAGAGGCTTTGGCGCGTGCGGCGCAGGGCGACCGGTGCGGGGCTCGGCGCGGGGACACCGCGCGCCAGCGGGAAGATCGCGCGACCGCCGACCCGCCGCCTGTCCCCCATATGCCGCTGGAGCAACGCAACAGCGCCGCCGCCCGAAACGGGGCGACGGCGCTCACATACTCCGTGGACTGCGGGGGCTATTCGCTTAGCAGATGCCCTGGGCCATCATGGCGTCGGCAACCTTCTTGAAGCCGGCGATGTTGGCACCCATGACGAAGTTGCCCTCGTGCCCATAGGCGCGGGCGGTGTCGTCGACGTTGTGGAACATGCCGCGCATAAGCTCCTCGAGCTTGCCGTCGACCTCCTCGAACGTCCAGGACAGATGCTCGGCGTTCTGGCTCATCTCCAGGCCGGAGACGAGTACGCCGCCGGCGTTGGCGGCCTTGCCGGGCATGAAGGCGACACCCTGCTCGATCAGGTACTCGGTCGCCTCGGTGGTCGTGGGCATGTTGGCGCCCTCGCCCACCACCTTGCAGCCGTTCGCCACGAGAGCCTGGGCATCCTCGAGCGCCAGGGTGTTCTCGCGGGCGCAGGGCAGCGCGATGTCGCAGGGCAGCTGCCACACACCGCGACCATCCTCGGCGTGCCACGTGGCGCTCGAGCGCGCCTCGGCGTACAGGGCCAGGCTCACGCCCGCGTCGTGGCCGGAGCGCTTCTTGTTGTAGATGTCCTCGAGCACCGCATAATCGATGCCCTCGGGATCTTCGACCCAACCCTTGGTGTCGGAGGCGGCGATCACCTTGCCGCCCAGCTGGGACACCTTCTGGATTGCGTAGATGGCGACATTGCCGGAACCGTGCACGACGACGGTCTTGCCCTCGAAGGAATCGCCGGTGCTCTTGAGATACTCGTCAACGAAATACACCAGGCCGTAACCGGTGGCCTCGGTGCGGGCGAGCGAGCCGCCGAAGGCCAGGCCCTTACCGGTGAGCACGCCCGACCACTCGTTGCGCAGGCGCTTGTACTGGCCGAACAGGTAGCCGATCTCGCGGCCGCCCACGCCTAGGTCGCCGGCGGGGACGTCGGTGTTGGGACCGATGTGGCGGGAGAGCTCGGTCATGAACGACTGGCAGAAACGCATGATCTCGGCGTTGGACTTGCCCTTGGGATCGAAGTCCGAGCCGCCCTTGCCGCCGCCCATGGGCAGGGTGGTGAGCGCGTTTTTGAAGATCTGCTCGAAGCCCAAGAACTTCAGCATGCCCAGAGTGACGGTGGGGTTGAAACGCAAGCCGCCCTTGTAGGGGCCGATGGCGGAGTTGAACTCGACGCGGAAGCCGCGGTTGACGTGGCAAGCGCCGGCGTCGTCGACCCAGGGCACGCGGAACATCAGCACGCGCTCGGGCTCCACAAGGCGCTCGAGCAAGGCGGCCTGCTCGTAGGCGGGCTCGGCGTCGACGGCGGGCGCGATCGAGGTCAGGACCTCGTCGGCTGCCTGGATGAACTCGGGCTGATCGGCGTAGCGCTCGTGCAGCTCGTCGATGACACGCTGGGTATAGCTCATGGTGCTCCCTTCGGTGGGCAAATCTGACGTGGATATCCTACTACTCCGCAACGCGGTGTTTTGCCGCATCCGATCAAGATTGCGAGCGTGTTTCGAACGTGTATCGCCACCACGCGACGGCGATATATCGCGGCAGGAAAAAGCCCGGGACCGCAGGGGCTCCGGGCTTGTCGCGTTTCTGGAGCGCCTCGACTGGGAGTCGCCGCATGCCTGGCGGCATGCTCCCCTCGCTGCGGCGCTGGCGCGCCTTGCGGGCTGCGCTGGGAAACGCTCGCGCGTTTCCTCAGCTCCGCACCCGGAACCGGGTTCGACCCCCGGCCCGCGGCAGGAAAAAGCCCGGGACCGCAGGGGCTCCGGGCTTGTTGCGTTTCTGGAGCGGGCGACGGGAGTCGCCGCATGCCTGGCGGCATGCTCCCCTCGCTGCGGCGCTGGCGCGCCTTGCGGGCTGCGCTGGGAAACGCTCGCGCGTTTCCTCAGCTCCGCACCCGGAACCGGGTTCGACCCCCGGCCCGCGGCAGGAAAAAGCCCGGGACCGCAGGGGCTCCGGGCTTGTTGCGTTTCTGGAGCGGGCGACGGGAGTCG
>CABRHH010000016.1 GCA_902470695.1 uncultured Collinsella sp.
ACCCGACAAGGAATTTCGCTACCTTAGGACCGTTATAGTTACGGCCGCCGTTTACCGGGGCTTGGCTTCGCGGCTTCGCCTGATCGGCTGACCGCTCCGCGTGACCTTCCGGCACCGGGCAGGCGTCAGACCCTATACGTCGGCTCTCGCCTTCTGCAGAGTCCTGTGTTTTTGGTAAACAGTCGCTTGGGCCTCTTCGCTGCGGCCGGCCTCCGCTCCCCGAGCGAGTCGGTTCACGTACGCGCCGGCGCCCCTTCTCCCGAAGTTACGGGGCCATTTTGCCGAGTTCCTTGACCATGGTTGACCCGATCGCCTCGGTATGTTCTACCCACCCACCTGTGTCGGTTTGCGGTACGGGCGGAAGGATGCCTGCCTAGGGGTTTTTCTGGGGACCACGGGCTCACTCGCTTCGCTCGCGCGCTTCGTCCGGAGCCTCGCCCTTCATGCGGACCGGATTTGCCTGGTCCGCGGGCCGCGCTCCCTCACGGGGACGTCCAGAACCCCGCCGAGCTACCCCGATCCGTCGCCCCGTCGGTCGTGACGGTCTCCTTCCGGTGCAGGAATGTCCACCTGCTGCGCTTCGCCTACGGCTGCCGCCCTCGGCTTAGCCCCCGACTGACCCTGGGGGGATTAGCCTCGCCCAGGAAACCTCGGGTTCACGGCGGACGAGTTACCCTCTCGTCTCTCGCTACTCATGCCAGCATTCTCGCTCCCCAGCGGTCCACCGTCGGTCGCCCTCCGGCTTCGCCCCCCTGGGGACGCTCCCCTACCCGGCGACCATAGGGTCGCCGCCGCCGCTTCGGCTCCGAGCTTAGCCCCGTGTATTGTCGGCGCATGTCCACTCGACCAGTGAGCTGTTACGCACTCTTTGAAGGGGTGGCTGCTTCTAAGCCAACCTCCTGGTTGTCTGCGCGGACGCACATCCTTTGCCACTCAACTCGGAATTTGGGGCCTTGGCGGGCGGTCTGGGCTGTTTCCCTCTCGAGCGCGCGGCTTAGCCCGCGCGCTCTGACTGCCGCGCTGCAGGGCCGCCGGCATTCGGAGTTCGGTTCGGGTCGGTAGGCGGTGAGGCCCCCTCGCCGATCCGGTGCTCTACCTCCGGCGGCTATCGCGCGGCGCTAGCCCTAAAGCTATTTCGGGGAGAACGAGATATCTCCGGGTTTGATAGGCCTTTCACCCCTATCCCCAGGTCATCGGCGCACTTTTCAACGTACGTCCGTTCGGCCCTCCACGGGGTCTTACCCCCGCTTCAGCCTGCCCAGGGATAGCTCACCCGGCTTCGCGTCTGCGGCCGCCGACTTGATCGCCCTCTTCGGACTCGCTTTCGCTCCGGCTCGCTTTCCAGCTTAACCTCGCCGACGGCCAGCAACTCGCTGGCTCATTCTACAAAAGGCACGCCGTCACACCACTATGGGTGCTCCGACGCCTTGCGGGCGCACGGTTTCAGGTACTGTTTCACTCCCCTCCCGGGGTGCTTTTCACCTTTCCCTCACGGTACTGGTGCGCTATCGGTCACATGGGAGTGTTCAGGCTTGGAGGGTGGTCCCCCCTGCTTCGGACCGGGTTCCTCGTGCCCGGCCCTACTCAGGGACCGCGTCCGCGCTCCACCTGGGCCTCCGCCTACGGGGCCCTAACCCTGTGCCGCCGGCCTTCCCATGCCGTTCGGCTCGACCCGGTGGATGCGCGCGGGGTGCGCCAGCACCCCGGTGCGCGGCCCTGCAACCCCGGCGGCGGAAAGGCTGGCGCCCGCGCCCGCCCGCCGGTTTGGCCATAGGCCCCCTTTCGCTCGCCGCTACTCGGGGGATCTCGTGGTTGATTTCTCTTCCTCGGGGTACTTAGATGTTTCAGTTCCCCCGGTTCCCCCCTCCCGGCCTATGCGTTCGGCCGGGAGGCGCCCGGGCTCCCCCGGGCGGGTTTTCCCATTCGGAGACCCCGGGATCGAAGGCCGTGTGCGCCTCCCCCGGGACTATCGCGGCTTGCCGCGTCCTTCTTCGGCTCCATGTGCCAAGGCATCCGCCGTGCGCCCTGGATATCTTCCCGCCCCGCGGACGTGCCGCGGGGCGCGTGCCCACAAGTTCAAACCTTCTGCCACAGGCGGGTCCCCGCCCGGGGCCTCGGAGGCCCCGGGCGGTCCCACTCATCTGTGCAGACGACTCACGTCGTTCTCTTCTCTGCTTCAATATATAGATGGGTTTCGGTGCACCCCCTTGTCGGGGGTGCCGATCGAATCGATTTCGTCTTCTCTCTCGCGCCACCGATGCTCGGTGGCGCCTCGTCGCTATGCGGCTCTCAAGGTGCGCGGGGTCGGACCCCGGGGACCGGACACGCGGGCGGGCGGGGGGCACATCGAGGGGGACGCGGGCACACCTGCGCCGCAACTTGTTGTGAGATATGTCTCTCTTTCGCTTTCAGGAAGCTTGCTCTCCCTAGAAAGGAGGTGATCCAGCCGCACGTTCCCGTACGGCTACCTTGTTACGACTTCACCCCCCTCGCCCTCCACACCTTCGGCGCCTCCCCCCTGGGAAGGTTGGGCCGGCGACTTCGGGTGCAGACGACTCGGGTGGTGTGACGGGCGGTGTGTACAAGGCCCGGGAACGCATTCACCGCGGCATGCTGATCCGCGATTACTAGCAACTCCGACTTCACGGGGGCGGGTTGCAGCCCCCGATCCGAACTGGGGCCGGCTTTCAGGGATCGGCTCCCCATCGCTGGGTCGCTTCCCGCTGTACCGGCCATTGTAGCACGTGTGCAGCCCGGGGCATAAGGGGCATGATGACTTGACGTCGTCCCCGCCCTCCTCCGGCTTGGCGCCGGCGGTCCCGCATGGGTGCCCAGCCTGACCTGCTGGCAACATGCGGCGGGGGTTGCGCTCGTTGCGGGACTTAACCCAACATCTCACGACACGAGCTGACGACAGCCATGCACCACCTGTGACCGCTCCTTCCGGCCACCGGGTCTCCCCGGCTTCACGGTCATGTCAAGCCCCGGTAAGGTTCTTCGCGTTGCTTCGAATTAAGCCACATGCTCCGCTGCTTGTGCGGGCCCCCGTCAATTCCTTTGAGTTTTAGCCTTGCGGCCGTACTCCCCAGGCGGGACGCTTAATGCGTTGGCTGCGGCACGGGGGGAGGCTCCCCCCACACCTAGCGTCCATCGTTTACGGCCGGGACTACCAGGGTATCTAATCCTGTTCGCTCCCCCGGCTTTCGCGCCTCAGCGTCGGTCTCGGCCCAGAGGGCCGCCTTCGCCACCGGTGTTCCGCCCGATATCTGCGCATTCCACCGCTACACCGGGCGTTCCACCCTCCCCTACCGGACCCGAGCCGGGAGGTTCCCGGGGCGGGCGGGGGTTGAGCCCCCGCATTTGACCCCAGGCCTGCCCGGCCGCCTACGCGCGCTTTACGCCCAATGAATCCGGATAACGCTCGCCCCCTACGTATTACCGCGGCTGCTGGCACGTAGTTAGCCGGGGCTTCTTCTGCAGGTACCGTCTTGTCTCATCCCTGCTGAAAGCGGTTTACGACCCGAGGGCCTTCGTCCCGCACGCGGCGTCGCTGCGTCAGGGTTCCCCCCATTGCGCAAGATTCCCCACTGCTGCCTCCCGTAGGAGTCTGGGCCGTGTCTCAGTCCCAATCTGGCCGGTCGGTCTCTCAACCCGGCTACCCGTCGCCGGCACGGTGGGCCGTCACCCCGCCGTCTGCCTGATGGGCCGCGGAGCCATCCCCTCCCGCCTGGGCTTTGGCGAAGAGGGCATGCGCTCTCTTCGCGTCATCCGGTATTACCCACGGTTTCCCGAGGCTGTCCCGGAGGAGGGGGCGGGTTCTCCACGTGTTACTCAGCCGTTCGCCACTCGCTTCCCCCCGGAGGGGGGTGCCGTTCGACTTGCATGTGTTAGGCGCGCCGCCAGCGTTCATCCTGAGCCAGGATCGAACTCTCCGTCCAATGCCGGCCTCTCGGCCGGCGAAAGGGCGCAGGGCCCGCTCCCGAGCACAGCATCTCGCTGCGTCGGATTCCATTCTTTAGTGCGTTAGCGTAATATATCTGGTTCCAAGGAAAGGTAACGGGGCCGCCCGGGCGCCTCGCGCGCCGGGCGGACCTTACACTGTCTTTTTCTTCAGTACATCACTGCTGACACCTAGATACGGTGTCCTCTCTCGATTGCTCTTCCGCTCACTCGCGGTATCCGGTTCTCAAGGTACCCGCCGCGGTTTTGCTCGCCTGTTCCGGCTCGCTCATCCGCGCGGCAAGGAGATATATTGCCAGACTCGAGAAGGAAGAGTCATGAGAACTTTTAGTTCATATTTCCTTCACAAGCAAGGTCCCCTCTCATCTCCCAAGAGGGCAGGATGCCACTGTGGGCATCGGTATTGATGACGACCAGTCGGTTTGTCTATATATAGAGGTCGGTCATCTTGGTCTAACTATACCCGCTTCGCACGGGCAGGTATCACATGCGCGATCACGGAAACACGCTGGATACAAAGAGCGTGGTACAAAAGCAGCGCTGGATACAAAAAACGGGACACCCCGGAGGGCATCCCGTGAACATGCGTAGAGGCTTAGGCCTCGAGCGCCTTCTTGGCGATGGCGGCGATCTCGTTGAAGGACTCGATGTCCTCGTAGGCCATCTGAGAAAGGACCTTGCGGTCGAGCTCGATGCCGGCGAGCTTCAGGCCGTGCATGAACTGCGAGTAGGAAAGGCCGTTCAGGCGAGCGGCGGCGTTGATGCGCGTAATCCAGAGACGGCGGATCTCGCGCTTCTTGTTGCGACGATCGCGGTACTGGTACTGCAGGGAGTGCTGCACCTGCTCCTTGGCGTGCTTATAGGAACGCGATGCCTGACCGTAGTAACCCTTCGCGCGGTTAAGGACAACGCGGCGCTTCTTCTTGGCGTTCACAGCGCGCTTCACACGTGCCATATCAGATCAACTCCTTGGGATGTAATGCTATCGAGGAAAGAATGGGGCTTAGCGGCCGGCGAGGCGCGTGCTGATGTTCTTGGCGTCAGCAGCGGCAACCTCGGTCTCCTGGCGGAAGCCGCGCTTGCGCTTGGTGCTCTTCTTGGTGAGGATGTGGCTCTTGTAGGCCTTGGCGCGCATGATCTTGCCCGTGCCGGTGCGGCGGAAACGCTTCTTGGTGCCGCTGTGGGTCTTCATCTTAGGCATGAAACTCTCCTTTGTTTTCCAATACAGCCTTAGTTCTTGCCGTCGCTCGAGGCGTCATCGGTGTCGAAAGCGCCTTTGATGGGAGCGAGCAGCATGAGCATGTTACGGCCCTCCAGCTTGGGCTGGGACTCGACCGTAGCGAACGGTTTGAGGTCCTCGGCGAGACGCTCGAGCACGTTCAAGCCCTGCTCCGGATGGGCCATCTCGCGGCCGCGGAACATGATGGTGATCTTGACGCGCGCGCCCTTCTTGAGGAAGCGCAGGACGTGGCCCTTCTTGGTCTCGTAATCGCCCACGTCAATCTTCGGCCGGAACTTCATTTCCTTGACCTCGACACGGGACTGGTTCTTACGAGCCTGCTTGGCCTTCATGGCCTGCTGGTACTTGAACTTGCCGTAATCCATGACCCTGCACACCGGGGGCTCCGCATTCGGAGCGATTTCCACCAGGTCAAGGCCCTGATCATCGGCGACGCGCTGCGCATCGCGAATGGCGAAGAGACCGAGCTGCGATCCATCGACGCCGATCAGGCGAACACGGGACGCGGTGATCTCATCGTTGATGCGGGTGTCATCGGACTTAGCTATGTCACTACCTCCTTCGAATCAAACAAATAAACCCGGTGCCACATGGCGGCAACCGGGTCCACAGAAGAAACGATGGCAGATGCCACCGCAGCACTTCAATTGTGAGACCCGACAGCTGCTCTGAGGCGCCGTGAGGTGGGGACCCGCAGGTCCCACTTGGGGTGCAGAAGCGCACCGAAAAAATAATAGCACAAAGCTACGTACTCCATGCTATTGCCATGAGAACATAATGGTGCCCAAGGAGAGATTCGAACTCTCATGGTGTTGCCACCGGAGGATTTTGAGTCCCCTGCGTCTGCCGTTCCGCCACTTGGGCGTTCTCATGTGCTGCACATAATAGCATACCCGTCGACCTATTCGCTTCGAATATCTCGTATTCGAGCGGGTATCACAGAGTATATGTGTCCGCATCCTAATCGTGCTGGAGCTGCTCATGAAACCGAAAGCTATCGAGGCGCATCCCTCCGCCGGCAGACGCGCGGCCGCCGTCGCTGCGTGCATGGTGGCCTCCGTCTGCCTGGGCTGCGCGCTCGGCGTTGCCGCCTGGGTGTTGCTGAGCTGCGCATACGGTCTGTGCGACCTGGTTTGGCATCCGTTCGCGCAGGGGTCTGCGCCGCGGTGGCTTGTGCCGGCGGCATGCATGGCGGGCGGCGCTGTCGTCGGTTGGCTCAACGCTCGATTCCACAGCGCCCCCGAACCGTTCGCGCGCGTCATCTCCGTCACCCGCAAACAGGGCTTTTACCGCATCGAACGCCCGCTGGCCTCCCTCGCCGCATTCCTGGCGCCCCTTGCCTTCGGCGCGCCCGTGGGGCCCGAGGCCGGCCTCGCCGGATTCATCGCCGCGGGCTGCACCCATATCGGCAATGTCTTCCGTCGCATCCAGAGCCGTTTCGACATGACGACGGATACGCGGCCGCCGGTCTTCCGCCCGCTCGTGTACGGCGCGGGCATCGCCGGCGGGCTATGCGGCGTCGCGTTGTATACGAGCGTGACGGGAGGCATGGGCGTGCCGCGGTTCGAGATCCCCGCCCTATCGGTATCGTCGGTTGCCTGGGTGCTGCCGCTCACCTTGGCGGGACTCGCGCTCTCGCGCCTTCTGCAGATCAGCGGAGCCGCCAGCGAGGCCCTCAGCCGGCACTTGCCTTCCAGCGAAGTGCTGCGCGCAAGCCTGTGCGGAGCGCTGCTCGGCCTGGTTGCGCTTCAGCTTCCCTATGTCCTGTTCGCCGGGACCGAGCAACTCCCCGCCGTACTCGCCGATCCGGCGGCGCTCGGCGCCGGCGAGCTGGCTGCAACCGCGGTGGGCAAGCTGTGCCTGCTGTCCTTGTGCCTGGCGCTCGGCTGGCATGGCGGCCCGTTCTTCCCGCTCATCTTTAGCGCATCCTGCCTGGGGCTCGCCATCTCGCTGACGGCCGGCATCGACGCGGCGCTGTGCGCCATCGTGGTGACCGCCGCCCTGATCGGCAGGTTCACCCGCAAACCGGCGCTGGGCCTAGGCATCATCGCGCTGTGCGTCCCCGTCCGCGCGCTGCCGTGGGCCATCGTGCCGCTTCTGGTCGGAGTGTATCTTCCCACCGTCGAGGAGCTTGTCCGCGCACATAAAAACGGGCCCGCCTGCGTCTAGCAAGCGAGCCCGCGCTCGTGCGATACGGTATGCGGTTACGCCTTGTTGACGGAACCGAACTCCTCCATGAGCTCCTTGGTGCGCGCAACGATGGCGTCGCGACCGGGCTTGAGGACCTTGCGGGGGTCGAAGCCCTTGCCCTGCTGATCCTTGCCGGCCTCGATGTACTCGCGCGTGGCCTTAGCGAAGACCAGCTGGAGGTCGGTGTTGACGTTAATCTTGGAGACGCCCAGGGAAATGGCCTTCTGGATCTGGTCCACCGGGATGCCGGTGCCGCCGTGCAGGACGAGCGGCAGGTCCCCTACCTCGGCCTTGATCTCACCCAGACGCTCGAAGGACAGGCCCGCCCAGTCGGCCGGGTACACGCCGTGGATGTTGCCGATGCCGCAGGCGAGGAAGTCGACGCCCAGATCGGCGATCTGCTTGCACTCAGCCGGATCGGCCAGCTCGCCGTTGGAGGCAACGCCGTCCTCGACGCCGCCGATGCCGCCGACCTCGGCCTCGATGGAGATGCCCTTGGAGTGGGCGAGCTCCACGAGCTCACGGGTGCGGTCGAGGTTAATCTGGAAGGTCTCCTCATGGGAGCCGTCGTACATGATGGAGGTGAAGCCCGCCTCGATGCACTTGAAGCAGTCCTCATAGGAGCCGTGATCGAGGTGCAGCGCCACGGGGACGGTCACGCCGGTGGCCTCGACAGCGGCCTTGACCATGTCGGCGCAGACCTTGAAGCCGCCCATCCACTTGGCGGCGCCGGCGGTGCACTGCATGATGAGCGGGGACTTGGCCTCCTCAGCAGCCTGCAGGATGGCGAGCGTCCACTCCAGGTTGTTGGTGTTGAACGCGCCCAGCGCGTAGTGGCCGGCCTCGGCCTTCTTGAGCATCTCTGCTGCGTTGACGAGCATATTGGACCTCCAATTGTCCATACCCTATCCGGTAAACGGGTCCAATTATAGAGCAGCTTGCTGCCAAATGCAGCAACGACGGTTCCCGCAGGTAGAACAAAAGACAAAAACGATTGGTTACCTGCGTAAACGAATTATGAAATCGATTTCTTGTGCTGAGATGTGCCCACCCGGCCCGATTGCCTGGATGGGCGCGGCGGCGCGGTGCGAAGATGCGCCCGCCTGACCGGAACGGCCGGACGGGCGCGGCGGTGCGGTGGGGAGAAGGCAGCGGGCAGCCTAGCGATAGCGGCGCAGGCCGCGGCGCATGAAGAGGTTGCGCTCGAGCTCGTCGGCGATCGTCGTGGTCACGCGCCGAACACCGCGCTCGCAACTGCCAGCTGTAGGGGCATCGCCACAAGGGACAACAATGTGGACAGCGTCACCAAACCGACTCCGAATTTATAGTTCCCCCCGAATTTCTCCGACAAAATGGCCGCAAACGACGCCACCGGCGCCCCGTTTGCGATAAGCATCGTGAGGCGCACGCCCACCGGGACCATAGGGAACAGCGCCATAAGGGCGATTGCGATGCCGGGTATCACAAGAAGTCGCAGCAGGCATACCAGGTACCCCTTTGCGCTCGTAACGATTGCGCGAAGGTCACTTTGAGCAAGGTAACAGCCCAGCACAAGCATGACGAGGCCCGTGTTGATATCCCCAAGCGCAACCAAAACGTCATCGACCAGCTGCGGCGGATGAAACGAAAGAAAGAAGCAGATAAGGCCCACCGCGATGGCGATAACATTTGGATTCCCAACGACCTTGCCCAGCGACATCTGGCTGCGATCCCCTGACACGAGCCAAACACCGTATGTCCAGATAAACAAATTGAGCACCGATGTGCCGATTGAAAGGTAGAACACGTATCCGTCGCCGAACACGCCCCGCACGATAGGGACGCCGATGAACCCGCTGTTGGCGAATATAGCGCCATAGCGGGCAACGCCCTCCCCCTGCTGGAAGAACAGTCTGGTCAAGGGGATGGAAACGAGCGTCATCGCCGTCATAATCCCCATGCAGAAGCCCGCATCGAGCAACATGGCAGGATCGAAATCAACCATGAGCGTACGCAGCGTAATGGCGGGGCATGCGACGTAGATAACGATGCTCGCCATCTGCTTCGCGCCCGCTTGGTCAATAACCTTGATGCGATATAGCACGTATCCAATGGCCATGACTACAAGCATGATCGCGATCTGGTTCACCAGCGCCGGCACTGCCCCGCCCATTACCTACAGCTCCTCCCCGTTGGACCGAATGACCCGACGGTACCAATCGAAACTCTTCTTGCGACTCCGAGCCATGGAGCCACTGCCATCGTCATGCTTGTCTACATACACAAAACCATAGCGCTTCGCCATCTCTCCGTCGGCGTTGCTCACCAAGTCGATGCACCCCCAGGGCGTATAACCCCATACCTCGACACCGTCCCTGATGGCTTCACCCATCGCTTTGATGTGCTCGCGCAGGTAATCAATCCGGTAGTCATCGTCGATCGTCCCGTCCGGGTTTACCTCATCGCGACACCCCAGGCCGTTCTCGACAACCATGATGGGAATCTGGTAGCGCTCGTACACCTGATTGAGCATAATGCGCAACCCCATAGGGTCAATCGGCCACTCCCATGCCGTCTCCTTGAGGTAGGGGTTCTTGGCCCCGCCGAGAAGGTTGCCACTCGTTTCACGCGCAGCATCGGTAGAAGCGCACTGACTCTGGTAATAGCTATGCGTATAGAAGTCGACCGTCCCTTCCCTGAGAATCTCAAGATCACCAGGTGCGATATCAAGCGTTACGCCCGCCTCATCCCACATGCGTTGGGCGAAATAGGGATAGGCTCCGCGGACCTGAACATCGGAGCAATAATAGTTGCGGTACTGGTTGCGCTCGCGCGCGAGCTCGACGTCTGCAGGGTTGGGCGTAAGCGGGTAGGCAAGCATGTAGGCGATCATGCAGCCCATCTTGTTTTCGGAGTCGATTTCATGCCCCGCCCGTACCGCCAGTGCACTTGCCACAAGCTGATGATGCAACGCCTGGTAGCGAAGTCCAGGGTCATCGGGCTGGCGGCGCAAGTCCGGATCGCCCGTCAACATGCCAAGGCTCATGTACGTTCCGATGGGCAACAGACCGCAGTTAATCTCGTTGAACGTGAGCCATTTGCGGCAACGACCGCGATAGCGCCTCATGACCTCCGTAGCATACTTCACGTAGAGATCGATCGTCTCGCGCGACGCCCATCCATTCAGCCGCTGGGCGATAGCGAAGGGCATCTCATAATGGGACAGCGTAATGAGCGGCTCAATGCCGTGGCGTTCCAGCTCATCCAAAACGCGATCGTAGAACGCAAGGCCGGCCTCATTAGGCTCATTCTCGAACCCCGTGGGAAATATACGAGGCCAGTTAATGGAAAAACGGAAACACTTGAAACCCATCTCGGCAAGAAGGGCGATATCCTCCTTGTAATGATGGTAGAAGTCAACGCCATCATGACATGGGTAGAGCCTATTCGGGTCGAGCTGGGGCGTGATTTGGCGAGGCATATGATGATTGCCATTGGTGGCCATATCCATGCAGCTCGGGCCTTTGCCATCGACATCCCAAGCGCCCTCAAACTGATTCGCGGCTGTCGCGCCGCCCCACAGGAATCCATCCGGAAATGCCATGGGAACCTTCCTCTCATATGGACCGTCTGAAAGGAGCGGGCTGGGAAACCCCAACCCGCTTCATTCACTACGCCAGGTCGGCGCCATTGGTCTCAATGACTTTCTTATACCAGTAGAAGCTCTTCTTGCGGCTGCGGGCATACGTCCCGTTTCCGTCATCGTCCAGGTCTACGTATATGAAGCCATAGCGTTTAGACATCTGGCAGGTAGACATGGAAACAAGGTCTATGCAGCCCCACGGCGTGTAACCCATGACGTCGACGCCCTGCTCGATGGCGGCGGCGATGGCTTTGATATGCTCGCGGAAGTAGTCGATGCGATAGTCATCAGCAATCGAGCCATCCCCATTGACCGTATCGAAGGCTCCCAGCCCGTTTTCCACGATAAACAGCGGCTTATGGTAGCGATCCTGCATATCGATAAGCGCATAGGTCAAACCGTCGGGGTCGACTTGCCATCCCCAATCGGAGATCGGCAGGTATGGGTTCTTCACACCCGTCGAAAGGTTGCCGCCCACCTTCTCGCGCCGCCCCGCATCGATGGAATCAACCATCGACATATAGTAGGAGAAGGACACGAAATCGACCGGATACTGCTTGAGAATCGCTTCATCACCTTGGCCGAACTCAACATGAATGCCAGCTCGCTCCCAGTAGCGCAGCACGTGCGCCGGATATTCGCCAAAAACTTGCACATCGCTGTAAAAGTAGTTATCGCGGTTGGTTTTCTGCGCAAGCAGCATGTTTTTGGGGTTGCAATTCTCCGGGTAGGTGAGCGTGCGCGTCACCATGCAACCCATCTGCGCCCCCGGCACCATCTCGTGCAGCATCTTGGTAGCAAGGGCGCTCGCAACGAACTGATTGTGCACGCACTGGTAGATAAGCTCCTCGCATTTCTCGGGAGCATAGCGGTCGGTGCACACGCCGATCGTGGTCCAGGGATGACGGAACACCGAATCGATCTCGTTGAAGGTCAGCCAGTAGGTCACGTACTCGCCGAACTCGCGGAAACACACCTCGCAGAAGCGCAGGAACAAATCGATGACGGCGCGCTTGCCCCAACCATCGTAGTGGTTGGCGAGGTACAGCGGCATCTCATAATGATGCAGCGTCACCAACGGCTCGATACCATATTCGCGCAGAGTGCGGAACAGGTCGCGGTAGAAATCGACACCCTCCTGCAGCGGCTGGGCTTCGGTACCCGTGGGAAACAGCCGGGTCCACTGAATGGAGACGCGCAGCGTCTTGAAGCCCATTTCGGCGAACAGCTTGATATCCTCCCGGTAATGGTGGTAGAAATCGACACCGTGACGCTTGGGATATATGTGTTCGTCCCGCGAGACCTCAGCCGCAGCGATTTGCTCGCTCGAAATGCCATGCTGGGCCGCATAGTCCTTTTGGTCGACATGCGGCTTATAGGTCGTGCAATCGGCAACCGAAAGGCCCTTGCCGCCAACGTTCCACGCCCCCTCGCATTGATTCGCGGCGGTGGCGCCTCCCCACAGAAAGCCTGCGGGGAATACAGATGCTTGTTGTTCACTCATGAGATACTCCTTGCTCGCAGCTTGTGTATAAAGAAGGGGTGCGGCCGGGGCCACACCCCCACACGTCGAGTGTCTGTTGGCGTATTGTCGCTACGCCTCGGCAGCAGCCCGCTCCTTGCCCGCCAACTTGGAGTTCGCCAGCACGAAGGGAATCCAGATCAGCACGCCGACCACAAGCTCGACCGCCTGTACCACAACACCTTGCCAGCCGTGCCCCACGAACGCATTGAGCAGGATGGGCACACCGAACGGGACATCGACCGTGTTGCAGGGCAAGAAGCCGATCGAAGTGGCAAACATCGCGATGGCAACGCAGATGCCGCTGCCCAGCGCAAAGGGAATCGCGTAGATCGGATTCAGCACCAGCGGGATGCCGAACACCACGGGCTCGGAGATGCCGCACAGGCCGGGCAGGAAGCCGAGCTTCGCAATCGCCTTCTCCTCCTCACGACGGGAAAACAGGAAGATGGCGACAATCAGGCAGAGCGTCATACCAGCCCCGCCAGGCGCGACAAAGCAGTTCCAAAATCCCATCGTGAAGGGCGCATCGGGAGAGGTGCCAGCAGCGAGCGCCGCCGTATTCGCAGCGATAGCGGCATTGAACATCGGGTTGCGCACCGGGGAGACGATCAGGCCGCCGTGGATGCCAAGCACCCAGAAGAGCTGAGACACGATCACGATGATGATGACACCGGCAGGGGTCTTGAACGCCGCCTCCAGCGGTGCCTGCATGATCGAGTAAATCCAGTCATTGATGTAGGCGCCGGAGATTCCCTTGAACGCCAGACCGAACACAGCGCTTGCCACCAGCACCATGAACACCGGAATCATCACGTTGAACGACTGCGCGATGCCCGAGGGAACCGAAGGGGGCATCTTGATCTTTATCGCCTCGATGGTAGTGAGCCATGCAAACAGCGAACCGAACAGGAGCGCGGTGATCATTCCGACGAATAGGCCCTGCGCACCCATCTGCGTAGTGAGCAGGCCAGATACAGGAGACTCGAGAGCCGCGCCCGCCCCATCAGCAACAATTGAGGAGCTGATCATGGAGATGTACGCAGCGACCGACACGAGCGCCGTTGGGTACTCGGGAGCCTTCTTTGCACGTGCCAGGTACAGGCCAATCAGAAAAGTGATGGGAACCGTCATGAACGACATGGTGCAGTAGTTGATGGCCGTGAAGGCCGGCTCGAGCACAGCAGCCGCAGGGACCCACTGAGCAAGCCCTGTCGTCGTTGAGGAGATGAGGGTTTTGAGCAACGTGCCCATCGACCCCACGATCACGAACGGCATAAATGCAGTGAATGCGTCCTTGATCGCCGAAAGATACATGTTGTCGCCGACCTTCTCGGCAACAAGCATCATCGCGTCTTCGAATTTCTCGGAGAGAGCCATGTTTACCTGCTTTCAGTTGTTGAAGAACTGCCGGAGGAGACAGCAGCAGCGCCCCGCCGTCATCACGAAGGCGCCGCCGCGATCACATTGGTCCTAGGCCTGCGCGACCAGATCCTCGGCCTGCTTGAGCACCTTCGCACCGTCACAGCTGCCATACGCCACCGGGTCGATGATGGCCACGGGCGCACGGCCGTCGACGAGCTTGGTGATCTTGCGTTGCAGGTGGCGCACCTGCGGGCCAAGCAGCAGGACATCGAAGTTGCCGAGCTCTTCGGCAACCTGACCCTGCTCAACTGCCCAGATCTTGTAATTCTTGCCCTCGGAACGTGCCGCCTCCTCCATCTTGCTCACCACAAGGGATGTGGACATTCCTGCACAGCATGCCAGCATGATGTTCATGACAGGCTCCTTTCTTTGATGCCGACGGCATCGGTTGACGACTGTCTGCTTGCCGCTTATGCGGCCTGAGGATTGATCGATTTGACGACTCGATACAGCTCGATCATCCGCTCCGCCATATCCGAAGCCATGATCGCCATCGTGAGATGGTCCTCAGCGTGAACCAGAATGATGTTGATATCTACGGCCTCGCCGCTTGCCTCTGCCTGTGTGAGCTCGAATTGCATCTTGTGCGCTTTGCCCATTTCCTGCTGCGCCTCGGCAAGCTGTCGCTCCGCTTCGGCAAAATCGCCGTCCGCGGCGGCATCGATCGCAATCAGCGCCGCCGATTTCGCATTGCCCGCATGCAGGATGATCTGCAGCGCGTTTTCGTACTTGCTGTCTTCCATGTTGACTGCTCCTTTTTATGAGTCGCTTTCATACGTCTTCAGAACATCAAGCAAGCAGGGCCATGTCGCCCCGCGTGCCAGCGTTTGCATCGCCTCGCCGCTACCCATCAGCCTTGCCATCGCCCGATAGAAGCCATCGAGCTTCTTGGTTCGCGCCGTTGACACAGAAACGAGGAACACAACCTGCACCGCCTGGCCATCCCATACGATCGGCTCTTTAAGGACGGCTACGGCGACGAACGTCTCGTCACTCACGGGCGTCACAGGATGCGGCATGGCGACCAAGTTTCCGAAGCTCGTCTGCGCCAGGCGCTCACGACGACCGACGAGCTCCCGGAAATTCTCCGGCACATCTCGACAGGCGGCCACGCATGTGCACAGCTTGTCCAGCACCTCGTCTTTTGTCTCAGCCGCAAGGCCCCCCATGAACAACCGCCGGTCGAAATACGAGGCGAGCGGCAGGGCGCTTCCCGCCGTCCCCTGCAGCACACGACGCACTTTGCCCGCATCCTCCTCGTCAAGGAAATACTGAACTTCGCATACAGGCACCGGCAGCGAACAGGACAATGGAACCGTCGTGAATACGTAGTCGATGTCCGTCAGGTCGCACTGGGCCACATGCGATGCATCACATGCCTCGATTCGATCAATCCAAGCCCCGAATTCCTGCCGGTACCGCCATTCCAAAAGCCGGGCGCTCCCCTGCCCGCTCGCGCACACCACCAAGATGTTCTTACGCGGTAGCTCGCTCTTCTGCCGTTCAATCGCCAATGCAAATGCAAGGGCAATATAGCCCACCTCGTCCTCGGACAACGTGGCACCATACTCTTCAGCCAGCACGCACGATGCATCGAGCGCCATGGAATATGCAACCGGGAACCGCTGTTTGATATCGGTGAGCAACGGGTTGTCCATCCGCATGCGGTAGCGCAACCGAATGGACAGCGGCACGATATGGCGGGCAAGGTTCATGCGCAGCTCGAGATCGTGACGAAAATCGAAATGGTATACATCCCATACAAGCTCGAGCATGCGCGTCACCACGTGCCACACGTCATCCGAGATCACGATACCGTCATCGTCGCCAGGCATTCCCAACGTCTGCTTTGCAGCAAGATGGATGGAAATGTAGGCGATCTCCTCCTGCGGCAGCTCAATTTGAAATGCTTGCGAAACAGCTGCCGCCAGTTTTTCAGCAACCGCATACTCGGGTTCACGCTGCAGCGAATCCACATGCTCTGACGGCATGGGAACGTATCGATTGGCACGGATGCGTTCAACCGCAATGGCAAGATGCACCAGAAGATTCTGATAGGCGGCTGAATTTATCTGGAAGTCCTCCTCTTCGAGCACCCCGGCTACGCACTGTGCCACCGTATCAAGCTGTTTGGAGGACCCCCCCCCCGGTCAACGACGCCGTCGAGCGTGAGATTGGCCAGGCACAGGCGACGCGACATCTCCGAACCAGAAACGCGCACGCCGTAGTGGGGACGCCGGTCCAGCGACAGCCCGAATCGCTCCAACATGACAGTCGCACGTTTCAGGTCACTCGAAATGACATTGCGCGAGACGAACATCATCTGTGCAAGATCATCCAACGTGATCCAGTCTGTCCGGGAAAGCAGGTCACCGACAAGATACGCCACCCGCTCATCCCGCGATGACGGCATGGGGCCCTGCTGCGCCTGATCCCTCAGGCTCTCCACTCGATCTTGGTCGACAACCTTCAGCGAATAGCCCGCGCCGCGACGCAGCTCGATGACCGCAGCCCCTTCCAGCGCGCTGTTGGCGTGGCGGATATATGTGCGGATGGTACGCTCGCTTACAGCAAACGCATCGGCCAGCCCAGCCGCGGTGATACCAGGATCGCGCTCGACGGCATCGATCAACCTGCGATCTTGACCGTTCAACATATTCGTCACCCTCTTCCGCGGACCATCTGTCCAACCGACCGCACACGCGCTGCGGCACGTCGGTTCCACTTCTCTTTACGTCTCTCAGCTTATCGGGACGAAAGTGCGTTTTCCACACAGCGGTTTGCCGTCAGAATTGGAAACAGTCAGGTTGAATAGCGCTGCGCCCACCCGGCCCGATTGGCTGGATGGGCGTAGCGATGCGGTGGGGAGATGTGCCAGCCCGACCGGAACGCGCAGCGATGCGGTGCGAAGATGCGCCCGCCTGACCGGAACGGCCGGGCGGGCGCGGCGGTGCGGCGGGGAGAAGGCAGCGGGCAGCCTAGCGATAGCGGCGCAGGCCGCGGCGCATGAAGAGGTTGCGCTCGAGCTCGTCGGCGATCGTCGTGGTCTGGTTGTGGCCGATCAGGCACAGGGTGTCGGGCGGCAGCACATGGCCGAGCTTGCCCAACGACTCGATGATCAGCATGGGGTCGCCGCCCGCAAGATCGGTACGGCCGTGGCTGCCCGGGAACAGCGTGTCGCCCACGAACGCCACGCAGCCGGTGCGCGCGGCGCAGAACAGCACGATACCGCCAGGTGTATGCCCCGGCGTGGCGATCACCTGCAGGAACACGTTGCCGAACGCGATCCGATCACCCTCATGGAGCAGGCGGTCGGGCGCAGGCGGCATCTCGAACTCATAGCCCCACATGTCCTTCATGCTCGCGATGGCGCCGGCCATGAACGCCGCATCGTCCTCGGCGATCATGAACGGAACGCCCTCGCCCAGCACGCGGCGGGCACCGGCAACCCCACCCACGTGGTCGGCATGCCCGTGCGTGCACACGATGCCAACGATGCGAACGGATGGATGCGCCTGCTGGAAATCGCGCACCAGGCGCTCGCCATCCCAGGCGGGATCGACGATGATCGCCTCGTTTTGCGAGCAGACGAAATACGCGTTGGTCTCGATGGGACCGTTGACCACACAGGAGATATCCAACGCTCCAGCAGGCTCCAGATTCAGCTCAAGATCGCTCATGACGCTCCCCTCTCGTTGGCTGTTCGAACGAAACGATTGTGCCACCGAATGGCCGCGTGCGCAGATGTTCCACGCCCGGCACTACCTAGACCGCCGAGCCGAACGTCACAAGCGCCCATGCAATGTAGCCCACGATCCCCAACTCCAACACGCCTGCAGGTGCCAGGGACAGCACGACGCACGCGACGGCAAGCGCAAGCACGACCATGCCGCTCGATATGCCGCGGCGTTTACGTGGGAACTGCGCCCCGTCGAACGCCGCCGAGAGCGCCAGCGCCGGCGGCAGCAGAAGCGCCAGCACGACCGCACGCAGCGGTATGCCCGGCATCAGTGCGACCAGAGCCCCCGTTGCCGCCAGCGATAACACCGTGACCACCAGGCACGCGGGCGCACCATCGCGCAGCATGAGCTCGCGGGTTCCCACCGGCAGCGCATCGCGCACCAAGCGCACGCGCTGGTCCTCTCGAAACGCCAGCGACAGTTCGCGCACCGATGCCGCGGCGGCCACCACCATATATGCCCACGAGGCGCGCAGCAGAACATGGAGCGGCATAACGAGCATCAGCGCACCGGCGGGACACAGGGCCACGCCAATCAGCACCAGGCGCGGCAAGCCCTCGAACTGGCGCAGATGCGACAGGGCCGCACGACGGCCGTATGCCCACTTGCCCGTCCCCAGCGGAATGGCTGGACGGAAGCGCCGATGGGACACCCGATAACGACGCCGCAGCTCCCGATAGGTATCCGGCGCGATGAGCGCCACCAGGCGCACATCCGACCGGGACGCATACGCGCCGCTGCGCTCGACAGCGCACGCCAGGTCGGCCCGATGGGCGGCGACACCGCATGTTATGGCCATTGCCGCCGCGAAGGCGCCCAGCACACCGAGGCACAACGGCACGCCGGTGGGAGCCGAAGCGGCCACGCGATAGACGCATACCGCAGCCGACGGGGCAAGACCGAACAGCAGCGCGACAACCACCGCAGCGGATGCGGTGAGCACCACCGCGTCCACAAGCGCCCGGTTGCGAAGCGAGGGCGCGACGCGCACGCTCACGTACCCTCCCGCGCTCACGAGAACCCCCAGGCACGCGGAAAGCAAGCCCGCAGCGATCGACACGCCGGCCATTGAAGCAACCGAGACCTCCCCCACCGCAGCCATCGACGCAGCAGGTGCCGCAGCCAGGGCCGCAAACAGAGCTGTCAGCTCAACATAGGTAACTGCGGCAACAGCCAGCACGGTGACCATCGATTGCACAAGCATGTCGACCGCCGCCATGATGCGCGTGTCGAACCATCCCGAGGCGATGAACGTGACATCGGCGGAAGTGAGCTTGAACGGCGGACTCGCCAAGCTTCCAACCGCCAAGACCAGCGCCAGCGCAGCCGGGACCGCCAACACCGCAACACCCAGGTCGGGCACAAACCCCGCCTGCCCCATGTGTATGCCCAGCTGTACTGCCATATTGAGCACAGCGGCCCAGCTTGCGCCCGCGGCTCCCACCACCATAACCAGCAGATACAGCTGGTAGATACGCTCGACGACATCACCGCGCGCGTCCAGGTCGGTACCGGCGGCGTAGCCGAACCACGTGAGCGCCCGACGGGCATGGCGGCGCTTGAGCCACAGCAACAGCCGAGCCTGGCGCCAGCGACCCGCCTGGCGCACGGAACCATCGGCGGCCATCAGGCGAGCTCCTCACACGTGGCGGATGCAGCCGTGGAAGTCGCGGACGCGGCGGCTGGGACGGCGCGGCCTGGCGAGCCGTTCTCCGCATCGGCATGCTCCGCGTCGTCGGGAACAAGCCACCGGTCCTGCTCGCCCTCCTCAACAAGCGCAAGCACGCCGTCCTCCAGGCGATACACCGCATCGGGCACCACGCCCGGCAGATCGTGATGGCAGCTCAGCAGCACCGCGGCGCCTTCACGAGCAATGCGCCGAACATGCTGCGCGAGCAGCTCGCGGGAAGGTGTGTCCAACGGACCGGTGACCTCGTCCATGATCAGCAGCCTCGGATGAGCGATGAACGCGAGCACACACGCGAGCTTCTGGCGCATGCCGCGGGAAAACGAGGACGGATACGCGTCGGCAAAGCGCTCCAAGCCGAATGCCTCGAGCAGCTCGTCGGCCTCCGCGCGCTCCTGTGAGCCCGCGCCACGCGCCGCGAGCACAAACGTAAGGTGCTCCCGCGCGGTCATATCGTCGTAGAAGGCCGGCACATCCGGCACGAACGCCACCTGTCCGCGCAGATGCTGCGCGGAGCCGGTAAACGCCTCGCCGAGCAGCTGGATCGAGCCGGCGCTCGGCCGCATCCACCCGGCAAGACATTTGAGCAGCGTGGTTTTGCCCGCGCCGTTCGGACCAACCAGAAATCCGATGTCACCGGCGTACAGGGCAAGATCGGCATGGTCCCACACACGCGCGCTCCCATACCCGAACCCCAGATCGTACACGTCGAGCAGCGGTGTCTCTTCCATCTCGCATTCTCCTTCGTGCGGCCCTACCGCAACGTAGCGCTATGCAAAAGCCCTCCGGCTCGCAACAAGCCGGAGGGCGGGTGCTAGGCGAACAGGCTCGCGGTTACAACCTTAGAGCTTGATCTCGATGTCGACGCCAGCGGGAAGGTCGAGACGCATGAGGGAATCGACCGTGCCGCTCGTGGGGTCGAGGATGTCGATGAGGCGCTTGTGGGTGCGCATCTCAAACTGCTCGCGAGAGTCCTTGTTGACGTGCGGCGAGCGGATGACCGTGTAAAGGTTGCGCTCGGTGGGCAGCGGGATGGGGCCGGACACGCGGGCACCGGTCTTCTGGGCGGTGTCAACGATGAGCTTCGCGGACTGATCCACGACCTCGTGATCATAGCCCTTCAGACGGATCCTGATCTTCTGGGTAGACAACTCTTACCTCCAATGGGATTGCGAGGGCGTCCTCGCGATATTACACGAACAGGCGAGGAACCTTAGTTGGAACCGTTCTTGGCCACAACCTCGTCCACCACGGACTTGGGCGCCGGCTCATAGGAGTCGAACTGCATGGTGTAGGAAGCGCGACCCTGGGTCTGCGAACGCAGGTCGGTGGCGTAGCCGAACATCTCGCCCAGCGGCACCTTGGCGCGGATGACCTTGTTGCCGCCGCGATCGTCCATACCCTCGATCTTGCCGCGGCGACCGGACAGGTTGCCCATGACGTCGCCCATGTACTGCTCAGGGGTCTCGACCTCAACGGCCATGGTGGGCTCGAGCAGAATCGGGTCGGACTTCTTCAGCGCGTCCTTGATGGCCATGGAGCCGGCGATCTTGAAGGCAGCCTCAGAGGAGTCGACCTCGTGGTAGGAACCGTCGAACAGGGTGACCTTCACGTCGACGACCGGGTAGCCGGAGATGACACCGGTGTTGAGCGCCTCCTGGATGCCCTTGTCGATGGACGGGATGTACTCCTTCGGCACGACGCCGCCGACGATGGCGTTGACGAACTCGTAGCCGAAGCCCTCCTCCATCTTCTCCAGCTTGATGACGGCGTGACCGTACTGGCCGCGGCCGCCGGACTGGCGGACGAACTTGCCCTCGGCCTTCTCGACGTCGTGACCCGGAGCCTCGCGGTAGGCAACCTGGGGCTTACCCACGTTGGCCTCGACCTTGAACTCGCGCAGGAGTCGGTCGACGATGATCTCCAGGTGCAGCTCGCCCATGCCGGCGATGATGGTCTGGCCGGTCTCGTGGTTGGTGGACACCTGGAAGGTCGGGTCCTCCTCGGCGAGCTTGGTCAGCGCGATGGACATCTTGTCCTGCTCGGCTTTGGTCTTGGGCTCGATGGCGATGTCGATAACGGGCTTGGCGAACTCGATCTGCTCGAGGACGATCTCCTTGCCCTCCTCGCACAGCGTGTCGCCGGTGGTGGTGTTCTTGAGGCCCACGGCGGCCAGGATGTCGCCCGCGGAAGCGCCGTCGACGTCGATACGGTCGTTGGCGTTCATCTCGAGGATGCGGCCGAAGCGCTCGCGGTTGCCGGAGGTGGCGTTCACCACGTAGGAGCCCGCGTCCACGTGACCGGAGTACACGCGGAAGAAGGTCAGCTTACCGACGAACGGGTCGGTCGCGATCTTGAAGGCCAGCGCGGCAAACGGGGCGTCGGCGGACGCCTCGCGGGTGTCGGTCTCGCCGGTCTTGGGGTTGGTGCCCTCGACAGCCGGGACGTCGAGCGGGCTGGGCAGGTAGTCGACGACGGCGTCGAGCAGCTCCTGCACGCCCTTGTTCTTGTAGGCGGAACCCACGAGCACCGGGTTGAGCTCGTTGGCGAGCACGCCCTTGCGGATGGCGGCCTTGAGCATCTCCTCGGGAATCTCCTCGTCCTCGAGGATCATCATCATGAGCTCGTCATCGAAATTCGCGGCGGCGTCGAGCAGCTCGGAGCGCTTCTCGGCGGCGACGTCGGCGAACTCAGCGGGGATGGCGTCCATCGGCTCGGGGTAGGTCATGCCCTTGTCATCGGCCTTGAAGTCCCACGCGGTCATGGTGACGAGGTCGATAACGCCCCAGAAGTTGTCCTCGGCGCCCATGGGGACCTGGATGGCGACGGCGTTGGCCTTCAGGCGCTCCTTCATGGTGTCGATGGCGTGCCAGAAATCGGCGCCCACGCGGTCGTACTTGTTGATGAAGGCGATACGCGGGACGTTGAAGTTGCGGGCCTGACGCCACACGGTCTCGGACTGCGGCTGCACGCCGGCGACGGCGTCGAACACCGCAACAGCGCCGTCGAGCACGCGCAGGGAGCGCTCGACCTCAGCGGTGAAGTCAACGTGGCCCGGGGTGTCGATGATCTGGACGCGGTAGGTCTTGTTGTCCTTGTTCCAGAAGCAGGTGGTGGCTGCGGACTGAATGGTCACGCCGCGCTCCTGCTCCTGCACCATCCAGTCCATGGTAGCGGCACCCTCGTGCACCTCACCGATCTTGTGGGTCTTGCCGGTGTAGTACAGGATGCGCTCGGTCGTGGTGGTCTTACCGGCATCGATGTGGGCCATGATGCCGATGTTGCGGGTCTCGGAAAGCTTGTACTTGGGCTTCGCCATGAGTCAGTTCCTTCCTGGATTACCAGCGGTAGTGGGAGAAGGCGCGGTTGGCCTCGGCCATCTTGAAGACGTCCTCGCGCTTCTTCACGGAAGCGCCGACGCCGTTGGAGGCGTCGAGGATCTCGGCGCAGAGGCGCTCGGCCATGGTCTTCTCCTTGCGAGCGCGGGAGAAGTTGACCATCCAGCGGATGCCCAGCTGGGTGGAACGACGGGAGTTGACCTCCATGGGGACCTGGTAGGTGGCGCCACCGACACGCTTGGGCTTGACCTCGAGCGTGGGCTTGATGTTGTCCATGGCCTTCTTGAAGACGGCGAGGGCGTCCTCACCGGTCTTCTCGGCAACCATCTCGAACGCGCTGTAGACGATGCGCTCGGCGGTGGCCTTCTTGCCATCAAGCAGGATCTTGTTGATGAGCTGCGTCACGAGGCGGTTGTTGTAAACAGCATCAGGCTGGACCTCGCGGCGGTGATTCTTTGCTGCACGACGCGGCATGGTATGTCTCCTCTAACTCAGAATGATCGAATTAAGAGCGCGGGCTCTACTTCGGGCGCTTCGCGCCGTACTGGGAGCGGGCCTGCTTGCGGTTGGCAACAGGCGCGCAGTCATACGCACCGCGAACGATCTTGTAGCGGACACCGGGCAGGTCGCGCACACGGCCGCCGCGGACGAGCACGATGGAGTGCTCCTGCAGGTTGTGGCCCTCGCCGGGGATGTAGGCGGTAACCTCGATGCCGTTGACCAGGCGCACACGGGCGACCTTACGAAGAGCCGAGTTCGGCTTCTTGGGAGAGGTGGTGAACACGCGGGTGCACACGCCGCGCTTCTGGGAGTTGTGCTGCAGGGCAGCGTTCTTGGACTTCTTCGGGAGGCTCTTGCGTCCATTGCGGACAAGCTGGTTGATTGTAGGCAAAACAATCTCCTTCTCGTGTAATCCAGCCTTATACCAGGGTGCAACGGCTTGTAACGAGGCGTCAGCATCCGCCTTCGAAACATGCGGCTTGCAACTTTACGCGCGTGAAGCTGCAGTGTCAACAGACCACGCGCCCGGGCGTTTCCTCATTTGGGGCATTCAACACACACTTTCCATCAAAACGGGGAACAGCCCCATGCGAGCTGTCCCCCGTCGCGGGATACCTATGCGGTTTGACGGCTTGGCGTGCAGGCTGCCCCACGGCGGGCCACGGCGCATACGGGCGCCGGGCCGCACGGGCCTCTAGAAGCGACCGAACGGGCCAGCTCCTGGATGCGCAGGCGGGGGCGCGCAGACGCACGGGCAAACATGCCATCTGCGCGCCTGCGTCAGCCTAGCCAGCCTACGCCCCTGCCAGCCGGCACCCGTGCGCTCTTAGCGCTGCTGGCGGCGCATGCGCACCGCCGCGCCCATGATACCGAAGGCGATCGCGGCGGCTGCGGCCGCAGCGACGAGCTGTGCGTCACCGGTCTGCGGCAGCGCGCCGGCCGCCTTCTTGTTGGACGTGGCGGCAGGTTTGTTGGAGGGCTTGGCTGCCGGCTTCTCGGCCGTGCCGCCCTGCATGGGCTTGTCAATGCCCGGCTTGGTCTGCTCGCCGGCACCCGGGGCCACCGGCTTCTTCACCAGGCCGTCGACGGCCTTGTTGATGGCCGCGGCAAAGGCATCGACCTGCTGCTGATCGGATGCAGCCAGGTCGCGGACGACCGCATCGCGGGCGGCGGTGAGGGTCTGGACGGACTCGTCGGTATAGCCGGTGAGGTCGGCGGGGATGCGAGCCAGCGCCGTATCGACGGCCGTGTAATCGGCAGCCTTGGCAAGCGCGGCCACCGCATCCTCGATCGCGGTCGCGTAGGCGTCCACCGTCTGCTGCTCGTCGGAGCGCTTGCCGCGCACCACGGCGTCGCGGGCGTCCGTGACCTTCTTGGCCGAAGCTACCGTGTAGGAGGACAGGTCGGCGGGGATCTTGGCGAGCGCCGCGTCCACGGCCGTGTAGTCGGCCATCTTCAGCAGGTAATCGCCATAGGAGGCCTTGAAGCCGTCCATGAGCTGGAAGACGCGGTCAAGGTCGTAGGCGGTATTGGGCTCATCGCACCACACGCACTGCATGCTGCCCACGATGTCGATCGCGCCGGACGCGCCGGTGACGTCGGTGAACTTCCGCTTGGCGAGGTTGGCAACCGAGTTGGTGAAGTTGTAACCGCCGTTGTCGATGCGGCCCATCACCCAGTACCACGCATCGTTGGTGTTGAGGATACGCAGGCCCTGCTGAGCCAGGAACTCTGGCTTGGCCACGTTGAAGCCCCACCAGCCGGCGGTCCAGTAGGACACGATGAGGTCCTTGTCGAACGCGCCGAAGCTCGTGTTGCGGTTGTAGTAGATGCCGTCGTTGAAGCAGACCGGCTGCATGCCGCCGTCCTTGATCATCGCCGACACGTGGTTCACGTAGTCCACAAAGTGCTTGTACTCGCCGCTTGCCTGGATCTTGGACCAGCCGGGGTCGCTATAGACGTCGTTGGCGAACTCGTCGGCACCGAAGTTGAAGTAGTCGGAGTTGCCCGCGGTACCAAAGTAGGTCACGTACTTCTGCAGCAGCGCATAGAGGAAGTTCACCGCCTCAGCATTGGTGATGTCGACCGTGCGGGCAGACACCTTGTTGCCCTTGGCATAGCGCACGTTCTTCATCCCCAGCTGCTCCATGGCAACCAGCAGGGCGTCCATGTGGCCCGGGCTGTTGATGACCGGCACGATGCCCACGCCCTTGCTCTTCGCATAGGCCACGATGTCGTCCATCTCGGCCTGGGTGAGCGCGTTGCCGTTCGGATCCTCGTAGTAGGCGTTGTTGCCGGCGGTGAGGGCGGCCTTCACGTCGTCGCTCGAATAGCTGACGCCGTTGGCCTCAAGCGACATGTCGTCGAGGAAGAAGCGCAGGCCGTCGTTGCCCAGGATGAGCTGAACGTCGGTGTAGCCGTTCGTGTAGGCGCGGTCGATGATGGACTTGAGCTGCTCAGGTGAGAAGTACTTACGGCCCGCATCGATGGAGAAGATGCTCTTGAGACCGCTCGCCTGCTCAGCGTGCGCAGCCGCAGGGGTTGCCATAAGACTCGCAGCCGCAAGCACCACCGCTGCCGCAATGGCAGCGAGGTGTTGTATATAGTTGCGGAGTTTACCCATATGTTTTCCTTCCATACTCTGGGTATATTGAGTCTGGAAGCATGTCAACCCGGGGTGCCGGGAAAATGCACCGTTCGGCGAACGGTCGCTTTTTGGCCGCAGACGGTTGTATAACACCCCATATACTGCAGGAAAACAGCGGCGGGCCCGCCTCCTATTCGGAGACGGGCCCGTTGGGCTACATGGCAGATGCGTGCGCACAGAGGGGTTTAATCCTCCTGCTCCTCAGGGTGCTCGTCGTCGGAATCGACCAGCTGGTTCAGCAGCTCATCGAGCGAGGCCATATCCTCGTTGATCACCGAGGCGCCGTCCTTCTTGGGCTCCTCGACCGGGCCGCCCAACATCTCCTCGTCGGAGTCGCTGTGGTGACGCGGCGCGCTGGTACCCAGCAGGATGTCGTCGGGGCCATCCGGCGAGAAGACCATCTGCAGCAGCTGCGACAGGTCCTCCTCATCGGCCACATCCTCGGTGTTCTCGAGGATGTAGAGCAGGTTGCGAGCCTCCAGGCCGTCGCGCAGCTCCTCGATCGCCTTGGCGCCGATACCGTCGATGCGCAGCAAGTCCTCCTCGGACTTGCCCACCAGATCACCCACGGTCTCGATGCCGACCTCGCTGAACTTGTTGGTCCAGCGCTGGGACACGCCCAGGTCGTCGTAGAGGTACAGGCGCGCGTCCTCGGCCGAGATCGTGCGGCCGTTGCGGGTGAAGGACCCGTCACCGCCGCCGAACTCGTCGTAGCCGGCCCAGTCGAGCTGCTGCGGGAGCTGCTCGTCGAGCTCCTTGAGCTCGGAGGGAGCCCAGTCGGGCAGGACCTTGGACGCCGGCGAGCTCGGCCCGTCGATGTCCACGTAGCCCTCGGAGGTGCGGTAGGTGAGCCCGGCGTTGGCATAGGGCTTGAGGCCGGTGCCCGCCGGGATCTTCTTGCCCACGATGACGTTGGATTTCAGGTCGAGCAGGTGGTCGACCTTGCCCTCGATGGCGGCCTCGGTCAGCACGCCCGCGGTACGGATGAACGACGCGGACGACAGCCAGGAGTCGATCGAGGACGCGACCTTCAAGGTACCCAGGATCGCGGGCTCGGACGCCGGCGGGTTGCCGCCCAGGCGCGCCACGCGCTCGACCTCGTCGGCGAACTCGTAGCGGTCCACGTACTGGCCCAGCAGGTACTTGGAGTCACCGGGGTTGGTGATCTGCACGCGGCGCAGCATCTGGCGCGCCATGACCTCGATGTGCTTGTCGTTGAGGTCGACGCCCTGGGAGTTGTAGACGTCCTTCACGTTCTCGACGAACGTGTGCATCGTGGACTCGATGTCGGTCAGCGTGCGCAGGGTGCGGAAGTTCACGAAGCCCTTGGTGATCTGGTCGCCGGCGCGGACCTCGCAGCCGTCCTCGATCCCGGGCATGAACTGCACGGCCGCGGGCACGCGCTTCTCGTCGAGCACGCGGGTGGGATCGGTGGTGTCGGTGAGCGTCAGCACGTACTCGGACTTCTCCGGCTTGATGGAGAGGTGGCCGGAGAACGGCGCCAGATCGGCCTCGCGGCCCAAGATCTTCTCGTTGACGTTGCCCACGATGTCGAACATACGCGAAACAGTCGGCAGACCCTGGGTGATGTCGGCAACGCCGGCGACGCCGCCGGAGTGGATGGTACGCATCGTCAGCTGCGTACCGGGCTCGCCGATGGACTGCGCCGCGATGATGCCCACCGCGGTGCCGATGGCAACCGGACGGCGCGTGGAGAGGTCCCAGCCGTAGCACTTCTGGCACACGCCGTACTTGGAACGGCAGGTAAGCAGCGCGCGCAGGGTGACCTTCTTCATGCCCGCGTCGACCATGGCCTTGAGGTCGGCGGTGGAGGTGATGTAGCCGTCCTTCTTGAACAGCACGGTGCCGTCGGGGGCAACGACGTCGTCCAGGAAGCAGCGGCCCACGAGGTCGGCGTTGAGGTCGGCGGTGCCGGGCACGATCAGGTTGTAGCTCGCGCCCTCGGTGGTACCGCAGTCCTCCTCGCGCACGATGACGTCTTGCGCCACGTCGACCAGACGACGGGTGAGATACCCGGAGTCGGAGGTGTGCGACGCGGTATCCACCAGGCCCTTACGGGCGCCGTAGGTGGAGATGAAGTACTCGAGCGGCAGCAGGCCCTCGCGGAAGTTCGCCTTGATGGGAAGGTCGATCGTCTCACCGGACATGTCGGCCATAAGACCGCGCATGCCGCCGAGCTGACGCAGCTGGGCCTTCGAACCACGGGCGCCGGAGTCGGCCATCATGAAGATGGGGTTCTCCTCGTCGAACATGTCGAGCATGAGCGCGGCGACCTTGTCGGTGGCGGCGGTCCACTCGGAAACGACCTCCATGTGGCGCTCCTGCTCGTTCAGGAAGCCGTCCTCGAAGTACTCGTTGATCTGGTCGACGTTGGACTGGGCGCGGTCGAGCACCTCCTGCTTCTCATCGGGGATGAGGGCGTCCCACACCGAGATGGTGAGGCCGGAGGTGGTGGCGTAGTGGAAGCCGGAGTACTTGATGGCGTCCAGGATCGGCTCGACCTCGGCGTCCGGGTAGCGGTCGCAGCAGTCGGAGACGAGCTTGGCGATGTCGCCCTTGACCATCTTGTAGTTGATGTACTCGTAGTCCTCGGGCAGGCACTGGCGGTTGAAGATGATGCGGCCGATGGTGGTCTCGAAGCGCACGGTCTTGGTGCCGGTCACGTCGAAGTCCACGATCTCGTCGCGGCCGTTCTTCACGCGGAACAGGCAGGTGCCGTCGTCCATGACCACGTTCGCCTCGAGCTCGGACACGCGGACCTGGACCTTGGCCTGCAGGTCGACCTCGGCGCGGCTGTCGTAGGCGCGCAGGGCGTCGTCGAAGCTGGCGAACACGTGCCCCTCGCCCTTCATGCCCTCGCGGGCCTGGGTGAGGTAGTACACGCCGATGATCATGTCCTGCGACGGGATGTTGACGGGCTTGCCCGATGCCGGCGAACGCAGGTTGTTGGAGCTCATCATGAGCACGCGGGCCTCGGCCTGCGCCTGGACCGACAGCGGGACGTGGACCGACATCTGGTCGCCGTCGAAGTCGGCGTTGAAGGGGGCGCAGACGAGTGGGTGCAGGTGGATGGCTTTGCCCTCCACGAGCACGGGCTCGAAGGCCTGGATGGACAGACGGTGCAGCGTAGGTGCGCGGTTGAGCAGCACCAGGCGGCCGTCGATGACCTCTTCCAGGATGTCCCACACGAAGCTGGCGCCGCGGTCGATGGCGCGCTTGGCGCCCTTGATGTTCTCGACCTTGCCGAGCTCCACCAGGCGCTTCATGACGAAGGGCTTGAAGAGCTCCAGCGCCATGGTCTTGGGCAGACCGCACTGGTGCAGCTTGAGCTTGGGGTCGGTCACGATAACCGAACGGCCCGAGTAGTCCACGCGCTTACCGAGCAGGTTCTGACGGAAGCGGCCCTGCTTGCCCTTGAGGGCCTCGGCGAGCGACTTCAGCGGGCGGCCGCCGCGGCCGGACACCGGACGCCCACGGCGACCGTTGTCGAACAGGGCGTCCACGGCCTCCTGCAGCATGCGCTTCTCGTTGTTCACGATGATCGCGGGCGCGTCGAGGTCGAGCAGGCGCTTCAGGCGGTTGTTGCGGTTGATCACGCGGCGGTACAGGTCGTTCAGGTCGGACGCGGCGAAGCGGCCGCCGTCGAGCTGCACCATGGGGCGCAGGTCGGGCGGGATGACCGGGATCACGTCGAGAATCATGTTCTCGGGGCTGTTGTGGCCCTTGAGGAACGCGTCGACGACCTCCAGGCGCTTCACGGCCTTCTCGCGCTTCTGCTTCTGGCCGTCCGGATCGGCGATGATCGCCTTCAGGGTCTCGGCCTCGCGGGGCAGATCGATCGCGGCCAGCAGGTCGCGCACGGCCTCGGCGCCCATGTCGCCCTTGAAGTACATGGAGTAGTAACGGCGCATCTCGCGGAACAGCGGCTCATCGGAGACCAGGTCGCGCTCGGAAAGCTGCATGAAGGCCTGGAACGCCTCGGAACGCAGGTCCTTCTCGTCGCGGCACTCCTCCTGGATGTCCACGATGCCCGCAGCGATCTCCTCGGGGCTCAGCGGCTCCTCGTCGGAGAACTCGTCGAAGTTCTCCGGGTCGCCCTGGGCCTTCAGGCTCTCGATCTGGCGGGCGCACTCGGCGTCGATCTCCTCCAGGTCGGCGGCGAGCTCCTCGCGCAGGTCGTCGGCGTCGGCCTCGCGGGCCTCGTAGTCGACCTCGGTGATGATGTAGCTCGCGAAGTACAGGACCTTCTCCAGGTCCTTGGACTTGATGTCGAGCAGACGGCTCATCGGGAAGCTCGTGGGGCTCTTGAAGTACCAGATGTGGCTTACCGGGGCGGCGAGCTCGATGTGGCCCATGCGCTCGCGGCGAACCTTCGCCGAGGTGACCTCGACGCCGCAGCGCTCGCAGACGATGCCCTTGAAGCGAATGCCCTTGTACTTGCCGCAGGAGCACTCCCAGTCCTTGGCGGGACCGAAGATCTTCTCGCAGAACAGGCCGTCCTTCTCGGGCTTGAGGGTGCGGTAGTTGATCGTCTCGGGCTTCTTGACCTCGCCGTGAGACCACGAGCGGATCTGGTCGGCGGAAGCGAGCGAGATCTTTACCGCGTCAAAATCAGTAGCTTCGAAATCTGCCACAGTCAACTACTCCTTATCGGTGGTGGTGGCGGCGAGCTCATCGAGGATGGCGTCGGCCGCGTCGGCGGAGGTGTCGGCCTCGTCGAGCGAGGGCAGGTCGGTCAAGTCGATGGCGTCGGCGGCCACGGCGGCCTCCGGCGCGGGGGCGGGCTCGGCGTCGCGCATCGGCTCGATGTCGAGCGCCAGCGAACGGATCTCCTTGACGAGCACCTTGAAGGACTCGGGGATGCCGGCCATGGGGACGTTCTCGCCCTTCACGATGGACTCGTAGGTCTTCACGCGGCCCACGGTGTCGTCGGACTTGACGGTGAGGATCTCCTGCAGCACGTTGGAGGCGCCGTACGCGTAGAGCGCCCAAACCTCCATCTCGCCGAAGCGCTGGCCGCCGAACTGGGCCTTACCGCCCAGCGGCTGCTGGGTGACGAGGCTGTAGGGGCCGGTCGAACGCGCGTGGATCTTGTCGTCGACCATGTGGCCGAGCTTCAGGATGTAGGAGGTGCCCACGGTGATGGGCTCGCGGAACTGCTCGCCGGAGCGGCCGTCGAAGAGCACCGTCTTGCCGCGGCGGTCGAGCTGGGTGACGAACGCGGGGTTCATGTGCTCGCCGAAGCGCTCGCGGGCCAGGTTCACCATGTTCTTGTTCGCGCGGCGGATGACCTCGGCGATCTCATCCTCGTGCGCACCGTCGAAGACCGGCGTGGCGGTGAAGAACGGGCCCGGCACGTAGGTGTCGGAATCGGCGTTGTCGGTGTCCCAGCCGCAGGCGGCCGCCCAGCCCAGGTGGCACTCGAGCAGCTGGCCGACGTTCATACGGGACGGGACGCCCAACGGGTTCAAGATGACGTCGACCGGGGTGCCGTCGGCCATGTAGGGCATGTCCTCCACGGGCAGGACCTCGCAGATGACGCCCTTGTTGCCGTGGCGGCCGGCAATCTTGTCGCCCTGCTGGATCTTGCGACGCTGCGCCACGTAAACGCGCACCTGCTCGTTGACGCCGGGGGCCAAGTCGTCACCGTTCTCGCGGCTGAAGCGAACGACGTCGATGACGCGGCCGTAGGAGCCGTGCGGCATCTTGAGGGAGGTGTCGCGCACGTCGTGGGCCTTGGCGCCGAAGATGGCACGGAGCAGGCGCTCCTCGGCCGTCAGCGCGCTTTCGCCCTTCGGGGTAACCTTGCCCACCAGGATGTCGCCGGGGCCGACCTCGGCACCGATGCGGATGATGCCGTCCTCGTCGAGGTTGGCGAGCATGTCCTCGGACAGGTTCGGGATCTCGCGGGTGATCTCCTCGGGACCGAGCTTGGTGTCGCGGGCGTCGATCTCGTGGCGGGAGATGTTGATGGTGGTGAGCAGGTCCTCAGAGACCAGGCGCTCGGAGACGACGATACCGTCCTCGTAGTTGAAGCCCTCCCAGGGCATGTAGGCCACGGTGAGGTTCTGGCCCAGCGCCAGCTCGCCGTGATCGGTGGAGGGGCCGTCGGCCAGGGGCTGGCCGACCGTGACCTCGTCGCCCACGCGCACGAGCGGACGGTGGTTGATGCAGGTGGACTGGTTGGAGCGCTGGTACTTGGGCAGGCGGTACTCGTCCAGGCCCTCGGCGCTCTTCACCGTGATCTTGGAGGCGTCGGCGAAGATGACCTCGCCGGCGTGACGGGCAAGCGTGACCTCGCCGGAGTCCAGCGCGGCGCGGTGCTCCATGCCGGTGCCCACGTACGGGGCGACCGGGTGCACCAGCGGCACGGCCTGGCGCTGCATGTTCGCGCCCATGAGGGTACGCTTGGCGTCGTCGTGCTCAAGGAACGGGATGAGGGTGGCGGCCACGGACAGCATCTGGCGCGGGGAGACGTCCATGTAGTCGACGTCCTCCACGGCCACGTCGGCAGGCGCGCCGAAGGAGCCGTCGAAGTCGCGCGTACGGGCCACGATGGTGTGCGGGCGCACGAGCTCGCCGTCGGCGTTGACGGTCACCAGCTCACCGGTCTTGGGATCGATGGGGGTGTTCGCCGGCGCGATGATGTGGTTCTCTTCCTCGTCGGCCGTCATCCAGTCGATCTGGTCGGTGGCGACGCCGTTTTCGATCTTGCGGTACGGGGCCTCGATGAAGCCGTACTCGTTCACGCGGGCGTAGAGCGCCAGCGAGCCGATCAGGCCGATGTTGGGGCCTTCGGGGGTCTCGATGGGGCACATACGGGAGTAGTGCGAGTTGTGGACGTCGCGGACGGCCGTGGGCACGTTGGTGCGGCGGCTGGAGCCGGACTTGTGGCCGGCCAGGCCGCCCGGGCCGAGGGCGGACAGGCGGCGCTTGTGGGTGAGGCCCGTCAACGGGTTGGCCTGGTCCATGAACTGGGACAGCTGGCTGGAGCCGAAGAACTCCTTGATGGCCGCCGTGATGGGGCGGATGTTGATGAGCGACTGCGGGGTCATCTCGCTGATGTCCTGGGAGCTCATGCGCTCGCGCACGACGCGCTCCATGCGGCTCATGCCGATGCGGAACTGGTTGGCCACCAGCTCGCCCACGGTGCGGATGCGGCGGTTGCCGAAGTGGTCGATGTCGTCGACCTTGAAGCCGGGCTCGCCGGCCGCCAGGGACAGCAGGTAGCGCAGGGTGGCCACGATGTCCTCGTCGGTGAGGACCGAAACCTGCTCCTCGGTGGCAAGACCGAGCTTCTTGTTCACCTTGTAGCGGCCCACGCGCGCCAGGTCGTAGCGCTGGGCGTTGAAGAACAGGCCCTCGAGCAGACTGCGGGAGGCGTCCACGGTGGGCGGCTCGCCCGGGCGCAGACGACGGTAGATCTCGATGAGGGCGTCCTCGCGGGTGAGGGCGGTGTCGCGCTCGATGGTGCGCTTCACGACGTCGGAATCGCCGAGGAGCTCGAAGATGTCGTCGTTGGTGACGGCGATGCCGAGCGCGCGCAGGAACATGGTGGCCGACTGCTTGCGCTTGCGGTCGATGGAGACCACGAGCTGGTCGCGCTTGTCGACCTCGAACTCGAGCCAGGCGCCGCGGGCCGGGATGACCTGGGCCTTGTACACCTGCTTGCCGCCGTCCATCTCCGAGCCGAAGTAGACGCCCGGGGAACGAACGAGCTGGGAGACGACGATGCGCTCGGTACCGTTGATGATGAAGGTGCCCTGCTCGGTCATCATGGGGAAGTCGCCCATGAACACGAGCTGCTCTTTGATCTCGCCCGTCTCGCGGTTGGTGAGGCGCACGTCGGTGAGCAGCGGGGCCTGGAAGGTCATGTCCTTCTCGCGGCACTCGTCGACATCGTTTTTGGGGTCGCCGAACTGATGGTGCCCGAAGGTCACCTCCAGCTGGTGGTTCTGGCTCTGGATGGGGCTGGACTCGCGGAAGGCCTCGCGAAGGCCCTCGTCCATGAAGCGCTCGAAGCTCTCCTTCTGCACGGAGATGAGGTTCGGCAGCTCCATCGCCTCCGGGATCTTCCCGAAGTTGACGCGCGTGCGCTCGGTGGCGGTGACGGTCTGTGTAGCGTTTGCTTTCGGCACCAGGTGTTTCCTCCTTCTTGGGAAAGGCGGTTCGTTTCCGGCCAGAGCCGCTTGCAGCCGTCTGGGCGCGGGCGCGCCAGGCGGTCGAAGCATGGCTCCGCCAGGTAATGCAACCTATTAGTTTAGCAGGAGCCGCATGCGCGGCAAGAAACGTCTTGACGCGCGGGCTCAAATGGAGTATGAAAGTTTTTCTTTCGCAAAAGGCCAGCTCGACGGCCTTGATTCGAACAGGTGTTCATGTGATTTGAGTGAAGCGGCGCCGACGCGGGCGCCGAGGAGGGCTGCGGACGACCTGCAGGCCGTGCAGGCACGCACGGGGCTTCCCTGTGCCCGCGGTGCGAAAACCCGGTCCCGCGCCCACTGCCCAGCCGGTCCGCTGGCCCGCTATCGCGGCGTCCCGCTGGCGCGGCGGCCATCCATCCTGCCGGCCCGCCGAAGGCAACCGCAAAAACCGCCTCCCGTCTCGCAGACAGCTCGTTGCCTGTCCACGAAACGGGAGGCACCTCGGCGGCGTCTCACCTCTCCCCTATGCGCCGGGCACAACCACCGGATCGGCGTTGGTGTCCCGCTCGCCGCGGCCGTAGCTGGGCCGCGAGGCGGTGCGCTGGATCGCACGGGCCGCGGCCGCGATGTCGCGGGCGGCCACGTCCTCGTACCGATGGCAGGCGCACAGGTGCCCCGGCAGGTACTCCCGCACATCGGGCGCGGCCACGTCGCAGGCCCCGACCTTGGCGAAGCACCGGCTCGCGAAGCGGCATCCGGCCGGCGGGTCGATGGGGCTCGGCACGTCGCCCTCCAAGATGATGCGCCGCCGCTGCAGACGCGGGTCGGGCGAGGGGATCGCCGAGAGCAGCGCCTGCGTGTAGGGGCACAGCGGGTCGCGGTACAGGCTCGTTTTGGGCGCGATCTCCATGAGGCGGCCCAGATACATCACGCCCACGCGGTCGGAGATGTGCTTCACCACGTTCAGCCCGTGGGCGATGAACAGGTAGGTGAGGCCCAGGCGCTCCTTCAGCTCGTCGAGCAGGTTCAGCACCTGCGCCTGGATGGAGACGTCGAGGGCCGATACAGGCTCGTCGCACACGATGAGCTTGGGGTTTACCGCCAAGGCGCGCGCGATGCCCACGCGCTGGCGCTGGCCGCCCGAAAACTCATGCGGATAGCGCGTTTTCATATACGGTGCCAGGCCCACGAGCTCGAGCAGCTCGTCCACGCGCGCCTCGACCCGATCGCGTGGGAGCAGGTTATTCGTGAGAATCGGCTCGGCCACGATCGCGCCGATCGTCTGGCGCGGGTTCAGGCTCGCATACGGGTCCTGGAACACGAGCTGGATGTCACGACACAGCTCGCGGCGCCGACGGGCGGGCAGCGCCGTGATGTCGCGCCCGTCGAACACGATCTTACCGCTCGTGGGCGCCAGCAGCCCCACGAGCATCTTGCCGATCGTCGTCTTGCCGCAACCGGACTCGCCCACCAGGCCGAACGCCTCGCCGCGGCGGATCTGGAAGCTGACGTCGTCGACGGCCTGCACATATGAGGTGGGCTGGCCGAAGAAGTTCGTGGCAGCCACGAAGCTCTTGGTGAGGTGCTGCACATCGACCAGCACGCCGTCGGTTTGCTCAACACGCTCCATCTATTCCTCAACCTCCTGGGTGTCGCGGGGCTGCGGCGCGCGTGCGGCCGCGGTCTGCGGAGCCGGCGCCGGCGCATCCGCCGTGAGCGCATCCACGCCCGCCTGCTCGCCTCGCACCTGCCCGGCAGCAGACGCGCCCTCTTCGTACAGGAAGCACCGCACACGACGGCCCGTGCCGTCAGGCTCCACCAGACGGGGCGCCTCGGTGCGGCAGCGGGGCATGCAGCGGGGGCACCGGTCGGAAAACGGGCAGCCCGCCGGCATGTCGAGCGGATTGGGAACCGAGCCGGGAATCATGTAGAGCGGGCCTGCCGTATCGTCCTCCAGACGCGGGATGGACCGCAGCAGACCGGTCGTGTACGGGTGCAGCGGACGGTCGAACAGGTCGAACTTTTCAGCCTGTTCCACCACCTGGCCGCAGTACATGACCGCCACGCGATCGGCCACCTCGCTCACCACGCCCAAATCATGGGTGATGAGCAGCACCGCCATGTTGAACTCGTCGCGCAGACGGTAGATCAGGTCCAAGATCTGCGCCTGGATGGTCACGTCGAGGGCTGTGGTGGGCTCGTCGGCGATCAGCAGCTTGGGATCGCAGGCGAGCGCCATGGCGATCATCACGCGCTGGCGCATGCCGCCGCTCATCTGGTGCGGGTAGTCGCGTGCGCGCTGGTCGGGGCTGGGGATGCCCACCACGCGCAGCATCTCGACCGCGCGCGCCCAGGCCTCCTTGCGCCCCAGGTCGGTATGGGTGCGGATGGCCTCGACGATCTGGTCTCCCACGCGGTAGACCGGATTCAGGCTCGTCATGGGCTCCTGGAAGATCATCGAAATCTGCCCGCCGCGCACCCGCTCCATCTCCCGCTCCGAGGCGGCCAGCAGATCGGTCCCGTCGAAGGTGATCGAGCCGCCCGCCACGTGCCCGGGCGCCTGCAGCAGGCCCATGATGGACAGGGAGGTCACCGATTTGCCGGAGCCCGACTCGCCCACCACGGCCACGATCTCGCCGCGGTCGATGGAGAAGCTGACCCCGTTGACCGCGCGCACCACGCCCCGGCGGGTGGGAAACTCCGTCACCAGGTCGCGTACCTCAAGCAACGCCATACCCGATCACCTCTTCCTAGCTTTGGGATCGAACGCGTCGCGGATGCCGTCGCCCAGCAGGTTGAACGCCAGCACGGTGACGGTGATGGCCAGGCCGGGGAAGATCATGGTGTGCGGCGCGGAGAAGATGTAGTTGCGGCCGCGCCCGAGCATGTCGCCCCATTCGGCCGCCGGCGGCTGCACGCCCAGGCCCAGAAAGCCCAGGGCCGCCGCGTCCAGGATGGCCGCGGAGATGCCCAACGTGGCGCGCACGATAATGGAAGGCATCACGTTGGGCAGCACATGACGCCAGATGATGACGGCGTCGGTGTCGCCGATCACGCGCGCGGCGGCCACGTAGTCGGCCTGTTTGACGGCGAGCACCTGGCTGCGCACGATGCGCGCGTACTCGGGGATGGACACGAAGCCGATGGCGATGATGGCCTTGTCGATGCCGCGGCCGAGCGCCGCCATGAAGGCGATCGCGAGCAGGATGGAGGGGATCGCCAGCATCATGTCCATCAGGCGCATGATGACGGTGTCGACCGCACCGCCCTTGTAGCCCGCGATGGCGCCGAGCGCCACGCCGATCACCAGCGAGATGGCCACCGACAGAACGCCGACGGTCAGCGAGATCTGACTGCCGACCAGGATGCGGCAGAAGATGTCGCGCCCCTGCTGGTCGGTGCCGAACCAGTGCGCGGCGCTAGGCGCCTGGAAGGAGGCCGAGAGGTCCTGCGCGTACGGGTCGGCCGGCAGGACCTGCGGGGCGACGGCGGTGACGATGGCCACCAGCGCCAGCACGCAGATCACCGCGAGGCTCACCATGGCCGGCACGTTCTGGCGCAGGGCCGCCCACACGCCCACCCACAGCGACTCGGGTCTGTCCGCAGCAGCCGCCCCGCCGCGATCGGGCTCGGGCGCCGAGGTGACGGGGCCGGAGCCGGAGGGCACCGCGGACTCGGACTCGCCGGATGCAGATGAGCCGCCGGGCGTCGGCGCGGCGGATGCGGCGGGCGCGGCGGCGCGGGCCGCACGGTTCGCGAAGCTCAAGAATGCCATAGTCGTCTCACCTCTCTTCCTGCGCATACTTGATGCGCGGATCCAGATACGCATACACGACGTCCACCACCAGGTTGATGACGATGAAAATGACGCCGATCAGCAGCACCGCCCCCTGCACGACGGGAAAATCGCTCTTCAGGATGCACTCGACCACGTACTTGCCGATCCCCGGCCAGGCGAACACCGTCTCGGTGAGCATGGCACCGCCCAGAAGGCTCCCCAGCTGCAGGCCGATGACCGTGGTTACCGGCAGCATCGCGCAGCGCAGGGCGTGGCGGCGGTTGACGCGGCCGCGGCGCAGACCCTTGGCGCGGGCGGTGCGCACGTAGTCCTCGCCGAGCGTGTCAAGCATGCTCGAGCGGGTCATGCGGGTGATGACGGCCATGGAGTACATGGACAGCGCGAGCGCCGGCAGCACGATATGGGCCGCCGCGTCGGCAAAGGCCTCGAGGTCGCCGGAGAACAGCGTGTCGATGAGGTAGAGGCCCGTGCCGCCCACCGGGGCCAGTAGCGGATCGATCCGCCCGCCGCTGGGCAGGATGTGCCAGGTTCCCGCGAACAGGATGATGAGCAGGATGCCCAGCCAAAAGATCGGCATGGACACGCCGATGAGCGCCAGCACCGTTGCCGCGCCGTCGATCGCCGTGTTCTTGTGCACCGCCGAGACCACGCCCAGCGCGATACCCGCCACCGTGGCGATCACGATCGCCACGAGCGCGAGCTCCACCGTTGCCGGGAAGCGACTCAGCAGCTCCTGCGTGACCGCGGTGTGGGTGTAGTAGCTCTCGCCCAGGTTGCCGGTGAGCGCACCGGCAAGGAAGGAGAAGTACTGCACGATGATGGGGTCGTTCAGACCGTTCGCCTCGCGCCAGGCCGCCATCTCCTGCTCGGTGGCATGCTGGCCGAGCACCACGGGGGCCGGGTCGGCGGCAAAGACGCGCATGATGAGAAAGACCAGGATCGAGACGCCCAACAGGACCGGAATGGCCTGCAGCAATCGCTTGGCGACATATCTGAGCACAGGGGCTCGCCTCCTCTTCGAGATGGATGGGGTGCAAGCGCATGGCCGCCCGGCCGCAACACGAAGCATCGAGGCTCGCGTCACAACCGGGCGGATGCCATGCGGATGCAAAGCGGGCGCTATGCCTGCTTCGTCACGCTCTGCAGATAGCTCATGCCGGTGGGGTGCACCGAGAAGCCGGAGACCTTCGGGCTGTAGGCGGCCAGCGTCTGCGCGTGCGAGATGAGCATCCACGGGGCGTCTTCGGCCACGATCTGCTCGCACTGCAGGTACACCTGGTCGCGCGCATCCCCGTCCGGCGTAGCCAAGCCCTGGGCGATCAAGGCGTTGTAGGCGTCGTTGCGGTAGCGGGCGACATTCATGGCGGTGCTCTCGTCGGCGAGCAGGTTCATGAAGTTGTCCGGGTCGCCGTTGTCACCCACCCAGCCGTACAGGCAGCAGTCGAAGCTGTCGGTGTCGGTCTTGGTCTTGTAGGTGGTCCAGTCATAGGAGATGATCTGGACATCCACGCCGGCGTCGGCCAGGTAGCCCTGGATCGCCTCGGCAAGCGCCTGACCGCCCACGGAGTTGTAGGGGCGCACGTTGGTGTAGGTGAGCATGGTGAGCGAGGTGATGCCCAGCGCGGCGAGCTCCTGCTTGGCCGCATCGGGATCGTAGGAGGTCTGCTTCACGTCCTTCACGTACGGGGCCATCCAGTCGGGCATGACCGAGTTTGCCGGCGAGGCATACTCGCCGTAGAGGCTCTTCACGAGCTCCTCGACATTGACCGCCTTGATGAAAGCGCGGCGGGCGTCCGGGTTGGTGAACACGCCGGAATCGGTGCGGAACGCCAGGTAGTTGATGTTCATGCCGTCTTTTTGGAAGAGCTTGTTGCCGGCGTCCGTAACGGTTTTCACCACCGAGGCGTCCAGGCCGTCGATGATGTCGACCTCACCGTTGTTCAGGGCGGTCACGCGCGAGGCGTTCTCGGCGATGATGCGGAAGATCACGTTTTTGGTCTTGGCCGCGCGATCGTCGTCCCAGAAATCGTCGTAGGCCTTCAGCACGATGCTGTCGCCCTTGGTCCAGCTCACGAACTGATACGGGCCCGAGCCCACCGGCTTCTCGTTGGCGTCGCCGGCCTCGATGGCGGCCGGGGACACGATCGGCGCCGCCAGCGGCATGGCGAGGTTCTTCAAAAACGGCGTGGAGGCGGAGCGCATCTTGATGACGAGCGTGGTGGCGTCGGTTGCCTCCACCGAGGCCACGCCGCTGCCGAGCTCTTCGGAGCCGAACACGAAGGAGGCATAGGGCATGTCCTCGGTGCGCGCAGGCTCAAGCTGGCGGTCGATGTTGGCCTTGACGGCGGCGGCGTCGCAGGCGGTGCCGTCGTGGAAGGTGACGCCCTCGTTCAAGGTGAAGGTGTAGGTGAGGCCGTCGTCGGAGACCTCGTAGCTCTTGGCGATGCCCGGGACCAGATCGCAGCTGTCGGTGTCGTAGCGCAGCAGCGTGTCGTAGATGTTGGCCATAACCTTGGCCGATTCGCCGTCGTCGACGAACGCCGGGTCCAGTCCACGCGGGTCGGCGCCCTGCGCGAAGGTGATGGTGTCGGCCGAGCCGCCCGCGGCGGCAGAGCCCGCCTCGCCGGCGCGCTTGGAGCCGCAACCCGCAAGCCCTACCGCCGATGCGCCGAAGGCCAGGCCCATCGCCTCGATGAAGCGGCGGCGCGAAACTGAGTAGTCGTTCAAAGCCATGTGAGGTCCTTCCCCTTTGCCTTGTTGCCGGTGTACGAACGCGTCGGTGGGTGGCAGGTGCGATGCCGAAGGCGCATGCCGTGCGGCACGGGGCTGCGCGGGCGCAAGGCGATGCTGGCGCGGCATAATCCCGGAGCCGCGGGCCACAGCAGGTCCTGCCAGATAGCGCGATGGGCGTGGAGCCGACCGTACCGGGGTGCATGCAACGCCGGCACGCAGGCGATTTCCTCCCGGCTCGCAGGGATTCGCTCCCCCACCGGAGGCGCGTTGGAGCCATTTTAGGAGCTCATCGCGCTTAAAGAATTCCCAAGAGGGCAAGTTAACTTTATCGTAATAAAGTGGAAACAAAGAAGCGCATTGGGATGGCGGAGCCGGACGTCCCAAAGCGGCGCGCGCGTAGAGGCCCACGCTGCGGCTGCGGACGGTCGAGAGCAGCGGGTCCCGCGATCGCATGCGCCCCATCGCCAATGAGGCGCTCATCAGCCGAAACAGGAGCTTATATAAGTTATTTTTAAGCACTCTGACAGGACCGTCACGCAGGTGTCATGGGCGCATCAGCCAGGCGCGCGAGCATGAGATGCGAACAGCGCAGCGCGTCGTCCAGGCGGTCCTCCCTCGCCTCGCACCAGACTCCCAGCGAGGCGTCCTGCCGATGTGGGCGCGCGCCGCGTCACCGCCGCACACTCACATCGGAAGGAACCCCCATGCCAGCACCGGATCGAACCCGTCCATGCGCCTACCAAAGCCAGACGCGCGCCCGCCATAGCACGTATCCGCCTGCGCGAACGCGTCGGCGCCACAGGCGGGTCGGTGCGGCGATCGCTGCCGCCGGCATCGTGGCGGCGGTCGCGCTCGTCGCGCTCCGCGGGCTGCTGAGCAACCCCGGTGCCGCGTCGAGCACGCAGGAGGCGAGCGCCGTCTCGACACCGCGCGCCGAATGGAAGCGCGGCACGGTGCCGGCCCTCTATCAGATCGACCCGCAGTGGGCCGATAAGCCCTATGCCGGCGGCACCATACGCGAAAACGGATGCGGTCCCACCTGCCTGTCCATGGTCTACGTCGCCCTCACGGGCAACACCGATCGTGACCCTGCCGCCATGGCGCGCTTCAGCGAGGAGGGCGGGCACGTGGCGGACAACATGACCGCCTGGACGCTCATGACCGACGGTGCCGCCCAGCTCGGCCTGACGAGCACCGAGCTACCCGCCGACGCCGGCAGCGTGCGCGATGAGCTCAGCCAGGGCCACCCGATCATCTGCAGCGTGCGCCCGGGAGACTTCACCCAAACCGGTCACTTCATCGTGCTGGTGGGCATCGATACGGACGGCAGCGTGATCGTGCACGACCCGAACTCCGCCGCGCGCACGCAGCAGAGCTGGGACCTCGACCGCGTCTTGGGGCAGTGCGCCAACCTGTGGGCGTTCTCGGCATAGCGAAGCGAAGCGCCGCCGTGCTGCCACGTGCGGCGCTTCGCGCATGAAATGTCTTGGCAGCTCCGCGCGCGGATGCATCCGAGCACGGGGTGGGCGCGGCGGCAGGGCACCTGGCGCATCGCATAGCCCCGCCGCCGCATCGGTCGGGCCTACCTGCCCTGCGCGCGGTTGTGCTCGTAGATCTCCACGAGCTTTTGCTGCACGTCGTAGGGCACCTGCTCATAGCCGGCCGGCTCCATCGTGAAGTCACCCGTGCCGCGCGTCAGCGAACGCAGGCGCGTGGCGTAGTCCACCAGCTCGGCGTACGGTACGGTTGCCGTCACCACGGTCTCGCCGCGGTCATTGGAATCCATGCCGGTCACGCGACCGCGGCTGGCCGAGACGTCGCCCATCACGGCACCCGCGTAGCTCTCGGGGATCGTCACCGTGATGTTCTCCATGGGTTCGAGCACCACGGGATCGGCCTCGGCGCACGCCTTCTTGAGGCCGATGCGCGCCGCCGTGCGGAAGGCCATCTCGTTGGAGTCGACCGGGTGATACGAGCCGTCGTAGCAGGCCACGCGGATACCCGTGAGCGGATAGCCCGCGATCACGCCGTCTTTCATGGTCTCCTGCACACCCTTGTCCACCGCGGGGATGAGCGCGCGCGGGATGCGCCCGCCCACGACCTCGTCCAAAAACTCGTACGCGGTGCCATCCAGCAGCGGCTCCACGCGCAGCCAGCAATCGCCGAACTGGCCGGCGCCGCCCGTCTGCTTCTTGTGGCGCCCCTGCGCGCTCGCCACGCGCCGGATCGTCTCACGGTACGGGATGCGCAGCGGGACGATATGAGCCGCCACCTTAGTGCGGGCCTCCAGGCGGTTGAGCAGCACGCTCACCTGCGCCTCGCCCACCGCCGCGATCACGGTCTGCCCCGTCTCCTCATCGCGGCCGATGCTCATGGTGGGATCGGCCTCGCACGCCTTCTCGATAAACGTGAACAGCTTGTCTTCGTCGGAGCGGTTCTCCGCCTCGATGGCGATCCGGTACTGGGAGTTCGGGAACTTGAACGCCGCAGCCTCAACCTTGCCGGTCACCGACAGCGTGTCGCCCGTCTCGGCGGCCATCTTGGGCACCACGATGATGTCGCCCGCATAGGCGTGTCCCACCTCGGTCATCTCACGGCCGCACATCACGTAGAGATGCGTGAGGCGCTCGGACTTGCGGGTGCGCGCGTTCACGAGCTCCATACCGGGTTCGATGGTACCGGTGAGGACCTTGAGGAATGACAGGCGACCCTGCTGGACATCGTTCAGCGTCTTGAAGGCGAAGACCACCGGGCGCGTGTCGGTGGAGGAGATCTTCAGGGTGTCGCCGTCGATCAGCGGCATCTCGCCGTAGTCGGTAGGCGCGGGGAAATAGGTGGCGATGTCGTCCATGAGGGAGTTCACACCCTGCTCGCGCACGCAGGAGCCGGCGAACACGGGCACGAACAGGCGCTGGGCGATCGCACGGGCGAGCAGTCCCTCCACCTCTTCCTGCGTGAGCGCCTCGCCCTCCAGGTACTTCTCCATGAGCGCGTCGTCGGCCTCGGCCACCAGCTCGCAGAGGGCCTCATGCGCGGCCTCGGCAGACGCGCGCAGCTCTTCGGGAATCTCGGATTCGACCTGCTGGGTGCCCTCGCAGTGGCGCGCCTTCATGCGCACCAGGTCGATGATGCCATCGAAGGCCTCGCCCGTGCCCCACGGCAGCGTCACGGCGCCCAGGCGCATGCCGAACCGCTCGCGCAGCATCTCGAGGCAGGTATCGAAGTCGGCGTTCTCGCGGTCCACGCGGTTGACGAACACGGCGCGGGCCAGGCGCAGGTCCTCGGCGGCGTACCAGAGCTTGACGGTGGTGGGCTGCGGGCCCTCGGCGGCATCGACCACAAACAGGGCTGTCTCGCACACGCTCATAGCCGCGTAGGCGTCGCCGATGAAATCGGGGTAGCAGGGCGCATCGAGCACGTTGATGCGGGCCGACCTCCAGTCGAACGGCGCGATGGCGGTGGAGATCGAGAACTCGCGCTTGACCTCCTCGGCGTCGTAATCAAGCGTGGGCTTGGTGCCGCCGTGCCCGCCGAGGCGGGCGGTCTTGCCAGACAGGTGGAGCATGGCCTCCGCGAGCGAGGTCTTGCCCACCCCACCTTGGCCTACGAGCACCACGTTCCTTACGTTGCCGGTTTTGGGAGCACCCATGGTTGCCTCCCTTTCTCGCGTGCCGCGCGGGCATCGGGGCCGGGGAGCGCCTGTCTTGTCCAAGAGAACAGCCAGCGCTCCGGGGCGACGTCCGAACGACAAAACGCGTTCAGGGACGGCGCGCCCGGAGCACTGAAGGAAATGGCCGCCCAAGGCGACCCGGCAACAGACGTGCGCTCAAGCAATCTGGGGGAAGAACGCGAAGCCGGCCCCTTGCAGGCTCGGCCGGACGCGCCGTCCGTTGCCTATGGCACGAGTCTACCCGCGCGGGCGCCATGCGCGTGCGGGTTTTCGCCCAACGTAGCGTATACGTCCGCCAACGGTAGGTGCGCGGCGGGCTGGGCCACGCAGCGGGCGCGATCGGGTCTCGCCTCGCCACGTAAAACGTCCCGCCAGCCACACCGCCCAGCCCCGTGCAGCACGGCGATACGAACGAACCCACCGGCGAGCGCATCGGCACCGGAGGCGAATACGTCCTGCGAACCTAGCCGGCGCGGACCCCGATGCTCAACTGGTCGGCGTTCCCTGCTGACGCGACGCCTGGGCGCCCATCTATACAAAAATGTGGAAATGCGCCACAAACTCCTATGTAAAAACGTGGAGGTACGCCAGAAACTCCCATGCAAAAACGTGGAGATGTAGTATAAACTCCTATATAAAAACGTGGAGATGCTGGTAGATATATATGTTGTGGAGGGCGATAACATGCGACGACTCGCGATGCGGCAACTCGGTTTTTGGCTCGATTCCCCAAACCGCAAGCCCCTCATTTTGTGCGGCGCGCGGCAAGTTGGTAAAACATGGCTCCTGCGCGAGTTTGGCAGACAGCATTTCGAGCGCACGGCATACATCTCGTTCGACAACAACGATCGAATGCCAGCGCTGTTCGAGGGATCGTTGAGCCCGAGCAGGCTGCTGCCAATCCTTCAAATCGAAGCCGGATGTCGCATCGACGAGCGCACGCTTCTCATCCTCGACGAAGTGCAGGAAGTGCCCCGAGCTCTGCAATCACTTAAATACTTCTGCGAAGAAGCCCCCGAGATACCTGTGGTCGCGGCAGGCTCATCACTTGGAATCGCGCTCAAAGGACGCAAGGCGACAGGCGCACCGGAGCAAAGCAGGCATGCGTCATTTCCCGTGGGCAAGGTGAGTTATCTGGACCTTTACCCGCTTTCGTTTATCGAGTTTCTCTACGCCATCGGTCAGGACATGCTTGCCGACACCGTGCAGGCACTTGACTGGGGCGCGCTCTCCGTGTTTCACGGACGACTCAACGAGCTGCTCAGATCCTATCTGTACGTCGGCGGTATGCCCGAGGCAGTCTTGGCCTTCACGGACGGGCACGACATCATCCGTGCGCGTGATGTGCAACGAGAGCTCCTGCGCTCCTATGATGCCGATTTCTCGAAATACGCTACGAACGACCTTGCCGAACGCATTCGCCTTGTCTGGCGCGCCGTTCCCGCCAACCTTGCCAAGGAGAACCGCAAGTTTATGTTCTCAAAAGTAAGCAAGTCGGCGAGGGCCCGCGAATTCGAGGATGCACTCCAGTGGCTTATAGACTCCTCGCTCGCCCATCAGGTGCGTTGCGTCTCTGGAACTGAAGCGCCTCTGGCTTCACATGAGGACGAGGGAGTGTTCAAGGTCTACCTTCATGATGTCGGCCTACTCGGTGCCCTCAACAATCTCGACGCTCGTCTGCTGCTTGAAGGCAATGACCTGTTCAGCTCGTACAAAGGCTCTCTTGCTGAGCAGCTTGCCCTGCAGGAGATTATCGCCGCCGGTCAAGAGGGAAGCCCCCATTACTACAAGAACGAAAAGACGCGCAGTGAGATCGACTTTATCGTCGACGGCAACAGGATCATTCCGTCGATCCTCCCCATCGAAGTAAAGTCAGGGGAAAACGTGCAGGCGAAGAGCCTGACAGCATATGCTAAGAAGTATAGCCCTGAGCGCGCCCTGCGCTGCTCGCTCAGGCCTCATAGCGTGGATGGCATCATCGAAGACGTGCCCCTGTATGCGCTTGGATCCTATTTTCGGCAAAACATCACGGGTATGGCACGGTAAAACTAGCGGGCGGAGACGTAGACTTAGCTCGGCGGACGGGCAAGCAAGGCGCCTACGACCCCAGCTCAATTGAATGGCACGTTACGCGATCGGGGCTACGGCGCCCCTCGATGAGCGGCACGCGCTCGTGCCCCCGCGCTAGCCGATGTTCGAGAGGAACTCGCGGGTGCGGGCCTCGCGCGGGGCGTCGATGACCTGGGCGGCCGGACCCTGCTCCACGATCGTGCCGCCGTCCATGAACACCACGCGGTCGGCCACCTCGCGGGCGAAGGCCATCTCGTGCGTCACCACGACCATCGTCATACGCTCGGCCGCCAGGGCGCGCATCACCCGCAGTACCTCGGCGGTGAGCTCGGGGTCGAGCGCGCTGGTGGGCTCGTCGAAGAACAGCACTTCGGGCTTGAGCGCGAGCGCCCGGGCTATGGAGACGCGCTGCTGCTGCCCGCCCGAGAGCTGGCAGGGCACCTTGTCCGCACAGGCGGACAGCCCCATCTTATCGAGCAGCTCCCGCGCCTCGGCCTCAATTTGGGGACGGGGTCGTTTCTGCACACGCACCGGCGCGTCCACGATGTTGCGCATCACCGTGAAGTGGGGGAAGAGGTTGTAGTCCTGGAACACCAGGCCGAACTTGCCGCGCGCCCGCTTGAGGTCGGTAGCCGACGCGTATGCCGCGCGCCCGCCCCGCTCGCGCGCCACGGCGATGTCCCCGTAGGAGAGGCTGCCACCGTCGAGCCGCTCCAGCAGCGTGCAGCAGCGCAGCAGCGTTGACTTGCCGCCGCCCGACGGCCCGATCACCGCCACCACCTCGCCGCGCTCGACCTCGAGCGAGATGCCGCGCAGCACCTCACTGCCGCCGAACGCCTTGCGCGCGCCCGCGAGTGCCAGCACCGTCTCCGCCATATCCATTCTCCTTATCCGAGTCTGCTGTGCCTGCCGAAACGACCCCGTCCCCAAACTGCGATGCAAACTGCGATGCCTGCCGAAACGACCCCGTCCCCAAACTGCACGCTAGTCGCGATAGTAGTCCAGGCGCTTTTCCAGCGCGCCCTGTGCGACCTCGATCGCCAGGTTGAACACCCAGTACAGCAGCGCCGCCACCGCGAAGGGCACCATGCTCACCTGCGAGGCGACAAGTGCCTTGGCAGTCGAGAACATCTCCCCCACCCCGATCGCGAACGCCAGCGAGGTGTCTTTCACCAGCGTGATGACCTCGTTGCCCATGGCGGGCAGGATGCGTTTGACCACCTGCGGCAGCACGATGAACCAGAAGGTCTGCAGCCGCGAGTAGCCCAGCACCTCGGCCGCCTCGTACTGGCCGCGCGGAATCGACTGCACGCCGCTGCGGTAGATCTCGGCGAAGTAGGCGGCGTAATTGATGATGAACGCCGCGATGCACGCCTGCCATTTGGAGTCGGGCGTGAGCTGGATGCCGAACACGTAGTACGGGGCGAAGTAGATGGCGAACATCTGCAGCATGAGCGGGGTGCCGCGCATGAGAGAGATATAGAGGCGCACGATCAGTCGCACCGGCGCCAGACGGCTCATGCGCCCCCAGGCCACCAGCACCCCCAGCGGCACCGCGCCCACAAGCGTCCAGATGAAGATCTGCACGCTGACCGCGAATCCCGCGCCCAGCATCTGCACCATCGTGGCAAGCGTCATGTGCCCGTCCCTTTCTCGTTCGTTCCATCATGTGACATCCCCGCCGCCCGGGTGCGTCGCGGTTGCAGGCGCCGCGGCTGCGCAAGCGCGGACGGTCACGATCGGCACCACCGCCGCCGCGCGGGCAGGGCCACGGAACAGCCCGACCCGCCGCAACACGAGGCACCACCATCGGGCCCGGCGGCCCCGCAGTGCTGCCGTCCGCATGCGCGCAGCCGCGGTGCCCGGGCGAACATTCCGTCCGCACCCGGCACCGCGGCCATCCGCGCGCTCTGTGTTACTTGAGCTCCCAGTTGTCGTAGGACAGGCCGTAGCTCGCGTACTTCTCGCACAGCTGCTGCACCGTGCCGTCGGCATCGAGCTCGCGCAGGGCCTCGGTCACCTTCTCGGCCGTCTCAGTGTCGCCCTTCTTGAAGCCCACCGCGTAGTTCTCCTCCGACAGGCGCTCGTCGAGCATCACATAGGCATCGGGCTTGGCCGCCATCTGATACTGCGCGATGGACAGGTCGCACGCCACGGCATCCACCGCGCCCGACTCGAGCTGCATGAAGGCGGTGTTGTAGTCGCCGATCGTCTCCAGCGAGGCGAAGGTGCTCGCAAGGTCCTTCTTGTCGCCCTCGAGCACGTCCTCGGCCGCGGAATCCACCTGCGTGATGACGGTCTTGCCGGCAAGGTCGGCGTCCGAGGCGATACCGCTGTCCTTCTTCACCACAACGACCTGGGCATTCAGCATATATGGATCGGAGAAGGTGTAGTCATCCTCGCGGCCCTCCATGGTGAAACCGTTCCAGATGCAGTTGATGGCGCCGGAATCGAGCAGGGTGTCCTTGGCATCCCAGTCGATGGCCTCCAGCTTGACCTTCCAGCCGAGCTTATCGGCCACCGCCTGAGCCAGATCGAGGTCGAAGCCGGTATAGGAGCCGTCGTCGCCCACGAAGCCGTAGGGCGGGTAGGACTGGTCGAAGCCGACGATGAGCGTACCGGTGGCGGCTGCCGAGGTGTCGGCGGAGGCGGAAGCGGAGCCCGAGCCGGACGCCGAGCTGTCCGTGCTGCTTGCGGGCGAGGCGCCGCAGCCGGCGAGCAGCGCCGCGCCGCACAGAGCGCAGGCCGCCGAGGCCATGAGCGCGCGTCGGCTCAGCGCCCGGCGCCATCCGGTACGGGCGGCACCCGCCGGGGCGGCAGCCGTCGCGGAGGCGCCGTTGGAAGACGCGGCATCCTCGGCGCAGGCAACGGAATCGGCGGTGCGGGCGGTACGGTTCATGGTCTCGTTCATCGGCTTCATGGTAGGTCCTTTCCCTGTAGGTACTTTAGTTCACTAAAGTGTCTCAACCAACGACTGGGAGAATAGCACTTTAGTTAAGTGGAGTGCAAGACCTTTTCTAGATTGTTTCGAATCTGTTATGACACCCCGCGAGCGCGGCAGCCCCACCCGCGCCCCGTGTCGCCCCGACACCGCCGCATGGGCCAAACGGCCCTCGTGCAATCGCCAAGCGGCCCTTGGGAAATCGGCTCATATACAATAGAAGCACATCGCAACCGAGAAACGGATCATCATGGCCCACTCAGCCTCATCACACAACAGCATGCCCCGCACTGCCGGCCGTGGCAGCAAACCCGCGCGCGCAGACCGCCGCGACAGCAACGGTCGCGCAGGCGGGCACGGCGGTGCCAACCAGCACCGCCGCCGCAGCAACGACGTCCGGGGCGGCATGCCCGCCGACGAGCCGCGCGACGGCATGCACCGCGGCTCCACTCACGACACGCGCCGCGATCGCACGCACGGCAGCACCGCCCGCTCCACGCGCGCCGAGCGGCACCCAGGCCCCTGCCCCATCAAGCAGGCGTGCGGAGGCTGCGAATGGATCGGCGTCCCCTATCGCAAGCAGCTCGCCCGCAAGCAGGCGGCCATGGAGGAGCTCTTCGGCCCTCTGATCGAGGAGGCGGGCTGGGATGCGGGCGTCGCGCCGATCGTCGGCATGGGGCCGCGCGATGCGCAGGCACGCGTGCCCTACACCCCCTTCGGCTACCGCCACAAGGCAGCCTCGCCCTTCGCGCCCGGACCGCACGGCACCATCGAGAGCGGGTTTTTCGCGCGCGGCACCCACCGGATCGTGGCCTGCCCCGCCTGCGCGGTCGAGGCCGGCGGCGCGCGGCGCATCCTGAACGAGACCGCAGCGATCGCATCCCGGCTGGGCATTGCCGCCTACGACGAGGACCGGCGGCGCGGCCTTGTGCGCTACGCCGTGGTCCGCATGGGCTGGCGCACGGACGAGGCCATGCTCACGCTGGTGACCTCCAATCGCGACATCCCGCATGTCTCCGAGCTCGTCGAGCAGCTGCGCGCCATCGACAGCCGCATCGTCACGATCGCCCAGAACATCAACCCACGCCAGACCAACGCGATTCTCGGCGGCGAGACCCGTATCCTGTACGGCGCCGAGCGCATGCGCGACCGGCTGCTGGGATGCACCTTCGAGATCTCGCCCACGTCCTTCTACCAAACCAACCCGCAGCAGACCGAGGTGCTCTACCAGCTGGCCATCGACGGCCTTGAGCTGCAGGCGAACGATGTCCTCATCGACGCCTACTGCGGCAGCGGCACGATCGGGCTCACCGCGGCCGACGCGGCGCGCTCGCGCGGGGCCGCCGTCGAGCTGATCGGCATCGAGCGCAACGCCAGCGGCATTCGGGATGCCCGGCGCAACGCCCGCATCAACGACCTCGAGGGCATCGCGCGCTTCATCGCCGACGACGCCACCGCCTACCTGCAGCGCGCCGCCGCCGACGGGCTGCAGGCCGACGCCCTCATCATGGATCCGCCGCGTGCGGGCTCGACGCCGGAGTTCCTTGCCGCGGCCTGCGCGATCGGCCCGCGCCGCGTCGCCTACATCAGCTGCAACCCCATCACACAGGCGCGTGACCTGGCCGACCTCGCACGCGGCGGCTACCGTCTGCGCTCGCTCACGCCGGTGGACATGTTCCCGCACACGAGCCACACCGAGACCGTCGCGATCCTGGAGCGCGCCTAGGCACGGGGCGCCTAGGCCGCCCGCTTCTGCCCGAACGCTGGGCAGCGGGCCTCCAGATTGGCCCCAACGGCAAACAGCTGAGCCTGATGCCATGAGTACGGAGAAGGGCGTACTGCACACACCCCTTGCGTCGTTGCCGCAGCACCCGCACGGAGCCTGTAGCTGCAGCGAAACCCGCAGCCACAACGGAGCATGCATCGTTACAAACCCCGTATCGAGCGTTTGCGGATGGGGCAAACGGCCGTTGGGCCGGCAGCGCCGTCGCAGCGTTCGCACCGCAGCGCCCCCCTATCGCGCAGATGCCCGGATGCCTCATTCGCGTGTCAGCGCATCGGCACCCACGGCATCCAGCCAGGCGATATAGGTGGTTGGGTAGTGCGCGTACAGGATGCGGACAGGGTCGATATGCGCGGCGACCGCCGCCAGCGTCGATGCGGCCCCCGTGGGCGTCATCAGCTCGTGCACCGAGGTCACCTGCGCGGCCACATCGGCCAGCGTCGCGGCAATCGCCTGCTCGTCGGCGGGGTCGTAGGCGCTGTCCACGCCCACGCTGTCGCGATAGCACGCCCGCATGCGCTCCCACTCATCTGCAAACCCCGCGCTCGCCTGCGACGGAAGATAGAGGTTCACCCCGTAGCGCTCATAGCCCCAGCTGCGCAACGGCAGGTAGGGCATGATGTCGGAGGGGTTCACGATGTTGAAGATATTGCCGTAGCACGCGCTGTGCGCATCCGGCCGCACCGTGGTGGCCGGCGAGGCGAAGGTGTAGGCGTAGACATTCGACACCTCGGAGAAGGACGCCTCCCCTTCCTTTTCATCGGTGCCCGGCTGGCGCTGGTCATCCAGCTCGGAGGCAACCAGATTCGCGATCGCGCCGCCCCGGCTGTGGCCCACCACCAGCACAGACACCTCGGACCCAGCCGCGCGCGAAGCGGCGATCCAGCTGTTGAGCTCGCGGCAGATGTCCTCGGATGCGCGGAAATACCCGCTGTGGTCGTCGGTGCCGTCGATGCCCAGCGTGGCGTCCTGCCCCAAGTTCCCGCCATCGGTTGAGGAGGCGCCGCTCAGCCCGTCCACGAACGACAACCATCCCTGCAGCACGCTCGCGAGCGGCTGGGTGAGGCTGGAGAGGTTCTGCTGGGTCTGCGCGAGCGCGGGACTGCCCGCCAGCTCGCCGCCCGTCTGGGCGGCAGATGCATCCGCAGTGTCCGTGGCATCGGTGGCGTCAACGGGCAGCAGGTTGAGGTTGCTCAGCCATTCGGACCCATAGCTGCCCCGAACGCTCACCACGATCAGATCGCGCGCGGGGCTCTCGCCATCCTCGGGCTGCAGGTGCTTGCGGGCGATGGTGTAGGCCACCGCGTCCGAATCGTCAGTGAACAGGTTGAGCACCTCGTCCACCACCTCGCTGCGGTAGCGGTAGGAATCCGTCGAGACCTCGGAGAAGCCCAGCTGCGCGAGCGCTTGCTCCATATAGGGCGGCTGTGCGTTCTGCGCCTGGTAGTAGCCCGACTCGGAGTACGCGAGCGCCGCCAGCACCGCGCTGGCGCGGGCCAGCTCGTGGTTGTAGGCGGTATCGTCGGCATAAAACCAGTCGTCATCCCAGGTGACCTGCGAGCTCACCGCATCCGGTGCGTCCAGACTCGTGTACGCGATCGTCGAGGTGAAGCGGCCGCCGCGCGGCGCGGCGTCGGCGAAGGCAACGGCGGGATCGGCGGGCGATGCGACCGCCCCTTCGCCTCGCTCCTCCTGCGCATGGCGGGCCGTGAGCGCCACCGCGCTGAACCCGACCGTCACCAGCCCCACCAGGGCGCAGGCCGCCGGCATCCGATGGAGCCAGAGACGCGTCGCGGCGCGTGCACGCTGCTTCTTCATCTGTCTACCGCCTTTCTGTCGATACCGGACGCGCAGGCCGAACGAAACGACCCCGTCCCCATCCTGCAGCATAGCAAGCCGGTGCGCGAACAAGGTGACGAGTTGCTTACGTTTTCGCAACCCGAGCCGGACCTCATGCGCGCAGGTCGCACACGCCCGCTGCGGCGAGCTCGGCCATAAACGGCGCACGCCCCCGATTCATGATGAGCTCCTCGGGGAACCGGACCTCCTCGAGCAAGGCCGGCGCCGCACTGAAGCTGCCGATCTGCGGCGCTATATGCGCGTCGGTGGACACCGCGATGCCCACGCCGAGCTCCGCACAGCGCTCGGCGATACGCATGCAGGCAGAGCGCGCCGCGTCGTGTCGACCCGACGCCAACGAGTGCTCGTTGATCTCGATGAGCTTGTGATGCTCCTTGGCGCAGATAAGCACCTCGTCGAGGTCGTAGGGCACGCCCGAGCGGCCGGTATGGCCCAGGATGAACACCTTGGGATTCTCAAGCGCGCGCACGTACATCTCGGTGGTCTGCGCAAGCGAGACGCCGTGGGTGAAATCGGCGTTATGCACGCTCGCCACCATGTAGTCCAGCTCCGCCGTCACGCGTTCGAACAGGGTGCGCTCGCGGGAGAAGGGCTGGCCGGTGATGTTGGCGCCCACCGGGATGTCCTGGCCGAACAGCTCGCCGCGCAGCCCCACGATGTCGACTTCGCAGCCGCGCAGCACGGTCACCCCGTGCCAGGTGCGCGGCCAGATTCCCATGTTGATGAAATACTGGAAGTTGCGCAGGTGCTGCTCGCAGAAGAGCATGCCGCTGAAATGATCGGCCGACCCGAGCAACTCCAGACCGGCGTCGGCCGCCGCCCGCACGTTCTCCTCGATGGTTGAGTAGGCGTGGCGGGAAAACAGGGTATGCGTGTGCACGTCGCCCCGGATGCTATAGGTCATGAAATGGCACTCCTTCTCTCGTTGCTTCTCGCAGATGGCAGATGTAGGCCCGCAGGCGACGGTGCCCGCCTGCGGGCCCGTGGCACGTCGCTCTTGGGCAGGGCGGAACGCGCCGGTGCCCACGCGTGGCCCTCGCGGGGCAGCCCTCGCGCCGTGCGGTCGGGTCGGCACGTGGCCCAGACCCCGCCTGTGCGCGGCCCGCCCGCCAGTCTCGACATCTGCTGCGGGCCCGCGCGTCCTAGCGATACTCGGCGGCAAGTGCGCGCCAGGCAGGCGCCGAACGCTCGATCACGTCGAAGTCCACGCAGTACCCCACGCGGAACCAGCCGGGCACGCCGAAGCTGTTCGACGGCACCGGCAGCAGCTCGTGCCGACGCGCCCTCTCGCAAAATGCCTCGGCGTCGGGCTCACATGCCCGCACCCACAGGTAGAAGGCACCCTTGGGCTCCACCAGCGTATAGCCGGCCTCGCCCAGGATGTCGGTCAGCTCGAGCCGGTTGCGGTTGTAAGCGTCCACGTTCGCCGGCTCGTCCACGCAGTCGGCGACCACGCGCTGGAACAGCGCCGGCGCGCACACGAAACCCAGGCAGCGAGCGGCGCCGGCGATACCCGCCATCACGCGGTCGGCCAGGCTGCAGGTGTTGGGCACCAGCACCCAGCCCACGCGCTCGCCCGGCAACGACAGCGATTTGGAGTACGAGTAGCATACAATCGTGTGCTCGTAGATGTTCGGAACCCACGGGACCTCGGCACCGTAGACCAGCTCACGGTACGGCTCGTCGGAGATGAGGAAGATGGGCTGCTCGCGCGTGCGGTTCACCTCGCGCAGGATATTGGCCAGGCGGGTCAGCTCGTCGGCGGTGTAGACGGCACCGGTGGGGTTGTTGGGCGAATCGATGATGATCGCCGCGGTGCGCGGACCGATAGCGGCCATGATGTTGCCCACGCTCAGCTGGAACGTGATGTCCTCGGCAGGCACTTCCACGCAGGTGGCGCCCGCCGCCTCGATCCACACCGCATACTCGGGGAAGTACGGGGCAACCACGATCACCTCGTCGCCCGACGAGACAACCGCATGCAGCGTGCAGCTCACCGAGGCGGCGGCTCCCACCGTCATGAACACGTTGCCCGCGCCGTAGGAAGTGCCGAAGCGCCGGTTCAGCGAGGCCGCCACGGCGGCACGCGTCGCCGGCAGGCCGGCAGCCGGCGTGTAGCCGTGCAGCTCCTCGGGTGTGAGCTCGGCCAGCGACCGCTCGATGCTCGCCTGCACGGCCGCAGGGGCCGGGATGCTCGGGTTGCCCAGGCTGAAATCGAACACCTTGTCGGCACCGATCTGGGCTTTGCGCTCGCAAGCGTAGGTGAAGATCTCCCGGATCTTGGAGCTCTCCGCTCCGCGCGCGTACATGGTTTCGTTGAGCATGCGGTCCTCCCTGCAGGCCTTGGCAATACCATCCATCATACCCACTGGGCAGCTATCGCGCGCGGATGGCGAACGGGCCGTAGCCGTTTTGTAACGGGCGGGCAGCGGGATGGTCCGGACGGCGGCTGCGGGCGGGACGGACAGGCTGGCGGGTGGTGGCTGCGGGCGGAGCGCGGGAAAGCGGGTATGCAGGACGGACAGCTGCTGCGGCGCGAGCGCCACGACGAAGACTCTCGCTCACTACGCCCCTGCATCCCAGGTCCGTGCTCCAGACGTTCGCGAAACCAGGGTGCGACGAACGTCCATCCGGGAAACTAGGGTTCGGATTTCGGCCGTCTAAAGATCCAGGGCTCGTGCTTCGACCGTCTGCGAAACGAGGGGTCGGGTTCCGGCCATTCACGCGCAACGTAGGTTCGGATTGTGGCCGTCCGCGAAACCAGGGTGCGGATTCCGGCCGTCCGGGAAACGAGGGTTCGCCCCCGATCCATCTGGGGCCGTTTTTAGCCTCCGGATGGACAAAGGACGAACCCTGGATAGCCCGATGGACGAAAGGCGAACCCGGAATCCCTCCGACGGACGAAAGGCGAACCCTCGATCGCCCGACGGACGCAGCCTGAACCCGGAGGCACCCCATTGCCGAAACCAACACCCCAACCGCAGTAGGCCAGCTCCGCTTTGTTCACACAGAACTGCGCACAGCAGCCCTCCTCAGCAGGCTAGCGGGACCTCATCGAGAAACATCGTCATGTAGATGGGCAGATACGCCACGCGCCCCGACAGCTCAACATTGCCCTCGTAGAGGACCACCGCGCGCTCGATGCCGTAATTCTCCACCTCAAGCACCCTGTTCAACGCGCTATGGCGCTGATACCCTTTACCAGACTTCACCTCAAGGGGCACGGCCCGCATCGACGCATCCTCGATAATGAAATCCAACTCGCCCTGACGACGGTTTCGAAAGAAGAACAGGTGCCGCTCGGGTGCCGGATGGCCCAAACCGTGCGCCGCCAGCTCCTGTGCCACATAATTCTCGTAGAGCGACCCGAAGTTGACATCAGTGCGATCGGCCAACAGGTCACGAACCACGTTCATGCCGGCCATGCAGGTAAGCAGGCCAACGTCGGATAGAAAGAACTTGAAGAACGCTGAGTCGACCGAAAGCTCAAGCGGGTACCGCGGCTCAGCCACATTGCAGACCGGCAGGGCAACGGACGCATCGACCAGCCATGCGAAATCACTGTCATACCTATCGAAACGCCCGCCCTCCTCAACATGGGAAAACGCGAACCGCTTCGACTGTGTGTTCAGCTCCGCAGGGATGAGGTCGAAGATCTTGCGTACCACGCGCGCACGGGGCCCCGCATACTTGGAGATGTCGAGGCGATACAGGTTGATAATGTCCGTTTGCCGCGCCCGCACCTGCTGCATGTTATGGGATTCCAAAAACGTCTGAACCACATCGGGCATGCCGCCCACCAGCAGATATTCGTGGAACAGATTGCGCAGCCGCTGGTCGACGAACGCATCGATCGGACGGAGCTCTCGATATGCCGCACGCGCCTCTTCAAGCACGGCGTTTCCCATGCCGTTCGCCCAGCAGTACTCCTCAAAATCGAGGGGGAACATTTCGATGATGCTGAGGTAGCCCACCGGCAGTGAACGGATGTTACGAAGCTCAACGCCCAGCAGAGAGCCCGACACGATGAAATCATACTCGTCCCCATACCGGTCGACCAAGAACTTGAGCGCAGTGAGTACCTCGCTGCTTTCCTGCACTTCATCGATGAAAATCGCGGTTTTATGCGGAACCAAGTCGTCCTGCGCAAAAGCGGAAATACGTAGGAACAGGCTATGCGCATCGTGGGCGGAGTCGAAGGCGTCGCGCGCATCGGGCATTTCAACCAGATTGATTTCCACCGCATGCTCATACGACTCAGCAATAAATGAACGGATGAGAAAGGTCTTGCCCACCTGGCGTGCGCCCGAAACGAGCAGAGCCTGGCGCCCCTTTTGACTCTTCCATGCGCGCATGCGCTCGACACTTTTACGCATTAAAGCCATATTTACTGCTCACTCCCTGTACTACCAGCGCGGACATACATCTCTTACGCCTCCATAGTACAACTTGCACATTGATTCTATGATCATATTTAGCAATTTGCACACGAGAATAATACCTTCTTTTGGCAACTTGCACATACTTGGCATGAGGGGTGTCCAGACAGGCAGGGACTGAAATGCCAACCGGGATGGAGACGGGATGTCCGGGTGGACCATGCCGGATCGAACGGACGGGCCGAAGGCGGGTGCCACGCCGATCCGGAAGAGGCGCGAGGCCGGTGTGTCCACGTCGATCGGACCGAGATGTCGAACGGGTTGGAACCGGGGTGTCCACGCCGACGGAGCGAGATGTCGAACGGGTTGGAACCGGGGTGTCCACGCCGACGGAGCGAGACGCGTGTTCGCAGTCTGCGCATCCCAAGCGTGGATTCCGGCCGTCCACGCACTGCGCGGGTTCGGGTTGCGGTCATCGGCGCGCTCCGGGTTCGGGTTGCAGCCGTCCACGCGCTGAGCGGGTTCAGCTTTCGGCCGTCCGCAGAACGAGGGTTCGGGCCCCGTCCATCCGCGGAACCCGGGTTCGGGTTTTGGCCGTCTACGAAACGAGGGTGCGGATTTCGGCCGTCCGAGAAACCCGGGTGCGGATTTCGGCCGTCCGAGGATCCAGGGTTCGTGCTTCGACCGTCCGGGAAACTTGGGTGCGGATTCCGGCCGTCCGGGAAACGAGGGTTCGCCCCCGATCCATCTGGGGCCGTTTTGGGACTGCGGACAAAAAGTTGGACGCTGCAGGGCGTCCGGACAGGAGGTGCGCAT
>CABRHH010000017.1 GCA_902470695.1 uncultured Collinsella sp.
AGCCTCCCATCTCTCGGACTTTACTTTCCGTGTCCAAGAAATGGGAGGCAGTTCAGATGGGGTGGCGGCGCACGTAGGGCTGCGACGCGGCGCGGGGCGCGGCGCGCGCAGCCGCGGCGGCGTCCCTGCCTACGCCGCGGCGCGCCTCTTGTTGAGTCGGGCGCGCACCAAACCCGCCACCGTGGGGATAATCGACACCAGCACGATGCCCACGATCAGCAGCTCGAAGTGGTCCTGTACCACCGGAATGCCGCCGAAGAAAAAGCCCAGCATGGTGAAGGCCGTGGACCAGGTGATGCCGCCCAGCACGTTGAACACCACGAAGGAATGCCATTTCATGCCGCCGACGCCGGCCAGAAACGGCACGAACGTCCGGATGAACGGGAAGAAGCGGCCCAGGAAAATCGCCAGGTGACCCCATTTGTCCAGGAACGCCTCGCTCTTCTCGATGCGCTCCGGCGTCATCGCGCGGATCTTGCCCGAGGCGATGATACGGCGGCCGAAGAAGTGGCCGATCATGAAGTTGCACTGATCGCCGATGATCGCGGCGACCCACACAACCGCCAACAGCGTGACGATGTCGAGCGAGCCCATATGGGCGAAGAACCCGGATGCGAACAGCAGCGAATCGCCCGGCAGAAACGGCATGAACACCACGCCGGTCTCGATAAAGATGATCAGGAAGATGAAGCCGTAGGCCGTGAGCGGACCGGCGGCGATCCAACTTGCAATAGCCGTGCGCGGGTCTTGCAGCAGCTCGACGATGGCGTTGATGAAACCCATGGTGTTCCTCAGAAGACGGGCCGGGACCGCAAGCCCCAGCGGCAGCACAATTGTTGCAAGTGTAGTCGATAAGCCCGCCCGCAACATGAATTGCATAGAGCGTGACGGGCGGGTCGCAGAGCAGCGCGGCGGGGCGGGCGAGCAGGGCCCCTTCGCCCAATCCCTTCCCCGTCCACTCCCTGCTCGTTCTTCCATCCGCTCCCTCGCCCGCTCCCGTGTAAATCCTAGTAGCTCTCTCGACATTACCCCCGCCGAGTTCTACCATGCTGTCTATCACCTGCGCTAACAACGCCAACCCGACCGATAGGAGACCGATGGGCTTTCTCGCAACCGTGCGCGAGGACATCCGCACCGTGCAGGAGCACGACCCGGCAGCGCAAAGCGCGCTGGTCATCTTCCTGTCCTACCCCGGCCTGCACGCCAAGTGGATGCACACGCCCGAGCACTGGCTATGGAAGCACAACCTGCACGGACCGGCGCGCGTGCTCTCGCAAATCACGCGCCATTTCACCGGCGTCGAGATCCACCCGGCTGCGCAGATCGGCCGCAGGCTGTTCATCGACCACGCCATGGGCGTCATCATCGGCGAAACCACCATCCTGGGCGACGACTGCGTGCTCTACCAGGGCGTAACGCTGGGTGGCACGGGCAAGGAATGCGGCAAGCGCCACCCCACGCTCGGCCGCGGCGTCGTGGTGGGGGCGGGCGCGAAGGTCCTGGGCAATATTCGCATCGGCGACGGCACCAAAATCGGGGGCAACTCCGTGGTGGTGAAGGACGTGCCGGAGCAGTGCACCGTGGTGGGCGTGCCCGGGCGCATCGTGCGACGCAATGGATGCCGGGTCACCGAGGAGCAGTTCGACGCCAAGCAGCACCGGGAGAGCATGCCCGACCCGGTTCAGGAGGCGTCGCTCATGAACCGCGAGGGCATCGCCGACAACGCCCGCCGCATCGCCGAGCTCGAAGCCCAGGTAGCCGAGCTCTCCGCACTGGTGCAGCAGCTGAGCGGCCAGGGGCGCTAAGGGATCCGAGGGGCGACAGGCGGCGGCCAGCCGGCGGGAGGGTCCCCCACGCAACGGGCGTCCGGCGCCAGCCGGCAGGCGGGTTTCCCGCGTAGTGGGCGGGTGACGGCCAGCCGGCGGGCGGGCTTCCCGCGCAGTGGGCGTCCGGCGGTTAGGCCCTCTGCGCAACAGGCAGACGACGGTTAGGTCCTCCACATAACGAGTGGCCGACAGCCAGGTCTCCCGCCCAGCCCACTGTCAGCTGTGTACGGCTGTCAGCTGTGTCAAATCGCATGCACGGGAATGCATGAGCGAGGGAAGGATCCCCAGGTAGAAAGGCTGATGGAAAGCATGGGATGTGTCAGCACCTCCTGGTAGCGCTGCCAAATCGTACATAGCTGACAGTCGTGCACAGCTGACAGCAACCATCTGCCGCCTCCAGAACACCGTCAGCCTGACGTGCACAGCTGACAACCCGAAGCACGCAAGCCGGCCTCGCGTGCTTCGGCGGAACGCGTGTCGGCATCAAGCAAGCATCCAGAACACCGACAGCAGCCACCCGGCATCTCCAGCACGCCGGCAAGTGCGTGCAGCCGACAGCAACCATCCGGCACCTCCAGAACGCCGACAGCTCGACGTGCACAGCCGGCAGCCCGACACACGCCGAAAGACTGAACTCCGCACGCGATGCCGCGACGTCGATTCTCGCACCGTTTTACCCCCTGTGCGAAAAAACAGGTCAGAGGATAATACCTCTGACCTGCGGAAATACTGGTGCCCCCGGCCCGATTCGAACGGGCGACACCCGCTTTAGGAGAGCGGTGCTCTATCCCCTGAGCTACGGAGGCATTGCCATAACGCGACATCCTCGCTCGCTGCGGAACAACACCGCTGCCGCATGAGAACGCGCGCTCAGGATATTCTAACGGTTTTTTCCAAACAGTGACAGCACACCGCGCGTAATCACGTCAAAGAAGCTTGGCGAACGCAGCAGCCGATCGGCGGGCACATGTTCGCGCATCGCGCGGAGCGTCGCCTTGTTGTCTCGCGTGGAGAAGGAGAAGGCCGTTTCGCTTCCCTTCACAAAGATGGCGAACCGCGCGATGCGCTTCCCGCCAAACAGCACCGATGCCGCCACACGGTCGATCTCATCCCACGGAATCTGGATGAAATCCTCGGGATTGCGCTCGTTGTAGAACTCGAAGGCAACATCGCCCAGCATCACGGTGCCATACGTCGACAGCCCGTGAAAGGACGTTGCGCGCTCCGTGTAGTACACCGAGCTGTTCTGCGATTGTGCCACGGTGATGCCCCCGCTTTCCTTCCGCTTGTAGAGCCAGCCTTCTGCCGACGACGCTGGGTTCTCACCCGCGATGTCGACGCCCGCACCATCACGCCCGCAGAGCCAACACCCGCCGGCAATGCCGGTATCATACCCGCAGTGTCAGCGCCCGCCGGCGACACCGACCTCATGTCTGCGATGCCAGCGCCCGCTAACAGCGCCGACAGCATGCCTGCAGCGTTGACACCTGCTGGCAGCGTAGACCTCACACCTGCAACGTCGGCGCTATTCGCAACATCCGCCTCACACCTGCAACGTAGTCCTCATGCCCGCGCTGCCAGCGCCCGCAAACAACACCGGCGCCCGCCCCGGAGCATCACCAGCTTCCGAGGCGGACGTCGGCACCGGTCACAGCGGGACGAGCCTCACGCCCGGCTCATCGGGCGGCCATCGGGCACTCAGCGCGCTCGCGCGCACCGGATTGAACCCGTCCCCAATCGAGCGCGCACCGCCGGCGCCTGCCCAGCGCCCAGCGCGCCTGCCGGGCACCCAGCGCGCTCGCCCGCGCTCGCGCGTACCGGATTGACCCCGTCCCCAATCGCGCACAATCGCGCATGGCGCGCAGCTTACATGATGCCCAGCAGACGTCCCGCAATACCTACGGCGAACAGGGCGACAATGATGACGATCGGGCTGACCTTCTTCTTGAGCAGATGGCAGCACAGAAGCGTCAAGCCAACGGCCGCCAGGCCAGGAATCAGCTGGTCGAGGTTCTGCTGCAGCGTGGTGACCTTGGTCACATCGAGGCCGGTGGCCCCCAGCGTCGAATACTGGGTCAGCGCCTGGCGGATTCCCTCAGTGCCGGCCGGCAGGTTCGCCCAATCGATATAGGCCCCCGCCGACTGCTGCACGCTGGACACCACCGGCGTGAACGAGATGCTCACCCAGCGCTGAACCAGCGAGCCGATGATGAACATGCCCAGGATGGATGCGCCCTCGGTGATCTTGCCCATGAGGCCGCCCGAGAGATCCTTGGTGATCGAGGTGCCCACCTTGTAGCCAAACTCCTGCGTGTACCACAGAAACGCGATGCGGATGATGTTCCACGCGAAGAAGAACAGAAGCGGTCCCACAATCGAGCCGCCCAGCGCCAGGGAGGCACCCAGAGCGCCAATGATCGGACGCAGGGTGAACCAAAACACCGGGTCGCCCACGCCAGCCAGCGGGCCCATCATGCCCACCTTCACGCCCTGGATCGCCGCGTCCTCAACGGGCGCTCCGTTGGCGCGGTCCTCCTCGAGCGCCAGAGTCACGCCCATAACCGGAGCCGACACATACGGATGCGTGTTGTAGAACTCCATATGGCGCTTGAGCGCCGCCGCGCGATCCTCTTTGGTGGTGTAGAGCTTCTTAATGGCGGGGATCATGGAGTAGCACCAGCCGCCGTTCTGCATACGCTCGTAGTTCCACGAGCCCTGCAGGAACTGATGGCGCATGCATACGGACATGCGATCTTTCTTAGAAAGCTTGATCTTGTCTGCCATGGTCTGTGCCCTCCCTTCCTTACTCGTAATCGTTCAGGATGTCGCCGAGCGGGTCACCGGTTCCGCCGCCACCGCCGCTGTTCTTGGCAACCTCTTTGAGACCCAGGTACAGCAAGGCGAGCGACAGGCCGATGACACCCAGCGCGATCAGGGTGAACTGGGACACGGCCGCGAACACGAAGCCCAGCGCGAAGAACGGCCAGACCTCCTTGGTGGCCATCATGTTGATGACCATGGCGTAGCCCACGGCCGCCACCATGCCGCCGCCCACGGTCATGCCGCCGGACAGCCAGGCAGGCATCATGTTCAAGGCACCGGTCACCGCATCGGGCGACACGAAGCACAGCGCCGCCGCCGGGATGGCGATGCGCACGCCCTGCATGAGGATGGCGAGCACGTGCCATACCTCGATCGCGCGGAAGTTGCCCTGCTCAGCCGCCGCATCCATCGCATGGACCATGGGGATGGCCAGTGTACGGCAGATCATCGTGAGGAACAGGCCGGCCACGGACAGCGGCACGGCCAGCGCGATGGAGGCGCTGATGGCGGTCGCAGAATCGCTGGTGCCTCCGTCGAGCGCCAGCACCATGATGATCGCAGAGGCAACCGAGGCGAGCGCCGCGTCGGGCGCCATCGCGGCACCCACATTCGCCCACCCGAGCGCGATCATCTGCAACGATCCGCCGAGCATAACACCCTCGGTCAGATGGCCGGTCACCAAACCGATGAGCGTACAGGCCACCAGCGGCTGGTGGAACTGGAACTCGTCCAACACGCCCTCCATGCCGGCGAGCAGCGCGATGAGAACGACCAGGACGATCGAAACTGCTGACATGTTCCCTCCTCTATGCCTGAGCGGCCAACTCGGATTTGGCCTTCTTGATCATGGCGTCGAAATCGGCCGCCGAATCGGCCGGCACCTTGCGGACGTCGAAGGTGATGCCTTTGGCGGCGAGTTTCTCAAGCGCCTCGACGTCGTCGTTGTCCATGGCCACAGCGTTGGTGACCACGACCTTGCCCACTGAGTGCGCCATGGAGCCCAGGTTCACCTCGCGGATGTCCACGCCGCCCTCGACCGCGCGCAGCAGGTCCTGCGGCGTCTCGAACAGCAGCATGGCCTTCGTGGCGCCGAATCTGGGATCCTTCGACACCGCGATCATCTTGTCCACGGGGATCACGTGCGCCTTCACCCCCGGGGGCGCTGCCTCGATGATCATGGATTTGCGCAGGTCATCATGGGACACGGAGTCGGAGACCACGATGATGCGGTCGGGATTGGTGGTCTTGGTCCACGTGGTGGCCACCTGGCCATGCAGCAGTCGCGTATCGATGCGCGTGAGAACGAACTTGATATGGCCGTCTCCCAGCACCGTTCCCTCGGGAATGGCGCCCGCAGGGGCCGCGGGAGCTGCCGACGCAGCAGGTGCGGCTGCCGGCTCCGGTTCAAGCGACTCGGGCTTGACGCGCACGCCGCCGCGAGATTCGGCAAGGACATGGGCGGCGATGTCGTGCGCCGTCTTGGATGCATCGAACCGTGCGGTGTAGACTTCGACCAGCATGGGCAGGTTCACGCCCGTCAGGATCGCCCACGTAGGATGCGAGCTTGCCAAGCCGCTGATCTGGTTGAACGGCGTACCTCCCCACAGGTCGACGAGAAACAGCGTCTCCTCCGGATTGTCGAAGGCAGCGACCGCATCCTCCACCTGTTGGCGGAAATCATCCGGCCCCATGCTGGGCATGAGGGACACCGTGGCCACGTTCGGCTGCTCGCCGAACACCATGGAGCCGGTCATCTTGAGACCGTTTGCAAGGTCTCCATGGCTCGCTAGCACGATGTTTACCATCACACAACCTCCTTTGTTGCTACACGAGATACACACAACATGGAGAAATTGTAGGACTCGAAAACGCACGATTCAAGTTAATTAGTACGGGATGGGCGTACAAAACTGCATACGGTTGCACATTATTTGTATGACACTGCGTAACGTTCGATAACATGCGTATAGGGGATGCGCTTTATCGATTTTGAAACTTTCGACGGGCACACACGCCGCCTCAACTTGACGATGGAGCAGGCGGGCCGGAGGCGAGACGACTCAAGCCCCGGCGGCGGTGCCGGGCCGGAAGCGAAACGGTTCCAGCCCTGGTACCACCGGGCCGGAAGCGACGTGCCCCGGCCCTGTCCCCAATCGTGCAACGTACCGGATTGACCCCGTCCCCAATCGCGCAACGGCGCCGTGGCCTTTACGCGAATTGGCTGCGATAGAGCTCCGCGTAGGCGCCGTTTTTGGCGAGGAGCTCCTCATGGGTGCCCTGCTCGATGATCGTGCCCGCACGCATGTGCAGAATCAGGTCGGCATCCACGATGGTGGACAGTCGGTGCGCGATCACAAAGCTCGTACGCCCGCTCATCAGGTTCTCCATCGCCTGCACGATCGCCTGCTCGGTACGCGTATCCACGCTCGAGGTCGCCTCGTCCAAGATCAAGATCTTCGGGTTGCACAGGATTACGCGCGCGATGGTGAGCAGCTGGCGCTGCCCCTGGCTGATGTTCTCCGCATCGTTTTCCACCCGCGTGTCGTACCCGTGGGGCATCGTGCGCACGAAGAAGTCCACATGAGCCATCTTCGCCGCCGCCACGATCTCCTCGCGCGTGGCATCCGGCTTGCCGTAGGCGATGTTCTCGGCGATCGTCCCCTCGAACAGCCAGGCATCCTGCAGTACCATGCCGAAGTTGCGGCGCAGATCGGCCCGCGCCATGGCGTGGGTGTCGACCCCGTCCAACGTGATGCGGCCGCCGTCGACCTCGTAGAAGCGCATCAGCAGGTTGATGAGGGTCGTCTTGCCCGCACCGGTGGCACCCACGATCGCGACCTTGCGCCCGGGCTCGGCCCGGAAGGACACGTCGCGCATGAGGGGCTTGTCCGCATCGTAGCCGAAGCGCACGTGCTCGAAGGCCACCGCGCCGGCCACCTCATGCGGCAGCTGCGCGGCCGCGGCGGGCGCCGGATCGGGCTCGATCTCGGGCTCGTCCATGATGTCGAACACGCGCTCCACGCTTGCCAGGGCGTTCTGCAGCGTGTTGATGGTGAACGACAGCTGCGTGAGCGGCTCAGACACCTGGTAGATGTACTGGAAGAACGCCTGGAACACGCCGAGGCTGAGCCGACCGGCCACGAGCATGCCGCCCGCCACCACCGCGATCAGCACCTGCGACAGGCGGATGATGAAGCGAATCAGCGGGCTGATGGCGTTGGTCACGAAGTCGGCCCGACGGCTCGCCACCGCCAGACGCTCCGCCAGCTCGCGCACCTCCGCCGAACTGGCCTGCTCGCGGTTGAACGCCTTGATCACCAAACGGCCCGAGTAGGCCTCCTCGACCGCCGCCGTGAGCCTGCCCACATAGCGCTGGCGCTCGGCCGCGAGTTTCAGCGTGCGCTTGGACACCAGCTGGGTCACCAGGCACGAGAAGGCGGCGAACACCAGGAAGATGCCCGTGAGCACCAGGCTGTAGCGCCCCATCATGACAAGCGCGCCGATGATGGTGCCCACCGCCGTCATGAGCTTGAGCAGGCCGGTCTGCATGACCTCGGACATCTTGTCCAGGTCGTTCGTGGTGCGGCTGACCACCTCGCCGGGCTTGTGCGCATCGAAATACGCCAACGGCAGGCGGTTCAGCTTCTCGGCGATCTGCCGACGCAGCGACAGGTTCAGCTTCTCGGCAAAGCCGGCCATGACGAAGCACTGCACCGAGTACAGCGCGCACGCCGCGGTCCACACGCCGAAGTACACCGCCAGTTCGCGGCCGCCGGTATCCCAGCCGATCGAGAACGTGCGGCCCTCGGCGAACGCCTGCTGAACGCTTGCCCAGATCACGTCGATGACGCGGGCGCTGAACGCGGGTGCCGCCACATGGAAGCCGGTGTAGAACACGATGGCCACGATGACCACGGCAAAGCGCCAGCGCTCCCCGCGCGCCGCCTCCCACAGGCGCCGCACGGTGCCCCAGGTGTCGCGCGGGACCTCCAGCTCCTCTCGCTCTTTAGCGTCCGTCGTCATCTGCATCACCGCCTTTCATCTGCGACTCGGCGATCTCGCGATACACCGTGCAGCCCTCCATGAGTTCCTCGTGCGTGCCCATGCCCGCCACGCACCCGTCCTGCAGTACCACGATTTGGTCGGCATGCAGGATGGTGCTGATGCGCTGGGCGATGATGAGCACCGCCGCATCGCGCGTCTCGGGCTTGAGCGCCGCCCGCAGCGCCGCATCGGTCTTGAAGTCGAGCGCCGAGAACGAATCGTCGAATATGTAGAGGTCGGCGCGCTTCATGAGCGCCCGCGCGATCGACAGGCGCTGGCGCTGGCCGCCCGAGAAGTTCGTGCCGCCCTGCGCCACGCGGGTGTCGAGGCCGTCGGCCAGATCGAACACGAACTCGCTTTGGGCCACCGCCAGGGCATGGCGCATCTGCTCCTCGCCCGCCGCCTCGCTGCCGTAGCGCAGGTTGCTCGCCACGGTACCCGAGAAAAGCCACGCCTTCTGCGGCACGTAGGCGATGCGATCGCGCAGGCTGCGCTGAGCCATCGTGCGGACATCGCGGCCGCCAAACGTCACCGCGCCCTGCGTGGCATCGTGCAGACGCAGCAGCAGCTTCGCGATGGTCGACTTGCCCGAGCCCGTGCTGCCGATGATCGCCGTCGTCTGGCCGCGGCGGCAGCTGAAATCCAGGTCATGCAGGGTATCCTCGTCCGCATCGTCGAAGCGGAACGACACGCGCTCGAAGGCGGCCACGACCTCGCCCGAACCGGGCGCCGACACCGGCTTCGCAACAACGCTTCGCTTCGGCTCAACCGCCGGCGCCGCAGCGCCTCCGGTAAGCGAGTGCCCGGTGGCGTTCGGCTCGTCTGCTGGCGCCGCAGCGCCTCTGGTAAGCGAGTGCCCCGCGGCGTTCGGCCCGTCTGTCGGCCCGCCCGCCGAGCCATCTGTCGGCCCGTCCACGATGCTCGGCACCTGCTCAATCACCTCGCCGCAACGCTGCAGGCACACGAGCGCGCGCGGGACCATGAGCGCCACGAACTGAGCCATCATGATGTAGAACATGATGATCATCGCGTACTCGATCACCGCCGTGATGCTGCCGATCTCCATGGCGTGCACGCCCACGCGGTTGCCGCCCAGCCACAGCAACGCCACCTCGGCGATGTTCATGAGGCAGAAGGAGAAGCAGTCCACACCGGCAAAGATCCAGTTGACCTTGATGGCGGCATCGGCGTAATCGGTGAACACGCGGCCGCAGCGCTCCTCGTCCTGGCGCTCCTTGCCGAATGCGCGGATCACGCGGACGCCCACGAGGCTCTCGCGCAGCACCGTGTTCATGCGGTCGATGAAGCCCTGCATGCGCTCGAAGATCGGCGCGGCGCGACGGACGGCCAGCACGGCGAACACCATGACCACGCTCACCACTGCCAGCAGCATCAGGCCCATTTGGAAATCGATCCGGAAGGCGAGCACCGTGCCCATGACGCAGATGATCGGCACCGGCAGCATGGCCTGCGTGGCGAGCATCACCGTCTGCTGGATAACGTTCACGTCGTTGAGGGTGCGTGTGATCATGGAGCCGGTGCCGAAACGCTCGAAATCGCCGCCCGAAAAGCCGAGCGACGCGTCGTAGACCGCCGTGCGGATGTCCTGCCCCACCTTGGAGGCCAGACGGGCGCACAGGTAGTTGCCCAGCAGGGCGCCGCCGCTCGCACAGCAGCAGGCCACGAGCATGCGCAGGCCCTGGCTCGCGATGAAATCGGTCGAGCTGGCGCCCACCGCCTGGTTCACCATGCCGGCGAGCATCGTGGGCACGTACAGCGTGCCCGCCACATCGAGCACGAGCGCCGCCAACGTGGCAGCAACCAGCCCTTTGTATCGTCCCATAACCTTGAGCAGCAGTTTCATACACGGCCCTCCTCGCCCTGCATCAAGCCCTGTTCGAGTTTGTGCGCGTCGGCTTGCGCGCCCGTCCGCGCCGCATCGGCTGGCACGGCGCGCCCAGCCGACGTGTCTGTAGCTGGCGCTCCGTACGCGGTCGGCGCATCCTCTGCCGGTGCTTCGGCGCCTAATGCCCCGCCCCTCGGAAGCGCTCCGCTCCCAACCGACGCGACGCTTCCAGCCCGCTGGCCTGCGGCCGGCGCTCCGCCTGTGGCCGGCGCATCCCCCACAGGCGCATCGACATCGGCCGGCACCTCGTTCCCAACCGATGCGCCCGCGGCAACCTCGGCTCGTGCGCGATCGAACTCCGCGCTCAACGCCGTGGCGTACTTGGAAATGGTTGTGAGCATCGCCGCGCGCTCATCTTCTGTCAGGCCGAAGAACGCACGCCCCTCGGCAGCGATAGCCGGCTGAATATAGCGCCGCGCGAACGCCAGACCCGCCTCGGTGAGCGATACGCTCTTGTTCTTTCGACTCCCCTCAAGATAAGCGTATGCGATGAGCCCCTTGCCCTCCAAGGTCTTGAGCGCCGAGTTAATGGTTTGCTTGCTGAATGACCACGATATATTGAGCTTTTTGATGGATACCGCGCTGTTCGCGCGATGCAGCTCGTAGAGCATCCAGAACGCGCTGGTAGAAAGCCCGCAGTTGTGCGCCACCTCGTAGTAGAGCCGGTCGACCGTGCTGTAGAGATAGTCGAGCTCGACCGGGCATACCGCCGTCTCCGGCGCAACCTCCCGCGCAACCTCCCGCGCGGCGCCCCGCTCCGCGTCCTCGCCCTGTTCGCATGCCGCCATAGGCGAATCCTCCCATCCTGTTGTCGCATGAAAAAATAATCCGAAATCGGACAGAAGCAGATTAGTCCGACTTCGGATTATTGTCAACAACAAACACCAGGTGTTCGCGAAGGTTGTAAAGCCCGGCGGCCGCGCGCTTCGTCACGTATGCCTACGCCACGCGCGCCTCGCCTACGCCACGCGCGCCTCGGCTGCCTCGGGCTCACAAGCGCTCTCCTGGGGCGCTTCGGGACGCTGCCACCCCTCCTGCACCGACTCGTAGAACACAGCGTTGGGCGTAAGGTCGTGGATGCTCTTGCCGTCGAGCCACGGCAGCTCCACCAGCTCAGGCAGGGTGGTGACCAGCTCGCTGCAATCGCAGAAGCGCCCGTGCCCATTCAGACGCTCGCAATCCTGGACGCGCCAATAGCCGTCGGTGTGGGTGACGTAGTATTCATGACCGGCAACATCCATGAACACGCGTGTCTTTGAGCGCAGGTACGGCAGGAGCGCTTCGAAATCCAACTCGAGCTCCTGCGTGGCTTTCAATCCCATGATCGACTCCCATCACTCGCGCGCTCGGCGCCGTGGACGAGCGCATGCATAACCGTTACCTTCATCTTTGGCGCGATATCAGCTTCACGCAAGGAAAAGTAGGCAGACGGTCGATTTCATCGAGCAACGGTATGCATAGAGGACGATTCATGATGAATAGGCGGCATGCGTACGCTATCGGAGGCCGAAGAGGTCACGCCGCCGGACCCGCGCCATCGAACCCGAAACACCGTGCGGACCTGCAAGACCAAATGCCTCGCAAGCCCGCACAACCGATGCGACCTCTCGCCAGCCGGTGCTACCAGATGCCCAACAGGTGCTGCATGCCCAGACTCACGGCCGCGATGCCCACCCAGCAGCAGAAGCCCATGAGAATCGGCTTGCCGCCCGTGCGCACCAGCTTGACGATGTCGGTATTGAAGCCGATCGCCGCCATCGCCATCACGATGAAGAACTTCGACAGCTCCTTGATGGGTGCCGTCACCGCAGTGGGCAGTGCGAACACCGTGGTCACCACGCTGGCGAGGACGAAGAACAGGATGAAGGTCGGGAACACCTTCTTGAGGCTGAACGAGCCCGTGGCGGAAGCGGCGGACGCGCCCGCAGCGGAGCCGGCCGCGCCCGCAGCGGAGCCGGCCCCGGCGCCCGCGGCGAACCCTGCCTCGGTACCCATGGCGGTCCCTGCCGCAGCGCTTCCGGACACCGCAGCACCCATGGCGGCCCCTGCCGCAGCGGCCGCCCGACGCGCGCGGAAGCTCCGCCACAGCGCCAAGCCCAGCGTGATGGGAATGATGGCCAGCGTGCGCGTCAGCTTCACGATGGTGGCGTGGTCAAGCGCGTTCGCGCCCGGGTGCATGCCGTCCCATGCCGAGGCGGCCGCCGTCACCGAGGACGTGTCGTTCACCGCCGTGCCCGCGAACAGGCCGAAGCCGTCATTGGTGAGCCCCAGCGCGCCACCCAGCGCCGGGAACACCAGCGCCGCGATGATGTTGAACAAAAAGATCACGCTGATGGCCTGCGCGATCTCCTCATCATCGGCATCGATCACCGGCGCGGTGGCCGCGATCGCCGAGCCGCCACAGATCGACGACCCCACGCCCACGAGCGTCGAGATCTTGCCCGGGATCTTGAGGGCGCGACACAGCACGAACGAGATGATCAGTGAGGTGCTGATGGTGGCCACGATCACCGGCAGCGACGTTGCGCCCACCTGCGCAATCTGATTCAGGTTCAGGCCGAATCCCAGCAGGATCACCGCGTACTGCAGCACCTTCTTGGAGGTGAACTTCACGCCGGGCGCCGTTGCGGCGGCAACCTCAGCGCGGCCGCGCAGCACCTGCGCCAGCACCATGCCGAGCAGGATGGCGAACACCGGACCTCCCACCACCTCGAAGCTCTTGCCGAGCAGCCACGACGGCACCGCGATCACCAGGCACAACGCCACGCCGCGCCACATATCCTTCGCATCCTTGATGAGTTCCATGGGGCAGTCCTTTCCCGTAACAACATGTTGGTGGGCAACGCGCGTGCACGACCATTGCACGCGAAAGTCCTGCGCACTTTCGCATGTCCGTCGAAGACGAACCTGGCAAGCGCGGGTCCAACACATCTGCCGGACGCGACCCAGGCACGCATCGCACGCTACCGCACATAGACCCTTTTTTCCGCACCGCCCGTATGCCTCACACCCGTCGGGGGTGCGGCGTCCTCGGTTCGAAACGCCATCTCAGCAGAACGCCGGGTCGTCGAACCCGTGGAGCCTGCGCCGCGCACCGCAACGGCTCCTCATGATACGTGTCTCTTCTATAATCAATCCTGCTATTATGCTTATCGTTCTATAACGTATTGTTATGAAATGAGGGAGACCTGTGCTCGACTACCGCGTCCATACGTTCCTCGCCGCATATCGCGCACGCAGCTTCACGGGAGCAGCGCGCGAGCTGCACATCACGCAACCCGCTGTCTCCCAGCACATCAAGCACCTCGAAGCCGAAATCGCGCGGCCGCTTTTCGACACGCGCGGGCGCACCATTCGTCCATCCGCCGCAGCAGACCTGCTCTACCAGCGCCTTTCCGTCATGGCGAACGACGAAGCGCGCCTGATGGCCGAAATTGCCCAGCTCGACGCAGAAACCGTACGACCCCTGCGCCTCGGCTGCACCCGCACCATCGCCGACTACGTTGCCCCGCGCCTGCTCACCGCCCACGCAGCCCGCCATCCCGAGCAGCCCATCTCCGTGCGCTGCGACAACACAAGCGAGCTGGTCGCCCGCATCAACTCCGGTGATCTGGACGCTGCGCTCGTTGAGGGCTCGTATGACCACCGCGCGTTTGATGGCGCGACGCTCTCCCACGAGCCGTTTGTAGCGGTCGCCGCCCCGAACATGTGCGGCATCGGCCCTGGATTCAACGCCATCAAGGGTCTCCTCACCTGCCCCCTGATCGTGCGCGAGACGGGATCTGGCAGCCGCGAGATCCTCGAGCGCAACCTTGCCGCGCGCGGCATCGCCGTTGAGGACTTCGCCTCCGTCACCGAAGTCGCGAGCATCCCCATCATCAAGGAGCTCGTTCGCGCCGGCAGAGGCATCACGTTCATCTACCGCGTCGCCGTCGAGGAGGAGCTCCGCCGCGGCGAGCTCTGCGACATCACGCCAACAGATTTCGGCATCGAGCACCCCTTCGACCTCATCTGGCAACGCGGCAGTATCTACGAACCCCGCTTCCGCGCATTCCTCACCGAGCTTGCGCGCTGACGCTGCGCCCGCAACCCGAGAGGAACGGCGGCGGGAGCCTCGTGGCTCGCGACCTCGCGCCCGTGCCCCCGATCGAAGAGGCCGCCGGCTACTCCACCGTCACGCTCTTGGCGAGGTTGCGCGGCTGGTCGACGTCGCAACCGCGCAACAGCGCCACCTCGCGCGAAAGCAACTGCAGCGGCACCGTGGCAGTGATGGGAGAAAACGCATCGCGCACCTCCGGCACGTAGATCACGTGGTCGGCGATGGCGCGGATGTCCTCGTCGCCCTCCGTGGCCACCGCGATGATTTTCGCCCCGCGCGCCTCGCACTCCTTGAGGTTGCTGACCGTCTTGTCGTAGGTGGCGCTCCTGGTTGCCACCGCAATCACCGGGAAGCCCGGGTCGATCAGCGCGATGGGGCCGTGCTTCATCTCGCCCGCGGCGTAGGCCTCGGCGTGCAGGTAGCTGATCTCCTTGAGCTTGAGCGCGCCCTCGTTGGAGATAGCCGCTCCCATGCCGCGGCCCACAAACAGCGCCGAGTGCGCATCCTGGCAGGCATGCGCCGCCTCGCGCACCGCGTCCTGCTGGGTGTCGAGGATCCACTGGATCTGCTCGGCGGTATCGCCCAGCTCGTGGAAGAGCATGCGGATCTGGCCGGTCGTCAGCTTGCCCTTGACCTGCGCCAACAGCAACGACAGCAGCGTCAGGCTCACCACCTGGCCGATGAAGCTCTTGGTGGAGGCCACCGCGATCTCCTTGTTCGCCTTGGTGTAGATCACGCCGTCGCTCTCGCGCGCCACCGGGGAGCCCACCACGTTCGTGATGCCGAACACCTTGGCGCCCTTGATGCGCGCATCGCGAATCGCCGCCAGCGTGTCGGCCGTCTCGCCGGACTGGCTCACGGCCACCACCAGCGTGGAGGGGGTGATGATGGGGTTGCGGTAGCGGAACTCGCTTGCCGCCTCCACCTCGCAAGGGATGCGCGCCCAGCTCTCGATGAGGTTCTTGGCGATGAGGCCGGCATGATAGCTCGTGCCGCACGCGATCACATACACGCGATCAACCAGGTTGAGTTCCTCGAACGTCAGGCCCAGCTCGTCGATGTCGAGCTCGCCGGTTGCCGCCAGGCGCCCCACCAGCGTATCGCGCACCACGCGCGGCTGCTCGCAGATCTCCTTCATCATGAAGTCCGGATAGCCGCCCTTCTCAGCCATGTCGAGGTCCCAATCGATATGGGTGACCTTGGGCTGGATCGTGCGCCCATGCTCGTCGGTATAGGTGATGCCCTCGGCCGTGAGGCGGGCGAACTGGCCGTCCTCGAGTACCACGACATCGCGCGTGGCGTCGATCATCGCGATCACGTCGGAGGCTACGTAGCTGCCGCGCTCGCCGCGACCGATGATGATGGGGCTATCCTTGCGCGCGACGGCGATGACGCCGGGCTCGTCGGCGCAGGTGGCAGCCAGGCCGTAGGCGCCCACCACATGCGTGCACGCCTCGCGCACGGCGGCCATAAGGTCGCAAGATTCACCCGCGCCCCCTTCGCTCTGGGCGTACGCCTCCTCGATCAGATGGGCGAACACCTCGGTGTCCGTCTCGCTCTTGAAGTGATGGCCGCGCGCCTCCAGCTCCTCGCGCAGCTCGGCGAAGTTCTCGATGATGCCGTTGTGCACGATGGCGATGCGGCCGTCGCAGCTCGTGTGCGGATGCGCGTTTGCCACCGACGGACGGCCGTGCGTGGCCCAACGGGTGTGGCCGATGCCGCAGGTGGATGCCAGGTCGCGGCCCTCGAGCTCGCTCTCCAGGCCGCTCACCTTGCCCACGCGGCGGAACACGTCGAGCGCGCAGGCGCCGTCTTCGATGCGCTCCAGCGCCGCGCCGGCCGAGTCGTACCCGCGGTACTCAAGCCGCTTGAGCCCGCCAATGAGGATGTCTTTCGCCGCATCCTGACCTGTGTAGCCAACGATTCCGCACATACCTGCACCTTTCGCTCTCGGCGGCAGCAGCGGCCGCACCGGTTTCGACCGCCTGCATACACGCCGCTTGCGAGCGGCGCCGCGCAGGTAGCCGTTTGGTTCCCCGAGCCCGTACACGCATCAGCGATACCAGGCCGCGTTGTATTGTACCGAACGCACCCTGCCGACCTTGTTCAGCTGGTATGGTTTCAACAAGACCACATCGGTGCGGTAAAGTGTGCTGGTGGCGGGGCATCGATGCGACACGAAACGTGGCGCTGCGGCCCGCGGGGTGCATCATTCCGACGCGGAGCCCAAGGCGACTTGGCGCAGGGCGAGGCAACGTAGCCCGCAGGACGCAACGGTTCGACGCGGGGCGTGGCGATGCGGCCAACGGCGCACCCCGGCCCCGCCTTCCCCCTAGCTCTGCGGTGGCACATGACTAGAACCCATAGATACTTATTTTTTACCTTAAGTATTCATTCAAACAGGTCGCTAAAATATATAGGGGGTTGCTTTATAGATTGCACTACTGACGTGTGGTCGCAAATGGCTTCTAATGGGTTTTCCGGTGCAATTGTGCCTCCGAATATGGAACGAATATCGCTCGAAATGCCATCTCGGGGGACCCCGTGGGGGCGCTGGAGGTGAACAACGCCTCCCAGAGGCTCTGAACGCATGCCGTGCATAGCGTTTTCCGGAGCGCAAACACCCATTAGATGCCATTTGCGACCACCGCAGGCAAGCAAATGTCTACGCGCATCCGATCCACGGCGGCTTCAATCCAGGCTGATCAGAGCACCTGCATATATAGATGGTTTCATCCAGATTGTTTGCAATGGGAATAGCCCTAGAGCGTCACAACGTTCCCCGCACCGCTCACCGCTCCGTCAAGCCGCCACAACCGGGCCAACCCGGCCGGACTAGAACTCGCCCACCATGTGGACCTCGGGTTCCAGCTCCACGCCGAACTGCGCGCGGACCTCGTCTTGCACATGCTCGATCAGGCTGCGCACGTCGCGCGCCGTGGCGCCGCCCGTGTTCACCACGAACCCGCTGTGCTTCTCCGACACCTGCGCGGCGCCCACGCGCGCACCGCGCAGCCCCGCGTCCATGATGAGCTTGCCGGCGAAGTGCCCCTCCGGGCGCTTGAAGGTGGAGCCAGCGCTCGGCATATCCAGCGGCTGCTTCTCCTCACGACGCCGCTGGTAGTCGTCCATGCTCGCACGGATCATGGCCTCGTTTTCCGGGGCGAGCTTAAAGGTCGCCCGCAAAACCACCAGTCCATCGGTTTGCACGCGGCTCGTGCGGTAGCCCATACGCAGGTCGGCCACGTCCAACGTGTGCACCGAACCACGACCCCCGGACCGGCTGGGAATGTAGACCTCGGCGCTCTCCAGCACACCAGCCGTGGTGCCGTCGTAGGCGCCGGCGTTCATGAAGCAGGCGCCGCCCACCGTAGCCGGGATGCCCCACAGCGGCTCCATACCCGACAGGCCTGCGTCCGCCGCCGCCAGCGCCACATCGCGCAACAGCGCTCCAGCCTCCGCCGTCACGCGCCAGCCGCCGCACGCGATCTGGGAGAAGTTCTCGCGCAGCACGATGACCACGCCGCGGATGCCGCGATCGCCCACGAGCAGGTCGCTGCCGTTGCCCACCACGGTGAACGGCACCTCCCCCATGCGGCAGATGTCGAGCACCTTCGCCACCGCCTCGACAGTATGCGGGGTCACCAGAACGTCCGCCGGACCACCGATCTTGAACGTGGTGTGCTCGCGCATGGGCTCGGCCATCAGCACGTTTTCCTCGCCTGCCGCCGCGGCAAGCACGCACAGCATCTCCTCGCTGACATATTCATACTCATGCATGGTATGGTCCTCTCATCGATTCCGCGCCGGGCGCGGACGGTGTTCGCTCAAATCTGCTGTTGACTATACCCCGGGCACCCGCAAGCGCACACGAACAACAGGGGTTGCATCGAGCCCGACCGCGGCGCCAACAGCATCGACATGGGAGCCGGGTGTCAACGCTTGCACGTGCGCGGCCCCCGCGCTATAGTGGCGCTGTTTCAAGGCGGGGTGCGATTCCCCACCGGCGGTGATTGCTACAGATCAGTATCTGCACGCATAAGCCCGCTACCCGCATCTTTGCGGCTGACCCGGTGCGATTCCGGGGCCGACGGTACAGTCCGGATGGAAGAAACAGGAGGCTTCTTCTCATGAACAGCACAATCGATACTAAAAAGATCGCACTTGCGGGGCTCTTCACCGCGGCGTCGCTCGTACTGAGCTTCGTCCAGATTCCGATCTTCCCCGCAGCGCCCTACCTCATGTACGATCCCTCAGGCATCGTCTGCCTGATCGCCGCGCTCGTCTTCGGGCCGCGCATGGGGGCGGCCGTTGCCATCATCTCATGGCTCCCCCATCTGTTCCTCAACCCGTTCGGAGCCCTGATGGGCGTGCTCTCCACCTGCTCCCTGGTGATTCCCGCTGCCCTCATTTACCGCGCGGGCACGCCCGGCAGCACAGGCACGCCACGCCGCATGCGTGCGCTCGCCGGCATGGTGTGCGGCGCCATCCTGTCCGTGGTGCTTTCCTGCGCTATGAACCTCGTGGTCACGCCGCTGTATACCGCCGTGAGCGTGGCCGATGTCGCCGCCATGATCATCCCCATCCTCATTCCGTTCAACACGCTCAAGATGGTCATCAACGTCGCCGCCGGCCAGGTGCTGCTCAAGCCCTGCCTCAACGTGCTGCAGGCGAGCGGCTTCGGCGGACCCGATGCGGCCGGCAGCGTCGCCGCGCCGACCGATCGCAGCCGTCGCTGATTCGGGCCGCCCATGGCCAAGCGCAACCCGCCCCACGCGATGCCGATTCCCACACGCCCCCAGCTAGAACCCGGCATGTTGCCCGGCGCCTCCCGCGTAGCAACGCGTACCAGCAATGCAACAGGCACACAGCCCGCGGCCCCGCCGCCCGTAAGCACGCAGCCCGTAGGCGCCAGGGCACATGCGCCCTTCCCCAGCGCCAAACCGAGTGCCTCGACGGGCAGCCCTGCCGAAACCGCCGCCCCCCTCATCGCCTTCGAAAACGTGCACCTTGCCTATCCCGGCGCCGCGCACGAGGCGCTCGCGGGCATCTCCTGCCGCATCAACGCGGGCGAGCACGTCTGCGTGCTGGGCGCAAACGGATCCGGCAAGTCAACGTTTGCCCAGCTCATCAGTGCCTTGGTACTTCCCACGAGCGGCACCGTGCAGGTGGCGGGTATCAACACCGCAGACGCGAGCGCCGCCGAGCGCGTGCGCCGACAGGTGGCGAGCGTGTTCCAGCATCCCGAGGACCAGCTGGTCACCAGCATCGTCGCCGACGACGTGGCCTTCGGTCCCGAGAACATCCGCACGCCGCAGCCCCAGATCGCGCAGCGCGTGGACGAAGCGCTGGCGCAGGTGGGCATGAGCGCCTTCGCCCAACGTGATCCGGAAGAGCTCTCCGGCGGCCAACAGCAACGCGTAGCCATCGCAGGCGCGCTCGCGATGCATCCCCGCATCCTTGTGCTCGACGAGCCGGGGGCGATGCTCGACACCGAGGGCCGGCGCGCGATCGGGCGCATCGTGGCTCAACTCGTCCGCGCGGGCATCACCGTCATCCACGTCACCCATTTCATGGACGACGCACTCGCCGCATCCCGCGTGCTCGTGCTCGAGCATGGGCACCTGGCTTTCGACGGCGCACCGGCCGACCTGTTCGATTCGCAGCCCGACCGCGTGGAGGCCCTTCATCTTGAGGCCCCGTTCGCGTTGAAGCTGCATGATGCGTTGGGTGCGCACGGCATCGATCTGCCGCGCACCGGCAACATCGCATTGTTGCTCGACGCCCTAGCCGCCTCGCTGGTACAGGACGAGAGCGTGGGCGACAGCGCGTACGCTGCAGATGAGCCGCTCCGCTCTGGCGCCACGCGTCCCCAGGCGCGGAGGGGCGCCGCGCAGGCCCCCGCATACGCCGGGGACGCACCCGCAACAACGGACGCTCTACCAGCAGATACGGCAGATGCGGGCACGGCCTCTGCTTCGTCCGCACACCGCTGCAGCCCGCACGAAACCCTTGTTCCGCCCGTGCCCAGCGAGGCGGAGACCGCGTCCGGGCGCACAGCTTTCCGCACGGCCGCGCAGCGCCCGGGCACCGCGCTCGCGTTTGAGCACGTATCGTTCTCCTATGACCAGCCCACCCCGCGACGCCGCCGGCTGCCCTTTCGCACGCGCAAAACCGCCGAGCAGCTCCCGCTCGCCCTCAACGACATCAGCTTCGCGGTAGAGGCCGGCGCAATTACCGCCCTGGTGGGCCACACCGGGTCGGGCAAGTCGACCACCGCAGAACTCGCCTGCGCTCTCAAGCAGCCGCTTGCCGGGCGCGTGCTTGTGGACGGCATCGACACTGCCGACCGCAGCCGCCGCGGCGAGCTGCGCCGGCGCATCGGCTATGTGTCGCAACTGCCCGAGCGGCAGCTATTCGCCGAGACAGTCTTTGAGGATGTGGCGTTCGGACCGCGCAACCTGGGCTTTGCCGAGGACGAGGTCCGCGATCGCGTGCGCGAGGCACTGACAACCTGCGGCCTGGAGCCCACCGACACCTTGCTCTCCCGATCCCCGTTCGCCCTCTCCGGCGGCCAGCAGCGCGCGGTCGCCATCGCCGGAGTGCTCGCCATGCGCCAGCCCATCCTGGTACTCGACGAGCCCATGGCCGGACTCGACCCCGCCGGACGGACGCGCATGCGGAAGCTCCTGGCGCATCTCCGCGATACCGGCACGACGATTCTGCTCGTCACCCATGACATGGATGACGTTGCCGAGCTGGCCGATCGCGTGATCGTCCTGGCAGGAGGGCACCTCGTCGCCCAGGGCACCCCGCGCGACGTGTTCCGAGCCGCGCTCGATGCCGCCGCCTCGCCATCCGGCCCCTGCGCATCACCCGACCACGGCATCGCATCCTCCGGCGTAGGCGCGTCACCCGCGCTCGACACCGCCCTCCTCGGCCGTGACGCGTCGCCCTCGCGCCCCGCCATTCCGTTCGGTCCCGACGCGCCCGCCGTGGCCGGAACCGCCTCATCCGGCGCGGCAACGGAGCTCGACCAGCGCGCCACCTCCTCCGGCGTTGTCGCATCGCTCGACTGGCGTGCCGCCCCCTCCGGCCTCAACGCGCTCGGCCTCCCTGCCGCGCTCGCGGCCGCATGCGACCTGCAGCGGCACGGCGTCGCCCTCGTCGGCAGCCCGCTCACCCTCGCCGACCTGGTCCAGGAGGTGCTCGCCTATGCCGAAGCTCGGTAGCATCGGCCACTACTACGCCGTCAGCTCCCCCATCCACCGGCTCGACCCTCGCATCAAGCTCGCGATGGCACTCATATATATGGTGAGTTGCCTGTTCGTGAACAGCGCGGCCACGCTTGTGCTGGCGGGCGCGGCCGTGTGCCTGGCCGCGCCCGCCTCCCGTATCCCGATTTCGAGCCTGTTCGCCCAGCTCAAGACCTTCGCGCTGTTCTTGGCGCTCACGTCGGTCATCAACCTGTTCTTCGTCCACAGCGGCACGCTCATCGTGGCGGTGGGGCCCGTCGCGCTCCACACCGGCGGCGTTGCCGCGGCGGCCCTCTACACCCTGCGCTTCCTGTTCCTGCTGGCTGCCGGCAGCCTGCTTGCCCTCACCACCACCTCGCTCACCCTAGCCGATGCCGCCGGACGCCTGCTCGCCCCGCTCGAACGGATCGGCGTGCCCGTGGGGCAGGCCATGCTCATCCTCAGCATCGCCCTGCGCTTCGCCCCCACCCTCTCGCGCGAAGCGGACAACATCCTAGCCGCCCAAACCGCACGTGGCGCGGGCCTGGAGCAGATGCGGGGGCTGGCCTACCTGCGCGCCTGCGTTCCGCTGGCGGTGCCGCTGTTTGCCAGCGCCCTGCGCCACGCCGACAACCTCGCCCGCGCCATGGACGCCCGCTGCTACACCGGCGGAGAGCGCACGCACTACCACGTCATGCAGCTGAGCCTGCGCCGCGATGCGCCCGCCGCGCTCGCCCTCGGCATCTACCTCGCCGCTTTAGTCCTTCTGCGCGCAGCCGGGGTGTAGCCCCCAGGCGGCTACACCCGAGCCCGCCGTTACTGCGCGCAGTCGACGCTCCGGCCCGCGCGTACCGGATTGACCCCGTCCCCAATCGCGCACGCCGCCCAGCACCGCCCGTCCCCGCCCCGCCCCAAGCATCGGCGGTTCGTGGAAATTGCCCCAAATGCGCCGCGCTACGGTATCCTTAGCGGTACTTGATGGGGGAAACGAAAACGTCGTTCAAACGGAGCAACCATGTCGCATCGCACCGACTCTTCCGCACCTTCTTGCAAGCCTATCGGCGCAGGCCCGCTGTGCTCGCGCCGCCGTGCCCTCCAGGCCCTGCTCGCCCTCACCGGCAGCGCCGCCCTGCTGGGCGCCCCGCGCATCGCGCGCGCCACGCCCTCGGCCTCCCAGGGCACGCTTGACGCGCTCGCCAGCGCCGAGGACCAGCTCGCCGCTGCCCAAAAGCAGCTCGACACCATCGGTACCCAGTTCCAGGAACTGAGCGTTGCCCAGGACAAAACCATCGGCGAGATCGAGGATGTCCAGATCAAGATCGATGACACCCAAGATCAGATCGACAAAAAGCAAAAGGAGCTCGAAAAGAAGCAGAACCTGCTCTCGAGCCGCGTGTCGAACAGCTACAAGAGCGGCGCGAACAGCACGCTCGCCCTACTGCTGTCCTCCGCCACCTTCGACGAGCTGATCTCCAACGCCTACTACATCGAAAAGGTCAACGACAGCGACAAGAAGGTCATCGAGGATGTGCGCCAGGTCCAGCAGGAGCTCGATGAGCAGAAGTCGGCGCTGGAGTCCCAGAAGTCCGACCTCGAAACCTTGAAGAGCCAGCAGGCCGAGCAGCTGAGCCAGATGCAGGCCAAACAGGCCGAGGTCCAGACCCTGCTCGACGGCCTGTCCCAGGAGGTCAAGGACCTCATGGCCCAGCGCGACGCCGAATATCTCGCCTCCGCCCAGGAGGAGGAGCGCCAGCGCAAGGCCGCCGAGGCCGCCAACAAGGGCGGCGGCACCACCTACATCCCCGGCAACGGCCAGGGCTCCTCGGGCATCGCCGGCTCGCAGGCGCGCGTGGTAGCCGCCTGCCACTCCGTCCCCAGCCCCGGCTACGGCCTGTGCGCCATGTGGGTTTCACAGGTATTCAACGCAGCCGGCTTCGGCTACGCGAGCGGCAACGCCAACGATATGTACAACGCCTACTGCACCAGCTCCAGCAAGGATAACCTCAAGGTGGGCATGATCGTGGCGGTGTCCACCCACCCGCACACCTCCGCCGGGCGCATCTACGGGCACATCGGCATCTACGTTGGCGACAACCAGGTAATGGACAACGTGGGCTACATCCGCACCATCAGCATCGACGAGTGGATTGCCTACTACGGGGCCACGGTCACCCCGCGCTGGGGCTGGCTGTGCGGCTGGGTGCTGGCGTAGGGCCCGCTCTCGTTGCCCGCCGCGAAGACACCGAGCGAACGGCTTTCCACACGATATCGAGCGCTGATGTCTGCATGCCGGCGAGACGATCCTGCGCGCACAGCGGACGGCTACAGCGGCCTGCCAGGCACGCACGGCCTGCGCTCGGCACCGGACAGGCCTCATGCCGCGGCCTGGATCCGGTGCGCGACGCCCCGTGCACCGGATCCAGGCCGCAGCGCCGAGCCGCTGCACCTCGACGCCGTGCGCACGATGCCGATTCGCCGCTTTCTCCCCGCGCCGCAACCCCCTGCGCTATACTTTATGGCAACGTACCCATTGAAAGGAGTCTGTACATGTCCGATACACTCCAACCGCACGATACCTGCGTGCTCGTCACCGGCGGCGCCGGGTTCATCGGCTCCCACACCGTGGTCGAACTGCTCCTGGGCGGCTACCAGGTCGTCATCGTGGACGACCTCTCCAACGCCTCGCCCAAGGTCGAGGACCGCATCAAGACCATCGTGGGCGATGAGGCAGCGAAAAATCTCACCCTGTATGTGGCCGATGTCAACGACCGCGCCGCGCTCGAGCGCATCTTCGAGGCACACAAGATCGACCGCGTGATCCACTTCGCCGGCTTCAAGGCCGTGGGCGAGTCCGTCACCAAGCCCATCGAGTACTACGCCAACAACATCGGCAACACGCTCACGCTCGTGGACGCCATGCGTAACCACGGCTGCAAGTCGATCATCTTCTCCAGCTCCGCCACGGTCTACGGCGACCCGGATTCCCTGCCGCTCACCGAGGACAGCCCCAAGAAGCCCGCCACCAACCCCTACGGCTGGACGAAGTGGATGATCGAGCAGATCCTCACCGACCTGCATACGGCCGATTCCGAGTGGAACGTCGTGCTGCTCCGGTACTTCAACCCCATCGGCGCGCACTCGAGCGGCCTCATGGGCGAGGACCCCAAGGGCATTCCCAACAACCTGCTGCCCTACGTGGCGCAGACGGCGATCGGCAAGCGCGAGGCCGTCCACGTGTTCGGCGACGACTACCCCACGCCTGACGGCACCGGCGTGCGCGACTACATCCACGTGTGCGACCTGGCCGGCGGCCACGTGTCGGCGCTTGCCTGGATGAACGGGCGCGAGGGCGTCGAGGTGTTCAACCTGGGTACCGGCCGCGGCACGTCCGTGCTGGAGATCATCAAGGCCTTCGGCCGCGCCTGCGGGCACGAGATCCCCTATGTGATCGACCCGCGCCGCGCCGGCGACGTGGCCGAGAACTACGCCGACTGCTCCAAGGCCCGCGAGCTCATGGGCTGGGAGGCGCGCTACGACATCGACGACATGTGCCTCGACTCCTGGAACTGGCAGTCCAACAACCCCAACGGCTACGAGGGTTAACGGCACAGCGGCGGCCCCTCTCCTGCCACATACCGCCCGCTTTGCTATGCTTGGGTGAACACGGATTCAGGAGAGGGGCCTCATGAGCACCGAACAGCCAACCAACGCCTTCGTCGCATACCTTGCCGAGAAGCTGCCGTGCATCGAACGCGCACTGGCCGGGGCAGGCGGGGTCGTGCTCACCGATGACGCATCGGCCCCGCGCGACGACCTTGACCGCTATCTCTACCGGCCGCTCGCCCACTTCACCGGCACCGGCGGCAAGCGCGTGCGCCCCGTTTTGGCGCTGCTGGCCGCTGAGGCAGTGGGCGGAGACGCCGAGCAGGCGCTTTCCGCCGGCATCGCCATCGAGCTTTTCCAGAGCGCGGCCCTCATCCACGACGACATCGCCGACGGCAGCGAGATGCGCCGCGGGGAGCCCTGCCTGCATCGCACGGAGGGCGACGGGCTGGCTATCAACGCCGGCGACCTGGCGCTCACGCGCGTATGCGAAATCGTGCTCGAAGACGGCGCGTTGCCGGCAGAGCGCCGTCTGCGCGTGCTTGAGGAGCTGCTGCGCATGGAGCGCCACACGCTCGAGGGCCAGGCACTCGACTTGGGCTGGGCGCGCGACGGTCGCTGGGATGTGACCAGCGCGAATTACCTCTACATGATCGATGGCAAGACAGCCTGGTACACGGTTGCCAGCCCGCTGCGCGTCGGCGCGCTTGCCGCCGGAGCCTCCGATAGCGTGGCCAGTCGTCTGGCTCAGGTCGGACGGCCCGCCGGCTTGGCATTCCAGCTCCAAGACGACCTGCTCAACCTGGTGGGCGATGCCGAGGCCCAGGGCAAGGACTTCCGCTCCGACATCACCGAGGGCAAACGCACGCTCGCCGTGGTATGGGCGCTCGAGCACCTCGGCGCACACGATCGCGCCGAGCTCGTGCGCTTGCTTGAAGCCAAGACAACCGATGAGGATGAGCTGGCGCGCGCCGTTGCGCTCATCGAGCAGGGCGGCGGCATCGACACCTGTCGCGCACTCGCACAGGATAAGGCAGCCAAGGCTCAAGCGCTCACCGCTGAGCTCGCCCAATCCGGGGTCATCTCGGCCACGGCAGCCGAGCTCCTGGACGCCATGGCCGACTTCTTCATCAGCCGCCAGGCATAGCGAGGGCGCACAGGGACCAGGGTGCGCCCCGCGTGCCGAAACGACCCCGTCCCCAGATTGCACGCGATTCGGGCAGCAGCGCGCAGGCGGCGGCGTGCACCGACCTCACCCGTGCGCACCGGATCGGTCCCAGCCCCAAACCGCGCGCATACGAAACGACCCCGTCCCCAAATTGCAAGTACGCGGCTACTGCACGCGGTTGCGCACGCGGCGATACAACGTGCCGCCCGCCGCCAGCAGCGCGGCCGATGCCGCCACTGCCGCGATGGCAACCGTCCAGTTCCCATCGCCTGCCGCCGATGCGGCAACCGTGGAGGTCACGATCGACGGAATGCGACCAAAGGTGGCAATCAGCACCACCGGCACGAACCGCATGCCCGTCAGCCCTGCAAAATACGTGAGAAAGTCCTTCGGCGTGCCAGGGATCAAGAATATCGCGAGCATCGCCAGCTCCATGCGCCGCGCATCCTGCAGCCAGGAAAACCGGTCGAGCAGCGATCGGTCGAAGAACAGCCCCACCAGACGCCATCCCCACCGACGTACCGCCGCATAGATGACCGAGGTCGCAATGCCCGACGCCACCAGGCACAGCGCCGTGCCCTCCCAAAAGCCGAACGCATACCCGCTTGCCAGCTCAATCGGTTCGCCTGGCAAAAACGCCAGCAGCACCTGCGCCATATTGATGCCCACCAGGGCAAGGCGGCTCGCGAGGGGCCGCTCAGCCACAAACGCGCGCACCGCATCGGCATCGGCCAGCCAGGCGAGCATGCCGGGCAGATAGCGCCAGCATGCGGCGGCGATGCCCATGGCGAGGACCATCCCCACCAGGGCGGCACGGCGGCGCAGGGTGCGCCTCGATTCGCCAGACTCCACCACGCGCGCCCGGCCGCGACCGGACGGCGTCGTATCGATCGCGCCCTCGGTTTCCGGCTGCATCTCCATCATCGCGATACCTCCTCGCCTCTCCAATACGGCAAGTATCGCCACCGGGTGTCTATGCTTTGTCTACCATGCGTTTTTCATCGTTGCTCTATGAGAAAGCTACGCCCTGTCCGACACATCGAAACGCGCGCGCACCAGCGCGCCGCCCGCAGGCGCCGTCCCCAGCTCAAGCGATCCGCCATGCAGACCGCACAGCACCTGCGAGACGTTGAGCCCCAACCCGAAGTGCTCGGCCGACTTGCTTTCGCTGAAAAACGGGTCGCAGCCACGCCGCAGCGCCTCGGGCGAGAATCCGGGGCCGTCGTCTTGCACGCACACCGCAAGCATCTCGGAGTCCGCGCGAACCTCGAGCTCGATGCGCGTCCGGGCATGGCAGCAGGCGTTGCCCAACAGGTTGTCGAGCACCTCCTCCACCAGCGGCATGTCGATGGAAAGCTCCATGGCCTCCGAAGGCCCCACAGCGCCCCGGCACCGATCGCACACCACCAGCTGCAGCCCCTCGCCACGCGCCCGCACCACCGCAGCGGCATGGTCCACGATGCGCTCCTCCGCGTCCGCCGCCGTATACGGCCGCCGCACGACGGGACGCTCGTCGAGCTTCGTCAACCCGCCCATGGCCGACGCGTACCGCTCCAAGCGCTCAACCTGCTGCGACAGCGCATCGAGGGTGGAGGCGTCCACATCCTGCCCGCGCGCAGCGCGCATGCGGGCCATCTCAAGCGTGCCCTTGAGCACGGTCACAGGCGTCCGCAGGTCGTGCGCGAACGCCGCATTCAGGCGACGGCGCTCCTCCGCCGTGCGCCACAGCTCCCGCTGCGACTCGAGCAGCGACGCGCGCATGTCCTCCATGGTTTTCGAAAGGCGCCCCAGCTCGCTTCCGCACACGCGCTCGATGGAGAAGTCCAGGTCGCGAGCGGCGATGCGGCTCGCCGAGGCCCCCAGCTCATCCAGCGGCGCCGCCACGTGCAGCCGATAGAAACGCCGGAACATAAGCCAGGCCAGGCCGCCGTAGATCACGAACGGCACCACACCGGTGAACAGCGACAGGGCACGCGGCGCGAAGCCCGCCGGACGCGTGGGCGTAGCGTAGTAAGCGGTGTTCGACACCAGGTTCGCGCCGAACACATCATCGAGGCTGCTGCCGGTCATCATCTTGAACATCTCCGTGCTCTGCGCACGGAACAAGCGGCTCTCGGCGTCATAGGCGGCAATGTCGTCGGCATCGATTTCGTCGTCGGTGCCAAGAATGTCCTCGCGGGAGAACCGCTCGCTGTAGTTGAGCCCCCAGTCAAGCAGGCGCACCTCGCCGGCGCGCACCTGATCGAGCGTGGCATACATCACCCCGTCGGTGCGCACGTTCGACGAAGCCTCCTGCCCCTCCGCGTGTTCGGGGTCGGCAGCGATAAAGACCGCAAACCCCTTCCCGCCGGGCAGGTCGAGCTCGGCGGCCGGCAGCAGCGACGCCGACTCCGGATCGTAGATATAGGGGCCCGAATCCACCGACACGCGGCGCATGGTGCCGTCGGCGTCGGTCACCTCGATCTCGTAGTATCGGCCGCTCCATATGGTCAGCAGCTCAATCGAGCCTGCGGAGAGCACGGTGGCAACCACCAGGTACGCCGCCAGGTACACCGCGAACGTCACGCCTAGAGAACGCGTGCGCCACCAAGCGGCCGGACGCTCGCGCCAGGGCAGCAGGCGCAGCTGAGCACGGTCGCGCGCCCGACGCTCGCGACGGCGCGTGCGGGCCTCCGTCCAGCGGGCACGGTGCTGCGCCCACGCGGCGGACACACGGCGCGGCAGTGAGACCCGGCCGCGCTCACGCCTCATCGAGCCACCCATTTATAGCCCACGCCCCACACCGTCTCGATGGGGTCGGACGACATGCCCGCCGAGGCGAGCTTGTTGCGGATACGCCGGATGTGCTCGCGCACCTGGGCCGGGTCGCCCGCGGCCTCCCAACCCCATACGCGCTCGTAGATGGCATCGCGGTCGAACACCTGACCCGGACGCTTGCTCAGCAGCGCCAAGATGTCGAACTCGAGCCGCGTGAGGTCCACCAGAACGCCGGAGACCGGCGCGGGCGTATGCGCGGCAGACTCGCCAGCAGCCGCCGAAGGAACGGGCTCTTGCTCGGCGGGTCTCCGGCCTGTATGCGCCCCGGCGCTCGCGCGCCCCGACGTGCCGTTTACCGCCGCATGCGAGCCGGCGGATGCCGAAGCAGCCGATGCGGCGGCTCCGCTGGAAGATGCCGGGCACACCTCAACCGTTCGTTCACCGTAGTCGATCGTCAGCTCGCGGAAGAACCGTACCGCGCTCGAGCGTTCGTGAGCCCTGCCCTCGCGCGCCATGTGAGCCGCCACGCGTCGGCCGAGAACCTCAAGCGAAAACGGCTTGAGCACATAGTCGTCGGCGCCGGCAGCGAATCCGTCGAGCTGGTCGACATCCTCGATGCGCGCCGTCAAAAAGATGATCGGGCAGCTCAGGTGCGCGCGGATGCGGCGACACACCTCGAAGCCATCCATACCCGGCATGTTGACGTCGAGCAGGATGATGTCCGGACGCAGCCCCGACGAGACCGCTTCGAGCGCCGCCGCGCCGCTACCCGCGGCCGCGACCTCATAGCCTTCCATGCGAAAGAACTCCGCCAGCATGTTCGCGATGGCCTCTTCGTCGTCCACCACCAGCATCCGCATGTGAAGCCCCTTCCTGTTCCGCATCGCATGGTCACAACCGCCCCCCCGCTATCTTCCTCCAAATCTGTCAACGTTCCATCGACGATCTGGGAAACGATGCGTTTGCGGTGTGTCGATGGCGCATCGATGGCGCGTCTGCCTACGTGCCCACGGCGTGTCGGCGGCGCGTCCGCAGCGTGTCGGCGGTGCATCGAGGCGTACACGCAGGTGAAAACGCAGACGCCCTGAAGGCAGGGGGCATTCGCTGCCAAAAAGAGGGGTTGAATCGGGCCACGGCCCCAGGCTCGGGCTGCATTTGTCGGATGCCGAAGCGGGCCGTAGCCCCAGGGCTCGGGCCGCGCCTGCCAGGGGCCGAAGCGGGTCGCAGGTCCAACGCTCGGGCCGCGCCCTCCATTTTCGAGGCGCCTGCCCCGAATTGCGTCCATCGAAGGCGCAGCGGGTTCGCACCCCGTCCATCCAGAAAACCCGGGTTCAGATTTTTGCCATCCAGAAAAATAGGGTGCGGGCCTTGTCCATTCAGAGCCGTTTTTAGCCTCTCAATGGACAAGATACGAACCCTACATTTTCAGACGGACAAAACCCGAACCCCACATGCTCTGCCAACCCCGATCTGCCCACGCATCCCGGACGGCGCACCGCCCAACCAGCCCCAGTCCGTCACGCATCCCGGACGGCGCACCGTCCACCACAGGCGCCGCGCTCGTCACCGCGCGCCCCGACAAACGGCTACACTGGAAACCATCCGGATATCCGCGTGCGAGGAGGCACACCATGCACGATGTAGGCATGAACACCAGCCAGCTTGAGATGAACGTGCGGCAGATCGACGAGACCATCGCGCTCACGCACGAGTGGAGCCATCGGCTGCTCCACGCTACCGAGACCTACGACATGGAGCGCATCGGCACCAAGCTTGAAGCGGCCATGGCAGCGCTGGACCAGGCGCGCCAAGCGCTTGCCGGCTACGAGGACGCCATCGAGGCCGACCACAATTCCGTCGGCACCGTGACGCTGGTGTAACCATGGGCGCATCCCATCCCAACCGCACTGCGGAGCCCGCGGGCACGCCCGCCGAAAAGCCCACAGGAGCCACCGGCAGCGAGCTTGTCCGCTTCTCCGTCGCCGTTCCCGAGGACCTGCTGCAGGCATTCGACGAGCAGATCGCGCGCCGGGGCGACCTGGCGAACCGCTCCGAGGGCATCCGCGACCTCATTCGCGCCTCGCTGGTGCGGGAATCCCAGCGCACGCCCCACGAGGAGGTCATCGGGTCGCTCACCATGATCTACGACCACCACACCGGTGACCTCACGCGCCGCCTCGACGACGTCCAGCACGACTACACCGCCGAGATCGTCTCGACCATGCACGTGCATCTCGACCACCACAACTGCCTGGAAATCCTCGCGCTCAAAGGGCGGGGCGAGCGCGTCTACGAACTTGCCGACAAGCTCCTCGGCCTGCGCGGCGTCAAGCACGGCGAGCTCACCTGCGCTGCCACCGGGTCGAGCCTGGCGCTGTAGCACCCAAAGCGCACAGCATGCACACGAGCAGCACCATGGAACACGCTCACATCCACATCACCGGCATCGTGCAGGGCGTCGGCATGCGACCCTTCGTGTACCGCGAGGCCATGGCGCACGGCATCGGCGGCTGGGTGTTGAACGCAGGTGACGGCGTGCATATCGAAGCCCACGGCGAGCCGGCTTCGCTCGTAGCGTTCGTCCGCAACCTGCGTGCGCACGCCCCGGCGGCGTCGCGCATCGATACCATCGAGGTTTCCGAGCTCGGCACCGACAAGGGCCCCAAGCGGGCAGACGGGCCAAAAAGCCATAGCGGCGCAAGCAAAGCGCAGGTGAATGGCGTCGACAATGCAGGGGATGCGGATGACATGTCGGCACCCGCCTTCCGCATCATCGCATCTGAGGACCGCGCGGCGCACACCACGCTCGTCTCGCCCGACATCGCCACCTGCGACGACTGCCTGCACGAGCTCTTCGACCCGGCCGACCGCCGCTACCACTACCCGTTCATCAACTGCACGAACTGCGGCCCGCGCTTCACCATCATTCGCGACCTGCCCTATGACCGCGCCAACACCTCCATGAACGCGTTCCCCATGTGCGACACCTGCGCGGCGGAATACGCCGACCCGCTCGATCGGCGCTTCCACGCCCAGCCCGACGCTTGCTTCGACTGCGGGCCGCACATCACGTGGCAGGAAGAGCCCGTGGCCGTGGAGACGGTGAGCAGCGGCGTCATGCGGCGCGAAACGGGCTCAATGGCCAGCCGCGATGACATGCGGAGCGCAACGCCCGCCATCGGCACGACGCGCGAGGCGAGCGACGCCATCATCGCGCGCTGCGCCGAGCTGCTGGAAGCGGGGGGCATTGTGGCCATCAAGGGTCTTGGGGGCTTTCACCTCGCCTGCCGAGCCGATGCGGAAGCAACCGTGGCCGAGCTGCGTCGGCGCAAGCATCGCGGCCGCAAGCCGCTCGCCATCATGATGCGCAACCTGGGCATCGCCGACGCGCTCTGCCATCTGAACGACACTGAGCGCGACCTGCTCCAAGGCAGCGTTCGCCCCATCGTGCTCGCCCGCCTCCGCACCAACGGCCCCAACGGCTCAACTGATGCAACAACCAACGCCGGCACCGGCCAGGCCGCCGGAGCGCAACCCACGGCGAACCCCGCCGCGGCCGCCACCGCAGACGCCGCAGATCCCGACCGTCCCGCGCGCATGGCGATCAGCGGCAAGCATGGTTCCCCCGACGCACCCATCACCGCCCCACAGCTGGCGCCAAGCGTCACCTGCGGCTTGCCGAGCGCAGGCATCATGCTCCCCTACACACCCCTGCAGCATCTGCTCATGGCCGCCTGCGCCGTGCGCGGCGTGCACGCACTGGTCATGACCAGCGGAAATGTCAGCGGCTCCCCCATCGAGACAGACGATGAACGCGCATGGGGCACGCTGGTCGAAGGCGGTATCGCCGATGCGCTCCTCGGCAACGACCGGCCCATCCTCACCCGCTACGACGATTCGGTCGTCATGGTTTCCGACACGACGGCCCGCCTCGTCCGCCGCGCCCGCGGCTACGCGCCCCGTCCGCTCGACCTGCCGGTATGCGCGCCCCGCAATCCCCGCCTTGCGACCTCCGACAACGCCTGCTGTATTCTGACCTGCGGTCCCGAGCAGAAAAGCACGCTCGCCTACACCCGTGAGCGCTCGGACGGCAAGGCGTCGTGCTTCGTCTCCCAGCACATCGGCGACCTCGACAACGCGCAGGCGCTCGACGCCTGGCACGAGGCCCGCACCCGGCTTGCGGCCCTGTTCGATCTGCACCCCACCGTGCTCGTCTGCGACGCGCACCCCGCCTACCGCTCAAGCCAATGGGCACGCGCCGAGGCGCTCCGCGCGCACCTACCCCTGATCGAGGTGCAACACCACCATGCGCACATCGCCTCGGTCATCGCTGACGCGGCGGCTCGCGGCGCCCACGACCCCACCCAGCCGGTGATCGGCATCGCGCTCGACGGCACGGGCGCTGGAGCCACCTTCGATTCCGAGGGGACCCTGCAGCCGGATGGAACCGTCTGGGGCGGTGAGGTGCTCGTGGCAAGCCTTACGGGCATGCAGCGGGCCGCCCATCTGCGCTGCTGGCGGCTCCCGGGCGGCGCGGCATCGGTGCGCGATGCACGGCGCTGCGCATGGTCGCTGCTGGCCAGCTACCACCTGCTCGACCATCCGGGTGCCGCTGGCCTCGCCGATACGTTGAGCCCCGAGGAGCGCGCTCTTACGGAAACCATGGTGGCGCGCGGCCTCAACAGTCCGTTCACCAGCAGCGCCGGGCGGCTGCTCGACGCCATCGCCGCGCTGCTCGGCATTTGCTATCGCGCGACCTACGACGGCGAGCCGGCGATCGCATTGGAGGCCGCCGCGCTCCGTGCGAGCCGGCGCGAGAGCGGGCCCGCGCTGGAGGCGCCCGCGAGCCCAACAGTGCCTGTAGGCACAGCCGCGGCCGCAGAGATCAGCGCCGAGGCCCTACTCACCCATCTGCTCGACGGCCTCGCGCGCGGCGAGGCCCGCGATGGGCTCGCGCGCGATGCGCACCTCATGTTCGCCCGGCTCATGGCCCACGCCGCCATCGACGCTGCCCGCGAGCACGGCATCTCATCTGTAGCGCTGTCCGGCGGCGTGTTCACGAACCGCTTGCTGCTGCGCGACATCGCAAGCATCCTTGCACACCATGGCCTCACCATGCTGACCCCGCACACCGTCCCCTTCAACGACGGTTGCATCGCCTACGGGCAGGCAGCTATCGCACGGGCATGCATCTTTGCCGCCAAACGTCCGCCCCGGGCGTATGGAGAGCGCCGCCAGGGGTAGTATCGGAAGCGTTACACATCGCCTATTCGCGGGTCCGCCCCGCAGGATCGAGCAACCATGTGCCTTGCAGTTCCCGGCAAAATCCTGAGCATGTCCGCCGACGCGCGCGCCACCGTCGACATGCTCGGCGCCCAGCGCGAAATCTCCCTGCGCCTGACGCCTGACGCTCAGGTGGACGACTATGTGCTGGTGCACGCCGGCTTCGCCATCCAGGTTATCGACGCGCAGGAAGCCGCCGAAACCCTTCAGCTCGTGGACGACCTCGCCGAGCTCACCGCCGATGAACTCGGCCTGGACACCAGCGGCGGGGCCACCGACGGTGCCAGCGATGACGCACTCGACGGCGGCACGCCCGCTGTCGCCGCGCCTGCCACCGTGTCCGCTGTCGCCACGCCCGCTGCCCCGGAGCGCGTATGATGCCCGCCGTCCCCACTGCCCCGGAGGCCGCCATCGACTTCGCCGCCTTCCGCGACCCCGTGCGGGCGCAGGCCCTCGTGCGCACCATCCACCAGCTCGTGGGCGAGCGCCGCATCAACCTCATGGAGGTCTGCGGCACGCACACGGTGAGCATCGGCCGCTACGGATTCCGCTCCATCATGCCCGCCGGCCTCAAGCTGCTCTCCGGCCCCGGCTGCCCCGTGTGCGTCACCGCCAACCGCGACATCGATCACGCCATCGCGCTCGCCCAGGTCGATGATGCCATCGTCGTCACCTTCGGCGACATGATGCGCGTGCCCGGATCCACCACCTCGCTCGCCGAGCAAAAGGCCGCCGGACGCGACGTCCGCATCGTCTACTCGCCGCTCGACGCCCTCGACATCGCCGCGCGCAATCCAAACCGCCAGATCATCTTCATGGGCGTGGGGTTCGAGACCACCACGCCCGCCATCGCGGCCTGCATCCTCGAGGCGGCCTCGCGCGAGCTCGACAACTTCTCGGTGTTCTGCGCCCACAAAACCACGCCGCCCGCGCTGCGCGCCATCGCCGGCGACCCGCGCACCCGCATCGACGGCTTCATCCTGCCCGGGCACGTGTCCACCATCACCGGCACCGAGCCCTACCGCTTCCTGGTGGACGAGTTCGGCATGCCGGGCGTGGTGACCGGGTTCGAGCCGATCGACATCCTGGAAGGCATCGCCCTGCTCGCGCGCATGGTTGCAGAGGACGCGCCCGCCATTGAGAACGCGTACCGTCGCGGTGTGTCCACCGCGGGCAATCCCACGGCGCGCGCCCTGGTGGAGCAGGTGTTCGAGCCCTGCGATGCCACCTGGCGCGGCTTGGGTCCGATTCCCGCCTCGGGGCTTCGCATACGGCCGGCGTTCCGGCACCTGGATGCACGCGAGCGCTTCGACGTTGCCGTGGAACCAACGGTCGAGCCGCGCGGGTGCCGCTGCGGTGACGTGCTGCGCGGCCGGCTCGCCCCCACCGAGTGCCCGCTGTTTGGCCGCACCTGTACGCCTGAGCACCCCACGGGCCCCTGCATGGTGAGCTCCGAGGGCAGCTGCGCGGCGTATTTCCGATATCGCGAACGCTGACGGCGGGCGGGTCGGATGCCAGGGCCGATACGTAACACGATTTCTTTCAGAAGGAGCGGGGTCACCATGAGCAACAACGCCGTACAGCTCGGACATGGATCGGGTGGACAGATGATGAAGCGCCTCATCGACGAGGTGTTCCTTGAGGCATTCGGCGCGGCGGAGCTGCACGCCGGCAACGATGCGGGCGTGGCCGAGCTGCCGCTTCCGGCAGCAGGCGCGACCGGCCAGGCGGGCGCTCCCGGTGGTCGCCAGGCGGCTTCGCCTGTGGCGGCAGACACTGCAGCTGCGGACACCACAGCGGGTGCTGCTGAGAGCACCGCGGCGACCGCAGCAGCACCCGCTCGCATCGCCATGTCCACCGACAGCTTCGTGGTCTCACCTCACTTCTTCCCCGGCGGCGACATCGGCCGTCTGGCGGTGTGCGGAACCGTCAACGACGTTGCCACCGCAGGGGCGCGCCCGCGCTACCTCTCCTGCGGATTCATCCTCGAAGAGGGCTATCCCCTAGACGACCTGCGGCGCATCTGCCGCAGCATGGCCGAGGCGGCAGCCGAGGCGGGCGTGCGCATCATCACCGGCGACACCAAGGTCGTAGAACGCGGGCATGCCGACGGCGTCTACATCAACACGGCGGGCGTGGGCGAAGTCCCCGCGGGCGTGGCTCCGTCCGGTGCCAACTGCCGGCCCGGCGATGTCGTGCTGGTGTCCGGCACGCTGGGCGATCACGGCATCGCCATCATGAGCCAGCGCGAGGGCCTGGCCTTCTCCACGCCGATCGCAAGCGACGCCGCCCCGCTCAACCACCTCATCGCCGCCGTGCTCGCCGCCGCACCCCACACGCGCTGCTTCCGCGATCCCACGCGCGGCGGCCTGGCGAGCACGCTCAACGAATTCGCCGAGGCCAGCGGCGTGGCGTTCGAGATTGAAGAGGAGGCGGTGCCGGTACGAGAGGCGGTGCGCGGCGCCTGCGAGATGCTCGGCTACGACGTGCTACAGGTGGCCAACGAGGGCAAGATGGTTGCCGTGGTCCCGGCATCCGAAGCCGAGGCGGCGCTGCGCGCGATGCAGACGAGCCGCTACGGGAACGATGCGGCTATCATCGGCCAGGTGCACGCACTCGAGGACGGCCACGCGCCCAGCGTCCGCGTCCGCACCCCCTGGGGCTCCACACGCATCCTCGACATGCTTGTAGGCGAACAACTCCCCCGCATCTGCTAACGCAATTTGGGGACGGGGTCGTTTCGTTCAAGAAGATGCCCGCAGCCCCATTTGACCCCGTCCTCGCAGCCTAGGACGGGGTCGCTCCGCACATGAGCGACCGACTCTCCCGCAGCGGGGACCGATCGGGCACCTGGTCTGCAATCTCGAGACGGGGTTTGCAATTTGGGGACGGGGTCAATTCGTGCACGGGAGGGGAAGCGAATGCCCTTGTGACAGGAACCAGTTAACTGCCAAGCCGACGACGTCACGACAGAGCTCGACTTACAACCTGAAGGCAGGGTCAATTCGCACACTGCGAAGAGAACTCCTTCGCAGCAAGGGCCAATCGATATCGGCCCGACGGCCTTACGGCCAAGCCCGAGGATTGATGCAGCGGCCACGCTCGGGGAACATCTCGCTAGCACCCGGCTGGAGAACGCCCAGCGAGCGGCGGCGCGCGGCGGACTGTCCAATCTGGACACAAGAACATATCCGCAACCCCGATAGAATCGCTTCGCATATCTGGCGTTTACCTGCGGCATATACGAATTGACCCCGTCCCCAAATTGCGTTGAAAACGAAACGACCCCGTCCCCAGACTGCACGTCCCCAAGCTGCACGCCTAGGCGGATCAGTAGTGGACGAGCTCGATCCCGTGGTCCTCCACGTATGCCAGCACAGATGCGTCGCACAACACCGCCAGCTCACGCACGCGATCGACGTTATACGAGCTGCGCCGGTACAGCTCCAAATCGCAGTAACCCGGATGCGCCATGATCTCGATGTCGAGCCCATCGTGCTCCCGCAGCAGCTCAAGAAGCGCCTCAGGCGTCGCCGTGGGGCCGAAGAACCCGCGCACAAATTCAAAGCTCCCGTACCGGCGCAGTTCCAAGCCATATTCCTCGGCAAGACCACGAGAAACCGCCAGCAAATCGCCTGTCAGATCATGCACGCTGTGGTGCGAGTCGATATGCGTGGGCATCCTACCGAACACCTCGCGAAACCGCTCAATTTGAGCACGCCACTCCACTCGGACCTCATCCATATCGAGCGCAGCCGGATTGAACTCTCGCCTGCTCGGAAACTGCCCCGCGGCCGTCGCCAACGACGAACCGTCCGTCAGCGGGGCACCCAGCGTAAGCGTAAGATGCACACCCACGCCCAGCCCTTCGCACCCCTTTACGCAGGCGGCAGCGTATTCAATAGAGTCGCCGTTCGCCAACGCCGTTGTGGAACGCAGAATTCCACTCCTATAGGCCTCAACGATCCCCAGCGTATTCGCCTTGGTATAGCCCAGATCGTCACCGTTCACAACAAGGCGCATAACGCACCTCCCCTTCCTGCCGCAGCACCTCCACGAGCCGCACGACCTGAACAGCGCCCGCGACGCCGCTCGCAGCCCACTCCGCCATGAATGCCTGCGGCTTTCAGCCGAAACCGATAAAAAAGCGGCCCAACCATAACGTCGGGCCGCTCGAACACACCATCGTTACACGAGGCGAAATCAATACCTACACGCCCAGAACCTTCTTCACCTGCTCGATCACGGCGGCGCCGTCCATCATGCCGTACGCGCGCATGTCGATTGCCTCCACCGGCTTATCGGGCAGCAGCGCCTGAATGCGCGCCAGCTCGAAGCGCACCTGCGGGCCCAGCAGCACGATGTCCGCCTCCTTGCCGAACGCCTCCGCCTCGGCGATTGGGTGAGCGGCAATCGTCGCCTCAAACCCCGACGCATCGGCTGCCTGCTGCATCTTGGTCACCAGCAAGCTTGTCGACATACCCGCCGCGCAGAACAGAACGATATTTTTCATGTCAGCATCCTTTCGTAGAGGGCCAGCCCATCCACACGGGCCAGCTCGATCATATATCCAACCATATCCCGCCACGCCGCTGGCAGAATCCGCATCCGCCGCGCACTGCTCAGCGCCCCGGAGGCGCAACGACAGGCGAAACAAAGGCCTCGCCTTGTGCCCCGATGCAGCCCCGAAGCGACCTCACCGCCCCGACAGGCGCGCGACGCGTCTTGCGTCCCGAAGCAACCTCGCCACCTCGACAGGCGCGCGACGCGCCTTACACCTCATCCGGGGCGGAGCGACCTCACCGCCCCGGCGAGCGCGCATCGCGCTACTCCTGGGCCGCCTCGGCGTCGAGCAGCGTCTTGTCGTACGCCTTGATGAACGGCAGGCAGATCACCACATCCAGCGCCAGCAACACAAAGTACAGCACGATGGTCTTGGGATCCATGGTTGCCAGGAACGCCTGCAGCGGACCGGGCACCGTGAACGGCAGGGTGATGTAGAAGCGCCCCAGGATCCCGGCCTGCGCCAGCAGATAATACGACGAGAAGTTCACGATGGAGCAGATCAGCAGCGGCACGTAGGTGAACACGTTGAGGACCGTGGGCATGCCGAAGATCATGGGCTCGTTGATATTGAACACGCACGGCACCGACGCGACCTTCGCGATGCTCTTGAGCTGGGCACTGCGACAGAAGAAGATGACCACCAGCAGGATGGCGAAGTAGGTGATCCAGTTACCGAACACGCTGTTGGCCGCACCGGAGAAAATGTAGGGCATGGCCTGGCCGGACTGATATGCCTCGAGGTTGGCGGCAAGCGCCGCGGTCGTGATCGGGCTCGTGACAACCGACACCATGTTCGCGCCATGGATGCCGAAGAACCAGAACGTCGTCATGATGATGTTGATGAGCAGCACCGACGGCAGGCTTCCGGTGGCAGACAGCAGCGGCTGGAACACCGTGTACACCAGCGACGTCAAACCAGCGCCCGTCACCGTCGTGCACAGCACATCGAGCAGGGTGAAGCCAACCACGCTCAGCGTCATGGGAATCAGCACGTTGAATGGGGCGGCCACGTTGGGCGGAACCGTAGCGGGCAGCTTGATGGCGATATTGCGCTTGATGCACTGGTGATTGATCTCAACGACCGCCAGCGCGATCACCATGGCGCCGAACATATAGGAAGCGCCCAGCTGGTTGATGGAAATCGACAGCGTTTCCAAATCTACCGCGTTGCTCACGCACAGAAAGACCAGCAGCGCGCAGAGCATGTTGTTGATGCCGTCCATCTTATAGGTGGATGCCAGCTGATAGGCAACGCCGCACACCACGTACAGCGAGATGACGCCGATCGTCATATAGTACGGCACCATCAGCACCGAGGCGTTCGCAGTTGCCCACGCCTGCCAAGCAAGCAGGAAATCGGCGAAGATATTGCCGCCCGCAAGCCCCGAAGGCACCGGCGGCATGGCCAGCAGGCACGCGAAGCCGCCGATGATGGTGATGGGAATCATGACGGTCATGCCGTCGCGGATCGCTGCGAGGTACTTCTGCTGCGAGATCTTCATGCCGATTGGCACAACGGTGCGTTCCATCACGGCCTGGAATCGATCCATGAACGACTGTTTTTGCGCGGCCGTCTCACTCATGGTGGACCTTCCCTTCTTTCGATTTCTTCTGACGATGGTGATGCATGGCTTGCGTCGCCTACGAATGTACGCATTGTTGAATGGATTTTCAAGAGATTTACCGTTCACCGAAAAAATCATTCGGTGAACGGTAAATGATTCATTCATGGTGTACAGTAAACCCGTCCTGTAGTCGAATCTGTGAAATGGCAGTTAATCATGCGTATAGCGTTTGATAAAGTAGATATCACTCCTCAGAGACCCTGCTATATGGCAGGATATAGTCGCACCGAACCGAGCGATTCAGTCCTTGACCCCATTCAAATCAATACCGTTGCATTTGAGATACAGAATGAATCGTTCATTCTATGCGTGCTGGATTCAATCATGGTGGAGGAGGAGTTCTGCACCCAGGTTAAGACGCGCGTGGCTCAGCAGACGGGCATCCCCGCCGAGCACATCGTTGTCGCCTGCATCCACACGCACTCCGCCCCCGCCTACTTCAAGCTCGCGTTCGAGGACACGCATGTGGAGCTCGAGCTGCGCGCAGACGCATGCAGCGCCATGGTGGAGAGCGCTCGGCGCGCGCACGGCTCCATGCAGGAAGCCCACGTTGAACTCGAGCGCATGTATGTCGAAGGCCTCTACGGGAACCGCAACGTCAAGGGCGGTGTTGAGGACAAGTCCTGCCAGCTGCTCACGTTCCGCGACAGCAGCGGAGCACCCCTCGGGGCCCTCTTTAACCTCTCTGCCCATCCCACGATCCTCAACGGGTCCAGCCGCGCGCTGTCGGCCGACCTCATCGGCCAGGCGCGCCTGCTGCTTGAGGAGCGGCTCAAATGTCCGGTCACCTGCGTCAACGGCACCTGCGGCGACGTCTCGACGCGTTTTTTCCGCACCGCCTCGGGCATCGAGGAGCTCACCTCGACTGCGCAAGCGCTTGTCGACCAGCTCATGGAGCGCCGCGAGCCCGTCGCGCTTTCGGCAGGCCCCGTCCGCTGCGGACGCATCGAGCGACCTTGCACCTATGAGGCGGCCACAGACCCGGACTGGCAGGATATGACCGCACGGATCCAGAAGGACCTCGACAGCGCAAACCCTGATCGCAGCTCGGCGTTTCTGATGGACCGCCAGCTGCGCAAGCGCGCGATGGGCACCATCCGCCTCACCCTGATCAGCCAGTTCTACCTGGCGGGAAACCTGCTCATCGTCACCCTTCCGGGCGACATCTGCAGCGAGCTGGGGCTGCGCATCAAGCGCGCGTTCAGCGATCTCGAGGTCATCATCATCGGCTACGCCAACACCTACTGCAACTACCTCGTGCCCAGCAGCGATTACGGCCAGTACTTCGAAACCTTCAATTCGCGCTTGGCGCGTGGCGAATCGGACGCATTCATCGAGTCGGTCATTGGTAGTATTGAGTCACTACGCGCTGAATAGCTATTCGTTGCAGGAAGAAGTGAGCTTATGAATCCATTCGAGCAGATGCAACTCAAGCAGAGCAGCTACACCAGCACCGACCGCCAAGTATACGACGCCATCGTCAACAATATCGACGCCGTGCTGCGCGGATCGGCCACCTCGGTCGCCGAAGATTTCGGCATCTCGCAGCCAGCGATTACGCGCTTCTGCAAAAAACTCGGGTACCACGGGTTCTCCGATTTCAAGATCGCGGTCTACCAGCACCACAAGTCGGCCGCGATGACCGATTCGCCCAGCACCGTCATCGACTACTACTGCAGCCTGCTGCGCCTCGTACCCGGTGCCATGGAACAGGCGGACATCCCGCAGCTCATCGACCGGCTGCTCGGCTCGCGCATGGTCGCGAGCACCGGGTTTCACAAAAGCGCCCTGCCCGCGCAGCTGCTCAACCTCAACCTCGTCAAGTTCGGCCTGGCGACCAGCTTCGTCCCCTACGATCAGCTGATGCCCGAGCAGATGCTCAGAGAGCGCGACACACTCGTGATCTTCTCGGCAACCAGCAAAGTATACAAGGAGTGCGTCGAGAGCATCCGCGAACTCAACCCCGCCCGTCGCCCTTACGTGGTGCTGGTGACCATGAACGCGAAAAACCCGCTGCGCAACAAGGTCGACCAGGTCATCTGGTTGCCGAATTACCAGAACCAGAACTACACGCAGTACCTCGAGAGCCAAATCGTCTTCATGGTGTTCGTGGACCTGCTCACCAACGCCATCGCCCAGAAGACGTCGCGGTAGCGCAAGCGACGGGGCACGCGCTCATCGAACCGACCGTGCCGTCGCAAGCCCAGCCGAGGCGCTTCGGCCCCAACCAGTCACCCCACGGCAGGCCCTTCGCCTCCACCGTGTATTCACCGTGTCCGGCACCGCCCAGTGGACAGGCGGGCACGGCATGCAAACTTCTACCGAAAGGACCCCCATGATCGCCATCAACTGCACGATGTACCACGACAAGCTCAAGGACTACGTCGCCGCCATCGAGGACCCCGCTTGCACGCTCGTGAGCGAGAGCCCCATGGAGCTATGCTACGAGACCACCGACGACGCGCAAGCCCTCACGGTGGTGAAGCAGGCGCTCAAGGCCACGCCCGAGTTCAAGGCCGTCTACTTCCAAATCCACGCAAAATAGGTGCCCCGAGCACCCAAGCCAAGCACATCGCCAACCCTACAAAGGAGCACATCCATGAATCCCCAGATCGAACAGGCAAGCTTCCAGATCATCGCCGCCGTGGGAGCAGCCCGCTCAAACTACATCGAAGCCATCCACCGCGCCGAAGCGGGCGACTTCAACGGCGCCGAGGCGCTCATCAAGGAGGGCCAGGAGATTTTCACCGCCGGGCACGATGCCCACTTCGGCCTCATCCAGCAGGAGGCCGCCGGCGAGCAGAGTGACTTGGCGCTCATCCTCGTCCACGCCGAGGACCAGCTGATGAGCGCCGAGGCATTCGGAATCCTCGCACGCGAATTCGTCTCGGTCTACCGCAAGCTCGCCGATGTGGCGTAACGACATCGCCGCATCCTGCAGAACCGCCCGCAACCGGGCCCGCAGCCGGGCCCGTAGCCGGTCGAATCCGGGCCCGGCGCATCGGCATGCCTCCAACCTGTTGCCGCCCGCCTAGTGCAGCCCGACGCCAGGTGGGCGGCGCGTATACAGACAAGTCGACCGTCTCCACACCCCAGCGTCGCTGCTCGGCGCCCATCCCATATCCCCGCCGCATCCGCCTTCGATCAACACCCGGAGTTTCCATGCCCGTAGCCCAAGCCCTCCTGCTTCAAACCTGCATCATGTTCGTGCTCATGAGTCTGGGCATGGCGCTCTACCGGCTCGGTATACTCACCAAACGCACCGCTCAGGACCTGGGCGGTATGCTCATCAAGGTGGTGCTGCCCGTCGTGATCGTGCGGTCGTTTTGGGACAGCCTCTCCCCGGAGCGCCTGCAGGCCCTCGGCATCACGTTCGTGCTCTCCTTTGCCCTGCTCTGCCTGGCGATTCTCATTTCTCGCACCTGCTTCCGCACCAACGGCGTCGATGAGTTCTGTGCCGCGTTCTCAAACGCCGGGTTCATCGGCATCCCGCTGGTCCAAAGCGCCTTGGGAACTGAGGCCGTCTTTTTCATCGCATGCTTCATAGCCCAGCTCAACGCCCTGCAATGGACCTACGGCAAACGGCGCATCGCCCGAAGCGACCAGCCGGTTTCAGCCCGATCGGTCCTGGCGAACCCCATGCTTGTCGCCCTGGTTATCGGCATCGCACTCTTTTGCCTGCGCATTCCCACCAACCCCATCACCAGCGGCGTGGTGGATGCGATTGCCGCGCTCAACACGCCCTTCGCCATGATCGTGCTCGGCGTCAGCTTGGCCGAGGCCGATTGGCGCTCGCTGTTCACCACCGCGCGCTTCTGGACGGTCTCGATCGTCCGCCTCGTCGTGATACCCGCAGCCTCGCTGGCCCTGCTGTGGCTGCTCCCCGGTAGCCAGGCAATCAAGCTCGCCTTGCTCATTGCCGCATCGGCTCCCGCTGGATCGAACGCCACGGTGTTCTGCCAGCAGCTGCAGCAAGATCCCGGGCGTGCCAGCAGCATCGTATGCCTTTCAACCGTGCTTTCGCTGGCCACCGTCCCAACGATCTCGGCTATCGGAAGCCTGGTGCTGTAACGGGAGCCGCCGGGGCAACGTCGCCGCTGCCGCACAGATGCGCGAGCGCTGGCTTTCAGCAGCCTGCGGCGGCTTGGCGATGTGACGTCGCGCACAGCTCGCCACCCGTTCTTCCTGCCCATCGCAGCTTGCGCCCCCGCCACGAGCCCGTGACGCGGCGCTCGTTCGCAGCTCGCTACAGCGACGAGCGCAGCACCGCCTCCGGTTGCAGCCGCAGCTGCTGCGCGCCCGGACTGCTCGGGGCGTCCGCCGACCTCGCCACGCGCTCCATCAGCATCTGCAGGCACGTCCGCGCCATCCGCTCCATGGGAATCTCGACGCACGACAGCGGGGGCCACATATGCGCGGCGTACTCCGGCAGCATGCTGCCAACGGAAACCATCCCAACCTCGTCGGGCACCAACACGCCGCGCTCGTGAAGCGCGTGCAGCACCCCAGCTGCCACCAGGTCATTCGGGGCGAACAGGCAGTCGGGCAGCGGTTCAGGCAGCGCCCGCACCGCCTCGTACCCATGCTGGGCGTCGTTGCCCGCAACATGTGCGCACGTAACCGTCGCTCCCGCATCGCGCAGCGCCGCCGCGAATGCCTCCTCGCGCGCAGCTGCCCCCGCAAACGTCTGCGGTGCCGACAAGCACACGGCACGCTTCGCGCACCCCGCAGCCCCGCGCCGACTCAGCACCATGCGAGCAGCCATCTCACCAACCACGGCGTCGTCTACCGAAACGGACGGATATCCAGCGACCTCGCGGTTGTAGAGCGCCACCGGGACCATCGGCTCGCATGCGCCCACATATGCCAGGTCATCGTCGTTCGCATTTGCCACGATGGCCGCGTCGAAACCGGGCGCGTTGTGCAACAGCCCCGCAGATGCCAGCTGTCCCATGCGGTAGGACACGACCATGATGTCCACATCCAGGCCGCCCTCCGCGATGCCCTCATGCAGCCCCCGCAGGAAGCGGGCGAGCATGGCCTCACGGAAGTCGTCGGCCCAAAACAGCGCGATGCTCGTGCGCGGCTCTGCTCCCCGCAGGCGCCGCGCGGCGGCATTCGGCCGATACCCCAGCGCGCGCATCGCATCAAGCACCCGCTCCTGCGTAGCCGGGGAGATTTTCCGGTCGGCCGCCCGCCCGTTCGCCACGATGGACACCGTGCTGAGCGACACACCCGCCCGCGCCGCCACCTCTTTAATCGTCGCCATCCTCGCTCCTTGCCCCGGCCGCTGGTTCGCGGGCGCGCCTGTCCGTTGGTCCACAGGCACGCCCGTCGCCGGTTCGTGGGCATACTCGCCCGTCGGTTCGCAGCCGCTGGCTCACAGACGCGCCTGCCTGCTGGCTCACGAACGTGCTCGTCCACAGTCTTATGGGAGCACCTGCCTGCTGCCTATGGGCACGCTCGCCAACCGACTCATAGGGGTACTCGCCCGCCGACCCACAGGCATGCTCACCTTGAATCTTTCATCTCGCCCATGCTAACACAGCCTTGACAGCCTTAAGTACAACGTTATACTCAAAACAATTAGTACAACGTTGTACTAACGCATGGCAAGCGTTTCCGCACACATATCGTTTGAAAGGACCGCGTATGCGTACCGTACGAATCGGGTCGGGAGCCGGATATGGCGGCGACCGCATCGAGCCCGCCATCGACCTCATGTATCGCGGGGAGCTCGACTACCTTATCTTCGAATGCCTGGCCGAGCGAACCGTTGCGATCGCGCAGATGCGCAAGCGCGATAATCCCAACCTTGGTTACAACGACCTGTTCGACTACCGTTTCGAGCGGATTCTGGACGCCATCGCAGACCTGCGCACCCGCAACGCACGCGCGCCCCGCATCATCACCAACATGGGGGCCGCCAATCCTCCGGCGGCAGCCGAGCGTTGCCGCATGCTTGCACGGGAGCGGGGCATCACGGGCCTGCGCATCGCCTGCGTGACCGGCGATGACAAGACACCTGAGCTCGAGCGCTACCTCGACTTCGATACTATCGAGCAGCGAGCCCCGCTTTCGGCGATCGACGGCGAAATCATCTCCGCGAACGGCTACATCGGCTGCTCGGGTATCGTCGAGGCGCTTGAGCACGACGCCGACATCGTCATCACGGGTCGCGTTGCCGACCCCTCCCTCGCCCTGGGGCCGCTCGTGCAAGAATTTGGCTGGCACATGGACGACTACGAGCGGCTCGGGCGCGGCACATGGGTCGGCCACCTGCTGGAATGCGCCGGCCAGGTGACGGGCGGATACTTCGCCGACCCTGGCTACAAGGAGGTGCCGGAGCTGTGGAATCTCGGCTTCCCCATCATCGAGGTGGACGAAGACGGCAACGGCGTGGTCACCAAGCTGCCTGAAACCGGCGGCCTCGTAAGCGAAGCGACTGTCCAGGAGCAGACGCTCTATGAGATTCAAAACCCCGCACGCTACCTCACGCCCGATGTCATTGCCGATTTCTCGCAGGTGCGCATCGAGCAGGTCGGCGCCGACCGCGTTCGAATTACCGGCGCATCGGGAAGCGCGCCCAACGGCTTTTTCAAGACGAGCGTCGGCTACCACGATTGCTTCATCGGCGAAGGCCAGATGAGCTACGGAGGAGCCAACGCCCTGCAGAAGGCGCAGCTCGCACGCACCGTGCTCGAGCATCGCTTCGAGATGATCGGCTTGGAAGCCGAGGAGATGCGCTTTGACTACATCGGCGTCAACGCACTCTATGGACCCGAGCTCTCCTCGCATCTGTCTGCCGCCCCTGCGCCCTGCGAGGTTCGGCTGCGCGTGGCCGCGCGCGTCAAGACCGAGGCGGCAGCACGCGAGGTGGGCCGCGAGGTCGAAGCGCTCTACACCAACGGACCCGCAGGTGGAGGCGGCGCCACAGCGAGCGTGCGCAACATCATCTCCATCGCCAGCATTTTGATTCCCGCCACCGATTTCTCGGTGCACGTTGACTACCTGGAGGCGTAACCATGAAACTCAAAGAGATCGCACATTCCCGCACGGGAGATAAAGGAAACATCTCGGTTATCTCGCTCATCGCGTACGATTCAAGCGATTACCCTCTGCTGGCAGAGCGCGTGACTGCCGCGCGCGTGGCAGCCTGGTTCGCGCAGATCTGCCGCGGCACGGTCACGCGATACGAGATCCCCTCCATCGGCGCACTCAACTTCGAGCTCACCGATGCCTTGGGCGGCGGCGTCACGCGCTCGCTGGCCCTCGACATGCACGGCAAAACGCTGGGAAGCGCCCTGCTCGAAATGGACCTATAACAACACCCTGCAATTTGGGGACGGGGCCGTTTCGTACAAGAAAATGTCCGCAGGCCCTATCCCCAGGTGAGCTGCCCCCATTTTTTGAACAATAAGAAATGGGGGCATCCTCATGCACACCAGCCTGGGCACCGGTCTGGGGACGGGGTCGATTCGTATTTGCGGCGTTTACCTGCGTATATACGAATTGACCCCGTCCCCAAACCGTGCCTGCACACATACGAATCGACCCCGTCCCCAAACCGCAACCACGCCAAAACCGCAGACGGGGCCGCCCCGCACCTTCGCCGCGCAATGGCCACGTACGAATCGACCCCGTCCCCAAACTGCATGGAGGCTTCGTCCCCAAACTGCATGGAGGCTTTAGGCTTCGGCGGCTGCCATGTCCGCAGACGCGACTGCCTCCTCACCGGTGCGCGCCGCACAGGCTCGACGGCCCATCTCGGACCACTCGGACTCCTCGTCGGGCAGGGAGCCCGGCTCCTTCTTCACCAGCTCCTTCAGGCAGTTCACGGCAACGATCAACCCCAACGCCACCAGCAGCACCGCAAACACCAGCTGCAAGCCGGAGGTTGCCACAGCCGCAGCACCGCCCGCCGCAAGCGCCGTCACGCACCCGGCGATGCTCAGCCCCAGCGAGGTGAACGTGCACGCCAGCAGGAACGCCACCGGAACATACAGCATGGTGCCGCGACGTCCGGTGCAGCGGCAGAACACCGCCAGCGTGATCATCGTCATACCGCCGAGCAGCTGATTGGACGCGCCAAACAGCGGCCAGATCGCCAGATACCCGCCGAAGGTCAGCGCCAAACCCGGGAGCAGCGTCACCACCGTGGCAAACCAGGGGTTGCCCAGCACGCGCATAGCGCCCGTCTGCGCGCTGCCCGCCTCAAGTGCATCGTTCGAGGAAGCAAAGAACTCCGAGAACGACGTGCGGCCGATACGCGCCACAGCGTCAAGCGAGGTCAGCGCCAGCGCCGAAACGTTCATGGTCATGAACACCGTGGCCAGGGTGCCGTCAACACCAAACGCCTGCATACCGCGAGCGATACCAGCGGAGAAGATCTGAAACGGCGTCGCCGCAGCAGCACCGCCCGTGCCCGCTGTATTCATGGTCGAGAACATGATGCCCGCCACGATGATAGCAAGGATGCCCACGAACGACTCGACGACCATCGCCCCATAGCCAACCTTGACGGCATCCGTCTCACGCTCGATCTGCTTGGACGAGGTGCCCGACGACACCAGGCTGTGGAAGCCGGAGAGCGCGCCGCAGGCAACGGACACGAACAGCACCGGGAACATCATGCCGGAGGCGTTCGTGAAACCCGTGAACGCCGGGGCGGTCATGGTAGCCTCGCCGCGTGCACCAAGCACCACGATGCCCAGCACAGCGCAGGCGATCATCACGATCATCATGATGGAGGTCAGATAGTCGCGCGGCTGCTTAAGCACCTGGATAGGCATAGCGCCCGCCAGCACCAGGTACACCATGACCACGGCGATCCAGCCGTTGAGGTCGAGGTAAACCGGGAACTGCATGCCAACGGCGAACATGGCAACCATGAGCACCACGCCGGCCGCGAACTCCTTGGCACCGGTCAGGTTGAAGCGGCGGCACATCCAGCCGAATGCCATGGCCACGAATGTGAACAGGATGGAGATGGTGCCCGCGCAGCCCGCCGCATAGGACTTCGCCACATCGAAGCCGCCGGCAGCAGCGGGCGTTGCCGCAAACGTGCCAGCCACCATCGAGGTGAACGCCGCGATGACGATCAGGCAGAACAGCCAGCAGAACAGCAGGAACAGACGGCGCCCAGTGCGGCCGATATACTTCTCGATCAGCTGCGCCAGCGATTTGCCGTTGTTCTTCATAGATGCGTACAGCGCGCCGAAATCGTGCACGGCGCCGAAGAAGATGCCGCCAACAAGCACCCACAGCACCACCGGAACCCAGCCGAAGGCCATGGCGACGATGGTTCCCGTCACCGGGCCGGCACCGCAGATCGAGCTGAACTGGTGCGAAAACGCCGTGAATGCCGAGGCAGGCGAGAAATCCTTGCCGTCCTCCATGCGCCGCGCCGGCGTGAGGGCGTCGCGGTCGACACCCCAGGTATTGGCGAGCCATCGGCCGTACAGCAGGTAGCCTGCCGCCAGAATCGCGGCGGCCGCCACCATCAAGACCACTCCGTTCATTGCTGCTCCTTCCTGTTCAGGTTATCGAGATAAGAAAAGGGGCCGTCGATAGATTTCGACGGCCCCGTATCAGCCGTCCGCAAAGCTGCGGGCGGCCCTTTTCGCATGCCACCCGCGCTAGATAATGACGCTGATAATGTGTAGGCGTACGTTGCGCATGATGTTGATAACCCTCTGCCTTGGTGCGCGAGAACCCGACATGTCCCCGCTGATGAATGCTTACATCTGGCAGTATTGCGCTTTATCTTAATGGAGTCAACATTATTTCAAACATGTTTCCTTTATTTTAGAACACCCTTGTCTGATCGAGGGTGCCTGCGTTCCGCTCATCGGAAGCCTGGGTGCCATGCACCTCCATCCCGGATTCGGCTCTTGGCCGTCGGCTGATTTGGGGTTCGGTTCTTGTCCATCGACAGATCAGGGTTCGGCCCTTGTCCATCGACACGTCTCAGGTTCGGCTCTCGGCCGTCGGCGAAATCCCGGGTTCGGTTCTCGGCCGTCGGCGGATCCCGGGTTCGCTTTCTGTCCGTCGACGGATCTTGGGTTCGGTTCTCGGCCATCGGCGGATCCCGGGTTCGCTTCCTGTCCATCGACGGATCTTGGGTTCGGCTCCCGTCCATCTGGAGCCGTTTTATGCCCCTGAATGGACAGGCGCCGAACCCAAGTTTTTCCGACGGCCGAAATCCGAACCCGATATGGGCCGGACGACCGAAACTCGAACCCGGGATTCGCCGACGACCATAATCCGAACCCGGGATTCCGCCAGCACACGAGAGCTGGGCCCCAGACCCGCCGATGGCCGAAATCCGCTCCCGGGATCCCGCCGACGCGCGAGAACCGGGCCCAGGACCCCATCGGCGGCTAAACCCGAACCCAGAACTCCGCCGACGGACCGGAATCGAACCCGAAATCCAGCCAGCGCACGAGAACCGGGTCCCAGACCCGCCGATGACTGGAAGCCGAACCACAGACCCTTCCGGCAGCTAAAATCCGGGCCCCGGACTCCGCCGATGGCCGAAATCCGAATTCGCGATCCACCGGCCACCTGGAATCAAACCCAAGAACTCCGCCGGCATCCGAGCAGCAAACCAAAGACCACATCGGCAGCCAAAGCCGATACACAAGGGCGCGCCGGCAAAAAGCGGCTCGGCCCAAACATCGCCGTCGCATAGGCCTAGGGCACCATATCGCTCAACAGATCGACAAACGAGGCGTAATCTCTCGCCCTCATCAGTCTCTCAACGTTCTCGGGCTCTACCAAAATGGATACAAGCGGATCAAATATCTCGTTGAATATTGAGCGCTCACGCAGACTGAACGAAAGCATGAGAATCACGTCAACCTCTGCCTCACCCCATGCAACGGGACGTTCAGGAACAAGAGCGGCAATGCAGCTTTTCCTTGCATGTGGGCGCAAAGCGTGCGGCACAGCCACCCTGCCAAACGCCGTTGACGACAAATTTTCTCGCGCCCAAATCTCTTCTGCATACCCCTCATCGACGAACTCCTCATCTTCTAGCAACTGCACCAGCAGCGCAATCGCTTCCTCCCTTGACGACACCGAGGCGTTTGATACAAACAGCCCCGGCATCACGAGGGTTTCAAGATGCGCACGGAACGACGCTCGCCTCCGCTGCCTCCGTATGTTGGCAACAATCTCGGCAATGCGTTCCACATCTCGTTCACGTGGGGCAATCCCTATGCGCACGACGGGCGCTTCCAAAATCGCACCGATCGGGCTCGTCGTCACAATCAGCTCAACATCCCGACAGCGTTTTAATTGCTCCTCCGTAGTTGCAACCTCTGCAAGCAGCACATCGTTCTTGAAATGACGTTCGAAAAAGTCACTTAAGCCGCGATCGATATTGTAGTAGGCAGGACAATACAACACCGCACGCACCTTCTGGCTCAGTTGCCTTTGGGTCTCCAATGCGCTACCAAGGTGAAATGCGATGTATGCGATTTCATCATCATCGATAATGAACCCGGTCTCTCGCTTTATTACACCCGCCGCATCAACCGCTGCATCCCACAGCAATGGGCAAGACGAGCGAATCTCATCGGTCAACGGATTTCGAGAAAACGAATCCCTTCGAGCTCGCGCAAGCAGGTTTTTGACATGCAGCACGAATCTCAGGAAAAACTCCTGTTCTGACAGGCTGATATAATAGTACGCCTCGATGTCGCCAATGATGGAGTCCGCGAGCCGGACCACCGCCTCGTCTGCATAACGCAGCACCTCCTCTCGGGTGCCATCTCCCTGCCACACGAGCGTCGCTCTGCTTGAAAGCAAAAGCGCCAGCTCGTCGACTTCTTCCATAGGAAACACGAGGTCGAAATGGGACTCAAGCAGCGATGCGATTTGCGCGGCCATCTCTCGCTCGTGCGGACGGAGTCCTCCTTCTCCAGACGCCGAGGCGCTTCCAACGGATCCAGCATGCTTTATCCGGTCGAGTGCTATAGCGATGTGAAGCACCATGTTGATCAGTGAGTAGTCATTTGCAAAGAACTGGTTCTCGTCCAGCACCTCGACCACGCATTGGCGCACGTATGCTGCATCTATATCGGGAAACGCCTTTTGAATCGTCTCGATATCCAGAAAGTTCACGCTTGTCTCGTCATAGAGCATCTGGGAGAGCATGCGCCTCTTGTTCTTCTCCGTTCCATGAACCGAGATCCGGCTGTCCTCCAGCGTCAGCGCCAGATCGAATCGAGCCATTTGACGTCGCACCCGAGCGAGCTCGCCATTCATAGTCGAAATCGATACGTAGACCTCTTCGCACAGATCATACAAATCGAGCGGGTCTGATGCGCGCAAGACCCGATTGGCCAGCCAGTGCATGCGTTCCTCACTCGTCTGCGGAACCAGACGCGAAGCTGACGTCTTGGCGTCGGTGAGCAACGTACGAGCAGCTACGCGATCACAGATATAACCCCGTCGTGTCGAGGTGACAGGAGCACCGCTTCCGCTTTCTTCGCCATGCTCGTTAATGCGACGGACATACGTGCGCACGCTTCGCTCAGACACCCCAAGTTTCCGCGCAAGGACCAAGGCAGTCAGAGGATACGGCTCCTCGAGCAGCAACCGCAGCGCAGCGCGCTCCTTGTCCGACAAAGCTGTCAATGCCGCCTCCTTGCCCTCGTACTGAGCCTGTCGACCATGGTACCTGTACGCACAGACCACAGCATATCAAGCCTTGCAGCCTCACCCTGCAAACCGCTGTATGACGAATATGCCTTCGAGGCGTTTTATAGAAAACGTCGCAAGATCCGGGGTCCAAAGTCATAGCCCAACGGGCACAGGACGGACCTCACAACGAAGGGATGCACCCATGAAAAAGCTCAATGTCCTGCTCGTCTGTGGATCGGGAGCAAGCTCCGGGTTCATGGCCGCAAACATACGCAAAGCCGCAAAAGCGCGCGGCCTCGACATCGGCGTTGTAGCGCGCAGCGAGTCGGAGATTGACTCCTATATAGATGAAATCGATGCGCTTATGGTTGGCCCTCATCTCGCGTATATCCTCGACGAGGTCGATGAAATCGTAGGCGACTGGCCCGTCAAGGTCATCCTTATGAAAAAGGACTACTACGCAACGCTCGATGGGGAGGCGGCTCTCGATCACCTTCTTGAGCGGATGGGCGGCAACTAACGCACCTTTAGCCCAGCTCCCCACAACCCTACCCGTCAACACCCTTTCGAAAGACCTGCTATTTGAAGTCAAGGGGTAGCGCCCGAGATTTTCGATAGGAACCT
>CABRHH010000018.1 GCA_902470695.1 uncultured Collinsella sp.
ACCGGTGGACGGCTCCCCCGACAGGGGGCGCGGCGAGGGGGCCCTGCGGGGCCCCCTTTCGCTTTACGAGGGTCCCGCGGGGTCCTTTAGTGCTATTTTGAGGAAGTACGCCGCCCTGCTTTCGATGTGCCAGTGGAGGATGTCGTGTTCACCGTTTTTCTTATCGGCAACATCGCAAGCGGAAAGTCTTCCGCTGCCCGGTACTTGGCTGCCCGCGGGGCACTTCATCTTGATCTGGACCGCATGGCGAAAGATCTCTACATCCCAGGATCCCCCTTGGTGATGGAGGTGGCCGACGCGTTCGGATGGGATGTGCTCGCCGCCGATGGTTCGCTGCGCACGCCTGTGTTAGCCGAGCGCGCTTTTGCGACGCCCGAGACGATTGCCCGCCTGAACGCCATTGTCCATCCGCCGCTGTTCGAGCAACTCGCCCTGCGCATTTTGCCGCCTCAGTGCTGCTCGACCGTTGCGCCTTCCGCGCAGCTTGCCGTGGTGGAGGTTTCGGCCGCCGCCTCGTGCACGGAGGCGTTCGGTCTTGCTGATGAGGTGCTTGCCGTTTCCGCTCCTCGCTCGCTGCGCCGCCAGCGCGCCCTCGATCGTGGAATGGACGCTGCCGATTTTGACCGACGGGCCGACGTGCAGCCGAGTGAAGATGAGCTCTGCGCCCTTGCCCGCACGGTCATTCACAACACGGGGACCGAGCGCGAGCTCCAGAACGCGCTTGACCAGTGGCTTGCCGAGCGCGGCATCGACATGGCAGACGAGGCGGCCGCCCATGCGTAGGCGGGCGCGCTTGCTGGCGTGGTATCGGACGCTGCCGCTCGCTTTCGTTCTGGTGCTCGGCGTCATCTCGTTCATCTACTCATTCGGGCCGGCGTTGCTGTTCCGCAGCATGTATCCGCTTCAGTATGAGTCCGAGATCGCCGCATCGAGCGCTGCCCATGGGGTAGATCCGTGCCTGGTTGCTGTGGTGATTCGAGCGGAGTCGAACTGGGATCCCGAGGCTTCCTCGCACAAGGGTGCCCAGGGCCTCATGCAGCTCATGCCCGAGACGGCACAGGACATGGCGGACAAGGGGCTGGTGGACGCCTCGGCCTATTCGGCAGACGATTTGCTCGACCCTGCCACCAATATTGAATTCGGTTGCGCATACCTGGCCTATCTGCTTGATTACTTCAACGGTGCCACGGACAAGGCGATTGCGGCCTATAATGCGGGCATGGGTAACGTTGACGACTGGACGAGTGCCGACTCACCGCTGCACAGCGCGATCACGTTTCCCGAAACGCAGGCGTATCTGGTGCGTGTGAATATGGCGCTCGGGCGGTATCGGGAGCTGTATCCGAGCGCATTCCAATAGGGGAGGGAACGTAAGTATGGCCGACTTCGAAGTCCAGCGCGTTGGCGGGGAGCTCAAGCGTTTCGGCGTGGCCGGCCAGGATGCCGCCTTCAAGGTGGTGTCACCCTTCGAGCCGTCGGGCGATCAGCCCGAGGCGATCGCGTCGCTTGTCGCAGGCGTTGAGGACGGTGATCGCTACCAGGTGCTGCTGGGCGTAACGGGATCGGGCAAGACGTTCACCATGGCCAAAACCATCGAGGCGCTCGGAAAGCCCACGCTGGTCATGGCACCCAACAAGACACTCGCCGCGCAGCTCGCCAGCGAGCTCAAGGAGTTCTTCCCCAACAACGCGGTCGTCTACTTCGTCTCCTACTACGATTACTATCAGCCCGAGGCCTACGTGCCACAGTCGGATACCTATATCGAGAAGGACTCCTCCATCAACGAGGAGGTCGAGATGCTGCGCCATCAGGCGACCGCTTCGCTGCTGTCGCGACGCGATGTGATCGTGGTGGCGAGCGTGAGCTGCATCTACGGCATCGGCTCGCCGGAGGATTACGCGGGCCTGGCTCCCAATGTGGACAAGAAGGTCCCGCTGGAGCGCGACGATTTCATCCATGCGCTCATCGACATCCAATACGATCGCAATGATTACGACCTAGCGCGGGGGACGTTCCGCGTGCGCGGCGACGTGGTGGACGTGTTCCCGCCCTATGCCGAGCACCCGCTCAGATTCGAGTTCTTCGGCGATGAGGTTGAGCTTATTGCCGAGATCGATGAGGTGACCGGTGAGATCACGCGTGAGTACGACGCGATTCCGGTGTGGCCGGCATCGCATTACGTGACGGAGAAACCCAAGGTGACCGCCGCGTTGAAGTCCATCGAGGAGGAGTGCGAGAAGCGGGTAGCTGAGCTCAAGGCCGAAGACAAGCTGCTGGAAGCCCAACGTCTGCAGCAGCGCACCGACTACGACCTGGAGATGCTCGAGACCATGGGCTTCTGCACGGGAATTGAGAACTACTCGCGCCATCTGGATGGCCGCAAGCCCGGTGAGCCTCCGTTCACACTGATCGACTACTTCCCCAAGGACATGCTGTGCATCATCGATGAGAGCCATGTGACGGTGCCGCAGATCCGCGGCATGCATGAAGGGGACCGCTCGCGCAAGGTGACGCTGGTGGAGCACGGGTTCCGCCTGCCGAGTGCGCTCGACAACCGCCCGCTGCGCTTCGATGAGTTCGAGGCCCGTATCCCGCAGTTCATCTACGTGAGCGCCACGCCGGGCGACTATGAGCTGCGCGTGAGCCAAAACGACGTGGAGCAGATCATCCGCCCCACGGGTCTGCTCGACCCCAAGATCGACGTGCGTCCGGTCCATGGACAGATCGACGATCTGCAGGACGAGATCCGCGAGCGCGTGGCGCGCCATGAGCGCGTGCTGGTGACGACGCTCACCAAACGCATGGCGGAGGATCTGACCGATCACCTGCTGGATGCCGGCATGCGTGTGAACTACATGCACTCCGATACCGCCACGATGGACCGCGTGGAGATCCTGCGCGACCTGCGGCGCGGCAAGATCGACGTCCTCGTGGGCATCAACCTGCTGCGCGAGGGACTCGATCTGCCTGAGGTGTCGCTCGTGGCCATCCTGGATGCCGACAAAGAGGGCTTCCTGCGCAACCGCCGTTCGCTGATCCAGACGATCGGGCGCGCGGCGCGCAACGCGCAGGGAGAGGTCATCATGTACGCCGACACGGTGACCGATTCCATGCGCGAGGCGATCGAGGAGACGGGCCGTCGTCGTGCCATCCAGATGAAGTTCAACGAGGACCACGGCATCGAGCCGCAGACGGTGCGTAAGGCCATCAACGACATCTCGAGTTTCATCGCCGAGGCGCAGGAGAACGTGGGGTCCAAGGAGCGCGAGGACGGCGTCTTCTTCTCGCCGGCTCAAGGTGCATCGGATGACGGCGTAACGGCGGGGGCGAAGCTGGCCGAGGAACTCTCGGAGCTGCCCCACGACGAGCTGCAGCGCATGGTGGCGACCATGGAGGACGATATGCGCGCCGCTTCGGAGGCGATGGACTTCGAGGAGGCAGCGCGACTCCGCGACGTGCTGGTCCATCTCAAGGCAACGCTGGAGGGCACATCCGAGGACGATGTCATCGCTGCGCTGCGCGCCGGCGCGCGCAAGGGTTCGGCATTCGGAGGCGGCAGGAAGCGCACGGGCACCCGCTTCGGGAAGTAGGGGGCGCGTCGGCCGATGTGGGGATGGTTCCATCCTTGCATAGGCGGCGTCTCGCTCTCGCGCGGGTGTGCCATGGCGCGCCGTTCTGCAGAAGCAGGGACGCGTCGGCGCTGTGTGCTGCATATGCCCGCTATGGAGCGGGCGGCATCGGCCTTATCGGCATCTGCCGCGCAGGTGGGTGCGTGGATGCGTTGGTTTGAGTGCGTGTTCATTTGGGCGCGGTGGGGTGCCGTCGTGCCGGCTGCGTGTTGTAACACGATGGAAATGTTGAAATTCTCGCTTGCACAGCATGCGCTTTAGGGTAGTATAGCGTGCAACGTGAATCGGATGTGAAGCCATACCGTTTACCGAGCGATACATACCGTTCACGGGTTTTTAGATTGCGACAGCTGCAAGGTTGAGGAGAAGGAACGTGGCGCAGATGCTGGCTACATATGAGGGTGCGGCTCAAGCCGTTCTCGTATGCCAGAATGCTGCCGATGCTGCCCTCCGACGCCAGCGCGCAATCTCCCGACGACGATAACTCGTTGTCTCTGCCCGTATGGAGGCACTTCGTGCCCCCGACAGAGTCCAACTGAGTGTATGCGCGTCGGGTTTTTGATGACCAAACCAATACCCTGCGTGTTTGCCGTGTTCGCGAAGCGGCATGCCTGCATTGAAGCTGCAAGCGCTACCCATCAGTTGGGCTCGCCCGTTCACCCGCGCCTGAAAGGACGAACCCATGAGCAAGGAAAAAGTCGTACTCGCATATTCCGGTGGCCTCGACACCTCGGTGTGCATCAAGTGGCTGCAGGAGGAGAAGGGCCTCGATGTCGTGGCCGTGCTGGGCAACGTGGGTCAGGAGCACGACGGTCTGGAGAAGAAGGTCGCCAAGGCCCAGGCGCTGGGCTGTGTGGCGGTGGAGTGCGCCGATATGCGCGAAGAGTACGTGCGGGACTTCGTGGCGCCCGCGATCGCCGCGAACGCCATGTATGAGAACAAGTACCCGCTGCTTTCCGCGCTGTCGCGGCCGCTGCTGTCGAAACACCTGGTGAACGCAGCGCACAAGTACGGCTGCTCCTATATCGCCCACGGCTGCACCGGCAAGGGTAACGACCAGGTGCGCTTCGAAAACGCCATCATGGCGCTCGACCCTTCGATCACGGTAATCGCGCCGGTGCGCGAGTGGGATTTGGGCCAGCGGCCGAGCGAGATCGCCTATGCGAAGGCGCACGGCATCGAGCTCACCACGTCTGCCGACGATTCGCTGTACTCGGTTGACGACAACCTGTGGGGGCGCGCCATCGAGTGCGGTGAGCTGGAGGATCCGTGGGCGGAAGCGCCGGCCGGCACCTGGAAGATGACCGTCGAGCCGGCAGACGCCCCCGATGTCCCCACCTATGTTGAGGTTGGGTTCGAGGCGGGCGTGCCCTGCTCGCTCGATGGCCAGGCCATGGGCATGGTGGAGCTCATCGGCAAGCTCAACGCGATTGCGGGCGCCAACGGCTTCGGTCGCATCGACATGGTGGAGAACCGCTATGTGGGTCTGAAGAGCCGCGAGTGCTACGAGGTGCCCGCCGGCCTGGCGCTTATCCAGGCGCACAAGGCGCTCGAGGACCTCACCTTGGAGCGCGAGGTGCTGCACCACAAGCTGTCGCTCGAGCAGATGTGGGCCGATGCCGTCTACGAGGGCAAGTGGTACTCCCCGTGGAAGCGGTCGCTGGACACCATGTTCGCCTTCATGCAGACCTACGTGAGCGGCGAGGTGCGCCTTAAGTTCTTCAAGGGCTGCTGCACCGTGGTGGGGCGCAAGAGCCCGCACTCCCTGTACGACTACGGCCTGGCGACCTACAACGAGGACCAGACCTTCAATCAGGACTCCGCCCCCGGCTTCATCGAGATCCAGGGCCTGTCCATCAAGACCTGGGCCGCCAAGCGGGCCGCTTCCGCCCAGAAGAGCGCGCAGGAAGGGCTGGCATAAGACATGGCGTTGTGGGGAGGACGGTTCGAGGCCGGCGTGGCCGCCTCGACGCAGGAGTTCGGCGCGTCGTTGCCGGTTGACAAGCACCTGTACAAGCAGGACATCGCGGGGTCGTGCGCGCATGCAGCGATGCTGGCCCAGCAGGGGATTATCAGCCAGGATGATGCCGAGGCGATTTGCACGGGACTGCGCGCCATCGAGGCGGATATCGACGCGGGGGCGTTTTCGTTCGATATCGCCGATGAGGATATCCATATGGCGATCGAGAGCGAGCTGACGCGGCGCATCGGCGAGGCGGGCAAGCGCCTGCACACCGGGCGTTCGCGCAACGACCAGGTGGCGACCGATACGCGCCTGGCCGCCAAGGCGCTCGTGCGCGAGCTCATGGAGGCGAACCTGCATCTGCGCTCCGTGCTGCTGGAGGTTGCCTGCGCCCATGAGCGGGCGGTGCTGCCGGGCTATACGCATCTGCAGCATGCGCAGCCGGTGCTCTTCTCGCACCACCTGCTCGCCTACTTCTGGATGTTCACCCGTGATTTCAAGCGCTTGGTGGCAGCGTTCGAGGCGGCCGACGCCTCGCCGCTGGGAGCGGCGGCGCTTGCGGGTACGAGCTATCCGATCGACCGGCAGGCCACGGCCCGCGCGATGGGGTTCGCCGGCGTGATCCCCAACTCGCTCGATGCGGTGTCCGACCGCGACTTCCTGCTCGATCTGCAGTATGCCGGCAGCGTGTGCGCCATGCACCTGTCGCGTCTGGCGGAGGAGATCGTGCTGTGGAGCAGCTCCGAGTTCGGGTTCATCACGCTGTCCGATGCGTTCTCCACGGGCTCTTCGATCATGCCGCAGAAGAAGAACCCCGACTTCGCCGAGTTGATTCGCGGGAAAACCGGCCGGGTGTACGGCAATCTGATGCAGCTGCTGGTGACGTGCAAGGGGCTGCCGCTTGCCTATAACAAGGACCTGCAGGAGGACAAGGCGGGCGCACTCGACACGGCGCATACGCTCGTCCAGTGCCTGGGGGTGATGGCCGGCATGGTGCAGACCATGCAGGTGAACGAGCGCACGATGCGCGCCGCCTGCGCCGTGGGTCACCTGGCTGCCACCGACGTGGCCGACTACCTGGTCAAGCGCGGCATGGCGTTCCGCGAGGCGCATGCGGTGGTGGGTCATTTGGTGTTGGTGTGCGAGAAGCGCGGCTGCCAGCTGGACGACCTGCCGCTCGAGGTGTTCCAGGAGGCCAGCGAGCTGTTCGAGGCCGATATCGTGCGCGAACTCGATATCGATGCAATCGTGGCGGCGCGCACGAGCGAGGGCGGTACGGCGCCTGCTGCGGTGGCGGTGCAGTTGAAGGTGGTGCGCGGTGCGCTGACCGCAGACGAGGCGGTGCTTGAGGGCCTGGCGCCAGTGGTTCCGATGGGGCGGTAGGCCTGTACGGACAATCGGGGTCGATCCGGGTGCCTGATGAGGCGGCGGGTGCGACGTGCTTACGCGCGAAGCGCTCGCCGCTTTTGCGTGCGTGGGACGAAAATTCACAGTAATGAAACGCTTCATTCTTGCTTGCGATGACCCGATTCGTGTGCAAAAAGAGGAATTACGACCAGTGAAGCGCTTCATAGAACCGCTGACCGAAGTGGTGGGGTGAGGGGTTTTCGCATCGGGTATGATGGGGCCAAGCACATGCGGCCGGCCTTCGTGAGCCGGCCGGCAGGATTCCCACTGGAAGGGGACGCTATGGCTACTTTCGAGAAGACCTACATCATGATCAAGCCGGATGCCGTGCGCGACCGCAAGATCGGTGAGATCATCACCCGAATCGAGCGCAGCGGCCTGGTTATCGAGCGCATGGACATGGAAACGCTCACGGAGGATATCGTCAAGGTGCACTACGCGCATCTGGCCGACAAGCCGTTTTTCCCCAACATCGTGGCGTTTATGACGAGCGGTCCGGTGGTGAAGATGGTCGTGTCGGGCTTGGGTGCCATCGGGAAGATGCGTACCCTCATGGGCGCTACCGACCCGCAGGAGGCTGCGCCGGGCACTATTCGCGGGGACTTCGCCACGGATGTCAACGCCAACGTGATCCACGGGTCCGACGGTCCCGACACCGCTGCCGCCGAGATCGAGCGCTTCTTCGGCTAAGGGGTCTGGCCGTTCTGAACGGCAGTCTCATTTGTGATGCGGGCCGGTCTGCCGCTGTGCGGTGGGCCGGCTTTTGCATGCGCATGCATGCGCGGCTGTGTGCGCGGGCGCCGTTGGGCGTCGAGGTCCTTGGCGCATCGCGGTCCCGCATCGTACAATACCGGCTATCGGATTGATGCGGGCGCATCGGCGCCGCTGCCTGTCCAGGTCTTGTACACCCGACTGGGGCGATAGGCCGCTGGATGGCGGCCGCGGCGTTCGGCAGCAGGTGGCGTGCGAACGCGGCGCCTACGAGCGAAGGGAACGCGATGGATCGGGTGGAGACAGGCGAGATGGCGGCAACGCGCGACCGGGCATTCTGTGAGCTGCTGGGGCGCGAGCTGATGTGCGCGCTGGGGTGCACCGAGCCCATCGCGGTCGCCTATGCGGCGGCGCTCGCCCGCGCGGTGCTGGGCTGCGAGCCCACCTCGATCGAGGTCGGCTGCTCGGGCAATATCATCAAGAACGTCAAAAGCGTCACCGTGCCCAACTCGGGCGGCATGCGCGGTGTGGAGGCTGCGGCGGTGCTGGGCGCGGTGGGCGGCAACCCCACCGGGGCGCTCGAGGTGCTTGCCGACATCACGCCCGACGAGCTCGCGCGCACGCATGAGCTGCTCGATGCGGCGGGCTATTGCGCCGTCTCTCTGATCGAGGGCGTCCCCAACCTGTATATCGAGGTGCGCGCCACCTCGGCCGGCCATACGGCTGAGGTGGCCATCTCGGAGCACCACACCAACGTGGTGCGCTGCACGCTCGACGGCGTGGCGTGCGACCGCGCGTGTCCGGCGGCCTCCGCGGGCGCGAAGGCGGGTCAGGGCTGTTCGGGGTCCTGTGCGCATGCGGGCGCGCCGTCGGTGAAGCCCGAGCAGGGGAGCGCGGTCGAGCGCGTCGAGGGGCTTTCGCTGGAGGCCATCGTCGATTTTGCCGAATCCGGCGACATCGGTGCTGCCCGTGATATCCTGCAGCGCCAGATCGAGTTGAACGACGCCATCTCCCGCGAGGGGCTTGTCGGCGTGTGGGGCGCCGAGGTGGGTCGCACGCTCATGGCCACGCGCGGTGACGATGTGGCATGCCGCGCCCGCGCCCGAGCCGCTGCCGGCTCCGATGCCCGCATGGGCGGCTGCTCCCTGCCGGTGGTGATCGTGTGCGGCTCGGGGAACCAGGGTATCACCTGCTGCTTGCCGGTGCTGACCTACGCTGAGGAGCTCGGCGTCACCGGCGAGCGCCTGCTGCGCGCCCAAGCGCTATCCGATTTGGTGGCGATCCACGTGAAGAGCTACATCGGTGCGTTGTCGGCCTTCTGCGGCGTGGTGTGCGCGGCGGCCGGTGCCGGTGCTGCCATCACCTGGATGAGCGGCGGCACGCGCGAGCAGATCGGAGCGACGGTGGTGAACACGCTCGGCAACGTGGGCGGCATCGTGTGCGACGGTGCGAAGGCGAGCTGCGCCGCCAAGATTTCGGCCGCGGTTGACGCCGCGATCCTCGGCCACGACATGGCGATGGCCGGGCGCGGGTTCAAGCCGGGCGAGGGGCTGGTGCTCGATTCGGCAGAGGATACCATCGCCAGCATGGGCTACGTGGGGCGCGTCGGGATGGGTCCCACCGATGTCGAGATCTTGAACATCATGATCGGCAAGACGGACCCGGTGGGCTGCTGAGGATGATTCGATACACAGGCGGCGTTCGCCCTGCAGCCCCGACGTGGGGCGCAGGGCGAACGCCGTTGAGCGGGGAGATGCGCCTTATCGTGCTGTGCGGGCGTTCGGATGCGGAAACACCGCGGGAGGCGCTGGCCTCGCCGCGGTTCACCTCACTGGAAAGGGTGCGTATCTAGAGGTTGCGGCGGCGGAAGATGCCGATGACCGTGCCGTTGGCATCTGCGGTATCCAGCGTGCCGATGATGCGCGAATCCGAGGCGTTCGTGCGGTTGTCGCCCAGCACGAACACCGAGCCTTCCGGCACCGTGAGCGGCAGGTCGACGCCGCCTTCGAAGCGCGTGGTCACGCCCTGCGCCCAGGTTTCCTGCTGGTAGGAGCCGTTCACGTAGAGGGCGTCATCGTGGATGTCCACCTCGTCGCCGGCGGTGGCCACCACGCGGGCGAACGTGAGCCGGTCGCGATAGGTGAAGGCCACGATGTCTGAGGCGACGTAGTCGTGGTCGAGCCGGTCGATGAGCACCAGGTCGCCGTCTTTGATGTTGGGGGACATCGAAGGGTCGCTCGCGCGCACGAGGCCGAAGACGAAGGTGAAGATCGCCCACACCGCTGCGGCGATCACGCCGAGCTTGACGAGCAGGCCGGCGAGTTCGCGCAGCACAGAGGGCTGCTTGCGGGCGGAAGATTTGCCGCCAGCGGTGGCTTCCGTGTGCGTGGGCGCATGCGCGGGCGACAAGGTAGGGGCAGCGTTCGAGCCATTGCGCCTCTCCTGCGCGTCAGCAGGGGACACCTCATGCCGCCCCGCGCGTGCGCGCCGAGACGGCCCCTGCGCCTGCTTGAAATGCCGGGCCGTCATCGGCACCTCCGTCGCCGAGCGTGCGCGCGGCTGCCGGCGAGCCCCGCAGCCCCGATGGCGCCGATGCCAATGAGCCAGGTCGTGCTGCTGTTGGAGCCGGTCTCAACGCCGGTGGGGGGCACGATGGTCGCGGTGTTCGTGTACGCAACCGTGGTGGGGTTGCCCTCCGTGCCGGTGACGGTTCCGGAGACGAGTGTGGCGTCGCGTGCGTCCTGCGAGGTGTAAGATGCACCGTCAAGCGTTTCGGACGGAGTGAACAGGGCGTCTTGAACCGCGTTCGGCGTGTTTTTCACCTGTGGATCGGTCTCGCGTGTGCGGAACGCCGTGTTCTGGGCAATGCCGGATACGAGCAGGTACTGCCCGTCGGCAAGCTTGAACTGGATGAGGGTCTGTGAGCCGCATCCGTACTCATCGTCTGGCAGGCATACGTCTCCGCCACCGTAGGCGCAGATGATCACCTCGACCGGTTTGCCGTCTTTATCCAGGGCGGGCGTGCCGTCGGCGTTGTAGACGACAGCTTTCACATTCCGCCAGGGCGCATCGAGCACAGCGTCCATGGCGAAGGCATGTGTGCGGTCGATGGTGTCGGATCCGCTGCCATCGACGCGGACGTGCTTCTCGATGCGCAGCAGCGAGGGGTCCTGTGGCGGGTTGGGGTCATCGGGGTCGCCGGGGTCGGTGTTCGCGCGCGTCCAGATAACCTGGCTGCCCACGCCGGCGCCGCCGCGCAGGGAGGGATCGTCGTTGTTGAAGATATGCTCTAGGCCCTTCACGCCCGCAGCGCTGGCGGCTGTGGTGAAGCCGAAGACGTTGCCGAGCTTGTCCATCTTGGAGTCGACCTGCACACCGAGAGGAATGAAGCTCGCCGTCACGCCGATGGACCCGCCGGTGAGATCGCCTGTGACGTGCACGTAGTCGCGGCGCGTGAGGCGGAGGTCATTTGCGCGCCCGTTTTTGCCGGTGTTACCCGTGACCGTGGGTGCGCCGGAGAGCTCGATGCGCCCGTAGTCCTGGTTGGTCCACTGGAAGATGCCGCATCCCGAGGGGGAGTTAGGGTTCTTGTTGTTGGCCACCACAGCGTTGCCGCCCAGCTTGAGCGTGGTGCCCTCGTAGACGGTGACGGCAGCGGCGGTGCCCAGCCCGGAGTAGGAGGTGTTGTCCACGATGTGGGCGTTGCCGTTGATGGTGATGGTGCCCGTACAGCGGCGCGAGCCGATAGCGGAGGCGCTGGTGATGTCGAGGTTGAGGCGTCCGTCTTCACGACCGATCACGTTGTTCGAGATGCAGGCGTTGTCGGTGACGGTGAGCGTGGGATGGGCGTCGTCTCCCGTCTTCGGGTGGTTCACAGCGTCCATGAAAATGGTTGCTGCCAGCTTCGTTTCCTTGTCGCCGACGATGCGGTTGCCCTGCAGGGTTGCGTTGCCGCCTATCGTGGCGTGCGCGGTGCCCCATATCGAGACGATGCCGAAATTACGCGCCTCGTTATTGGATACCTTGGCGTTGCCGCGCATGGTGAAGGTGCTGTTGTCGTCCGGGTTGCTCTTGTTGTAGCTCCAGCGGCCGACGGCTACCACGCCATCGTTGGCGGAGCAGTTCTCGATGCGCGCGTGGCCGTCCATGGTGAAGTCTGAGGCATCGCGTACATAGACGGCGCCACCGCGCGCGGCGCCTCCGTCCTGACCCACGCCCGTGCCGAAGTTGCGCGTGTTGGTGATGGACGCATTGCCATCCATGGTGAACGCGCCCCTGTTCGTGACCATGACGGCTCCTGCGGCGAAGGCCACGCACGCGTCGATGGCGGCGCTATCGTGCATCTCGAAGGTGGAGCCGTCCACATACACCGCACCGCCGAGGTTGAAGTGAGCCGAGGTGGTGGTCTCAAAACCGCAGTTCTCGATACGAGAGGTGCCTGTCATGACCACGCGGCTGCCGGCGGCGGCGCGTATGGCTGCACCGGAGCCGTCGACGGTTTCGGTGCTCAGCGAGGAGCCCTTGTCGGCGGGGGCGGCGAAGCCGGTGATCGTGGTGTTCTCGATGGTCACCGTGGCGCCGTCGCGTGCATCGATGGCTCGGTTGAAGCAGGCCTTGGTGAAGCGGCTCGTGCCCGCGAGGGTGAGGCCACGCACGGTTAGCGAGGCGCCGGCTCCCTGAACGGTGAACAGGGGCGCTTTGCCAGAGGGAGCGTTGCCCGACTCAAGGGTGATGGTGGGGGAAGTGCCGGCGGCCGCTTCGATGGTGAGGTGGCCGCCGGCGGGAACGGCGGGCAGGCTCGTGTAGCCATATGGGGCGAACGTGGTGCTCTGGTGGATGGCGATCGTGCAATCCCGACCCTGCTGCATGCGGGCGACGGCGGCGCCCATGGCATCAACAAGGGTGGCGTAGCCCACCCCGTCGATCGAAGCGACATCGCCGGCGCGCAATTCCTGCGGCGCCGGTGCGCGGGCGGGGATGGCGTCGTCGAGCTCGTTTTCGGCCGCCTCGTCTGAGGCCCCGTCGATGTCCGATGCGCTCGCGTCGCCGTCGGAGGCGGCGCCTTCGGGCACCGGGCTGGATGTCGATCCGGTCGAGCTACCCTCGGTACGGGTGTCGCCGTCTGCGGCTGCGGTGCCTCCGCCGCCTTCGGTCCCAGATGCAGCATCGGCGGCGTGGGCGTTGGGGTCTATGGATGTTGCAGCGGCAATGGTCACCTGGGGTTCAGGCTGGGCGAGGGCTGCAGTGGAGAGCAGAGGATTGAAGGCGAGCAGGCCGATCAGCGCGGCGATCGCGCCGAGACGGCCGGCGCGGCTGCGGCGGGTATGGGAAGCACGGGTGATGCGCATGGCGACTACGCCTCCTGGCTGGTTGACATCGAATCGGTGGCGGGTTGCCGACGGCGCTTCGCGATGAGCGCGCCGAGGGCGATGGGCGGGCAGGCGAGGGCCATGAGCAGCAGCAGGAGGGCCGATGTGTCGCCTGTTTTCGGCAACAGGCCCCAAATCTTCTCGAGGGGGCTGCGGGTGTCGCTGTCCTGCGGGGCGCTCGGCTCCTCGCTCACCGTCCAACCGATGTCTGAGGTCTTGCTGCCTGAGGCGTCGCGGACGATGCAGACGGGATCGGCACCGGAGCCGGATAGGTAGAGTTCCAGGGCAAAGGTTCGGCCGTCATAGACAAGGCCGCCCTGGTTTCCGGATACCTGGCGCAGCGAGTAGCGGTAGGTGCCCGCCTTCGCGCCGGAGCAGGGAAGTACGATCGCAGCGCTGTCGTTGCCGCGCATCTGCCACGTCCAGGTGCTACCCGCGGCACCTGCGGGCATGGGGGCGTCTGCCCTCTCGGCAACGAGCTCGTAGGAGACAATCGCCTGACGCTCGGCAAGCGACGTGGAGGCGCGCTGCCAAACCTCAAGGGTCGCCGTGCGTGTTGTCTCGGGATGTGCGGTTTCAAGCCCGTTTGCCGCGACGGTGACGGCAGGACCGGCTCCGGCGGTGAGCGTGCAGGCGCGGGCGTCGGCGTGGATGCCGACGCCCGCGCGCGGGGCGGCGGGGAAGGCGAGTGCGGGGGCGGTTCCCATGAGGGTGCCGGCAAGTACGAGCGAGGAGCCGAGCAGCACGCGCCGCGTCCGAGCGGCTCCCCGCTTGTTCGTGTGCAAGGTCATGGTCATCGTCTCGTTCCTCCCAGTTCGTCGTGCGTGCCGTCGAGGTCAATCTCGTCCTGCCGGCATGTGGCGTTCGTCGCGTTGCCGCGCGGAGTGCGGCGTGCGCTTCTGCGTGCATGCCGCCGCCGGTATCCCCACGCGATTGCGCCGGCGGCGGACACGGCGATCAGTAGCCACCACCAGCGGTCCTGAAGCCATGCGAGTAGGTCTGTGGCGGTGTTCTCCAGACCGGTCCCCTCGTAGCGCTCTTCGCCGAAGGTGTTCTCGTACGTCTCGTCGCTGATTCGTCCAACCACCAGCAGGCGACCGTTGGTGGAATCGGTTGAGCAGGTGCTCAGCACAAGCAAGCGGTCGCTCGCCGAAAGCGGCGTATCGCGCCAGCGCTCGGCCGCTTGCTTGAGCTGGGCCACATAGGGTTCTTGGGTGCCGGCGGCTACCGGCATGGTGTAGAAAGGGGTGTTGTACGCATCGGGGACGCGCACAACACCCAAGATCTCGAGGCCGTGGTGCGCATCGTTGAAGAATACGTCGCCGTAGCGGTGCTTCTCGAAATACGCCTCATCGGTGAAGTGGTCCAGGCCGCCGAACATCGCGTCCTTGTCCATGTGGTGGCCGTAGATCAAGGTCACGGCGTCGCTGAAATCGCGGGCGCAGCGCCAGTCGAGGAACAGCGAGCCGCTCAAGGAGTACTCGCCCACCGGGTTCGTGCTCAGGTACTTCTCGTTGTTGTCCGTCTGCACCAGCGGATAGTCGATGTTCGTGCCGAAGATTTGCAGCCAGCCCGCGGTGTCGGGGTTGATGGTCAAAAGATCTTCCCATGAGGGCGTGCGCTCGGCTCCGTCGGGACGGTAGACGCGATAGTTGGCGGCGTCTGCCTGCGCGTAGACCGCGCTGGTGTCCCACAGGGAGTAGATGCCGAAAAACGCCATGCCGATAAGGCAGATGAGCAGGGCGGTATCGATACCGGTGCTCGCCAGGCGAATGGCGCAGCGCACATAGCGACTCATGGGAAGATCCTGGAAGGGTTGCCTGTTAGCGGACCTGAAGGGCGCGCTTGCGGGAGTAGACGTAGAAGCCCAGGCCGCCTGCGGCGATCGCGATCATGAGGATCGCGGGCGCGTTGTTGATCAGGATACCGGTGGGGGTGGTGCTGTCGTCGTTGTTGGTGACGACGAAGCTGTTGTCCTTGCCGGGGGCGTAGTCGACCGCACCGGAGCCGGAGAAGCCGTCGGTGTCGTCGGTGTCGTTCACGGCTGCGTTGTTGAACATCGCGGAGGCCTTCCAGTTGCGACCGGTCTTGCCGATCTCGGTCTGGGCCTCGGTGACGGTGACGGTGGTGCCGGTGGGCAGGCTGCCGGGGAAGGAGAGGATGTAGCCGTTCTTCATCTCGACTGTGGCGGTGAACTGCTCGGCCTTCTTGAACTCGATGGTGCCGCCGTTGCCGCCGACGAGGGTGGCCTTGATGATGTCGACGTCATAGCCCTGCGGCAGGGTGAGCGCGATCTTGAACTGGAAGGCCTGGTCGGTGTTGGCGTACGCGCCGGTGACGGACTTGGAGACCTTCAGCTTGTTGTCCTCGTGGTTGTCGACCGAGTTGGTGAAGATGAACTGGCTGGCCTTGGGGTCGACCTTGGTGTGGGTTTCATCGGAGGAACCGGGCGTCGGGTCGATCTTCTTGTCGGCATCGCCGGGGGTGCCGGGCGTCTCCTGCTTGTAGACCAGGATGATGCCGTACTTCAGCTTGCCGGCGTTGTCGGGGTCGTTGGCGATGGCCACGTCGACGGTGTAGCCCGCGGTGCTGTAGGTGAGGCCGGGGATGTTGCCCTTGGTCTCGCGCACGATGTAGCGGTAGATGCCGGCGTGCGGGAACGTGGCGTTGGGGTCGACGGGCAGGAAGGCGTCGCCTGTGACGTGACCGACAGCCAGGCCGTTCGAGCTCGAGGGTACGGTGATCTGGAAGTTCTGCAGCGCGGGCGGCAACGTGTTCGTGTCGCCGTCGGTGCTGTACGGGGTCACGGTGAAATCGAACGTGCCGGCGGGCGTGGCGCCACCGTCCTGGGAGGTGACCTCCTTGGTGACCGAGATGTTCTCGGGTGTGGTTGCCGCGTTCGTGTCTGCGTAGGCGGCGACCGGCGCAAACGCGTTGAGCGCCATCGTAGCGGCCAGAGCGCAGGCCCCCGCGATGCCCGCAATGCGATTGCGGAAGCTCGTGTGGCCGGACGTGCGGCCAAAGGTTGCCGAAAGCATAGTGATCCTCCTTATGTCACTATTTACATAGCAAAATTAGTATCGGGTGCTTGCCCGCGGCGGGGTTGCGAAGACGTCTCATATGGACCGTCCTGTCTTGATTTTCATCTGAATATGCAAAAAAATACTGAAATCGAATTCACTCCTGCCCCCCCCCTTCCTGATTTTTACAAGTGAGGTTTTCTGGAGGGCGCAACGAAAGAGGGGGTCATCGAACATGATTTAAATAAAGCTCATTCGTCACATAGGTTGACATTTGTCAAGGAATACAACCCATATAGTGGATTGGAATAAAGAAGAACAGGGCGTCTCTTTATCATTTGCTATTGGAAAATGTTACCTCTGACCTGCGGTATGTTTTGGTTTTTAGTTTCTTCGGCGGGGGTGCGATGCCGCTGAGGGCTGCCTTGTGAGGGGGCGCCCAGTGCAGGAGATGCCCGGCGCAGGGGGATGCTCGGCGCGGTCAGGGGGTGACCGGCGGCGGGGCAGGGAATCTTGATGGAGCTGATGGAGAACGAGTGCTCAATAGAAAACGGGCGCAGGCCGTCGACGAATCGCGGCCTGCGCCCGTCCCGCGCTGCGCTTGCGGTGACGCGGTCGCTATCGTGCGCGGTGATCGAGATACGTTGCCGCGGCGAGCCCTGCTGCGGCAACGACGCCGCCTATGACCGTGATGCTTCCGAACAATGCCGCCGCGGTATCGCCGGCGGCTGCGCCCATCGTGAGAATCATGCCTGTATCCATGCTCGTCCACCTTCCACGTGATGCATACTGTCTACAAAAACGGGGCATATGCCCCGTCATTCGCCAAGCGCCTTCGATGTGCGCTTGTTATAAGCCTACCCGCCTGTCGTATTGGCTACCAGGGCGCTTAACAATAAGGTTGTTTTGTACCCCGATGGCGCGAATTATCCATGTTTCTATTGCATGCTCGGGCTCGATGTTGTGTGCTGCCAGCGCGTTTGCCACGATACCTGCACGTCTCGTCGGTGCGTGCGGGTAGGGGCAGTGCGGTCGCTGGGGGTGCATTGACGCATGTAAAGACTCGGATATCGCGCTCGCCCTGTTCGGATTTCGATGCGTGTAGAGGCGCGGGCCCCGCGTTCCTCCCGCTTGAACCCCGATACGCGTAGCGGTGGGCCCCGCATCTGTCCCGCTTGAGCTCCGATGCGCGTAGCGGCGCAGGCCCTGCGCCCGTTCGGTTCGAGTCCCGACGCGTACGACGCTCGGGCATTCAGAGATTCCGGGTTCGGATTTCATCCGTCTGGGGCTGTTTTTCGGCCCCGTATGGACGGGACCCGAACCCGGAATATCGCCGACATGCGGGTGGGCGTGCGCCGCGAGGGCGTTGACCGTCCGTTCGGGCAGGGAGACTGGCGGTGGCGCTATGTCGACCTGCGGCCAGGCAGGGCTTTCTTCGAAAAATGGGACGTGGTAAGCTATTCGTCTACGTTCGCTGCGCGGGTTGCGCGCGGACCGTACCTTGACAGGTCGAACGCTGCGGCGCCGTTGAGCGCCTTGGCTCGGCCGTCCTTCGGGGGCGACTGGTTTCGACGCGATAGTTCTGAGAGAGGAAGCAGGCCGTGGTCTCCTCGCCACGTTAAACAGGGGTACCGTCAAATTGAATTGACAAGAATTCTTCTTTTGAGCCTCAGCTGGCTCTCGCTGCTTAATTAACTAGCGGCGCGTCAATCTCGGGGTTTCCCCGACTCGAGGGCGACGTCATGGTAGGGGAATGCGCCTAAGCACGTAATCGGTATGGCTTGGGCTAAGACTGAACCGGTTAGGCTGCTGCGAGCGTGTTGCTGCGCGCAAGGCGGCCGAAGCTAAACCAGCAACTGAGCCTGGAGATGCCGATCAGGGAGCTGTCGTGGACCGGAGTTCGATTCTCCGCGCCTCCACCATAAGAGAATTGGTCGAACTGTGCTCTTTGGGGCATAGTTCGACCTTTTGTTATCAGTGATTTTTATATGCATACAACGTGGGCTGCCTGCATAAAACGTGGGTTGCCTACGGGCAACGGAGCTGCATGCAGGCAATGCGGGTTCGGCTTCCGTCCATTTGCAGAAGTCGGGTTCGTGTTCCGTCCGTCTGGGGCCGTTTTTAGCCTCCAGATGGATAAAACACGAACCCACATTGTTTTTTCCAGCATGGATGGACGGAAGCCGAACCCGGGTTGCCTTGGACGGATGGAAAACGCACCCGAATCGCTGCGGACGGATGAGGGCGCCCCCCGGATCGCTGCGGACGGGCGCAACCCGAACCGGGATGCTGCAAACGTACGGAACGCGAACCCGGGATGCTGCGGATGGGCGCAACGCGAACCCAGCTTGCTCTAAATGGGTGCAACGCGAACCCGGCTTGCTGCAGAGGGACGGAGTGCGAACCCAGGATGCCCCAAACGGACGTATCCCGAACCCAGCTTGCCCCGGACGGACGGCGTGCGAATCCCAGGCTGCAGGGTTGGCACGGCGCCCACGCCCGCGACCGCTGCCGTCAGGCGTCGCCTTGCGGCATCTCCTCAGCGCGCTGGCATTCCTCACAGACGCCGTAGATCACGGTGCGCGTTTGGTCGATGGTGAACCCGTGGTGGTCGCGCACGTGTTCGGCGAACGGCTGGAGCATGCTGCAGCCGAGCGGCAGCACGCGTCCGCAATGCGTGCACAGGAGCTGGCCGTGCCGTGCGGTTTCATCGTCGAGCAGGCGGTAGGCGGCCGCGTTGCCTCGGATCGCAGTTACTTTCGCAACGGCCCCTTCATGCGCGAGCCGCTCGAGTGTGCGGTAGACCGTGGTCCTGCCGACCTTCGCATCGGTGGCGTGCATGCCTTCGAAAATCTGGTCGACTGTCTGATAGCGATCGCTGGTGCGCTCCAGATATGCAAGTACCTGCCTGCGCTGGTCTGTGCGGTATGTCCGTGTGCCCATGACCGTGATACCTCCCGTGTGCGGCTTGCTGCCTATCGTAACGCAGGGACGGCTCGCCGGCGGCAGGGACGGCTCGCCGGCGGGCGTGATGGATGGTCCGACGGACAACCGCTGCGTTCTTCTCCGTGCGGATGCCTGTCGGCGCGCTGCGCGGCCGGAAGTGGGTAGAACGTGACACAATGGATGCGATGGCGACGCGTGCACAGCCGGGCGTGTGGGTCCCGGCGGCAGAGGAGGATACAATGGCAGATGGCGTGTTTTCGAAGGCGGCGGCGCAAGCGGCCGGAAACGCGGGCAAGGTTGCCCTGGTGCTGGAGGGCGGTAGTTTCCGTGGCCAGTTCACCGCCGGCGTGCTCGACGTGTTCATGGAGCACGGCATCGAGGTGGCGGCGTGCTATGGCGTTTCGGCGGGTACGCTGAACGGGATGAACTACAAATCGCGTCAGATCGGACGAGCCAACCGTGTGAACCTGGCGTTTTGCAACGACCCGCGCTACATGGGCGCGCGGTCGCTTGCCACGAGCGGCAGCATCGTGGGCTACGACTTCATGCTCAACGATGTCCAGGACACCCTCGATCCGTTCGACAACGACGCCTATCTGGCAAACCCCATGACGCTCGTGGCGACGGTGACCGACGTCGTGTTCGGCACGCCCGAGTACCTCGAGGTGAAAAACGCGGTGCTGGATATCGACGTGGTGCGTGCCTCCACGTCGCTGCCGCTGGTGACCCAGCCGGTCGAGATCGCCGGGCGGACCTATCTGGACGGCGGCGTGGCCGATTCGGTGCCGGTGGAGCATGTGCTGGAGCAGGCGGGGTTCGACCGCGCCGTGGTGGTGCTGACGCAGGACCGCGCCTATCGCAAGGAGCCCTACGAGCTGCTGCCGGCGGCACGGGCGGCCTATGCGGGCTATCCGTATCTGGTGGAGGCGCTCGCCACGCGCCATGAGCGCTACAACGAGCAGCGCGAGCGCATCTGGGCCTACGAGGAGGCGGGCCGGGCGCTGGTGCTGGCGCCGGAGCGCCCGGTTGAGGTGGGGCATGTCGAGCACGACCCGGCCAAGCTGCTCGATCTGTATATTCAGGGTCGCCAGGTGGCGCAGGCACAGCTCGAGGCGGTACGCGCGTTCGTGGCCCGGTAAGGGCTGCGGCAGCGAGGTCGGTGCGGCCGGCGTGGGGGAGTCCGCGGTCGGCAGCGGGGCTGCCGATGCCCGCAAGGGGGCGTTGCGTTGTCGGCCGAGGAGGCGGGCCCCGCGCTGTCGGTGCGGCGTGAGACCAGCGGCGGGCTCCATGCGCACAGCCACTGCTGCCGCGCGCGCAGCCTCCCGGCCCGCATCGACCGTTTGCCGCCCAAAACCGACCGTTCGCGGAATCGGGGCTCGGGTTTTGGATTGACCGGCATAAAAACTGGTCTTGGTGGAACAATACCAATGAGCAAAGGGTCCTCCCCATTGAGATATAGCTCAGTGCAACCCCTAGAGGGCGGGGAGGTCGGAAGGCCGATGGAGGTTCTCCGTCGGCCTTCTTTTGTGCGGCAGCGAGCGGACCTGGGCGCGCAGGGCCGCATCCCGCGCGCTCCCATGGCTGCTTGCAATCGGCGGCATGGTGGCTATCCCGCTCCAATGGGCGCCAGGCTCGTGCGGCTAAGCGGCTGCCGCGCTGCCATGTGCACTGTGGCCTGTGCAGAAACTCTGCGGCAGCAAAAAACGCGTTGACGGACGCACGATGCGCGGTATACTCGACAAGTTACTTTGCAGAGCCCCGTGAATCTCTGTTAAGACACGTACTGTACATGGAGGAAAAGTGATTCAGAAGTCGACTCACTACGCCAAGCAGGGTGAGGTTGCCCGCAACTGGGTGCTCATCGATGCTGAGGGCGCAATTCTGGGCCGTCTGGCCACCCAGGTCGCCATGATCCTGCGCGGCAAGAACAAGCCCCAGTTTACGCCCAATTCCGACTGCGGTGACTTCGTGATCGTCATCAACGCCGATAAGGTCCAGCTTACCGGCAACAAGGCCGATCAGAAGGTGTACTACCGTCACACCGGATACAATGGCGGCCTCAAGGCGGAGTCCTTCCGCATGGCGATGGAGAAGCACCCCGAGAAGGTCATCGAGCGTGCCGTTAAGGGCATGATCCCCAAGACCACCCTCGGTCGCAAGCAGCTGACCAAGCTCAAGGTCTACGCTGGTGCCGAGCATCCGCATGCTGCGCAGAACCCCGTTAAGATCGAGCTGGAGGGCTAAAGATGGCTGAGAATACCGTCGTTTACTACGGCACCGGTCGTCGCAAGAACGCCGTTGCTCGCGTCCGTATCGTTCCCGGCACCGGCAAGGTGACCATCAACAAGCGCAACGCCGATGAGTACTTCGGCCGTCATCAGCTTGTTGAGGACGCTCTCGCCCCCTTCAAGGTGACCGACACCGTCGGCACCTTCGACGTCATCGCCCTGTGCGACGGCGGCGGCATCACCGGCCAGTCCGGTGCGCTGCGCCTGGGCATTGCCCGCGCCCTGCTGCAGGCCGGCGATTACCGCGCCGACCTCAAGCGCGCCGGCTTCCTCACGCGCGACGCTCGCGTGGTCGAGCGCAAGAAGTACGGCCTGAAGAAGGCCCGTCGTGCTCCCCAGTTCTCCAAGCGCTAAGCTTGCCCGATCTGGTTTCACGCTTTTTGGGATCCGCTCCGCAGGGGGCGGGTCCTTTTTTCGTTGTGCGCCGGTGACACAGATGTCGGATGTGCGTGCGTCCTCATGCTGTATGATGCCGTGAACGGTCGATTTCACCGGGCGAACGGTGTCCAGATGGGCCGATTTGCGGTAGGATTGTGGCAATCGGTTCAGCGAAGGAGTTAGATGTTCGGGAGTATATTGAGGTCGTTGGGCGTGCATGCGCACAACACGGTGCTCCTGGCACCGCTGGCTGGCACCGTCATTCCTCTGTCCGAGGTGAACGACCAGCTGTTTGCACGTGGCCTGCTGGGTCAGGGGGTTGCTATCATCCCGAGCGGTTCTCGGGTCGTGGCTCCGGCGCGCGCGAAGGTCGAGGCCATCTTTCCTACCGGCCATGCCGTTGCGCTCCATACCGACGACGGAGTGGATGTCCTCATTCACATCGGCTTGAACACCGAGGAGCTCAAGGGCTCGCGCTTTACCACCCACGTCTCCGAGGGCGATACCGTCAAGCAGGGCGACCTGCTCATCGAGTTCGATGCGGCCGGCATTCGATCCGATGGCTACGATGCCACCGTGCCCATCATCATCTGCAACTCGATCGAGTTCTCCTCCATCAAGGGCAACGAAGGCCAGACGGTCGCCGAGCTCGACGAGCTTGTGGCGCTCAAGGCCCGGTAGGGTAGTGCCTGCTTCCGCATGTTCACCGAATAGCTGCGGACGGCCTGTTTTCTGAGCCTTCTGCTATTTCGCAGTCGCAGGATAGAAGAATGTCCGGTTTGAGTTCGCCCATGCGGGCGGCGGACCTTTTCCGCACCCTAACCCGATGAGCCGATTTGCGCACCCCCTTGTTTGCGCACCTGTGTTCATGGCATGATGGAGATGTTCGGGCCGATGGGGCTCGGATGCGTGGCGGACGGGCAGGGGCCTCGACACCGCGGGACAATTTCATACGCAGCGCGGCTCTTCGCCCTGGAAAGCGCGCGTCTCTTGTTGGTAGCGGTCCTGCGCGTGGACCGCGAAACCGAGGCGTCGGTTTTCGAATATGAGAGGAGCGCGCTATGAAGATCATTCAAGCACACGATTACGAGGATATGAGCCGCAAGGCGGCGAATATCATCGCCGCCCAGGTGACGCTCAAGCCCGCCTGCGTGCTGGGCCTGGCAACCGGTTCGACCCCCATCGGGACCTACCAGAACCTCATTCGCCTCTATGAGCAGGGCGACCTCGACTTCTCGCAGGTGAGCACCTACAACCTGGACGAGTACCGCGGCCTGTCCCACGACGATGCCCAGAGCTATCACTACTTCATGCGCGAGCAGCTGTTCAGCCACGTGAACATCGATCTGGACAACACGCACGTGCCGGACGGCTCCAACCCGGATGCCGAGGATGCCTGCAGCTCCTACGACCGCATGGTGGCCGCGGCGGGCTATCCCGACCTGCAGCTGCTCGGCATCGGCAACAACGGTCACATCGGCTTCAACGAGCCGGCGGACGCCTTTTCCAAGGGGACGTTCTGCGTGGATCTCACCGAGAGCACCATCGAGGCCAACAGCCGCCTGTTCGACCGCATTGAGGACGTGCCGCGCCAGGCGTACACCATGGGCGTGCAGACCATCATGAGCGCGCGCATGGTGCTGATGGTGGCCAACGGTGAGAAGAAGGCGCAGGCCGTGCGCGATATGTGCCAGGGCCCGATCTCGCCGGCATGCCCCGCGTCGGTGCTGCAGCTGCACCCCAACTGCATCGTGGTGGCCGACGCCGCCGCGCTTTCGCTGTGCGAGTAGGCTCGTTCGCCATCGGTGCTGCTCTATAACGCTGCTGGGCTTGGCCGCATGTGGGAGTGAGCGGCTGAACCTATGAAAACGGCGCGTTCCGAACATGATCGGAGCGCGCCGTTTTTTCGTGTGGGTGTGCGGGGCGAGGTCGCGCGGCCACGGGCGCGCCGGCGGAAGCGGGCGGTGGAGCCAACCGGCTGCCCTGCGCCGATGCCCGCCGCGAGGTCAATGTCTGTCGGTACCGTGGCCAGCTCCCGCCTGCGCGATGGGGCATCCCGCAGGCGGGAGCGCGATGCCCGAGGGTTTAGAACTCGCAGCTGCCTACAGTACGCGGGTGCGGCAGGACGTCGCGGATGTTGCCCACACCCGTGAGGTACATCACCAGGCGCTCGAAGCCCAAGCCGAAGCCGGCGTGCTTGCAGGTGCCGTAGCGGCGCAGGTCCAGGTAGTAGCGGTACTGCTCAGCGTCCATGCCCAGTTCGGCGATACGGCGCTCGAGCACGTCCAGGCGCTCCTCGCGCTGGGAGCCGCCGATGATCTCGCCGATGCCGGGAACCAGGCAGTCGGCAGCGGCAACGGTCTTGCCGTCGTCGTTCAGGCGCATGTAGAAGGCCTTGATGTCGGCCGGGTAGTCGGTCACGAAGGTGGGGCAGCGGAAATGCTCCTCGGTGAGGAAGCGCTCGTGCTCGGTCTGCAGGTCGATACCCCAGCTCACCGGGTAGTCGAACGTGTGACCCGCGGCAACGGCCCGCTCGAGGATCTCCACGGCTTCGGTGTAGGTCACGCGCGCGAAGTCGGAGGTGGCCACATGGGTAAGTCGCTCGATGAGGCCCTTGTCCACGAATTTATTGAGCATGGCCAGCTCGTCGGGGCAGCGGTCCATGACGTCGCGGATGACTGCTTTAAGCATGTCCTCGGCGAGATTCATGTCGTCGGCGAGGTCGGCGAAGGCGATCTCGGGCTCGATCATCCAGAACTCGGCGGCATGGCGCGTGGTGTTGGAGTTCTCGGCGCGGAACGTGGGGCCGAAGGTGTAGACGTCGCCGAAGGCCATGGCGAAGTTCTCTGCGTTGAGCTGACCGGACACCGTGAGCGAGGCGGGGGTGCCGAAGAAGTCCTGGCTGAAGTCCACGTTGCCCTGCTCGTCGCGCGGCGGGTTTGCGGGATCCATGGTGGTGACGCGGAACATCTCGCCGGCGCCCTCGCAGTCGCTGGCGGTGATGATGGGGGTGTTCACATACACGAAGCCGCGGTCCTGGAAGAAGCGGTGGATGGCGGCGGCGGCCACGGAGCGCACACGGAACACGGCGCGGAAGAGGTTCGTGCGCGGACGCAGGTGCTGCTGGGTGCGCAGGAACTCCACGGTGGCGCGCTTCTTCTGCAGCGGGTAGTCGGGCGCCGAGGCGCCCGCTACGACGATCTCGGTGGCCGCCAGCTCGAAGGGCTGCGGCGCATCCGGGGTGAGCTTGAGCTCGCCGGTGCACACGAGGGCGGCGGAGACGTTTTGGTGGGCGATCTCGTCGTAGTTGGCGAGGGCGTCGCGGTTCATGACGACCTGCAGGTCCTTGAAGCAGCTGCCGTCGTTGAGGGTGACGAAGCCGAAGTTCTTCATGTCGCGGACGGACTTGACCCATCCGGCGACCGTCACGGCGCTGCCGCCGAGCGCCTCGGCATCGGCGTAGAGCTGGGCGATTTTCGTGCGATCCATAAGATTCCTTTCGTATGCGTCCGCGCGCAGGTCCTATGCGCGACGGTTCTCGCAAGGTCCCATTCTAGCAGGTGCGCCGAGGTGAGCAGGCCTCGGTGCCGGCGTGCGGGTCGCGGGGCCTGGATGCCGCGGGCCTCGCGCGCGGTGCCCGGCCTGCGGGCGCCACGGGTGCCAACCGTTGACGCCTGACGCCGCGGGCCTGGCTGCTGCAGGCCCGGGCACTGCGGGTTTGGGCACGGGCGCTGCGGGTCGGGCACTGCGGGCTCGAGCGGTGGCGGTGCGGGCTCATCCGCTGCCGCGCCTGAGGGCCGTCGCCTGCGATGGCGCATCTGTGCCGAATGACCCCGCGCCGTTTGCCCGCCCGATCGGGTCTGGCACAATGGGAGAGGTACATCGATACGCGAAGGAGATACATGAGCGTCAATTTCTGGGGCGATGAGCTGCCCGACTACGTTGAGCTGCCGGAGCACGCCGCCGACGGGGCGCGACCGGGCTGGGGCCGCATCGATTTCGAGGGCCTGCCCAACACGCGCGATTTGGGTGGCATGGCGGCGGCAGGTGGCGCACGGGTGAAGCCGGGCGTGCTGCTGCGCTCGGGCGCGCTCGGGTTTGCCACGGAGGCCGACATCGTGCGCCTGCGCGACGACTACCGCCTGCAGTTGGTGAGCGATTTCCGCAACCTCACCGAGCTCTCTGAGTTTCCCGATCCTATGGACCGGTTCGCGGGTGCGCGCTTCGTCCATGCCGAGATCTTGTCCGACGAGCAGCAGGGTATCACGCAGGAGCAGCATCTGGCGGAGTTGGAGCGTCTGCGGCGCGAGGCGCAGTCGGGCGATCCACGCGCGTTCATGGCGGCGCTCTACCCGCACTTGCTGCTGGGGGAGGGCGGCATCGCAGGCTACCGCGCGTTCGTGCGCGCCCTGCTTGAGCTTGCCGACGGCGCGGCGCTGTGGCATTGCCATGTGGGTCGCGACCGGTGCGGCATGGGTTCGGTGCTGGTGGAAACGATGCTGGGTGTTGCGCGCGAGGATATCGTCGACGACTACCTCGCCACGAACCTGTATGCGCCGCTGCAGCTCACCCTGGATGGTCCGGCGGCGCTCATGTCGTTTGAGGCCGCCGAGCGCGCCGTGGAGCCCTACGGCGGGTTCATGGGCTACCTGACCGGCGTGCTCGGTATCGAGCGCACCGCGATCGAGGCGTTCCGGGAGCGCTACCTGGGGTAGGGCTCGGGCGCAGGTGCGGTGAGGCTCGCGCCGGCGCCTGCGCCCTCGGCCGAGCGCTTCGCATGCACGGCGCGTCGCCAGGCGCGCGGGGGCATGCCGTAGCGCGCCAGAAAGCGCCGGTTGAAATAGCTCTGCTGGCTGAATCCGCAGGCCAGCGCGATCTGGCCGATGTCGTCGTCGCTGTGGCGCAGCAGGTGAGCGGCCATCTCGAGCCGGTAGAGGTTCAAGAACTCGATGGGGGTGTGCCGGGCGTAGCGGGTGAAGATGTCGCTGCATTTGCTGCGGCCCACGTTGCCGGCTGCGGCGATGTCGGCGAGCGTGAGCCTCTGCGCATAGCGCTCGTAGATGAACGCGACCATCTTGCGGTAGATGAGCGCGTCGGCCGGCTGCTCCGCATAGGCGCCCGCCAGCGCATGGCGCAGGCAGCAGAGCTTTTGGAATATGAGATGCAGGAAGGCGATGACGGCCAGCTCGTAGGCGCCGGGCTGCTGCTCGGTGAGCTCGGCGATGGTGTCCATGAGGTTGGCGACCTCGCGCGTGAGGGCGTGCTGGGAGCTCGAGATGGCATGGGTGAAGCGCTCGTCGTCGAGCATCGGGTCGATCGCGCGCTCGCGCAGCGCTCGGTCGCCGGTGAGCAGCGACGGGTCGATCATGAGGGTCTGAACCGTGCAGGGCTCGGTGCCCGCGCATGCGATGCGATGGATCTGGCCGCGGTTGATCATGCAGATGGAACCCGCGCCGACCCGGCGTTCAACGCCGTTGACCGTGCAGGAGAGCGTGCCGGCGAGCACGCGGATGAGCTCGATCTGCGCATGCCAATGCGGCAGGACCAGCTCGCGCTGGGCGGGCTCAAGGGTTGTGGTCGAGATGACGGCGCCTTCCATGGCTGCCTCCCTCGCATCGGTGGTGCCAATTCTCTTCATGTATCCCATGCTCGGTAGATAAGATAAAAAGATAAGTAAAACTTACTATTCTACGCTGGAATATGAACGTATAGTAGCATACAGCAAGCTTGCCTGCACCGATGATCCATGTGAGAGGGGAACCATCATGAACAGCATCGCCACGCTTGATATCCAATACGCGCACCGCTTCTACGGGTTTGCCGGCGAGGCGCAGTACCTGCACGGCCACACGGGCACCTTGACCATCGAGGTGGAGGAGCCCATCAATGAGGGCGTCAACATGGCCTTCCCGTGCAACGAAATCCAAAAGACCGCCTGGGAGGTGCTCAAGAACTTTGACCACGCGCTCGTGCTGCGCGAGGACGACCCGCTGCTGCCCGCCATCCTGGGCGTGTACGAGCAGCAGGGCATCAGGGACGGCGCGCCGCTGAACACCATGCAGGGGCCGGCGTTCAAAACCGAGCTGGCTGAAGCGCATCCCGAGTGCCGCCTGGTGATTACCAAGGAGACGATGACGGTCGAGGGCATGATCAAGATCGTGTACGACCTGCTCAAGGACAAGCTCAACATCGTGAAGCTGACATTTACAAGCGGGGTGAACGCCGCGAGCGAGACGTTCGAGCCACGCGAGCCCCAGGCTCGCTGCCCGAAGTGCGGCGTCACCATGGGTGATGACGGCGTGTGCCCCAAGTGCGGGTACCGCGCATAGCGCGTGCTGTTGCATACGGACGTGCTGTTGGACAGCAGGCGCCGCAGCCCGATGGGGCCGCGGCGCCTGTGCGCGTTGAAGGGGTGTTCGGCTCGGTGGCCTGGACAGGGTCGCTGGTATCTGCGCGAATTGCCCGCCGTACTCGGCCATATGCCGGGTACGGTGCGGCCGGGTGCCGATGCCTTCCGCTCGGCGCGTTGCCGCGCATCCGGCGCTCGGCGTGTCGGGCGCTATCCGCGCAGGGGGCGGTTGCCGTGGCGGAAGACGAGGTAGGAGTACAGATAGGGGACGATGCTTGCGCCGATGATCATCGCGATGAGCACGCCGGAGGCTGCATCTCCCAGAGCGGGCGCCGCGAGGGGAAACGCCATGATGAGCGCGCCTGCGACCATGAAGGTGCGGCCGGCCACGCGGTGCGTGAGCATCCAGTTGCGTTCGTCATGCAGCGCCCAGGGCGTCTTGCATCCGAAGGTGTAGTTGGAGCGCACGCGCGGCAGGTAGTTGCCCAGCGCGATGAGGCTGGCGCCCAGCGCCACCATGATGAGGTTGCCGAACATGCTGCTGCCCTGCGGGAACAGGCTGAAGACCGTGGCCTCCGCACCCCAGCTCACCGCGATCATGAACAGCGTGAGGGCGATGACGAACCCGCGCCACAGATGCGAGAAGCGCCGGTAGCTCGCACCGCGCGGGTCGATGCGCGGGGAGAGGTAGAACACGGCCAGCATCAGCAGCGGCAACGCATTCAGGAGGAGCTGGTCCCAGGGGCCGCCCCAGCCGTCGACGTTGCCGGAAAGGTCCCAGTGGATGGGTATGCGCGCGGGCAGATACGGCATGACGAGCAGATGCCCGGCCAGGCTTACGACGCACAGCGCGAGCAGGACGGCCCAGCACCGCTTGCTGATGGTGTCGTTGCTGCCGGATGCGTCATTGCCCGCGGGCGCATCGGTGCCCGCGGATGTGCCGTTCGAATGCGGGGATGTCGGGTTGTGGGTGCTCTCGGCGGGGGTGCTGCGCTTGGCCGCGCGTTCGCCGCAGGTGGTTTCGATTGGGTCGCACGTATTCTCGGCGGGGGCGTTACGCTTGGTGCTCATCGGTGCCGTCCTTTTCGGTGAAGGTGTAAAACCAGCTCATCAGATCTTGGAGCACGGTGGTGTTCAGGCTGTAGATGATGTTTTGGCCATCGCGCTCGGCGGTAACGAGGCCTGCAACCTTGAGGGCGCTCAGGTGGTGGCTGAGGGATGGCTTGGTGATGGAGAAATGCTCGGCGATTTGCCCGGCGGTGAGGTCGCCGGCGCGGAGCAGTTCCAGGATGCGCCGTCTGGTGGGATCGGCGAGGGCTTTGAAGGCTTCGGTTGCCATGGCACCTCCAGATGGGGACCGAGCCGCCGTGTCCGGTCCGCGCCGGCCGGAGGCACGTTTGATACTTAGGTAAACCTCTAATAACAGGAGAGTATAGGAACCGGCGCATGCGGTGTCAACGGGGACGCTAACCGAGTCGGCCCAGGCGCTGCTGCAGCAGCAGGACGGGACCGAGGTCGGGTTCGTGTTGCGGGGCCGTGATCCGGCAGTATTCCGGCAACGCGGCGGCCAGCGGGTCGAGGATGAGGGCGCCGGCGTTGAACGTCCCGCCGATGTAGGCGACCGGGATGCTGCCGGCCTCGGGCTCGCTTCCTGCCGCCCTTGCAGCGCCTGCGCAGAACAGGCGCTCGGCGATGGCGCGGACCAGCGCGGCCTCCTCCTGCGCCGCCTGCTGGAAGATGGCCAGCGCTGCCGCATCGCCCGCCTGCGCCGCCTGGGAGACGAGCGGGGCGAGCGCGGCGATGCGTCCGCGGTCAGCGATGTGGCGCTGGGCGAAGCCGATGATGTCGAAGTCGCTTGCAAGGCCGAGTTCGCGCCGGACCAGCTCGTAGACGGCCCCGCGCGCGGCGCGTCCATCGGCCTCGCGGCAAAAGGCGTACAGAAGCTGGCGGCCCATCCAACCGCCCGACCCCTCGTCGCCCAGCTCGTAGTCCCAACCGCCGCAGCGCATGCGGCGCTCGCCGTGCACGCCGACAGCGATCGACCCGGTGCCGGCAATTAGAGCGATGCCGTCGGCCAGGTGCAGGCCAGCTGCCCAGGCGGCGTCGACATCGTTGACAAGCAGGTGCTCGCGCCCGTCTGCCGCCCGCTCGACCGCCCGCTCGATGCGCGCCGACGCCTCGGCCCCCTCGCCGTAGCCGCAGATGGCGCAGGCGACGCCGAGGTCCTGCACGCTTTCGGACGCAGCCCGCGCCCGTTCGGAAGCCCAGAGGACGGCCTGGGTCAGGATGCGCTCCATGCCCTCGAAGCCCGCCTGGGCGTAATGGCAGGTGGGCAGTATGAGCTGGTCGATTCTGTGCAGGTCGTCGGTGTAGAGCGAGCAGGCGGTCTTGGTGCCCCCGCCGTCGATGCCAAGCCAGAGCATGGGAGGTCCTTTCCGGAAGGGCGCAGGGGCCCGGTGCGTACTGGTAGCAAGCGTAGCACCTTCGAGCGCGCGCAGGCGGGATGTGTTTCCACTGCGTGTCGGATGGCTGTCGGCCCCTTGCCCGCGCGCTCGGTCCCGCCGTATCCTGTGGGGACCGACCGCTGGCCAGACGAGGGGGTCCTGCGCATGCGAAAACCGATGAACCGCGCGTTGGAGGGGCTTGCGCCGTCGGGCATCCGGCGCATCAACGCCCTTGCGGCGGCCCATCCCGGCTGCATCGCCCTGGCGCTGGGCGAGCCCGATTTTGATACCCCGGAGCCCATCTGCACCGCCGCGCATGCGGCGCTCGATGCGCACCTGACGCACTATCCGCCCAATAACGGCACCGCGTCGCTGCGCGCGGCGCTGGCGTCGTACATGGCAGGCGTCGCGGGTGGCGACGCGCGTCTTGTCTATGCACCCGACGAGATCGTCGTGACCTGCGGGGCAACCGAGGCGCTGCACGCGGCCCTCGCCGCGCTGCTCGAACCCGGCGACGAGGTGGTGATTCCCATCCCGGCGTTCGGCCTGTACGATTCGATCGTGCGCATGCGCGGCGCCCTGCCGAGGCTGCTCGACACCGCGCCGCATTCGTTTCAGATCGACGAGGCCGCGCTCGCTGCGGCGGTGGGGCCCGCCACGAAGGCCCTCGTGCTGTGCTCGCCGAACAACCCGACCGGCTGCATCCTGTCGGCCGCCTCGCTCGATGCCGTGGCGCGGGTGGCGGCGCGCCACGGCATCTACGTGATCTGCGACGACGTGTACAGCCGGCTGGTGTACGGCGAGGCGCATGGTGGGGCCGCCAGCGCCGCTGCGGCCGGCGCTGGCGCGGCGGACACGGGTGCTGGTGCCGCGGGCGCAGGTTCTGTCGAGGTTTCCGGGGCCGGGGAGCGTGCGCACCCCGCCGAGGGCACGGGGGAGGGTGCTGCGGGTACGGGTGGCGCCGAGGTCCCCGGGAGCGGAGTGTGCTCGCGTGCCGCCGAGCCGGCGCAGGCCCCCGCATTCGAGCGCTTCGCCGCGCGCCACTGCGAGCTGCGCGACCAGATCGTGGTGGTGGATAGCTTCTCCAAGCCGTGGGCGATGACGGGATGGCGCGTGGGCTGGGTTGCGGCGGCGGCTCCGGTTGCCGCGCAGATCGCCAAGGCGCATCAGTTCATGGTCTCCTCCGTGCCGGCGTTTATCATGCCGGCGGCCGAGGCGGCGCTCGCCTGCGATCCGGAGCCCATGCGGACGGTGTTTCAGGCTCGCCGCGCGCGGGTGCTGCAGGCGCTGGAGGACATGGGGCTGCCGGTGGTTGAGCCGGGCGGGGCCTTCTATACGTTTCCGTCCATCGCGGGCACCGGTTTGGGGTCTGAGGAGTTCTGCGAACGCGCGATTGCCGAGGGCGGCGTGGCCCTGGTGCCCGGCACGTGTTTTTCGGCCGAGGGATTCGTCCGCCTTTCCTTTTGTGTGGCCGATGCCGACTTAGACGAAGGGCTGCGCCGTCTGGGTGCATTCGTACGCAGCCTGAAGCGACGTGAGGGGTAAAAACACCGATGTATACGACGTTGTATCTGGTGCGACACGGCCAGACCGTGTTCAACACGCGCGGTCTGATCCAGGGCCGGAGCGATTCGCCGTTAACCGATCTGGGAAGAGAGCAGGCGCGGGCTGCGGCGCGGTGGCTGCGGGAGCGCGGGGTGTCGTGCGCCGAGGCGTTCTCGTCGCCGATGGAGCGCGCCTGCGCGACGACCGAGCTGCTCTGGGCCGGTTCCTATCTGCGCCTGACGGGCCTGTCCGAGCGCTCCTTCGGAGATCTGGAGGGGACCGAGGTGCGTCGGCTGCCCAAGCCGCTGGCTGACTACCCGGCGCGGTTCGGGGGCGAGTCCCTGCGTGCAGTGGAGGAGCGTCTGAGCCAAACCATGCTGCGCATCATGGCTGGGGCGTACCGGGGTGGCGGGGCGATGGACGCCCGCGCTGCGGCGCTCGCGGTTGAGGGGCAGGCGGCTGCGGCCGAGGGCCTCTGCGCGGACGGAGGCGGCCGGGACGGGGAGTGCGCGGTCGGCATGCGCTCGGCCCCGATGCCCGGTCGCAGCGACGCGCCGATCGACTCGGGCGCGCTCGCGCCCGGCTCGCGCGCCACCGATGAGGTGCTCGCGGTGAGCCACGGTGCCGCCTGCAAGGCATTCGCCCATGCCTGGGAGGCGTATGCGCAGGTCGAGGTGCCCGACCCGCTGCCCAACTGCATGGTGATGGTGTTCAGCTTCGACGGGGAGCGCTTCTCGTTGCAGGAGGTTGCCGACCCGGCAGGCTATCTGGGCGGCGCGGGGCTGTCGATCTAGATGCCCGCGGGCGCGGCTGTGCCCGGCGGCGGAAAGCTTGCGAAACCGTAAGGGCGGCGTAAGGCGAATCGATGGATGCGCAGGCGGCCGCGGTGCATGATGGAGGCGGTTGCGGGCCGGGCGCCCGGCGCGCGGGGCGACTCGGCCGCGCGCCCATCTCCGGTATCGTCTTGGCGCCCGTCTGGCGGGGGCGGGGGCTATCGCACGCCCCCGCTTCCGCTTTCGCCCGCCGCATCTGCCCGCCTTGCAGCCCGATTGTCCACCTCGCAGCCCATCTGCCCGCCTTGCAGCCTGAAAGGTCCTACGCCCATGCGCCCACATGCTGCCCCCGCATCTCCCATCGCCCGCCTCATGCTGCTGGGGCGCATCGCCGCAGGCAACGTGGGTCGTACGATCCGCGACTACGTGGTCTATTTCCTGACCCTGGCGATCGCGGTGTGCCTGCTGTACGCGTTCATCGCTTCGACCGACTATCTGGGCGCGCTCGACCTGACGGCCGCGCAGCGCGGGTTGCTGGCGCAGGCCTCCAACGTCACCCAGGCGTTCTCCCTGTTCATGGTGCTGGTGTTCGCCTGCTTGGTGCGCTATGCGAACCGGTTCATCGTGCGTCGGCGCCGGCGGGAGTTCGGTCTGTACCTGCTGCTGGGGATGGGTCCTGCGAGCAGCGGGTGCATCCTGGCCATCGAGGGGCTCATGGCGGGGGCGGTGTCGCTGGCTGCCGGCGTGGTGCTGGGGGTGCTCCTATCGCCGTTGTTCGGCCTGGTGGCCGCATATGTGTTCGAGATCGCGTGGCGGCCGTTGCTCACGGTGTCGGTGCCGGCGCTCGTGTGGACCGCAGCGGTGTTCGGCTGCCTGTCGGTGCTGGGTGCCGCATCCGCGGCACGCCTCGTGCTGTGCCGCACGCCTGCGGATCTCATGCGGCCGGTCCGCATGCCAACGGTGCGCTCGGCCCGCTCCCGCGTGGCGACGGCGGCGCGGCTGGCGGTGGCCGCCCTGCTGCTGGCGGCGGTGTGGGGAGCCTGCCTGCTGCAGCCGGTCTACTTCATCGTGTATATCATTCCCGCCGGCTGCCTGGCGTGGGTGGCGAGCTACCTGGTGCTCGACGATGCGACGCGTCGCATCCCGTGCCGTCTGCGGCGTCGCCCCGCACGGTACTGGGTGGGTGTGCGCCCGTTTTCCGTGCGGCAGCTCGAGTGCGGTGGGCACACGGCCGTCATGGCGTGCGCCTGCGTGCTGCTGGCGGCCGGCGCCTGCATGGTCGCGGCGGGCCTGTCGTTCACGGTGGGCGTGCGGGTGGCGCCGGCGGTGGATGCCGTCGGGGCGCAGACGCTTGCGCCGATCGGGTACGTGGGGCTGTTCTTTGGCCTGACGTTTCTGGTTTCCGCGGCGGCGGTGCTGGCGCTCCAGCAGCTTGCGGCCGCAACCGATGCGCGGCATGCGTATGCGGTCATGGACGAGCTGGGCGCCCCGCGCACCGACTTGCGCGCCTCCGTGCGTGCGCAGGTGCTCGCCTGCTTCGGGCTGCCGACGGCGCTGGCGCTGGCGCATTGCGTCTTCGGCATGGTGCTCGTGGCGTTCGTGGCCACGGGCGTGGGCGCCACCTCGACGGCGGGCATCGCGGCGGGGACGTTGGCGGCGGTGTGCGCCGGCGTGCTGCTGTACGGTGCGCTGACGTCATGGTGCTGCGAGCGGGAGCTGCCGCGCGCCGCGGTGCGGCGGGGGAGCGGTTTGGGGTAGAAGGGGGCTGTTGGGCGCGCGTGCTGGTGCGCGCGCTCGGCGATGCAAGGGATGCGACGCAAGGGATACGACGGCGCTCGAGGGGAGCTGAGGACATGTCGGTGGTTGTGCTCGCCCGCCTGCTCTGCTGGCTGCCCGCCGCGGTGCTCGGCGTGCTGTTCATCCGCTCCTGCCTGCGCGAGCCGCGGCGTTTCCGCACGGCGGTGTACCCGGCCGTGTTCGTGCTGTGGGTTGCGCTGGTGCTCATGGCCCTCTATCGGCAGACCTGGGCACTGGTGGTGCTCGCTGCGTGCGTGGTGGCAGGGCCGTTGCTGTTGCTCGCGTCCTGCCTGCTGGCGTTTGTGGCCGCGTGCTGTCGGCATCGCCTGCGCTTGGCGGCAGCCTGGCTGCTGGCGGCGGTCTTGGTGCTCGCCGCTGCGGTCGCGCTGCCGCTGGCGCTTGTCGCGGCGGCGCCGGTGGGCGTCGTGCTCGCCTGCGGCCTGCCTGCCTCCGAGGTGCTCGCGTTGTCGGTGGCGTACTTGGCGCTGCTTGCGCACGCGGCGCTCTACCGGCGCCCGCCGCGCCGGGCCGACTACGATGCCATCGTGGTGTGCGGGGCCGCCTTGCGGGGCTGCGAGCCCACCCCGGTGCTGCAGCGAAGGCTGGATACGGCGTGCGAGCTGTGGCGGCGCGGCGGCAAGCGCGCGCGTTTTGTGGTGACTGGCGGGGTGTCTGCGGGGGCGAGCGTGCCCGAGGCTGTCGCGATGCGCGCCGGCTTGCTGGAGCGCGGCGTCGTGGATGAGCTCATTGCGGTGGAGCCCCGCGCCATGAGCACCGAGGAGAACCTGCGCTTCTCGCGCGCGTTCATGGACCGTGCCGCCGATGTGGGCCCGGATGCCCGGGTTGCCCTCGTGAGCAGCGACTTCCATATCTTCCGCTGCATGGTGCTGGCGCGCCGCCTGGAGATGCCGCTCGACGGGGTGGGCGCGCCGACGCCTGCCGGCTCCCGTCCGCTGCTGTTCATGCGTGAGCTGCTCTCGCTGGTGGCGGCGGTGCGCTGGCCCTATGCGCTGATCGCGATCGTGTGGTTGGTGCTCTGCGCGGCGTACCTGTGGGCATAGGTCCAGTGGTGCGGCCTCGGTGGATGCAGGACCGGTGGTGTGGGTTCGCCGGGCGCGGGTCCGTGCGGTGTGGGCAAAGCGTGGATGCCATCGTGCGGTGGGCCGGCCGCTCTTGACAGCTGCGGGGACCCTCGGCATACTATGCAAGGTTCACGCACGATTCGCTGCCAGAGACAGCCGGTACCGCGGGCTTTTCCGCCCAAGGAGTAAAGGGGCAACCCGCCAGCCGAGGTGGTCGAGTAGATATGTCTTCTCGCCCCCGTCGCTCTTGCAGCGCGGGGGTTCTTTTTTCGAGACGTACCCCCGCCAACTCTTCAGGCGGGTCGTGCTCGGAAAAAGCGAGAAGGAGGTGCAATTCATATGCCACAGCAATACAAGATCGACAAGGTTGCCGAGATCGAGGCTCAGATCCAGGCCAACGCCGGCGTGTTCGTTGTCAACTACAACGGTCTCACCGTGCTGCAGGCTCAGGAGCTGCGTGCGCAGCTCCGTGAGATGGGCGCTGAGATGAAGGTCTACAAGAACAACCTTATGCGCATCGCGCTGCACAACCAGGAGCAGCCCGAGATTGACGAGATTCTCGCCGGTCCGTGTGCGTACGTGTTCTACGAGACCGAGCCCGTCGAGGCTGCCAAGGCGCTCAAGGAGTTCGCTACGAAGTCCAAGGGTGTGCTGGAGATCAAGGGCGGTATCTCCGATGGCAAGGCCGTCTCCGCGGAGGAGGTCAACGCTATCGCCGAGCTTCCCACCAAGGATCAGCTCCTGGGTCAGATCGCCGGTCTCATCTCTGGGTTCGCCCGCGACATCGCTGTCTGCGTCAACGGCGTTTCCAGCGGTCTCGCCCGTTCGATCCAGCAGGTCTCCGAGCAGAAGGCTGCCTAAGCGCAGCCTTCGCCCGCGCGGCCTAGCCGGCCGCGCATCCCGGTGCGCTCGCGCACCACACATCATTTGATCTCCCTGTCATCCGGCAGGGAAACCGAAAGGACTTAGAAATGGCTAAGCTTACCACCGATGAGATCATCGAGGCTCTGAAGGAAATGACCCTGCTCGAGGCTTCCGAGCTCGTCAAGGCGATCGAGGACACCTTCGGCGTGTCCGCCGCTGCTCCGGCCGCTGTTGTGGCCGCTCCTGCCGCCGGCGCTGCCGAGGCCGAGGAGAAGACCGAGTTCGACGTCGTGCTCGAGGGCTTCGGCGACAACAAGATCCAGGTCATCAAGGTCGTGCGCGAGCTCACCTCCCTGGGCCTGAAGGAGGCCAAAGAGGTCGTGGAGTCCGCTCCCAAGGCTGTCATCGAGGGTGCCAAGAAGGAGGACGCCGAGGCCGCCAAGGAGAAGCTCGAGGCTGCCGGCGCCGCCGTTACCCTGAAGTAGTTTCATCGCAGGTGCATCACCTGCGAGCTGCTTGAGCATAGGTGCTCATCCAAGGCGAGGTCCGGATTTTCCGGACCTCGCCTTTTTGTGCCTACGCTGGTTCACCCATGCGCGCGGCTGCGATCCGCTGAGGGCTCACTTGATCGATGATGCGTGGTCGCAATGCACCGAGGGCTCGCTGGGCGGGTCGTAGGTGGGACCACGATGCGCCGAGGGTTCGCAGGGTCGGTCGTGCGCGGTTGCGAAGCTCATGTGCTCGCTTGATCGGCGGCGCATGGCGGCGGTGCACTGAGGCTCGCTTGGCAGGTCGTGCGTTCGACCACGATGCGCTGAGAATATCGCTTGGGTTGACCGGTCTCGTTCGCATTTGAGAAGTCCCGCGTTCCTACTGGACTACGAAATAGCTAGTAATTCAAGATTTAGAATATCGAGCTAATAAAACCCATAGATACATATCAGAATCCAAGCCTCCAAATCCCACTGGTCGCAAATGGCATCTAATGGGTGTTTCACCTATGAAAAACTGTATGCATGACACGATGTTTGACGTCTTGAGGGTCGATGAGGCGTTGCGAGACGCTGTACGGGGCTTCGGCGTGACTGATTCCGGTTGAGAGACGCCGAACCGCACCGTGCAAACACCCATTAGATGCCACTTGCGACCACATGACCGTGCTCGTTTTGTTCTCTGACCCCCTTTTGATGAACAGTGAAATGGAATACCGGATAATCGGGGAAAGAAATGCATAACTCCTAATTCTTGCTTCAGGTCAGCTGGGGGCGTCGACGCCAACGGCGCACGATGCCCCGGGGTACAATTATTCCCACCCACGTGAGGAGCTGATGTCCATGAACCGCGCCCCCAATTCATCTGATATGCCATCCGACCGACGTCCCGTCGATGCACGATCCGGCGCCAGCGGGATGCCTACTGCTGAGGGCCGTTCCGCATACGCGGGCATGGACAAGCAGCAAACGGTTGCGGCGTATCTTAAGCGCATTCGCATGATCAAAGCGCAATCGATCGCACTTATCCTGGTGGACCTTGTGGCGGTGATATGGTTCGCCGAGGCCGGGAACCTGGTGTTGTATCTGCTGGGCCTTGTCATTGTGTTCGTCGTGGCGGTTGCGGGGCGTGTTCGCATGGGCATGCGGTTTCTTGATCTGGGCAAGGTGGTTTCCCAGGATTGCGATCCAGCGCGGTACCGTGCGGTGCTCGACGTGCTCGCCGAGCGCGACCGCTTCGGTCGCTCGGCGAGCACCATCGCCATCGAGCGCGCGTACTGCGACTACCTGGAGCTCGATAGCGCCTCGGCCCTGCGTCGTCTGGGGACCGTCTCCCTCAAGCACAAGGACCATCTCAGGCGGTTCCGTGCGAAGCAAATCGAGTTCATGAGTCGGGTTGATTTGGGCGATATAGCCGGTGCGCGCCATGCCCTGGCGCAGCTCTCGGAACTCAAGCAGGCGTTCAAAGCGGGAACGCGCAACCGCGCTTCGGCTGATGCACAGGTGGCGGATTATGCCGTGCTGCTTCGAACGCCAGCTGAGCGGAGCGCCTCGGACGCCGCCCACATGCGCGGGCGTATGGCGGAGGCCGGCTGTCATCAGCAGCGCGCGAACTGGCAGCTCACTCTTGCTGAGTATGAGCTGTTGCACGGCTCGCCCGGGGAGGCCGCGCGCCTTGCGGCCGATCCCGCACTCGACCCGCTTACCCCGCGCATGAAACGCCTGCGCGCCGAGATTATGTCAGGTCATGAGGCGTAGGCGCTCTGGAGTCTGTCGCGGCGCACGAGTTGGGGAAGGTCGCTCCGTTACGTTGTCGACGGCGCTACGTCTTGAAGCTGGAACCGTTCCGCCTGCCAACCTCTCATAGTTTGTGCTGCGAATGCGAGGACGAGCCGACTGCGGTGCTCCATGCTATCCCTTGGAAGGGTGGTGACTTCATGGGCTGGATCGAGGGTCTGAACGCCTCGATGGAGTACATCGAGAAACATCTCGATGATGATATCGATGTCGCTGCGGCTGCACGTTTTGCAACGTGCAGCGAGGGGCAGTTTCGCAGGATGTTTTCCTATATTGCCGACGTGGGACTGACTGAGTATATACGCCGTCGTCGTCTGTCGTGTGCGGCTCTCGATTTGTCGAGAGGAGAGCGGGTGCTTGATGTGGCGATTCGCTACGGCTATGCGTCGCCCACGGCGTTCACAAGGGCTTTTAAGGAGGCATTCGGCGTTTCTCCGAGCAGCGCAAGGCGGCCGGGTACCGCGCTTCGCGTGTTTCCGCGCCTCTCGTTCTCTCTTGCTGTCGTGGGGTCCGAGCCTCTCACGTGGAGGATTGTGACGCATGACGAGATACGCTTGATTGGAATTGCGCTTCCGTGCGATGCTGCGAAGGGCATTCCACTGATCCAAATGGCCGCAGAGGGACGGGAGGAATTGCGGCACTTTTGGGGAAGTGCTTCACGGGCTGGAGACATCGAGCGTCTGTTGTCCCTCGTGGACGGTGCGAGTCCTCAGGGTATCTTGGGGGTAAATGCCGTGCAGAAGGGGGAGCCGGTGTATTGTATCGCCGTCGCTTCTTCCGAGGGGACTCCTGACTGGGCTGATGAGATTCTTGTGCCTCGGGGGTCATGGGCCGTTTTCGAGTGCATTGGGCCGTGCGATGTAGCGACGGCAGAGCACTATCGCCGGATCTATACAGAATGGCTGCCGACATCGGGGTACGAGTTGGCTCACGATGTGAGCCTCGAGGTGTATCCGAGGGGAGATTTTTCCTCGGCGGCGTATCGCAGCGAGATTTGGATGCCCGTGATCGAGCGCTTCGAAGTATGACTATCTTTCCTTCTATTCATTGCTGGCTTGCCAGCATTGCCCTCATGGGCACAAAGAGGAAGGAAGACAACATGAGCGAACCTGGGAAAGCTTGCGGCGATGCAATCAGCAGGCGGATGACCGTCGGCCTGATGCTCGCGCTGTTAGTTGCGGCATTGGATTCCACGGTGGTTGCCACAGCGATGCCTGTGATTTCTGCCTCGTTGGGAGGAGCTGAGCATTATGCTTGGCCGATGACGGCGTATTTGTTGTCGAGTACGGTATCGATGTTGTTGTGCGGCGGCATTGCATGTAGTTTTGGCCTTAAGCGTGTGTACGCGGTGGGGCTTGTCGTGTTTGCTGCTTCGTCGGCGCTTTGTGCCAGCGCCCCTACCATTGAGGCGCTTGCTGCGTGTCGCTTCCTGCAAGGCATCGGAGGGGGCGTTCTCGAAGCGGGTGTGTTCATAGCTGCGGCGATGATGGTGCCTCCTAGAGACAGGGGCCCGTATTTGGGTGCTGCCTCTGCCATGTATGGTGTGGCGAATGTGGTTGGCCCGGTTCTTGGTGGAGCCGTTGCGCAGGGTCTTTCCTGGCATATGATCTTCTTGGTGAATGTTCCCGTTTCGGTCGTTGCATGTATCTTGACGACGAGGCTCTTGCCGGAGAAGAGTGCGCATGGAGGTGCTTTTGGGTTCGATGTGTTGGGAAGTGTGGCCGCCGCCGCGTGCGTGGTGAGCCTGACGGGCGCGTTTAGCCTGGTGAAGGGCCCATCTTCAATTGCGTCCCCCATGTTCGTTGCGCTTGTGGTGCTGTGCGTCGCATCGGCATGTGCGCTTGTGCGTATTGAGGGCGGCAAAGACGTGCCGGTTGTTCCGATGGGGCTGTTTCGCCGAAGCGGTGTCGTGGCGGGCTTTTTGTCGGGATTCTGCATCCAGTTCGCGCTTATGGCGTGTGTGACGTATCTCCCGAGGGTGTTGCAGGAGGTGTTTGAAATGAGCGCTGCATCTTCCGGTGCCGCGCTTATCCCCATGACGCTTTTGCTCGTGGTTGGAAGCAACGTTTCGGGAGCGGTGTTTCGGGCGACAGGCCGATTGCGCGCTATCGCCGGCGCGTCATCGCTGATTATCTTGGGTGCATCTGTGGCATTTGTCATCGCATCTCCCATGCTGCTGCCCTCGTCGATCGTCGCGTTGTCAGCGGTGATGGGGTTCGGAGTCGGCGTGGGCATGCCCGTTTCCAATCTTGCAGCGCAGACTGCTTCAGAGAAGAAAGATGCTGGACGAGCGACGTCTATGGCGATGTTTTTCAGGGGGCTTGGAGGCACGGTGTCGACGGCCGTGTGCGGAATGCTGGCTCCCGCTGCGTCGGCTGCCGGAACGTTCGCGGTGTTCTACGCAGCGTGTGCGGTTGTGTTGCTCGGGCTTCTCGGATCGCGATGGATTGCCCGCGAGATAGCGTCCTAGCGCCATCTTGGACTGATGACGTTTCGCTGGCCGGCGCTGTCTAATCGCCGCCAGTCAGTGAAACGGCCACGCTGCTATGCCCGCTCCATCGAAGATAAAACACAGCGCCCGTCGGGCAGTCGGGCTGCGGGCGCTTGCCTGCCAGTAACCTGCCTCCTTGGTTGTCCCTTCTTCGCGTAGCCCTACAGAGAAGGAGGTCGCGGCTATGCGGAAGTGGGAAGTCTCATCGACGCTGACGGTCTATCACGACGGTCAGTTTTGGGTGGGCGTGATTGAGCATGTCGAACGAGGCGAGCTGAGCGTGGCGCGCGTGGTGTTCGGCGCGGAACCCTCGAACGAAGAAATCTATACATGGGTGCTTGGACATTGGGCGAGCCTGCGATTGAGCGAAGCCTGCGTGCCTGTGGACGTTCGCTCAGAGCACATGGCCGGCAATCCCAAGCGCCGCGCGCGGGAAGCCGCGAAGGCCATGAGGGAGCGCGGGACCTCGACGGCCTCCCAACTGGCTCTTGCGCGGGAGCGCGAGCGCGTGAAAAACGAGATGCGCAGCTCTCGAGTGATGCGGTGCAAGGAAGCAGCGCAGGTCCGCTGGGAGGCCCGTCAAGAAAAGAAACGTCGCAGGCGCCGTGGCAGGTGATCGGGGCGCGGCTATGCGTCCTTGCCGTTCCAGCGGCGCAGTGTGGGCAGGATGGCGCCGAGCAGCGACGCGCACTCGTCCGTGGTCCAGCCCATGTGCTCGGCCATGCGCGGCGCGCAGTCCTCGATCATCTCTTCCATGGTGGTTTCGTAGGTGTATGCGCCCTGGTCGTAGCACCAACGGCAGAAATCCTCGGTCTCGGTGCCGTCTGCCTCATGGCCGTGCTGGTCGGGGGCGGTGAACATCATGCCGCAGCTTTGGCAGTAGTGCTCCGGCATGTCAAGCAGCCGCATCACCGGGACGTCGAGCTCGCGCGCGATGAGCTTGATCATGTCGATGCCGGGTTCGGTGGTGCCGGTTTCCCAGCGGCTCACCGCCTGGCGTGTGATGTAGAGGCGCGAGGCCAGCTCCGCCTGGGTGAGGCCGCGTTCGCGGCGGGCGCTCGTCAGGGCATCTTTGAGCAGAATCATGATGGTTCTCCTTTGTTCCGGTCGGTGAAGCTCGGGCCTTGCCGTACCGTGATTATCCTGTGCCGAGCCACCGGAGTCGAGCAACGGTTTGTTGCGCGTGGAAGCCCTGTCGTCGTTCAATCAGCTTCTTTCCCGTGTTGCGATCGCTCCCGCGATGGCCGCGACAAGCGCAACGGGTGCCAGGCGCACAAAGCCCCACTCAAAGCCGTGGAGCACGGTCCCGGCGACTGCGTATTCGGGATTCGAGAAATCCCATGCGAGGTATGAGTTGCCGATGGCGCCCAGCGCAAGAAATGCCAGGGCGATGACGATGCCGAGTGCGATGAAGAGCAGGTGGGCAGTGCGACGCTTGGATGCTCGCATGCGGGCGAACTGTGCGTTCAGGACTTCGAGCTTCTCGGCAAGAATTTGAACATCGGCGGCTTCGACGTCGATTGCGGTTTCGCCCAGAAGCGTGCTGACGGGCGTGTCGAGCGCCTCGCTCAGCGCGACAAGCAGCTCCGCATCGGGTACCGACAGCCCGCGCTCCCATTTGGAAACCGTCTGCCTGACGACGTTGAGCTTGAGTGCGAGCTCCTCTTGGGACAGCCCCTTCGATTTCCTGATGTTCTGGATGTTCTCATGCAGCATGGGAGCCCTCCTCCTGCTTGGTCGTTATGCGGTACCGCCATGTTGCGCCGACTGGGGCCGTTGCCGCAAGCAACGCGTGGTAACAGGGGCGGAAATGCGCCCGTTCGCAGGCGCGCGGCGTCGGTGGCGCGTGCAGGCGCGCGTGCGGAGCCTGGCGGGGAAGTGCCGCTGCCGCGCGCGGGGCCTGGAGCGGGCGGCAGCAGGGGAGAGACTGCTGAGCCCCAGAGTACGGCACCGGGTTTGTTGTCCGGTGCCGCCCAGAGGCCCGCGTGAGCGTGCAGGGGCGCCCGAAAGCGGGTATACTGGTAGCGACTCGGGAGGCGTACGCCCTCCTGGAACAGAAGCAGTGGGGTAAAACCCGCACGAACAGCCGCTCCGGCCAGGGCGGCTGTTCCCTTATCTGGCGAGTTTCACCCCGTGGCCGTTAGAGAACGGCAAGGACAAGCAGCACGATTGACAGAACGAGCGCGGATGCCGCAAGAAGCAGCGCGGTGAGCTTCGCCATGGGAACCCTCCTCACTCCCTGCAGAGACTCGGAGGGCACCGCCCATGTCGCTTGCGTAAGTATAGCATGAAACACGAACATGTGTACGTATCTATTCAAGAGCTGTCCAGGCGCAGGCGGCCGGGCTCGGGTTCCTCATTTCTGCGGGCATGGAGCACGCTGCGTTCGTGTGGGCCCAGCCATGTGCACGTCGTGGTCGACAGCGGTGATGGGGGCGCGAAGGCGGGAGCGCGAACGCGTGGCGGCGGCGATGAGCGCACACTCTCGCCCCAAGGCGGACTCTAGGTGTGGTCCGGCATTCGGCAACCGATGGTGGCTGTACGGACGCAGCGACTTGCGAAAAAGGGAAGGAGGTTTGTGCATGAGGGGTCTTTCAGCCATGAAATGGGTTAGAGAGCGGTACTATTTTGCACGGACTGTGCGAATCGAATGCGCTTACTTGCCCGCCCAAGCCGGCTGGCCCCAAGCGCTTCGCCCGCGGTGCTCGCCGCGGAGGTCGCGTTGGGCGTGCGTCCCGGTGGATGGGGCGTGAGGCGAAGGAAGGCATATGACCCTAATCGAACTGTTCCATCTGCTGAAGAAGAACCTGAAGCTCGTGTGCGTGTTGCCGGTTGCTTGTGCGCTGGTCATGTTGGTGTACAGCTACCTCGGCATGGGCAATGTGTATACGGCGAGCACGAGCCTGTATGTGCTCACCAAGTCGGGCAACGAGAGCTCCTCGATGCTTAGTAGCGACCTGTCGGCCTCGCAGCTGCTGGCGAACGACATCGCGGCGTTGGCGAAGTCCGATCGCGTGCTGAACGATACCGCCAGCGATCTGGGGCTGGAGAACCTCAAGGACTATAAGATCGAGGTTGCCGGCGAGACTACCACGCGCGTGATCACCGTATCGGTGACCGGTCCCACCGCCGAGAGCGCGGCCGATGTCGCCAACAAGGTTGCCGAGAACTGCTCGACGGTTGCCCAGGAGGTCATGGACGTCGACTCCATCAACGTGGTGGACAAGGCGGTTGCCCCCACCTCGCCTTCGGGACCTAAGCGTATGCTCTACACTGCCGTGGCCTTTGCCGGCGGCCTGTTCGCCGCCGTCGCCGTCGTGGTGCTGAAAGACATTCTGGATACGCGCGTGCGTGACGCCGAGGACCTGGAGAACCTGCTCGAGATCCCGGTTATCGGCCGCATCCCCGCCATCAAGGGAGGTAACTAATCATGGCACGCAAAGCGAGCTCCGATCAGCTGCTGATCCAAAACGCCGCCAAGACGTTGCTGGCCAACATCCGCTTCGCCAGTGTGGACAATCCTATCCGTTCGCTGCTCATGACCTCGAGCGTTCCGAACGAGGGCAAGTCCACGGTGGCGGTGAACCTGGCCCAGGCTGCCGCGACCTCGGGCATGCGCGTGCTGCTGGTCGAGTGTGACATGCGCCGCCGCACGCTTGCGAACCTGATTGGCGTCCACGCCCAGGCGGGCGTCTATGCGGTTCTGTCCGGCCAGGTCTCGCTTGATCAGGCGGTGGTAGCCACGCCCACCAACGGGATGTACCTGCTCGATTCCGAGCCCCATATTCCGAATCCAGCCGATATCGTGAGCTCCAAGCGCTTCAAGCACCTGCTTGCCACCATGGAGGATGCCTACGACCTGGTGATTCTCGACACGCCGCCGGTGGGCACGTTCGTCGACGCCGCCGTTATCTCGGCACTGACCGACGGCACGGCCTTGGTTGTGCGCGAGAAGTTTACGCCCCGTGCCGAGGTTCAGAAGGCCTACGAACAGCTGCAGAAGGCCGGTGCGCACGTGATCGGTGCGGTTATGAACTTCTGTGAAGCCGAGTCGAGCGAGTACTACTACGAGTACTACACCAAAGATGGCAAGCGTGCGAAGAAGGATGCATCCTCGGCACCGGTCGAGCGCGCGGCCGGTAACGCCATGCCGCAGCGTCGCGGCACCCAGCCGCCCGCGTCTGCGCTGCAAAGCGGTAGCCGCTTCAAGCGGTAGGACCGTTTGGGCCCGCCATCCTCTGCTTTCGGGCATGAAGATGGCGGGCCTGTTCGTTTTGAAGAACGTGTGCGGCTGGGGCTGATTCGTTACTGTGTTAGCAGGAAGGTGAACATGCGCGACATCCATTGTCATATCTTGCCCGGAGTGGACGACGGTTCTCCGGATTTGGAATATAGCCTGCAGATGCTCGAAGCGGCCAAGCGCGTCGGCGTGACGAGCATCGTGTGTACGCCGCACTGCCGCGACCCGTATTTCGATTACGACAAGATGTGGGATGCCTTCGAGCTGCTGCAGGCACACGCGGACGGGTTCCCCCTCACCATGGGGTTCGAGGTCAACCATGCCAAGCTCATGGAGCTCGGCATGGAATGGGCTGAGTATCTGCATTTTGACGGAAGCAACGAGTTTCTGCTCGAGCTTTCGAGTCGATGCACCGCCAATGACTTCCGCGAATACGAGCGTACGATCTTCCAGCTGCAGGGGATGGGGTATCAGGTCATCATCGCGCACCCCGAGCGGTACCGCGCTATCCAGGAGGATATCGGCATCGCGCGGCATTTGCTGCAGATGGGTTGCCACCTGCAGGCGAGTGCCGACTTTGTGGCGGGTGGCCGCCTGGGCAAGGAGAAGAAGCCGGCGAAGCGCATGTTCGATGAGCTCCTGTACCGCTATATCGCCAGCGATGCCCACCGTATCGACCATTACGATTGCCTGGCTCGCGCCCGCCGCGACTATGCGGTGCGCGGCGCCCATATGGCACGCTAGGCCGCTTCGGGCCCGATGCGCCGTGAAAGCCTGCCGGACTCAGCCGCTGCGCGTCGACCGGCTACCGGACGCTTCAGTGGGGGCGAAGCCGCACGGTATACGCGCCGTGCGGCAGCTCGCGCTATGATGCGATTGCGGCGATGAGCGCTTCGGCGCAGCGGATGCCGTCGGTGGCGGCGCTCATGATGCCGCCGGCGTATCCGGCACCCTCGCCGCAGGGATAGAGGCCATCGCATCCCGCTGCCTGGCAGTCTTTGGCGCGAACGACGGTGACCGGCGAACTCGATCGGGTTTCGACGCCGGTCAGCACGGCCTCGGGATCGTTGTAGCCGCGCAGCTTGCGACCGAGGACGGGGATGCCCAGGCGCAGCGTCTCGATGACATGGGGTGGCAGTGCCTCGTCGAGGCTGCACCAGGTGACACCGCGCGGGTAGGTGGGCGCGATACGGCCTCCATGCGTGCTGGGGCGCTGGGCGAGAAAATCTCCCACCAGCTGAGCCGGGGCGCGATAGGCACCGCCGCCCAGTGCGAAGGCGGCTTGCTCACAAGCCCGCTGCAGGCGCACGCCCTCAAGAGGATCGGCGCCGGGCAGATCCTCATCGGTAATGTTGACGAGCAGCGCGGCGTTGGCGTTGATGCCGGCGCGCGCATGCAGGCTCGCTCCGTTCGTCACCACGCCGCCCTCCTCGGACGCTGCGGCAACCACTTCGCCTCCGGGGCACATGCAGAAGGAAAACAGACTGCGTCCGTTCGGCAGATGCGCGACAAGGCTGTAGGGTGCCGCGCCGAGCGCCGGATGGCCGGCGGCGCTGCCGTACAGGGCTCGATCGATGTCGCGCTGCAGATGCTCGATGCGCACGCCCATGGCGAAGGTCTTGCGCTTCAATGCGATCTCCCGCCGCTGCAGAAGGGCGAAGACGTCGCGCGCAGAGTGGCCGCAGGCGAGAATGAGCTGGGTGCATGCGATATGCTCGCGGCGGCCATCGGATGCAACCGTGATGCCGCGGACGCATCCTGAGCCCGCCCGTTCCAAATCGACCAGGCGGGTGCGGAATCGTACCGTACCGCCGAGTCGCTCGATACGCGCAACGAGGTTGGTGACCACCTGGGGCAGGATGTCCGATCCAATGTGCGGCTTGGCGTCCCAGAGGATGTCGCGCGCCGCGCCCGCCTCGACGAACGTTTGCAAGATGAGACGATGCGCGGGATTTTTGGTTCCGGTGGAGAGCTTGCCGTCGGAGAATGTTCCCGCACCGCCGAGGCCGAATTGGATGTTGCTCGATGTGTCGAGCTCGCCGGTGCGGTTGAAGCGTTCGACGGCGCGGCCGCGGCGCTCGGCATCGTCCCCCTGCTCGATGAGCAGGGGCTCAAGCCCCGCCTCCGCAAGAGTGAGCGCGGCGAAAAGGCCGGCGCAGCCAGCTCCCACAACGACGGGCCGATTGAGGGGTACTGCGGGCAGCGCGGTGGGAAACGACGGTTCGGCCTTCGACACCTGCCGCACGCGACGCTGCTCGCGCGGTGGAATGCGTGAGAGGACAGTGTTCTCATCAAGGTCCTCGGCCAAGGTGACGCGAACCGTGAGCGTGCAGTGGACGCGGTCGCGTTTGCGTGCGTCGATGGACTTGCGTCTGAGTTCCAGGCGGCTTAGCTCGCTCGCTCGGCATCCGAGCAGCTTGGCGATGGTTGCGCGCGCCGCATCCAGGCAGGACGCCTCGCTCACGGCATCGGACAGGTTGACGTTGATCTCAGAGATGTCGAGCATGGGGTCCCTTCGTGGTTGCAAGAACGCTTGGTCTTCGCAGGGGGGTGCGCTTGGTCTTCGCGGTAGGGGTCAGTCGGCCGATCGAGGCGGTCAACAGCTCGGCGTCTGTGCGGCGCGAGCGGCTTCCGCTCCCGCCCGCATGCCGGTGAGCCATGCCCACGCGAGGTTGTAGCCTCCGCAATCGGCGTCCATGTCAAGCGCCTCGCCGCATGCGAACAGCGCCGGCGTGTCCGTGCGAGTCGCAAGGCGCAGCGAGGATGGGTCGATCGCGTCGAGTGGGATGCCGCCGCGCCGAACTTGGGCCTGTCGGGTTTCCGCGGTTCCCTCAACCAACAGGGGCACGCGCTGTAGCAGCGTTGCGATGTGCGCGAGCGTGGCCGTATTTCCGCCGGCTGCGTGGCACATATAGGAGGCGAGCGGTCGTGCCAGCAAGCCGTCGAACCACGCAGGGTCGCCATCGAATGGCCCGACCATCTCTTCACGGGCGCGCAGCAGGTCCAAGGTCTTGCCTGCTCCCAGGTGGGGAAGCAGGTCGAGTTCGATACGATCGTGCGGTCTGATGCGGCGGGAAAGGTTGAAGGCGGCGATGCCCGAGATGCCGTAGGGACGGAAAAGGATCTCGCCCGACTCGAAGGCAACGGCGGCACCGTGGCGCATGAGGGAAAGGGCGGTGTGGCAGCGCAGGCCATCGAGCTCAGCGAGGGCGGGAGCGCTCGGCAGGGCCGCCGTGCATCCGATGGGGCAGAGGACCGCCTGCTCGGGCAGATGGGGGAGGCTGAGCAGGCGGCAGATCTCCTCCGATGCGCCGCCGACCGCCACCACCATGCTGCGGGCGTGTGCGTCGCGGGTTTTACGGGCTGCCGTCTCGCGTGCCCGACGTGCCTGGCGAATGGCCGTCTTGGCGTCTTTGCCCGGTCGCACGCGCAGGGGCGAGGCCGGCTCGCTCAACGTGAGCTTCCATGCGTTCCCGTTTGTTGGGTGCGCTTCGACCAGCTCGGCGGAGCAGCGCAGGTCCACGCCGAGGCGTGCACAGGCGCCGAGCAGGACATCGCGCACCGACTCGGCACGCCTCGTGATGGGGTAGAGGCGGCCCTCATCCTCTTCGATGGTGAGCAGCCCCAGCTGCTCGAAAAAGCGGGTGACCGTGTGCTCAGGAGACGCGCCCATGATCGAGGCGGCGACGTCTGGGTGCCGATAGCGCGCGGTTTCAAGATGGGCGTTCGAGATGTTGCAGCGCCCGTTGCCGGTTGCGAGGATCGGCAGGCCCGCCGCTACATCTCGTTCGAGCACGCAGGTTCGCGCCCCCGCGTGCGCTGCGCTGATGGCGGCGGCAAGCCCGGAAGCGCCTCCGCCCAGCACGACCACGTCATAGGGGGCGGTAGCTGAGGAGGTGTGTACTCGGTGCGCGGTCATGGTTGGTCTCGGTGCTATTGCGCGGACGGCGAGGGTTGCTTGTCGGTAGCGTCATCCATGTGGGCCGCTTCTTCGGCGCGGCTCTCCTCATGGGCGGGCACGGCCTGCACGGCTTGCACGGCGGTGTCCAGCAGGCCGTGCGGCAAGGCCTCTTCGATGGTGCCGGCATCGCAGGCAGCGGCGAGGGCCGGGTCGATCGGCAGGCGTCCCAGGACGCTGACGCCGTATTCCGCCGCCACGCTGTCGAGCTTGCTGTGCCCGAAGATCTCGAGCTTGCGCCCGCAGTCCGGGCAGGTGGCGTAGCTCATGTTCTCGACCACGCCGAGGACGGGGACGTGCATCTTGTCGGCCATGTTGACCGCTTTTGCCACGATCATGGATACGAGGTCCTGTGGACTGGTGACGATGACGATGCCGTCAACCGGCAGCGACTGGAATACGGTGAGCGCCACGTCCCCGGTGCCCGGGGGCATGTCGATGAGCAGGTAGTCGAGCGGACCCCAGGAGGTCTCGCTCCAGAACTGGCGGATGGCGCCGGCGATGACCGGGCCGCGCCACAGGACAGGGTCGGTTTCATGCTCGAGCAGCAGATTGCTCGACATGACCTTGATGCCCCCTGCCGACAGCTCGGGGAGCAGCAATTTTCCAAGCGCACCGGCCCGGCGCCCGCTCATCCCGAACATCTTGGGAATGGAGGGCCCGGTGATGTCGGCGTCGAGGATGCCCACCGTGTTGCCGGCGCGGGCGAGTTCAATAGCGAGCGAGCCGGTGACCAGCGATTTGCCGACGCCACCTTTGCCAGAGAGAACCGCGATGACCCGCTTTGCGCGGGAAAGGGCGTTCTCGTCGAATTGCTGCGGTGCGGCCTTGCCGCCGGCTGCCTGAGCGTGCTCGCAACCCATATGCATCCCTTCGGTAAAACAGCTCAGCGGAGCCGGGCTGTGCGTTTGAATGGACCCATTGTACCCGTGGGCACTGCGCCTAGACGAACGAACACACGTTCTACAATATTTGTTCGATGATAAGCATCCAAGGTGCCCGGTCGGGATGCCGACGGTTGGGTACAAGATAGGAGAAATCGAAAAATACGAACACATGTCCGTTGTTTTAGGGTACACTGAAGCAGACGACCCGCAAAGGCCGTCGTTCGGTATTCGCAACGGTTCCGGAAGGGGCCCCATGTCTGATTCCTCTATCGTCATCAAGGGCGCACGCGAGCACAACCTTCGCGACATCGATGTCAGCATTCCGCGCGATCGGCTGGCGGTCATCACGGGGTTGTCCGGTTCGGGCAAGTCGAGCTTGGCGTTCGACACCATCTATGCCGAGGGGCAGCGCCGGTATGTCGAGAGCCTCTCGAGCTACGCGCGCCAGTTCCTGGGTCAGATGGACAAGCCCGACCTCGATTCAATCGACGGGTTGTCGCCTGCGGTTTCGATCGACCAGAAGACCACGTCGAAAAACCCCCGATCGACGGTGGGAACTGTTACCGAGATTTACGACTACCTGCGCTTGCTGTACGCGCGTATCGGTATACCGCACTGTCCTGAATGCGGCCGCGAGATCGAGCGCCAGACCACCGACCAGGTGGCGGACAAGATTCTCGAGGCGGGCGAGGGGCGCCGCGCGTTCATGCTGGCACCGGTGGTTGTGGGGCGCAAGGGCGAGTTCACCAAGCTGCTGGACGACCTGCGTGCCGAGGGGTTCTCGCGTGTACGGATCGACGGGGAGGTGCGCGGTCTCGACGAGACGATCGAGCTCGATAAGAAGTTCAAGCACACGATCGAGGTCGTGGTGGACCGCATCGTTATCCGCGCCGATAGCCTGGGGCGCATCGCCGAGGCCGTGGAGCAGGCAACGAAGCTTGCGCACGGCAACGTGGCGGTGTACCTGCTTCCGCAACGCGACGCTCCCGAGGGCGCCGAAGGCGACCTGCTTTCCTATTCTCTCGCCCTGGCCTGCCCCGAACACGGCCACTCCATCGACGACCTGCAGCCGCGTGATTTCTCGTTCAACGCCCCCTACGGTGCCTGCCCCGAGTGCGATGGTCTGGGTTTCAAGAAGGTCGTCGATGCCGAAGCGCTGATCGAGGATCCGAATCTCTCGATCGATGAAGGGGTGTTCGGCAGCTTTTTCGGCAAGTCGAACTACTATCCCCAGATCTTTCGGGCGCTGTGCAAGCATCTGAAGGTGGATTCGTCTACGCCGTGGAAGGACCTGCCCGCGCGCGTGCGGAAGGTGTTTTTGGACGGCCTGGGCGACAAGAAGATGCGGGTGGACTACCACACCCAGGATGGGCGGGATACCCACTGGTTCACGAAGTACTCGGGCGTGCGCAACATCCTGTACGAGCGCTATATCGAAACGACAAATGAGAACACGAAGGCCAAGCTCGAGCGCTATATCCGCGAGGAGCCGTGTCGCACCTGCCACGGTGCGCGCCTGCGACCGGAGATGCTGGCGGTTACGGTGGGCGGACGCTCGATCTATGAGGTCTGCTGCATGAGCTGTCGAGAGTCCTTGGGCTTTTTCCAGGGGCTTGAGCTCACGGAACGCGAGGAGTTCATCGGGCGCGCCATCGTCAAGGAGGTGATCGAGCGCCTGCGGTTCCTGGTCGATGTGGGCCTGGACTACCTGACGCTCGACCGAGCCTCGGCAACGCTGTCCGGTGGTGAGGCGCAGCGCATCCGCCTGGCCACGCAGATCGGCGCGGGCCTCATGGGTGTGCTCTATATCCTCGATGAGCCGTCGATCGGTTTGCACCAGCGCGACAACGAGCGCCTGATCGGCACGCTTGAGCGCCTGCGTGACCTGGGGAACACGGTGATCGTGGTCGAGCATGACGAGGACACGATCCGGGCAGCCGACTACGTGGTGGACATGGGGCCCGGCGCGGGCGAGCACGGCGGCAAGGTCGTGTGCGCGGGCACCCCGGCCGAGATCATGGCGTGCTCCGATTCGCTGACGGGCGCGTATCTTACGGGCAAGCGCATGGTGAAGCTGCCCGCTGAGCGCCGGCAGCCCGGACGCGGGGCGCTCAAGATCCGTGGTGCGTCCGCCAACAACCTGCACAACGTGAACGCCGAGATCGAGTTCGGAACGCTGACGGTGGTGACAGGCGTTTCCGGCTCGGGCAAGAGCTCGCTGGTGACCGACACGATCGCCCCGGCACTCACCAACGCCGTGCACCATTCGACGCGCCCGGTGGGTCCGTATAAATCGATCGGGGGTATCGAGGAGATCGACAAGGTCATCGACATCGACCAAAGCCCGATCGGACGAACCCCGCGCTCCAATCCCGCTACCTATATCGGCCTGTGGGATGACCTGCGCGCCCTGTTCGCCAGCGTACCGGAGTCCAAGGCGCGTGGCTACTCGCCGGGCCGCTTCTCCTTCAACGTGCCGGGCGGTCGGTGCGAGGCGTGCAAGGGCGACGGGCAGATCAAGATCGAGATGCATTTCCTGCCCGATATCTATGTGCCCTGCGAGGTGTGCGGCGGCAAGCGCTATAACCGTGAGACGCTTGAGGTCAGGTACCGCAACAAGACGATCGCCGACGTGCTCGACATGAGCGTGACCGAGGCGCTGGCGTTTTTCGGCAACATCCCGCAGATCAAGCGCAAGCTGCAGACGCTGTTCGATGTTGGCTTGGGGTATGTGCGCCTGGGGCAGTCGGCAACGACGTTGTCCGGCGGCGAGGCGCAGCGCGTGAAGCTCGCCAAGGAGCTGCACCGCCGTCAAACGGGGAAGACCTTCTACATTCTCGACGAGCCTACCACCGGCTTGCATTTCGAGGATGTGCGTCAGCTGCTCGACGTGCTGCAGCGCCTGGTGGATGCCGGCAACACGGTGCTAGTGATCGAGCACAACCTCGATGTGATCAAGGTGGCCGACCGCCTGATCGACCTCGGCCCCGAGGGTGGCAACGGCGGTGGTCGCATCGTGGTGTCGGGCACGCCCGAGAAGGTGGCCGCGTGCAAGAAGAGCTATACGGGGCGCTTCCTGGCGCCTTTGCTGAAGCGCGACCGGGCACGCATGGCGCAGGCGGAGCAGCAGGCATAAGCTCGGTGCGTGCCGGTTCGGCGCGTGAAGCAGCGTGCGCGGACGGGCGTTGCGTGGGGATGGGCAGCGTGCCTCGCGCGGCGCGGTTGCCGTGTCGCCTGCCGACGGGGTACGGCCGGTCAGCAGGTGTGATCGGTCGGGTCGCGTGCCGATGGGGCACGACCGGTCGGCAGGCGTGGCC
>CABRHH010000019.1 GCA_902470695.1 uncultured Collinsella sp.
AGGAAGCGGCTCGGCCTGGCCGTCTAGGCCGGTCCAGGAAAACGTCCGCATCCCCAAACCGCCTCAGATGGCCAAAAGCCGAACCCTTGTTACGCGGATGGACAGTATGCGAACCCTAAGCGTGCGAGGCGGCGATGCTTAGCTGTTGCGGCCGGCATCCAGGAACTTGCGACGGGAGAAATAGTTGTACCAGGTCACGAAAAACGTCGAGATGAACTTCATCGCCATGGTGCCGATATTCAAGATGCCAACACCGATGAACATATAGAGGTCGTTCAAGCCCAGGCCGACCGCGGAAAGGACCGCGAAGATGGTGAACTCGCGTTTGCGGCTCAGGTCGTCCCGGCGCGTGAACACGTACTTCATGCTCAGCAGGTAGTTCACCACGATGGAGGCAGCAAACGAGACGGTGGTCGCCAGCAGGTAGTTCATCTGGGCGGCGTGAAGCAGCCAGGCAAGCAGGGCGTACTCGACCGCCAGAGATGCGAAGCCCACGATGGCGAATCGCATGAACTGCTGAGTTGTAGGGGAGCCGGCTGCTGCGCGCACCGTATCACTTCCGACCTTGCGAATGGGTAACCTGTCTGCACCGGAGTGCCATATCATTTCAGTATACGAAAAACCCCGCAGAAACGTAAGGTCTTTGTTCGGGTACCGTGTAGCGCGCGTGGATTTGGGTCCGTCGCGTGCCCGAAATGTTCATCGTTGCCTGCTGCCCCGTCATCCGTTACCCGTTGCGCCTGCCGTACGGTCGCTGTCTTCCGCATCGCGCACGTCTTCCGCATCGCGCGCGGTGGCCCCCGCCGCCCGCTTCGCCCGTTCGCCCTACGCGCGCTCTGCCGTCCCGCTGTCGAGCAGCAGCTTGCGCGAGATGAAGTTGTAGACCATCACGAGGGCCGTGGCGCAGATCTTGGCGATGTTCGCCTCCAGGGCAAGGCCGCGGTTGAGCGCCAGCACGATGCCGTCATTCAGCAGCAGGCCGACCACGGATAGGATGACGAAGATCGCGAACTCCCGCCGTTTGCTCATGTCGTCGCGATGGTTGAAGACGTACTTCATGCTGGCGGCGTAGTTGAAGACAACTGACACCACGAAGCCCGCGGTGTTGCTGACAAGGATGCTGAGACCGCAGCCGTAGTGCAGCAGGTTCATGACGCCGAAGTCGATCACGGTGGCGATGATGCCCACGATGCCGAACCCGGCAATCTGGCCAAGCAGTTTCTTCATGAGGGGACCTCCTGTCTGCGCACGCCGGAGCGCGCGAGCGGTTGCGTGCGGCATCGGTATCGCATTGTACCGGACCCTTGACCGCCGCCCTGCGCATATTGCGACACGCGGATATTCTCCCCATACCCGCTGGTTCCTATGGTACATTGCATGTATTTGCACGGCTGCGTTATACCACATGAACTGAGGAGCACCGTATGTGCGATTACATCCTGACAAGCGAGTCGACCGCCGATTACCCCCGCGCGTTTTTCGAGGAGCGCCATATTCCCTTTGCGAGCTTCCACTACGAGCTCGATGGGGTGGCCGGCTTGGACGACCTGTACCAATCGGTGTCCAGCGAGGCGTTCTTCTCTGCGCTCAAGAGCGGCGGGCGCTCCACGACCTCACAGCCGAGTGCCGGCGAGTACGCGAGCTTGTGGCGCCCGTATCTGCAGCAGGGCCTCGATGTGGTGCACCTGACGCTCTCCTCGGGCATCTCGGGTGCGTTCAACTCCGCCTCCGTTGCCGCCGAGCAGCTTGCGTCCGAGTTTCCCGAGCGCACGATCCATGTGGTCGATTCGCTGGCGGCAAGCTCTGGCTTCGGCCTGCTGCTCGAGCAGATGGCCGACCGTCGCGATGCCGGGATGTCCGCGGCAGATCTGGCCGACTGGGCGCGCGATCATTGCCTTGAGGTCAACCACTGGTTCTTCGTATCCGACCTGGACTGCCTGAAGCGCGGCGGACGTGTCTCGGCAGCGAGCGCGGTGATCGCCACGGCCCTCAAGATCTGCCCGGTGCTCGACATCGATCACGAGGGGCATCTGATTCCGCGTACGAAGATTCGCACCGCGCGCAAGGCTGTTCGCGAGCTGGCGCGCGTGTTCGCCGAGCGCGTCGAGGGCGGCGCAGCCAGCGTGGGCCCATGCGTCATATCGCACTCCCAGTGCCGTGAGGAGGCCGAGCAGCTTGCCGAGATGATCGGTGCGTTCGCGCCGGCGCTCGCCGGCAAGGTGGCGATCCATGAGATCGGTACGGTGATCGGCTCGCACACGGGTCCGGGAACCGTGGCCCTCTTCTTCATGGGCGAGCGCCGCAGCGCATAGGCGAGGCGCCCGCTGGGCAGCGCCGCTATTTCCGCCCGCGGAAGAACGACAGCGGCGGGAACCCGCCCCGTCCCCGGTGGCGGCGGCGTGTGGTGGCCCGGGCGATGAGCTCATCGGGGATCGGCACGTCGGCACGCGCGCTCTCGAGCGGGTTGACGTCGGCGGCGGCCACCGGGTCCATAATGGGAGCGGTGGGCTTGACCTCGGCTTCCCGATAGCGGCGCATCATGTCGGCCTGGAGCTGCTGGGCTGAAGGCGGTGTCCAGATCACGGCGTTCGCGCCGGCCTGCACCGTCTCGCGCACCGACAGCGAGCTGCGGCCGCCCGAGGCGATCAACGGTAGATTCGGATAGTGCTCGCGCAGTTCGCGCAGGACCGCGGGCGTGTCCTTGCCGGCGGCCACGTTCAAGATCTTCGCCCCGGCGCGCACCTTGGCGTGCGCCACCGCATCGCAGCGCACGACGGTGGCGATGACGGGAATGTCCACGAGGCCGCAGATCTGCTCGATCATCTCGGGCGGCGCCGGCGAGTTCACCACCACGCCGGCAGCCCCCTGCATCTCGGAAACGGCCGCCAGCTGCACGGCGCGCTTGCCGGTGGTCGTGCCGCCGCCCACGCCCACGAACACCGGGGCCTCGGAGGCGGTGAGCAGGGCCTGCGTGATGGCGGGCTGCGCGGTGAAGGGGTAGACGGCGAAGATCGCGTCGGCGTTGGAGTTGCGGATCACCGCGACGTCGGTGGTGTAGAGCAGCGATTTGATGCGGCGTCCGAACAGCGTGAAGCCGCCGCACTCGTCCAACTCGTCGGGCACGCGCAGCGGCGCCTTGCGCAGGCGGCCCTCAACCGGCGAGGGCTCCATGGGCAGGATGCCGCCGGGGGTGACCGCCATGGGGCCCTCGGCGAACTCGTCGGCGAGCTCGACCTCGGAGAAGTCGATGGATGCCTCGATCTGCTCGGGGACCTCGGCATTGACGGCGAGCGCCGCCGGGCGTCCGTCATCGCCGTCGAGGGCGGCGGGCTCAATGTCGTCGTCGGCCTCGGCGCGCTCGATGGCCGGGATCGACCCGGTGCCGGAGGGCGAGGGCACCGGCGTGCCGGCTGTGCCGGCGGGCGGCACAGCGGCGTTCGGCCGCGGGTCGGGCACGGATGCGGAGCGGTTGGTGTCGGTGCCGCCGGCGGCGGGGCGGGATTGGTTTTCCATGGATGCTCCCTCGAAATGAAGGTCTTCGACAGAACGGGGCGCCGTTTCGTACAGCGCATTGCGTCATTGTACCCGGGTCGTCAAGCCTCAGCGCGGTGCGTGCGCAACCACGTAGTATTCACGGCTCTGTTGATTCGAAAACCCTCCCGTGGCGGGCGGCTGAATCTGCTATTCTGAGCAATCGGAGAAACGAGTCAGAAAGGTCCGGCGGACATGGAAGCGATGGGTTTGCAAGACGTCCTCATTCCCGTGCTGATCATCATCGGCGCCATCGTTGCCGTCGCGGTGGTCTACGCCGCCTGCGCCGCCGTGAAGGACCGCCGGGAGCGTCGGCGCGAGCAGGAGCTCGCCGCGCGTCGTCGTCGTGAGCGCGCACGGGGAGGCAGCCACACGCGGCTGTAAGCGCGCATCCGGCGCTGCAGGCACATCACGTATGGGAATGCCCGCGCCCCTTTGGTGCATCATCGCATCGGGGGCGCGGGCATGTTGCACCGCACGGCAACGGGGTGGCCGCAGGGGCGCGCGGGGCTGTGCGGCGCGCGCCTCGACATTGCCGGCGCAGGTCTTGCCGCCACAGGCTCCGCGCCGGGCTCTGCTGCTGCGCGCCGCCGGCGCCGCGCAGCAGCAGAGCCGATCGTCCCGTGACAGTCAGAGGCTAACGGCGCGCGCCAACTTTCTTGCGCAGCGCGGCGACGAAGAAGCCCTCGAAGGCGCGCGTGGGAGCAACCAGAAGCGCCCCGGCAAGGCCGCATGGGAGCAGTGGGAGGGCGAAGGGGCCCTCGGCACCCGCTGCCAGCACGATGGGCTGCGGCTCGTGCGGCTCGCCGTCTGCCGCGTGATCCCCGTCGGCAGCATCGAGCACGATGGGGACGAGCTCGCAGTCCTTGTGGCGGTGTAGCGCCTCGGCAACGATGCGCTCGTTTTCCTCGGGCAGGATCGAGCAGGTGGAATACACGAGGGTGCCTCCCTGCTTCAAGACCGTCAGGCCGCGGTCGAGCAGCGCGCGCTGCGAGCGGACGGTCTTGGCGAGCAGGGCCGGGGTGATGCGCCTTGCCGCTTTCGGGTCGTTCGCGCGCAGCGTGCCGGTGCCGGTGCAGGGGGCGTCGACGAGAATCTGGTCGAAGCGGAAGAACTCGTCGAGCCGGCGTGCATCGCAGCGCATGACCTGGACGTTTTCCACGCCGAGCTTGCGCAGGTTGTAGGTGAGCTTCTCGGCGCGCGGGGCGCTCATCTCGCAGGCGGTGAGGTGCGCCGTCCCGCCGGCGAGTGCGGCCAGCTGCGAGGTCTTGCCGCCCGGCGCCGCACACATGTCGAGCACGTCGGCGCCCGCGCGCGGCCCCAAGACCAGCGGGGGCAGCATGGAGGAGAGGCTCTGCAGGTACACGCTGCCCGTGCGGTAGAGCTCGAGGTCCCACACCGCGCGTTCGCTCGTTTCCGCGAGCACGAAGGCGTCTGGGTACCACGCAGGGTGCGAAAACTCGATGCCCGCCTGCGTAAGCGCTGCGCCCACGGCGTCCGCATCGGTTGCAAGCGTGTTGGCGCGTAGCGTGACCGGTCGATCGCGGGCATCCCCGATGCCCTGCGCGATGCGCGCGCACGTGGCCTCGTCGTAGTGCTCGGCTAGCGCCTCGGCAACGAATGCCGGCATGGTATCGGCGGCGTTCGGCATGGTGTCCACGCTCCTTGAGTGGGGGTTGCAGGAACAACCATTGTAGGGCACGGCGTGCGACGCCGGGGCGTGATCGTGGCGCGGGCGTGCGCGTGATCACGCAGGGCTACAGGGCGATGCCCGCCGCAATCAGGGCGATGCAGGCCGCAAACGCCGCGACGTCGATGCGGGTGAGCGGGTAGCGCTTATATGAACTGTTCCGGCCGCGCAGGTAGAATCCGCGCTGTTCGGCCGCAAGCGCCGCGGCGTCGGTCTTGCTCACCGAGGTCACGAGCAGCGGGATGCACAGCGGTAGCGTCAGGCGCAGCTTCCGCAGCGGGTTCGCAGTGTCGAACGCCACGCCGCGCGCCGCCTGCGCCTCCATGATGGCGTTCATCTCCTGGGTGAACAGCGGCACGAACCGCAGGGCGGTCGTGAAGGTGAAGGCGTAGCGATAGGGGAGGTGAAGCACCTCGACGCAGGCGTTTGCGAGGTCGGTCAAGCGGGTGCAGGCGAGCACGAGCACGAGCGGCAGCGCCACGCCCACGAGGCGCAGGCAGGCGCGGCTGCCGGTGATGAGGCCGTCGGCGGTGGCGAGCGGGCCTACGGCGGCGCCGCTGCGGACGAAGGCGACCTGCAGGACGAACATGACCGCGGCGATCGGGACGACCAGCTTGAGCATGCTCGCCAGGCGTCTGCCCACCCGGGCATAGCACCCCAGGGCCAAGATGATGACGATCTGGACGCCCAGCGCCGGCACCGATTCGGTCAAAAACAGCGCGGCGATGAGCGAGGCGGCCAGCGCCAGCTTGGTGACGGGGTTGAGCCGGTGCATGAGTGTGGTGCCCGGCGCGTAATCGAGGACGTTGATCATAGGGCGAGTCCTTTGACGGTGCGGACAAGGTCGGAAACCTCGGACACATTGGCAAATGCGCCCGAGACCTCACGGGAGAGCCTCTGCGCGATGCGGACGACCTGCGGGGCGGCGATCGCGGCCCGCTCCATCACCGGGGCGTCGGCGAAAATCTGCGCGCAAGGGCCGTCGGCGCAGATGCGCCCGCCCTCCATCACGATGACGCGGGTGGCGAAATCGCTCAGGACCTCCATGTCGTGGCAGACCATGATCACCGCGCTGCCGGCTGCAGCAAGCTCGCGCACCGCCTCCATGACGGTCATGCACTCGCGGTAATCCAAGCCCGAGGTGGGCTCGTCCAGGATGACCGCTGCGGGCTCGCGCGCGATCACGCAGGCGAGCGCCACGAGCTGCCGCTGGCCGCGCGAAAGGGTAAACGGCGCCGCATCGAGCGGAAGGCTGAACCGGGATGCCGCGCGCTCGGCGCGCGCGGTTGCCTCGGCGCGCGGCACCCCGATGATTTCGAGACCGAAGGCGATCTCGTCGAGGACGGTGTTGCGGCACAGTTGCCGGTCGGGGTTTTGGAAGAGGGTGGCGGCGTGGGCTGCCAGCTCGCTGGCGGCGTGCGTGCGCGTGTCCAGGCCGGCCAGCGCTACGCGCCCCGCCTGCGGGTGTAGAAGGCCGCAGAGCAGCTTGGTGGTCGTGGTCTTGCCCGCTCCGTTGGCACCTGCCAGCGCCACGATCTCGCCGGCGCCCACCGTGAAGCTGAGGTCGCGAACCGAGGCGGTGGCGCCCGGGTAGGTGAAGCAGGCGTCCTCGAGTGCGATCAGGGGCTCCGACGGGTGCCGTGCGACGTCCCTGCCGGCCGAGCGTTGCCCGTCTGCCGCTTGCGGGACACATGCGCCGGCGTGCGGCTCGCAAGCGACCGTGCCCGGCTCGCCGCAAGCATCGCCCAGGTTGTCGGCGTTGCCGTTCGGGTTACCGGCAGCGCCGGGCTCGGTGCCCTCGCTGCCCGCTGCCCCGGCATTCGGGACATCGGGTCCTGCGGCATCTCCGTGCGGCGCACCCGTGCCTGCGGCGCCCACGATGCTGCGCACGAGTGCAACCGCCTCATCATCGGTGAGGCAGCATGTCGCATGCCCGCCGAGCCCCGCCTGCGCCAGGCTGTTGGAGATGCGCACGCACCGCGGTGTGTCCACGCCGATGCGCCGCAGCTCGTCGCTGTGCGCGAAGACCTCGCGGGGCGTGCCGGACAGCGCCACCCGCCCTTCGTCGAGCACGAGCAGCTGGTCGCAGAACTCCGCGAGCAGCGCCACCGCCTGCTCGATGACAACGACGGTGACGCCTTGCTCGCGGTTGATGCGGCGCAAGATCTCGAAGACCGTGCGGGCGCTGGCGGGGTCGAGGGCGCAGGTGGGGGCGTCGAGCACGAGCACGCGGGGCCGAAGCGCCAGGATGGCCGCGATCGCGACCTTCTGCTTCTGCCCGCCCGAAAGCGTGGCGATCGAGCGATGCCGCAGGCCGGCGATGCCCACCGAGGCGAGCGCCCAGGATAGGCGCGCCTCGATATCGTCGTGGCTCACCCCGAAGTTCTCCAGTCCGAACAACAGCTCGTCCTCAACGTCTGCGGCCACCATCTGCGCGTCGATGTCCTGCAGGACCGAACCGACCACCTGGGCGATGTCGGTTAGCGTGACGGTGCAGGTGTCATGCCCGTCGACGTGGGCGGAGCCGTAGAGCTCTCCGTGGAAATGATGGGGGATGGCCCCGGAAAGCACGCTGGCGAGCGTGGATTTCCCGGAGCCCGATGCGCCGATGATGCCGCAAAACGCGCCCTTGTCCAGGGTGAGGCTCACGCCGTCAAGCGCTCGGCGCTCGCATCCGGCGTAGCGAAACGACAGGTCGCGCAGCTCGATGATCGCCCCCATGCGCTAGTCCTCGAGCCCGAGGGCACGGGTGATGGGGATGTAGAGCGCGCCCACGAGCACGGCGTTGAACACGGAGGTCAGGGCTATGACGGGCAGCATGAGGCCGGCGAGCTCGAGCGCGAATCCCATGAGGGCCATCTTGATCACCATGAAGATGGCGCCCGACAGAAACGTGGTCACGAAGGTGCCGGCCACCGGGACCAGGCGCTGTGCGGCCGTGCCGGAGCCCGCCTTCACGATGGCGGCCATCGCCATGGCGGCCACGGCCTCGGCCACGAAGTCGATGCCCGGGGAGGTGGTGGTGATCTGGATGACCGCCGCCGAGATGAGCCCCATCACGAGCGCCTGTCCGATCGTGGGCCGCACGACGAGGATGGTGAGGCAGAAGGCGGAGATGATGAATTCGGGTGCGATGGCGCCGCCCGAGGCCGCCGAGATGGCCTTGCCCACTGTGAGGTTCAAGATGAAGCCGGCGGCGAGCAGGATGGCGAGCAAGATCAGGTCCTTGATGTCGAAGCCCTCCTTCTGGGCGGTGACGGTGCGGGGCTGCGGGGTGTTCTGAGACATGATGGGTATCCTTTCGAGGATGCGCCCGTGGGCGCTGGGTGAGGTGGGGACGTGGGGCGCGCGATGCGTGCGAGGAGCTGTGCGAACGGCATGTGAACGTGGCCCAGGCGTGCGCGAGCTGCCGGTTACGGGGCGTGTGCGGAATGCCGATGCGACCGGGTCATAGAAAAAGGCCCCCGGTCAGACCGGAGGCCTCATGTGCGTTGCGTTCTATATGCAGACGCGAGGGCTACCGCCGACCAACCGTATGCGCATCGCGCCACCACCAGTTCATGCGGTTGTTGCTCATGGTGTTCGACATGGTGGGTGGCTCCTTTCAAGTTCGCCGGTTGACCGCGACGCTTCGGTCCGCGTCGTGTTAGGATGCACTATAGCATAGTGGAGTAGCCCCGGGGCGAGATTCTCAAAATGTTGCCGACTCGTTTCGTCGGCTTCGGCGCGGCTGGGGTGCGCACCATGTCTGTCGGGGCAGGCTGTGCGGGGCAGCTCGGGAGCTGCCGGTACCTGCCGGGTGCCGCTACGCGGTCGGCTGCAGCTTGGCGAAGTCGTCCACGATCAAATCGAGGCAGCTCGGCAGCACGCGTGCGCCGAAGGTGCCGGTGTTGTGGTGGATGAGCTCGCCGTCGAACTGCATGCCGAGCGAGGGCGTGCAGGTGATCTTGGCCTCACGACCTTGGAACATCTTGATCTGCGGGCGCCCGAGCGATGTCCCCGCGGGGTCGAGCACCCCGGCGAGCAGGGTGGGCAGCAGCTGCACCGTGGCTGCGGGTTCGATCACGGCGATGTCGATCAAGCCGTCGTCCATGCGGCAGCCGGGGAAGAGGTTGATCTCGTTTTGGATGACGGCGGTGTTGCCCACCATGCAGCTGATGCCGTCGAGCTCCTCCACGCGCCCGTCGATCTCGAGGCGGAAATGCGCCACCTGCGGGACCGGCGTGGCGAGCGCGGACAGGAAGTAGGCGACCTCGCCCATGTCGGCCTTGTTCGCCTCGGCCTTGTGCATGATGTCGGCGTCGAAGCCGGTGCCGGCGATGATGATGTAGCCGTGGCGCTGCACCTGCCCGTCTTCGTCGGTCCAGTACAGCTCGCCCATGTCGGCGCGGGCGCAGCGCCCGGCGCGGCAGGCACGGGCGAGCGCGGCGGGCTCCGGCGCGTTGCCGATGTTGTTGAAAAATAGGTTGGCGGTGCCCGAGGGGAACACGAGCGTGGGCACGCGGCTGTCGCGCAGGCAGTCCAGGACGTTCGAGACGGTGCCGTCCCCGCCCGAGACGACCACGCGGTCGAAGGAGCGGGCGTCGGCGGCCGCCTCGGCGCTCTCCATGCCCTCGCCGATGAAGCGCATCGTCACCTCGTCGCCCGCCTGCGACAGGGCGCGCATGAAATCGAAGATCTCGTCGGAACGGGGGCCCGAGGCGGGGTTGTGGATGATGAGGCAGCGCATAGGCGGTTTCCCATTCTGAGCCAAGCAGGGTATAGTTTCTAGACGTCGTAATCCTACCCGCAACGCGTGCGGGTGTCGCCAAATTCGGGTGATCCATGTACATTTCCACAAACGAGGACCTGCGCGCCTTCTGCGAGCGCGCCCGTTCGTTTTCCGCCGTCGCCATCGATACCGAGTTCCTGCGCGAGCGCACCTTCCACGCCAAGCTCTGCCTGGTGCAGGCGGCCACTCCTGAGGAATGCGTCGTCATCGACCCGATCGCCGTCGACGATCTGAGCCCGCTGGCCGCGCTCATGGCTGACCCCGATACCCTCAAGGTCTTCCATGCCTGCTCGCAGGACATGGAGGTCTTGAGCCAGGTGCTGGGGGTCCTGCCCGCGCCGATCTTCGACACGCAGGTCGCCGTGGCCTTTTTGGGCGAGCGCGCGCAGTGCTCCTACAGCGCGGTGGTGTTCGCCTTCTGCGGCGTCTCGCTGCCCAAGACCGCCTCGCTCACCGACTGGTCCCGCCGCCCGCTCACGCCCGAGCAGATCGAGTACGCCGTCGACGACGTGCGCTACCTTATCGAGGCGTATGCCGTCATCGAGGCGCGCCTGCGCGAGCAGGGCCGCCTGTCGTGGGTGCGCGACGAGACGCGCGCCCTGGCAGATCCCTCCCACTACCGCAGCGACCCGCGCGCCGCATTCAAGCGCGTCAAGCGCATCAGCTCCTGCACGCGCCGGCAGCTGGCCGTGGCGCGCGAGCTGGCTGCCTGGCGCGAGATGCGCGCCGAGCGCCGTGACATCCCCCGCAAGTGGATCATGTCCGATGAGACCCTGCTGGCCCTGTGCAAGCGCGCGCCGAAAACCGCCGACGAGTTCCGCTCCGTGCGCGGCACCGAGCAGCTCACGGAGCGCGATGTGGAGGGGGCCCTTGTCGCCATCGCCAACGGCCGACGCTGCCCGCAGGCGAACTTCCCCTCGATCGGGCGGGCGCACCGTACGCCGACCCCGGAGCAGGAGAGCGTGGTCGATCTGATGTATGCGCTCATCCGCTTGGTTTCGGAGCGCTCCGGCGTCGCGTCCTCGCTCATCGCTTGCCGCGACGACCTGCTGTCCTATATCGACCACCCCGAGCGCAGCCGTCTGCGCGACGGCTGGCGCTTCGAGCTGGTGGGCACCTTGATCGATGACCTCTTGCGCGGCAACATCGGCCTGACGGTCAAGGACGGCGCGCTGGAGATTCTCTAGGCGGCCGCTTCGCACGGGGCCATCGCCGCTGTGCGCCCGCGCGGCGGCGCCGGCTGTATGGCGATGGTTCCGAGCTCCTCGTTTGAGATGCTTGAGATACGGCGCGGGCGCCGCCGGCGGGGCGCTCGGTTGGCCCGCGCGGGATGGCCTCGCCTTCGCGCGCATGGGCGTTTTGCGCAGGCGCGCGCCAGGCGTCGCGCGCACCGCACCGGTTCGGGTACAAGGCTGCCGACACATCTGTTTTTGCCCCTGTTGAAAGGATCGACATGCCCTATTACGGTTACGGCTATGGCTACGGGTTCGGTATGGACCCGGCCTAGCTGCTGCTCGTGGTGGTGTCCCTGGTGCTGGGCGTGCTCACGCAGTCCTATATCGACCGCACGTACAAAACCTGGTCGCGCGTGTCCTCCGACGGCGCCTCGGGCGCCGAGGTGGCGCGCCGCATGCTCGACGCGAACGGCTGCGGGTGCGTGGGCATCAAGCATGTCGCCGGGCACCTTACCGACCACTACGATCCGCGTGACAACAACCTCTACCTTTCCGCCGACAACCTCTCGGGCGGCTCGGTGGCAAGCGTTGCGGTGGCCTGTCACGAGGCGGGCCATGCGGCCCAGCGCGAGCAGGGCTACTTCATGATGCGCGTGCGCTCGGCGCTGGTCCCGGTGGTGAACTTCTCCCAAAACGTCTGGATGATTGTTTTCATCATGGGCGTGTTCATGAACCTGGCCGGCCTCACCGCCGCAGCGATCGCCCTGTTCGCGTTTTCCGTGGTGTTCCAGCTGGTCACCCTGCCGGTCGAGATCGATGCGTCGCGCCGCGCGGTCGCCTACATCCAGGCGTCCGGCATGGGCGAGGTCAACGTGCGCGGCGCGCGCAAGGTGCTCACCGCCGCGGCCCTCACCTATGTTGCCGCTGCGTTGACGAGTGTGCTGCAGCTGCTGTACCTGGTGGGGCGCACGCGCCGCGACGAGTAGGGGTGCATGCGCGCGTACGGCCGCCCGCGTGCGCGAGCCCGCGTGCGACAGGCCGTATGCGCCCCGGCGTGTATGCTCGGCGGGGCGGCACCTGCTGTGTGGCGCCTGCTGCGCGGCGCCCGCCCTGTGCTGGCGTCGCTCGCCGCGTGCGAGGCGGCGCCCGCGTGCGGGCGTGTCTGCGCGAACCCGGCGCTGAAGAAGTTGTCCGCGCGGCGCGCTACACTGAACGTGACAGGGATTCGATGAGGAAGGAGCGCAGGTGAGCGGTTGGAATCTCACCGGGGCGGCACCGGGCGCGGACGAAGAGGGGGCGGGCGAGGCTATCTCGGTTTCGCAGGCCCTGTCGCTGGCTTCCGGAGCGCTCGACACCATTCCGCAGATCACGGTGCTGGGCGAGGTCACGGGCTTTCGCGGCCCGAACGCCCGCAGCGGGCACTGCTATTTCCAGATCAAAGATGACGCCTCCGCGGTCGACTGTATCGTGTGGAAGGGCACCTACGCCAAGCGCGCGTTCGATCTGCGCGATGGTCTCGAGGTCCAGTTCACGGGCCGATTCGACCTCTACAAGCCCACGGGGCGCATGAGCTTCAAGGCCAGCTCCTTCACGCTGGCCGGCGAGGGCCTGCTGCGCCAGCGGGTGGCCCAGCTCGCCGAGCGTCTACGCCGCGAGGGGCTCATGGAGGCCGCGCGCAAGCGCAAGATCCCGGCGTTCTGCACGCGCGTCGCCGTGGTGACCTCGCTGTCCGGTGCGGTGATCGACGACGTGAAGCGCACCCTGCGCCGCCGCAACCCGCTCGTGGAGCTCATTTGCGTGGGCGCCAAGGTGCAGGGCGAGGGCGCGCCCGCCGAGCTGATCGAGGGCCTGCGCCGTGCGGCGGCCATCCAGCCCGACTGCATCCTGCTCGTGCGCGGCGGCGGCTCGTTCGAGGACCTCATGACCTTCAACGACGAGCAGCTGGCGCGCGCGGTGGCCGCCTGTCCGGTGCCGGTCGTCACCGGCATCGGGCACGAGCCCGACACCTCGATCTGCGACATGGTGAGCGACCGGCGCGCGTCTACGCCCACCGCTGCGGCCGAATCGGTGGCGCCGGCGCTCTCGCAGCTTGTGGAGCTCCTCCAGGCGCGCACGCACCGGCTCGCCGCCGCGACGGGCGGTATCGTGGCGGCCGCCGAGAGCGAGACCGAGCGCGCCTCCGAGCGCTGCGGGCGCGCCATGCACGCCTACCTGGATCGCCTGTCGCTGGCGCTCGATGCCGCCGGCAAGCGCCCCTGCCTGACCGACCCCACGGCCGTGCTCGATCGCCGGCGTATGGACTTGGCGCAGACGGCCGACCGCTTCGCTGCCGCCCTCGAGCGCGGCGAGGCCCGTCGCGCCGAGGAGCTCGACCGCCTGGCGCCGCGCCTGGCGGCAAGTGTTTCGGGCTTTGCACCCAAGCGCCATGAGCTGGCGCTGGCGCAGGCGAGCCTGCGCGCGACCGGTCAGGCGCTGCTGGCCCCCTATGGCTCGGATCTGGGGGCGTCGGCCGCCTCGCTCGACGCCTTGTCGCCGCTCAAGGTGCTCGGTCGTGGGTATGCCATCGCCTACGGTGCGGACGGGCATGTGGCGGCGCGCGCCGCCTGCCTGACCCCGGGCGAGCGCATGCGTGTGCGCATGGTCGACGGTGAGGTGGCGGCTACGGTTGAGCGCGTCGACGTGGCGGCTGCCTCGGTCCCGTAAGCCCTCGTGTGCCGCGCCCTTCGGGCACCCCGCCTGCGGCCGATCGGCCCGCAGACATCCCGTGTTCAATCGTTGCCGGGTGCTGCCCGGCGGAAGGAGTTCATACCATGGCAGACTACAAGCAGGTCAGCGAGCTCAGCTACAAGGAAGCCTCCACGGAGCTCGAGCGCATCATCCGCAGCCTCGAGTCGGGGGAGATGGAGCTCGAGGAGTCGCTGGCGAGCTATACCCGCGGCGTCGAGTTGCTGCGCAGCCTGCGCGAGCGTCTGGCAGACGCCGAGCAGAAGGTGAGCGTGCTGCTGGCCGATGTCGACGGCGCGGACACGCTCGTGCCCGCCGAGGCGGCCGACACCTCAGATCAGCTGGCGTTCTAGCGCTAAGGCCCGCAGCGTCCGCATTCGCCCTCCATCAAGAAAGGCCCCGCCATGTCCGATTGCATCTTCTGCAAGATCGCCGACCACGAGATTCCTGCCACGGTGGTGTACGAGGACGACCTCGTCATCGCCTTCGACGATCTGAGCCCGCAGGCGCCCGTACACACCCTCGTCATCCCGAAGTCCCATCATGCCGACATCACGGACGGCGTGCCTGCCGAGGTCCTCGCCGCCATGACGCATGCGGTGGCCGAGGTCGCGCGCATCAAGGGCCTCGATGACGGGTTCCGCGTCATCTCCAACAAGGGTGCGGCGGCCGGTCAGACCGTCATGCATTTCCACCTGCACGTGTTGGGCGGTCGCGACCTGGGCGAGGGCCTCGTCTAGGCTCGGTGCCCGTTCGGGCAAAATCGGCTGGGCAGGCCCCGCGCGCCCGTTGTATCATTCCATACGTATGCCGCTCGGGCGTCTGCCCGTAGCCGTCAGTTAGGAGATTCATGAACGTCCTCGTTGTCAACGCCGGGAGCTCTACGCTCAAGTACCAGGTCATCGATACCCGCACCCACGCCGTGTCGGCCAAGGGTGCCTGCGAGCGCGTGACCTTTTCCGGCGGCACCTTCACCCATGCCGCGAACGGCTCCAAGAAGGTGACCGAGAACCATGAATTCCCCGACCACGGCAGCGCGATCGAGGCCGTGCTCACCGACCTGGAAGCCAACGGTGTTGCGATCGAGGGCATCGGTCACCGCATCGTGCAGGGCGGCTGGTACTTCGGCGATTCCACGCTTGTCGACGCCGATGTGCTCGCCAAGATTCGCGAGGTTGCTCCGCTGGCGCCGCTGCACAACAACCCCGAGGCCAACGTCATCGAGTACTGCCTGGCCCAGTATCCGGAGCTCCCCAACGTCACGGTGTATGACACGGCGTTCCACTTCAACATGCCCGCTGTGGCCCAAACCTACGCGCTGCCGCGCGAGGTATGCGAGAAGCTGCACATCCGCAAGTACGGCGCCCACGGCACGAGCTACCGTTACATCGCCAAGAAGGTTGCCGAGATGGATCCGGACGCCCACAAGGTCGTGGTGTGCCACATCGGCTCGGGTGCCTCGCTCGCCGCGATCGAGGACGGTCAGTGCCGCGACACCACGATGGGACTCACCCCGCTCGATGGCATCATGATGGGCACCCGCTGCGGCTCGATCGACCCCGCTACCGTCTGCTACCTGCAGCGCGAGGGCGGCTACACCTTCGACGAGGTCGACGAGATGATGAACAAGCAGTCTGGCCTGCTGGCCGTGACGGGCACCACCAATGACGTGCGCGATGTCGAGGAGGGCGCGGCCGCCGGAGATGCTGCCTGCGAGCTTGCCTTCGATATGTTCGTCTACAAGATCGCCGCGAAGGCGGCCGAGATGGCCACCGCCATGGCAGGCATCGACACCCTGGTGTTCACGGCCGGTATCGGCGAGCACGCCCCGGCGGTGCGCGCCGGCGTGGCCGACCGTCTGGCTTGGATGGGCGTGAAGATGGACCACGCCAAGAACGCTCTGCGCGCCGAGGGCGCCTGGTGCCTGTCCACAGCCGATTCCCCGGTGAAGATCTACGTGATTCCCACCGATGAGGAGTTCATGATTGCCTCCGACGTGGAGCGCATCGTCTCCGCCGCCCGCTAAACCTGTTTCGTGTTGTCGGCCCGCCCGCAGCCCTGCGTGACGCTGCGGGCGGGCTGCGTGCCAGAAAGGAAGATGCCCATGAACGTGCTGGTGGTGAATGCCGGCAGCTCGAGCCTCAAGTACCAGCTGCTCGATACCGAGAACAATGCCCTGCTCGCGAAGGGCAACTGCGAACGCATCGGCCAGGACCGCGGAATCTTCGGGCATGCCGAGGGCGGCGAGAAGCATACCGAGGACGCCCTGTTCAGCGACCATCGCTGCGCCATCCGCCGCGTGTTCAAGACCCTGCGGGCCGCAGGGCTGTCCATGGACGCCATCGGTCACCGCATCGTGCAGGGCGGTTGGTATTTCTCCGATTCGGCTGTGGTGGACGACGATATCATGGCCAAGATCTTGGAGGTGGCCCCGCTGGCGCCGCTGCACAACTATGCCGAGGCCAGCGTGATCGACTACTGTCGCGAGGCGGAGCCCGAGCTGCCCAACGTGGCCGTGTTCGACACCTCCTTCCACATGAGCATGCCGAGCGTGGCCTACACCTATGCGCTGCCGCGGGAGGTGCGTGACACCTACCACGTGCGCAAGTATGGCGCTCACGGCACGAGCCATCGCTATGAGTGGATGCGCGCCAAGGAGCTGCTCGGCGATTCCTGCCATCGGCTGCTGTCGTGCCATCTGGGCAACGGCGCATCGCTGTGCGCGATCGAGGACGGCGTGTGCCGCGACACCACGATGGGGCTCACGCCGCTCGACGGCTTGATGATGGGCACCCGCTGCGGCTCGATCGACCCCGCCACCGTCTGCTACCTGCAGCGTGAGGGCGGCTACACCTTCGACGAGGTCGACGAGATGATGAACAAGCAGTCCGGTCTGCTGGCCATCTCGGGCATCTCCAGCGACGCGCGCGACATTCGCTCGGGCGCCGACGCCGGCAACGAGGACTGCCTGCTGGCCTTCGACATGTTCGCGTACAAGGCCATGCAGCAGGCGGCCTCGATGATCGCGGCCATGGCGGGCGTGGACACCATCACGTTCACCGCCGGTATCGGTGAGAACGACTGGACGATCCGCCAGGCCTTCTGCGAGTGCTTCGAGTGGCTCGGCGTGCGCGTCGACCGCGAGAAGAACCGTGCGGCTGTGGGCAACGGCGCGCAGGTGATCTCCGCCGCCGGTTCGGCGGTGACCGTCGCCGTGATCCCCACCGACGAGGAGCGCATGATCGCCATGGACGTGGAGCGCCTGGTCGGGTAGATCCCGCCCTCTTCAGCGGTTTGTGGCTGCACCACGGGCATCATGTGGCCAGGCGGTGCGTGCCTGCAGGGCCCCTCCTATGACTCCGGGCTTTCGCGGGCGTGCACCAGCGCCGCCGGGCACCCCGTTTTGTAGCATAGGTACACGAAGACGCCTCCCGGACCCTCGCGTTTGCCGGGGTTCGGGAGGCGTTTGCCATGCGGGCGCACCGGGTCATCTCCGCGGAAGCGCGCCCCTTCCGGGTTGGTTACTCGGCCATCTGCGCCTGGACGGCGGTGATGGCGACCACACCCACGATGTCCTCGGCCGAGCAGCCGCGGGACAGGTCGTTCACCGGCTTGGCGATGCCCTGCAGGATGGGGCCGTAGGCTTCGGCGCCGGCGAAGCGCTGGACGAGCTTATAGCCGATGTTGCCGCTCTCCAGGTCGGGGAACACGAGCACGTTGGCCTTGCCGGCAACCGGGGAGCCCGGAGCCTTGAGCTGGGCGACGGTGGGCACGATGGCGGCATCGAGCTGCAGGTCGCCGTCGATGGCGAGCTCGGGTGCCTTGTCGCGGCAGAAGGACACGGCCTCCTGAACCTTCTTGGCCACCTCGCCGCCGGCCGAGCCCATGGTGGAGTAGGACAAAAGCGCCACGTGCGGCTCGGCGCCGCCCATGAAGGTCTGCCAGCTGTGGGCGCTCGCGATGGCAATCTCGGAGAGCTCATCGGAGGTGGGGGTGATGTTCAGGCCGCAGTCGGCGAAGATCAGCGTACCGTCGGTGCCGAACTGGGCGGAGTCGGTGCACATGATGAAGAAGGCCGAGACGAGCTTGGTGCCCGGAGCGGTCTTGAGGATCTGCAGCGCCGGACGCAGGGTATCGGCGGTGGAGTGGCAGGCGCCGGAAACCAGGCCGTCGGCGTCGCCCATCTTGACCATCATGGTGCCGTAATAGGTGGCGTCGTTCATCTGCGCGCGCGCCTGCTCGATGGTGACGCCCTTCTTGGCGCGGAGCTCGGCGAACTTCTGCGCGTACTCCTCATGCTTGGGGCCGCACTTCGGATCGATCACGGTGACGCCGTCAAGGTCGATCTTCTCGGGGTCGCCCAGTACCACGAGGTTGGCCAGGCCCTCCTTCACGATGATCTTCGCGGCGTCGATCGTGCGCTGGTCCTCGCCCTCGGGCAGCACCACCGTTTTCTTGTCGGCCTTCGCTGCCGCCTTCATGCGGTTCAGAAAATCGCTCATATACGCTCCTCGTGCGCACGCGCCCACCGTATCTCATACAAGACGCCGATGAGCTTGTTTGATGTGTCATGGGTCATTATAGGCTCATGACCGCTATAATCTCTCTGATAATCCAACGGCGCACGCGCGCTGTTCCCGAACGAGCACGGTCGTCCCTGCAAGGAGCTGTCATGCAGATCAATTCTGGTCTCCCGGAAACCTTCAACCCCGATTTCTACGACATGATCGTCGTGGGCGCCGGGTACGCCGGGGCGGTGTGCGCCCGCCGGCTTGCCGAGACCGCGGGGTTCCGGGTCGCCGTGCTCGAGCGGCGCGACCACATCGCCGGCAACGCTTACGATTACTACAACGAGGACGGCATCCTCGTGCACCTCTACGGCCCGCACATCTACCACACCTTCAACGAGCGCGTGCACAATTTCCTGTCCCGCTTCACCGAGTGGACCGACTACCAGCACAAGGTGCTCGCTAACGTGCACGGCACGCTCATGCCGGTCCCGTTCAACCACCAGAGCCTGCGCCTGGCCTTCGGCGAGGAGCGCGGCGAGCAGCTCTACCAGAAGCTCGTGGAGACCTTCGGCCGCGACAAGAAGGTTCCCATCATGGAGCTGCGCGAGAAGAACGACCCCGATCTGGCCGAGGTCGCCGACTACGTGTACGAGAACGTGTTTTTGCACTACACGATGAAGCAGTGGGGCCAGACCCCCGATCAGATCGACCCGTCCGTGACCGCGCGCGTGCCGATCTTCGTGGGCGATGACGACCGCTATTTCCCGCAGGCCCCCTTCCAGGGCATGCCGGCGGCCGGCTACACCGAGCTGTTCGAGAACATGCTCGACCACGACCTCATCGACGTGTTCTGCGATGTGGACGCGCGCGACATCTTCGAGCTCGCCGAGACTACGGTGAAGGTCTGCGGCAAGGTGTACGGCGGCGAGGTCATCTACACCGGCCCGCTCGATGAGCTGTTCGGCCTCGACCTGGGCGCGCTGCCGTACCGCACGCTCGACATGGCGTTCGAGACCCACGATGTGGACCAATTCCAGCCCGTGGGCACCGTCAACTACACGGTGAGCGAGGACTTCACCCGCATCACCGAGTTCAAGAATATGACCGGTCAGGTCCTGCCCGGCAAGACCACCATCATGAAGGAGTACAGCCACGCCTACGAGCCCGGCAGCGGCCAGACGCCCTACTATGCGATCCTCGACCCTGAGAACCGCGCGCTGTACGAGCGCTACCTCGAGCGCGTGGCCAACATCACGAATTTCCACCCGGTGGGCCGCCTGGCCGAGTACCGCTACTACGACATGGACGCGGTGACCGCCTCCGCACTGAACCTGTCCGACGAGATCATCTCCTGCCATGCCTAATCCCACCAACCAGCCTGCCTCTGCGGCTTCTTCCGGCCCGATCCGCAAGGTCATCACCTTCGGCATCCCAAGCTACAACGCCGCCGCCGACATCGACCGCTGCGTCACCTCGATCCTTACGGGTTCCCACTACGCCCCCGATATCGAGATCATCATCGTGGACGACGGCAGCGTTGACGAGACGCCCGCGAAGGCCGATGAATGGGAGGCACGCTACCCCGGCATCGTGCGCGCGGTGCATCAGGAAAACGGTGGGCACGGCATGGCGGTGCTCGCAGGCCTGCGCGAGGCGCGCGGCACCTACTACAAGGTGGTCGACTCCGACGATTGGCTCGATGCGGCGGCCCTCTCCACGATGCTGTCCATCCTGCGCGGTTTCGAGGAGCGCGCCATGCGCGTGGACCTGTTCATCTCGAACTACGTGTACGAGAAGGTCTACGAGGGCACGCACACCGCCATCAACTACCGCACGGCGCTGCCGCGCAAGCGAGTGTTCGGATGGGACGAGATCGGCCGGTTCCGCCCCGACCAGAACCTGCTCATGCACTCCCTGTGCTACCGCACCGACGTGCTGCGCGCTCACGACCTGCCCCTGCCGGCGCACACCTTCTATGTGGACAACATCTACGCCTACGTGCCCCTGCCGCACTGCGAGACGCTCTACTACGCCGATATCGACCTGTACCGGTATTTCATCGGCCGGGAGGGGCAGAGTGTCAACGAGGCCACGATGGTGAAGCGCCTAGACCAGCAGTACCGCATCACGCGTATCATGATGGAGGCCTTCCATCTGTATGAGGATGTGCCGCAGCCCAAGCTGCGCGCCTACATGATGGGGTACTTCACCATGATGATGGCGATCTGCTCGGTGTTCACCAAGCTGTCCGACAAGCCCGGTATCGACGATGAGCTTGTCCGGCTTTGGAGCGACCTGCGCGCCTACGATGCGCGGATGTACCGCCATGCGCGCCACGGCGTGGTGGGCATCGGCACCAACCTTCCGGGCAAGCTGGGGGAAAAGACCACCATCGGCCTGTACCATCTGGCGGGCAAGATCTTCAAATTCAACTAGCGGGACGTGCGGGCGGTGTCGATAGACTGATTGACGCCGCTCACATGCGTTTGGGTGCGCGGGCTTGCATGTGCCTCCTGGAGCCCGCGCACCCGTGTTTGCATGCGGCTCGATGCGGCTCGCAACGCATGCTCGCTGACGTCCTAAAACACGCTGATCAGTGCAAGCAGGATGAGTGCCCCGAGGGCGTATTCGAATTTCGTCTGCATGATGGGCAGCTCGAAGCGGCGGCGCGCGATGGCGTACAGGATGATGCCGGGCACGTAGGCAAGCGAGCTCAAGATGAGCATGTCGATGCCGGCGATGACGGTAGCCACCGCGAGGAACACCACTGCGATCGCCGCAACGGCCGCATCGACCAGGCGACCGGGTGTGCGCTCATGCAGGCTGTAGACAATCATATAGGCGGCTGCAAGCGCCCACGCCGGCATGATGACCATCGTGCACAGCGAGTAGGCGAACTCATAGGCGCGTTCGGCCAACAGCATGGTGAGGGTGAGCACCTGGATCATGGTGCCCGTGGCGATCAGGCTCGCCACCGGGGCGCCATGGCGGTTTTTGCGGGCGAACAGATGCGGCAGCAGGTGCATCTCGGCCATGGACTGCATAGCCTCCGAGGCCAAGATGGTGTAGGACAGCCATGCCCCCAGGATGGAGACGATCAGGCCCGCTGCGATGAACGCGCCGCCAGCGTCCCCGACCGCCGCACGGAACAGGTAGACCATCGACGGGGCATCGAGCGCCGCGATTTGGGCGCGCGTCATGAAGCCGTAGGGGAGGATGGAGGCGGCGATATAGATGAGCACAAGGGCGAAGGTGCCCAGGATGGTGGCGCGCGAGACGTCCGCCTTGCGACGGGCGCGATGTCCCAGGACCGTGGCGCCCTCCATGCCCACGAAGACCCACATCATGACCACGAGGCAGCCCACGATCTGCTCGGAAATCGAGCCGAGGCCGTCCGCTTGCGCCGAGGCGGTGAGGTTGCTGGCGAGCGCGCCCCAGAAATCGGCGGTGAACAGGCGCCCGTCGAACAGCAGCGCCATGGTGACGATGAAGACGAAGATGGGTAGGAGCTTGCAGGCCATCACGATGGCGTTGACGATGCTGGCCTCCTCCACGCCGCGGTTGACCAGCCAGATCATGCCCCAGTTCAGCAGTGAGATGACGGCGACGCCGGCCGGGGTGAGCGCCCCGGCAAACGGCGGGTAGAAATAGCCGATGGCGGTGACGAACATCACGCCGAACGCCACGTTGCCGATCCAGATGGACAGCCAGTAGCCCCAACCCGAGATGAAGCCGGCGAACGGGCCGAAGCCCTCCTGTGCGTAAGCGACGATGCCGTTGAGGTCGGGGCGCACCAGGGAAAGCCGACCGAAGGTGCGGGCGAGCGCCATGAAGCCGATACCGGTGATAAGCCAGGCGAGCAGGGCGGGGCCGGGGGCGGCCTGCGATGAGATGTCGGTCGACAGCGCAAACACGCCCGAGCCGATGGATGAGCTGATGACGATGGCGATCAGGCCGACAAGGCCGATGCCGCCGCCCTCGGCGCGCTGCGGTTGGGGAGCGGTCAGGCGGTCGGTGTGGTGGGCAGACATGGAGACCCTTCGCATGTACGGAACGCGGGAGATGCTATCGCCCGCGTGGTTGGTTTTTGCGAAGTACCAAGGATACCGGTTCGAGTTGTGGACCTTGTGGAGCGTATGCCGGAGTGGGTGCGCATGCGGGCGTCGGCGCGCGTCGTCAGGTGCGACGCGGCGGGGGATGTGCCTAGGCGCCGGCGAGGTCTCGGTATGCCGGTAGGCCGTGTAGACTATCTGCCTCGGTGCAGCCCGCGAGGATGGCCGCCTCGAGGGTGCGCGTCGCCACGAGCCCGATGAGATCGAGGGGAAGCTGGGCGCTGGCTTCGGCCGCGAGCACGCCGCTGGCCAGCACGTAGACGGTGTCGCCGTCGTTGGTGGTGTGGGTGGGCCGGATGGTGTGGGCGTAGGCGTCGGCGGCCATCTGCGCCACCTTGGTTGCCTGCGCCTTGGTGAGGCGTGCGTTGGTGACGATGCACGAGATGGTGGTGTTCGTACGGTCGAGCGGCATGGTGAGCTGCGATGCCATGGCGAGCATCGCCGCTTCCATGTCGAGGATCTCGCAGCTGTCCTCGGCGGCGCGCATGCCGGCGACCGGCGCTGCCGTGGCGGGATCGATGACGTTGCCCACCGCGTTCACCGCTGCCACCGCGCCGACCTGCAGCGGTCCGAGCGCGAAGGCCCGCGCGCCCAGGCCGCCTTTCATGGCCCGCGCCGGGCCGGCGAGCTTGCCCACGGTGGCACCGGTCCCGGCGCCGACGGAGCCCTCGGTGAGCGGAGCGGCCGCATCGCCGTCGAGGGCGGCGCGCACCGCGTGGGCGCCTGCGCTCGCGTCGGGCCGCACCGTGGCACTGCCGAAGGCGAGGTCGAACAGGCAGCTGGAGCACACGATGGGTACACGGCCCACGCCCACGTCGAGACCGATGCCGCGCGCCTCGAGTTCGTGCATCGCGCCCGAGGCGGCCTCGAGCCCGTACGCGGAGCCGCCGGCAAGCACGACCGCATGCACGGCGTCAACGGTGTTCTCGGGGTGCAGCAGGTCGGTCTCGCGGCTGGCGGGCGCGCCTCCGCGCACATCCACGCCGCCGACGGCACCGTCGGGCGCCACGATCGCCGTGCAGCCGGTCGCCGCTTCGGTATCGGTCCAGTGGCCGAAGCGAAAACCGGGGATGGACGTGATGGAGATGGGCGTCAACGCCATGGTGCGCTCCTTGTTTTTTGTACCGTGCGGCCGGGGTGGCGCAGGATGTGTAGACGAACTGAGCGATGCGGGTCGGGCGCCGTTGACATCCGCCGCGAGTTCCGCACGAGCCGAAGCGTCCGGTGGACGCTTCGTGCGAGCAGGATTGCTCGAGCGCCGGATGTCAACGGCGCCTGGCGGGGCTCCTAGCTATCAAGCGCGCGGACCACCTTGGCGATGGGCAGGCCCACGACGTTGTAGAAGTCGCCGGCGATGCGCTTTACCAGCAGGCGGCCACCGGCACCCTGGATGCCGTAGGCACCGGCCTTGTCCCGCGGCTCACCGCTGGCAACATAGGTGTCGATCTGGGCGTCGGTCAGCTCGAAGAACGTTACGTCGGTGACGTCGACAAACGAGCGTGCCTGCGCTCCGCGCGCGATGCACACGCCGGTGGCAACCTGGTGCGTGCGGCCGGACAGGCACCGCAGCATGCGTTTCGCTTCGGCCACGTCGGCGGGTTTGCCGAGCAGCACCCCGTCGAGCGCCACGATGGTGTCGGCGGCGAGAACCGTCTCGCCCGCGTTGCCGGGCAGGGCGGCCACAGCCTGCGCCTTGGCGCGCGCCAGGCGCTCGACCAGGGCGAGAGGCGTCTCGTCGGGCAGCGGTGTCTCGTCGATGTCGGCCGGCATCACGCGGATTTCATAGCCGGCCTCGCGCATGAGCTCGATGCGGCGGGGCGATTGGGAGGCGAGGATCATCCGGGCTCCCTACAGCTGGATGCTGTCGCGCACCTTGGCAACGGCAACCTCGCCCGCGATGTCATCGAGGATGGCGAGGGCGAACGGGAGCGCCTGGCCCATGCCGGACGCGGTGATGATGTTGCCGTCGCGCACGACCGTGCGCTCGCCGGCGAAAGAGCCGGCGGGGAAATCGTGCTCGAAGCCGGGGAAGCAGGTGGCACGATGGCCCTCAAGCACGCCGAGCTCGGCCAGGATGAACGGGGCGGCGCAGATGGCGGCGACGTGCTTGGTGGCGGCGAACTCGCGCACCAGGTCGCACACGCGCGCATCGGCGCGCAGGTTGGTGGCGCCGGGCATGCCGCCGGGCAGCACCACGTAGTCATACTCGGCGAAGTCGATCTCGTCGAAGGTGCAGTCGCAGGTGACCGGGATCTGCTGCGAGGTCACCACTTCGCGCGTATCCATCACCGACACGAGGGTGGCGCGCACGCCCCCGCGGCGCAGGACATCGACAACGGTCAGGCACTCGATGGTCTCGAATCCATCGGCGGCAAGTACGGCAACTCCAGCCATGGCGGTTCCTTTCCAGACAGTGATTTCGGTTGCTGTTGGTTATACCCCGCAGCGCCGCGGGGCAACAGTGGGAAGATGCGGCATTTACCGCCGCGTGCGGGTGAGATGGACGACCGTCTCGCAGTGGAAGGTCTGGGGGAAGAGGTCCACCGGCGTGGCGCTCACGGGGGCAAAGGTGCCGTCGTCTACGAAGCGGCGCAGGTCGCGGGCGAGGGTGGCCGGGTCGCAGGACACGTAGGCCACGTCGCGCGCGCTCGTGCTGGCGATGAGCTCGATGGCCTCGCGCGCCAGCCCGGCCCGGGGCGGGTCGACCACGAGCACGTCGGCGTCCTCGTCGGGGAACTCGCGTACCGCGTCGCCGCCGATCACGTCGACGTTGTCCAGACGGGCGATCTCGAGGTTGCGGCGCAGGTCGCGCACAGCCGGGCCGTAGGATTCCACGGCGCTGACGTATTCGCAGCGGCGCGCGAGCGGCAGGGTGAAAGTGCCGGCGCCACAGTACAGGTCGATGCCGAGCTCATGGGGCTGCGGGTCGAGCGCCTCCATGACCAGGTCGATCAAGATCTCGGCCGCCTTGGTGTTCACCTGGAAGAAGGAGGGCGCCGACAGCCGCATCTGCTCGGAGCCGATCTTCTCGGTCCAAGACCCCTGGCCGTCGAGCGCCTCCACGCCCGCCACCTTGCGGGCGCGCGCCTCGCCCTTCGACATGACGCGCACCACGCTCGTGGCGCGCACGGCGTCTTTCAGCACGCGCGACACCTGTGCACGCGGGAAGGAGCCCGTAGGCGTCCACAGGGCGATCTCGAGGGCCCCGGTGCGCCGACTCGCCCTGATACCCACGCGCTCGAGGTGCAGGTCGCGCGAGTTGCCCAGGTAGCCGAGCGCGCCGGCGACGGCTTTGATCGCGCGGCCGTGCTTTTTGTCGAACAGCGGGCAGGCGTCTACCTTGATGACCTGCTCGGGATCGCGTCCGTGCAGGCCCAGGCGGAACCGACCCGCCTCGCGAACCGGGGCGAGCTCGATCTTGTTGCGGTAGCCCCAGGCGTCCTTGGTGTGGCGGATGGGGCGGACGAGGCGCTCGATGTCGTCGGCGCTGAATTTGGCAATGCGGGCAAGCGCGGAGCGCAGGTTCTCCTCCTTGGCGGCGAGCTGGGCCTGTTCGGAAAGCTCGCCCCACGGGCAGCCGCCGCAGATGCCGGCGAACGGACACGGCGACGTTGTGCGCTCGGGCGAGGGCTCCACGATCGTCTCGGTGACCGCACGGGAAAACGACGGGCCGTCCTCGACGATGCGCGCCTCGACGGTGTCGCCGGCCACAGCGCCGGAGACGAAGACCGCCTTGCCCTCCGGGGCGTGCGCGATGGCGTCGGGGCCGTAGGTCATGGTTTCGACGTGCAGGTTCATGGGTGCCTTTCGACGGGGCCGGCAAGCGGGGAGGGGGTGCAGGTGCGAAGCACGCGGGGGGGCGATGCGGCGGGGAATCTGGCGCGCGCGGGCGCGTGGTGACCGTGCTCGTGCGCGGCCGGCGCCGCAGCTCGCGGTCGGCAATGACGCACCCGCGATATGAAAAAGGCCCCGTTACCGGAGCCTTGACATATCCTGTGGTGGAGACGAAGGGGATCGAACCCTCGACCTCCTCGATGCGACCGAGGCGCTCTCCCAGCTGAGCTACGTCCCCAGGACAGTTGATAATTCTAGCGACTGCCGAGGGGATGTCAACGGAGAATTTGAAAAAGTTTGCGGACGGTGCGTGCACGTTGATTTTCAACCTGAGCGAAAGGCTTCCCGGACTCACCCGAACACGTCGCGCTGAGTCTGGGAAGACGATGCTTGAAGGCGGGAACGGGCCCGTCCCCGGTCCGCGCGCGCTGTCGCATGCGGCGCGGCAGCGAGAGGGGCACCGTTGCGTGCGGGCTGCAGCGTTGGCGCGTGCCGCCGCCGGTCAGACGTGCGCGGCGCCCGGGGCGATGGGCGCATTCGCCGCGCGCAGCACCCCGGTGGTGTCGAAGGCCGGCGTGAAGCTCTCGTCGACCGCGCCGCCCTCCTGCCAGAACATCGTGGTGAACCCGAGCTCGTCGGCGTGGTCGAGCACCTGCTCGTACTCCTCGGATGTGACGGCGCGCGCCAGCTCGCCGCCGACGGCCCGCATGCGCGCGTTCGGGGTGTACTGATTCATGACCGAGATGGGGATGTCGCCGGCGACAGACCAGATGGCGTCGAGCACCCGGCACGAGTCGTCGGCGTGGCCGGGCAGGACCAGATGGCGCACGATGATACCGCGCTGCATCATGCCCGCGTTGTCGGTGAGGGGTCCGCCGGCGGCGCGAACGGAGGCGAGCATGCGCACGAGCGCCTGCTGTGCGATCGCCGGGTAGTCCGCGACATGGGACAGGCGACGCCCCAGATCGGCCGAGGCGTACTTGAAGTCGGTCAGCCAGATATCGACGGTGCCGGCGAGTGCGTCGATCGCCTCGGCACGCTCGTAGCCGCTCGTGTTGTAGACGATCGGGATGCTCAGGCCCTGCTCGCGCGCGGTGGCCACGGCGACGGGCAGCGCATGCGCCATGTGGGTGGCGGTGACCAGGTTGATGTTGTGCGCGCCCTGGCTCTGCAGCTCGAGCATGATCTCCACCAGGCGCTCCGGCGTAATGTCGATGCCGAAGTTGCCCGTCGAGATCTCGTGGTTCTGGCAGTAGACGCACTTGAGGGGGCAGCCGCTGAAGAAGATCGTGCCCGAGCCGCGCTCGCCTGAGATGGGCGGCTCCTCCCAGAAGTGGAGCGCTGCGCGGGCGACGCGGAGGGTGTCCGAGGCTCCGCAGACACCGCGGGCCCCTGCTGCGCGTGCCGCCCCGCAGCGGCGGGGGCACAGCTCACAGGCGTTCAGGGAGGCGGTGTCGAGTAAGAACATGGGATCAGGGCTTTCTGCAGCTGTGGGGACGCGCGGTATGTGGGCGGCGTGTGCGCACCGGCGCGCGAGCGGTGGGGTGTGGGTAGGCGCCGACGGTTCACGCCTGCGCTATACAGGGGGAACGTGATGATTCGAGAAAACGGCGCGGCCTTTTCATCGTCCGTCAGAAAGATTTCTAAGTCAAGACTGGTATTGGAACTGTGGTGCCGTATGATGAAGTCGTTCCGCCCCCCGCGGAGCAACTGGGTGAACCGTCGCGTTTATTTAGGGAGCCCATACAGTCGTTTGTAGTACAGGTATCCTCCGTTGTTGAGGAAGCTGGAACTGACGATGAGGGCACCCACCTTGCAGAGGTGGGTTCATTTTCGTGAAGCGGGGGGCGGCTTTTTCATGTGAACTCAGTATTCTCCCATGGTGACGAGACGATATGGGTTTCTGAAGTAGCTGTTTGTATGTGGCCGGTAAAGCAAATTGGCGCACCACTGGAATAAAATGCCATTCAATAGTTCTCAAGCTGGGGGGAACGTAAGATGGGAAAAAGCAGGAGTGCGCCGCATCGTCCATGTTTAAAGGAGCATTCATATGGAGGATCGGAACTTTGGTTTACCGGTCAGCCTGAGCGAGTGGCCGATTACTACACGATGGACGAGGACGTATCTGATGCTGTCGATAGAATCAGGGCGTTGCTATCGTCTGACAAAAAAGTGACCTCTCGAAAAGAGGGAGCTGGTAAGGTTTCACCTAGTTCTACTCATTAAGGGACTGTCGTGGTCGCGTTTATTCAACTTGGAGCGGGCATTCTTTTTGTGGCAACCGCGATTTGGATGGCGGTGCGCAGGTCGTGTGCACCGCTGAAGCGAGCGCACCGAGATGACCTTTCACCCGCAGGCGAGCGGCGCCTGGCGCTTGTCAGCGCCGCGCTGTTCCTTGTCGTCGGGGTCGTCTTCTTTATCTTGTCGTACCATTCGCTGTTCCGTCCCGATGCAGACGACACACTGCTCGGCACTGCGGGCATCATCGTGCCGGCTGTATTGGAGCTTTTTGCTATCCGGCACTATAACGGCTCTTTGTAGACGAGGGTACAGAGGGCTTCCCGAGCGGAACGCGCCTCCCTGGACGCCTCAAACGTTCAGGCTCCCTTCCGATGGATGGGCGTGCATTGTAGCTCTTCGCATGCACGCACGGGCTGCAGGCCTCGGCGGCGCCGCGGCTTCTGGCGACCGAGAGGGTATACTGATACGAATGACTCCGTAACCGAGCGCGCGGCCCGCTAGCTGCGCGTGCCCAAGAGGGGACCGATTGCCATGGGAGAGCCCACGACGGCGCCGCTGACCGATGCCGAACGCGCCGAACTCGAGGAGCTGCGCGCTGAGAAGCTCAGGCGCGAGCAGGCCGAACGTGACCGACGCGATCGCGCTGAGCTCGAGGCCCTGCGCGCCGAGCTGGACGGGGCGCCCGCTGAGGATGCGGCTGGCGGCGTTGCTGCGGATATGGCCGCAGGCGATATAGCTGCAGATTCGAGCGATGCCGCGGCCGCGCCCGCGCCTCGCGGCGCGGAAGGCGCCCCCCGTGCAGGCGCACGCACCGAGGCGTCCGCACCGGCGCCGAGCTCGCCTGCGGCCCCGCGGCCCGGCGCTGCGGCTGCCCGTGGCTCTTCGGCGGCCCCCGCTGCCGCGAGCCCCGCGACAGCCGGTGCCCACAAGACCTTCGGCCAGCGCATGGTGACCTCCGACGCCACCGACAACGACGGCCTGCCCACCATGCCGCCCGCTCAGAAGGCCATCATCGCCGTGTGCATCCTGGCGGTCATCGGCTACGCCATCTACATCTTCACCCGCTAACGCCTCTGCCCGCAGCCGCGGACCTCACGAAAGGAAGCCGGTATGGCCCTTACCGATCCAGCGCGTCCCACCGACGTGTCCATGCTCACCGACCTGTACGAACTCACCATGGCCCAGGGGCTGTGGGAGAGCGGTAAGCTCGAGGAGGAGGGGTGCTTCACGGCGTTCTTTCGCGACGCCCCCTTCGGCGGCGCCTTTGCCGTCATGTGCGGCGCCGCCGAGCTGCCCGAGCTGGTGGAGAACATGCGCTTTACCGAGGAGGACGTCTCCTACCTAGCCGGTCTGACGGCGCCGGCGGGCGGCAAGCTCTTCAAGTCGGCATTCCTGGACTACCTGCGCGGGTTTTCCATGCACGTGGATATCGACGCGGTGCCCGAAGGCGAGCTCGTGTTCGGGCGCGAGCCGATGGTGCGGGTGACCGGGCCTGCGCTTGAGTGCCAGCTGCTGGAGACGGCGCTGCTCAACACCATCGGCTTCCAAACCCTGGTGGCCACCAAGACCGCCCGTGTGGTGCAGGCGGCCAAAGGGCGCCCGGTGGCCGAATTCGGCCTGCGCCGCGCCCAAGGGCCCGACGGCGGCATGGCCGTGGCGCGCGCCAGCTACGTGGCGGGCGTGTCGTCGACCTCCAACGTGCTGGCGGGCCGCAAGTACGGCATTCCGGTGTTCGGCACGCATGCCCATAGCTGGGTGATGAGCTTTCCCAGCGAGCTTGAGGCCTTCCGCGCCTTCGCGCAGTCGAGTCCGAACAACTGCACCTTGCTGATCGATACCTACGACGTGCGCGAGGGTGTGGAGAACGCCATCATTGTGGCCCATGAGATGGAGGCGCGCGGCGAGCGCCTGGCCGCCGTGCGCATCGATTCCGGCGACCTGGCCAAGCTCTCCAGCTACGTGCGCGGCCGTTTCGACGCCGAGGGCCTGGAGTACGTGAAGATCTCGGTGTCCAACGACCTGGACGAGTACACGATCCAGTCCCTGCTCGACCAGGGCGCCCCGCTCGACAGCTTCGGCGTGGGCACCAAGCTTGCCACCTGCTATGACCAGCCGGCGCTGGGCTGCGTCTACAAGCTCACCGCCCGTCGCGAGGCGGGGGACGCCGGCTGGACGCCGGTGGTGAAGCTCTCCGAGCAGCCCTACAAGCGCACGATCCCGGGCATCCAGGGCGTGCGGCGCTACTCCGATGAGCACGGCAGCCCGGTATGCGACATGATCTACGATGAGGCCTATCTCGCCGGGGACGGCTGCACGCTGGTGGCCGTCAACGACGCCGCCCTGGTGACCGACGTGTCGGGCTTCACCTGTCGCGAGCTGCTCGAGCCCTGTGTGCGTGCGGGCCGGGCCTGCGCACCACGCGAGCCGCTCGCCGCCGCCCGCGCGCGCAACCGTGCGGCGCTCGATGCGCTCGATGCCGCCTATAAGCGTTTTCTGTATCCTCAGGCCTACGTGGTGGGTATGGAAAGCGGCCTGTCCCAGCTGCGCGACGAGCTCGTGCGCGAGCGCATGGTGGATGCGTCCTGCGTGCTGCCGTGGCGCACCGCGCGGCGCTAGGGACCACAGGCTGTCGTGCAGACACGCACACGTCGACGCATGCGCGGTGTTCGTGCGGTTGCGCCTGCGCCCCCGAGGGTCCCTTCTGAGCTGCTGGGCGGATGACGGCGAGCCGGTGTCCAAGACGTCCCGCAGCCGTCGACGCTTCTTGCCCCGCGCGCGGACGGTTGCCTGCGCACTGGTATCCCCATGACGTACAAGGGGGTTGGACGATGGGCTCATTCGGGCTGCACCGTCCACCTCTGTCAACCGTTCACGGTGTAAAACCGACCGTTCGCTCTCTTCGCAAACCGACCCGCGCGGTGATTTTGTTTGCTTCTCGTTGTAGTTCGTTACCATTTTGCTGGTGCACGCGCACGCGCTGCACGTTGGGGAAAACGAGGAGGAGAAGCATGCACAAGTCTGCATTGCCCGGCTGCCATCGCCCGCGCCGCGGCGTGGGTGTGCGCATCGCACGCTCGGCACTGGTGGTGGCGCTGGCCGCTACCATGGCGATCCCGGCGCCGCTCATGGCGGCACCGCGCGCCCGGACGCAGGAGGTGGCCGCATCCAACGCTGCGGATGCCAACCCCTTGCGCCTGTGGTACGACGAGCCGTCGAGCGCGTTTGCCGGCCAGGATGAGAACGGCGCCAAGACCTGGGAGAAGCGCACCCTGCCGATCGGCAACGGCGACATGGGAGCCAACGTCTACGGCGAGATCGCCCGCGAGCACCTGACGTTCAACGAGAAGACCCTGTGGACCGGCGGTCCGAGCAAGAACCGCAAGAACTACCAGGGCGGCAATCTGGACGAGAAGGGCAAAGACGGCGAGACCCTGAAAAAGATCCAGAAGCTGTTCGCCGAGGGCAAGGCCGACGAGGCCTCCAAGCTCTGCGACCAGCTCACCGGCTCACAGGACGGCTATGGCGCCTATCAGCCCTGGGGCGACATCTACCTGGCACATACCGACCTGGCCGATAAGGACGCGCAGGACTACGCGCGCGACCTCGATCTTGCGAGCGGCATCGCGCACGTGTCCTTCTCGGCGAAGGGCACGACCTTTACGCGCGAGTTCTTCATGAGCCACCCGGACAACGTGCTGGTGGGCCACCTCACCGCCGAGGGCTCCGGTGCGCTCAACCTGGAGATCTCGTTCCCCTCCAAGCAGAAGGGGACCACCACAGCTGAGGGCAACACCTTGCGCCTGTCCGGCGAGATCGCCGACAACCAGCTCAAGTACGACTCGATTCTGACGGTGAACACCGATGGGGCGGGCCGCGTCGAGGCTGCCGGCGATAAGCTCAAGGTCACCGGTGCGCACGAGCTCACCTTCACGGTGGCCGCCGCGACCGACTACAAGAACGACTACCCGAGCTACCGCACGGGCGAGAGCGCTGAGGCCCTGCACGCCCGCGTGCAGAAGACCGCCGGCGCCGCTGCGGCCAAGGGCATCGATGAGCTGCGTCAGGCGCACGAGGCCGACTACAGCGCGCTCATGGACCGCGTATCGCTCGATCTGGGCGCCGGCGACAAGGTCTCGAGCAAGACCACCGATGCGCTGCTGGCCGCCTACAACGACGGTTCGGCCACCGAGGCGGAGCGCCGCCAGCTCGAGGTCATGCTCTTCCAGTACGGCCGCTACCTCACCATCGGTTCGTCGCGCGAGGACTCGCAGCTGCCGAGCAACCTGCAGGGCGTGTGGAACGACAAGACGAACCCCAGCTGGGCGTCCGACTACCACATGAACGTGAACCTGCAGATGAACTACTGGCCCACCTATTCCACGAACCTCGCCGAGTGCGCCCGCCCGCTCATCTCCTACGTGGACTCCCTGCGTGAACCCGGCCGCGTGACCGCTAAGATCTACGCCGGCATCGAGACCAAGGACGGCGACACGAAGGGCAACGGCTTCATGGCCCACACCCAGAACACGCCGTTCGGCTGGACCTGCCCGGGCTGGTCGTTCAGCTGGGGTTGGTCGCCGGCGGCCGTGCCGTGGATCTTGCAGAACACCTATGACTCCTGGCGCTACACCGGCGATCTCGAGCAGCTGAAAACCGACATCTACCCGGCCCTGCGCGAGGAGGCGGTGCTTTACAGCCAGCTGCTGACCAAGGACGCCGACGGCAAGTACATCATCTCGCCGGCCTATTCGCCCGAGCACGGCCCCCGCACGGCCGGCAACACCTACGAGCAGACGCTCGCCTGGCAGCTGTTCCACGACGCCATCGAGGCCGGCAAGATCGTGGGCGAGGACGCCGCGGTCCTGGCGGGGTGGCAGGAGAAGTTCGACAACCTGCGCACCCCGATCGAGATCGGCGCAGACGGCCAGATCAAGGAGTGGTACGTCGAGGATGCTTTCAACAAGGACGCCAGCGGCAAGACGCTCGGCGAGGGCTTCGGTCACCGCCACCTCTCGCACATGCTCGGTCTGTTCCCGGGCACGCTCATCTCGGTCGACACACCTGCATGGTTCGAGGCCGCCCGCACGTCCATGAACCTGCGCACCGACAGCTCCACCGGCTGGGGCATGGGTCAGCGCATCAACACCTGGGCGCACCTGCGCGACGGCGATCGCGCCTACAAGCTGTTGGGCAACCTGTTCAAGAGCGGCATCTACGCCAACCTGTGGGACACCCACCCGCCCTTCCAGATCGACGGCAACTTCGGCGCCACCTCCGGCTTCGCCGAGATGCTGCTGCAGAGCAGCGGCGGCTATATCGATCTGCTGCCCGCGCTGCCGAGCGCCTGGGAGTCCGGCTCGGTTGAGGGTCTCGTGGCCCGCGGCAACTTCGTGGTATCCATGAACTGGGAGAAGAGCAAGCTCGCCTCCGCGCGCATCGAGTCGCGCCAGGGCGGGCAGGCCACCGTCCAGGTGGATGACGCGGCGCTCGCCTCGGTGACCGACGCGGACGGCCGGGCGGTCGACATCCGCGCGGTCAGCGCCGACCGCATCGCGTTCGATACGGTGGCCGGCGGCACCTACACCGTAAGCATGATCCCCGACACCGCGGCGCTCCCTGCGCCCACCGGGCTTGGAGCGGTGAAGGTCGCCGACGACGAGGCGCAGCTCAGCTGGGATGCGGTTGCACCTACGGAGGGCTCGGACGCGAAGGTGACCTACACCCTCTACCGTCGCGTGGCCGACGGCGAGTGGCTGCCCTGCGCCACGGGGCTCACCGCCACCTCCTATACCGATCAGGAGGCCTTCGATTTCCTGGGCGATCTCACCTACAAGGTCTGCGCCGTGGCCGATGGACGCTGGGGTGCGGCGAGCGATCCGGTTGCCGTCTCCGACCTGCGCGGCATGGCCGGCATGATCGACGACCAGGATGCGCGCATCGTCTACAGCGGCGGCTGGGGCAACTGGACCAGCGATGCGGCCAACTACGGCGGTACGATCAAGTTCCTGGAGGACCCTGCGGGCACCGAGACGGCCACGCTGACGTTTGCCGGCACCGGCATCGAGGTTGTGAGCTGCAAGAACGCCGACCGCGGCACGCTTGAGATCTCAATCGACGGCAAGGTTGTCGACACCGTGGACACCTATGCGGCCTCCACGCAGCGGCAGCAGACGGTGTTCTCCAAGACCGATCTTGCCGCCGGCCTGCACACCGTGACGGTCCGCGCAACCGGTGAGAAGAAACAGGGGAGCAAGGCGAAGGTCGAGCTCGACGCCTTCCGCGTGCTCGATCGCGATGCGGTACCCGCCAAGGCCGTACGCGTGTCCTCGGCAAGCGGCATGACCACCGTGGCCACGCCGGGCTCGACCGTGCAGATGCGCGCGGCCGTGGAGCCGGCCGACGCCAGTCGCAAAGATGTGGTGTGGTCGGTGGCGAAGAAGAGCGGGTCTGCCTCTGCCGCCATCGATGCCGCCGGCCTGCTCACCGTCTCCGGCGGTGCTGGAACCGTGACGGTGACGGCTGCGGCATCCGACGGCTCCGGCGTCTCGGGCAGCTGTGACATCACGCTTGCCCCGGCTACGGGCACCGCGAGCGTCATCGAGGACTCCGTTGACAGCAAGACGCCGAACACCGCCGGCGGCATGGTGGCGTGGAGCGACGGTTGGTCCACCTGGGCCGGCGAGGCCGACAAGCACCACGGCGGCACCAAGACCGAGACCGGTCAGGACGGCGTGGGCAAGAAGGTGACCGTGACCTTCACCGGCACCGGCATCCGGGTCTTCGCCCAAAAGCATCGGAACTTCGCCGCCTTCGACGTGAAGCTCGACGGCAAGGCGAAGGACCAGGTGAGCCTCGACGGCTCGGCCGACGGCGACCCGCAGCAGAAGGTCCTCGAGGTCACGGGCCTCGACGCGGGCAAGCACACCCTGGAGCTCACCGTTGCCGCGCGCGACGGCAAAAAGCAGGCCAACGTGGATTACTTCGAGATCCTGGGCGCGCAGGCTGCCGTGGACAAGGCGGCCCTGCAGCGCGCCATCGAGGGCGCCGCGGCGCTTGAGCAGGCCGACTATACGCCCGCGACCTGGAAGCCCTTCAAGGCGGCATACGATGCGGCCGTGACGGTCATGAACGACGCCGATGCGGACGCGGCGGCGGTGGCGAAGGCCGCCGAGGCGCTCGCCGCCGCGCAGGCGGGCTTGGCTGCGGCCGAGATCGCCCTGCCCGTGGTGCCCGAGGGCGCCAAGCTGGGTGTGACCGCGGTCGAGTCGAGCGCGTTCGCCCTGTACTGGGATCCGGTTGAGGATGCGGCCGGCTACGTGGTGACGGCGACCGCAGCCGACGGCCAGGCGCTCGAGGAGGTTGCGTGCGACCAGGCGCATGCACGTATCACCGGAGCTGCGCCCGCTACCACCTACGAGGTGCGGGTGTACGCGGTGAACCGGGCGGGCAAGCGCTCGGAGCGCGCGATCGCCGGTACGGTGACCACCTTGCCGGCGGCCTCCATGCGCGGTCCCGCCACGCCGGCAAACATCAAGCTCACCGCTTCGAAGGACGAGGGCGTGGCCACGCTGAGCTGGGATGCCTCGACCGACCCGCAGGGCGATACGGTGACCTATCGCGTGTATGTGAACGGCCAGGAGCTCGCCTCCACCACGGCGTGCCAGGTGACGCTGGAGCAGCTCGAGCGCGATACGGTCTATCAGGTCCGCATCGTGGCGCTCGACGAGGACGGCAACGCCTCCCTGCCCGCGGCCTTCCACTTCACCTATGCGGGGCCCGACAAACCGATCGAGCCGAACCCGGACCCGGATCCCGCTCCCGATCCCAAGCCCGAGCCGAACCCGGATCCCACGCCGACGCCCGACCCGGGGACGCCGCAGCAGCCGGGCGGCACTGGCGGCGCGAATGCGGGCGCGCAGAAGCCCGGCAGCTCCGGCGAGCTGCCCACCACCGGTGACTTCCTGCTCGGTCGTATCGTGCCGGCCGCAGCCGGTGCGGCGCTGCTTGCGGCGGGGGCTCACGTGGCCCGTCGACGCCGTCGGCAGTAGCGAGCTCGCTGGCGCCCCGGTGCCATGGGCGGGGTGCCCGGGTTCGGGTCCTTTGACCTGCGCCACCGCAGGACCCGCGCGGCCCCGCCTGCGCCCGGTGCCCGCACGGCACCGCCCGCCTCGGCAGCTGCATGCCCCCTGTCCGCCTCGCGGGCAATCGATAGGAGATGACGTCCCCCGCGGTCCTCGGACCGCGGGGGACGTTGCGGTATGATGGGGCACGCGATACGCCGCATGCCGCCACGGGCCGCCTGCGGCGCCGAGAATCGAGGCACAAGGGGAGAGACTATGGCGAGGGCGCGCAAGACGATGGTCGTGAAGATCGGTTCCTCCACGCTGGTGGGGGCCGATCGCCAGCTGCGCCAGGCGTTCATCGAGGGCATGGCCGAGCAGGCGGTGCACTTGCGGGAGATGGGTTGGGACCTGGTGGTGGTGAGTTCGGGGGCGGTGGCCTGCGGCGCGCCACTGCTGGGCTTCGATGCGCGCCCCTGTGACATGCCGAGCCTGCAGGCCTGCGCCTCGGTGGGGCAGTGCGTGCTCTCCGCCGCGTGGGACGAGCGGTTCCGCCGCGCCGGCATCACGACCTCGCTGGTGCTGCTCACCCGCCACGACACCGCGCGCCGCTCCTCCTACCTGCACGCGCGCGACGCCCTCACCCGCCTGCTCGAGCTCGGCGTGGTGCCGATCGTGAACGAGAACGACACCACGGTGGTCGACGAGATCCGCTTCGGCGACAACGACACGCTGGCCGCGCTCGTGAGCTGCCTGGTGTCTGCCGACCTATGCGTGACCCTCTCCGATATCGACGGCCTGTACACGGCCAACCCCGCGCACGATCCGAGTGCGCGCCTTATCCCGCGCGTGGAGCGCATCGACGCCGCCATCGTGGCCGGCGCGGGTGACTCGAGCACCGCGGTGGGCACGGGCGGCATGATCACCAAGGTCCGCGCGGCCCGCATCCTCATGACGGCGGGCATCGACAGCGTGATCTGCTCGGGTGCCGAGGACCGTCCGCTCCAGCGCTTGGCATCCGGCGAGCCGGTGGGCACGCTGTTCGCAGCCCCCGCCGCCCGGCTCGACATCGCCCCGCGCAAGCTCTGGATCGCGCTCGGCGACAGTGCGCACGGTGCGCTCACGGTGGACGATGGCGCGGCGCGCGCCCTCACGCAGCGCGGCTCTTCGCTGCTGCCGGTGGGCATCACCGCGGTCGAGGGTTCTTTCGCCGCCGGCGACGTGCTCGACGTGCGCGACGCATCCGGCTTCACCGTGGCGCGCGGCATTGCCGAGGCCGACGCTGACGAGCTTTCGCTGGCAGCCGGTCGGCACCAGGACCAGATCGCGGCCAACCGCCTGTTGGCGGGCCTGGCGGGTCGTCCGGCTATCCATCGCGATAACCTCATCGTGTTCGCCTAAGGGCCTGCGCCCGCGCCCGCGCTCGGCCTGCGCCTACGCCCGGGTTGCGCTTACGCCTGCACCTGGCCACGCGCCCGCGCCCACAAAGACGCCGGGAGCGGGGCTGCGCGCGTTCCGCAGGCCCCGCTCGCTGGACGCGGTCGCGGCGCCTCGGGTAGGCCCGCCCCGGCTGCGAACGCCTCGACCGCACCTGCCCGGGCTATCGCCAGATGCGCTCCAGGTCTCCGCGGTCGCGGGCGAGCTCGAACAGATGGGTGAACACACGGCTGCCGTGCAGCCCGTCGTGTTCGAATTCGTTGGTCACCCAGGCATGGGCGGCGCCCACGTTCGATAGAGTGTCCAGCTGCAGGCCTGCGTCCACGTACAGGTCGTCGTGGTAGACGGCGGCCTGCAGCGGCACGGTGTTGGCCGCCAGGCGCGCCGGGTCGTATACGCGGTCGAACTCGGTGTCCTCCATGAGGGCGGCAACGGCATCGGCGAACGGTACGAGCGCCGGGTCCTCCTCGATCATCCATGGGAACGCCGCCTCGCCGCAGAACATGAGCGGACGCGCATCGGTGGCGAACGCGGGACGCTCGGCCCAGGCGCGCTCGGCTGCCCACCGTGCGGGTGCGCAGGTGCCGTCGGCGTAGATGAACTCCTGCAGCGTCCAGTACAGTGGCCGGTCGGCCGAGCTCGTGCGCGCAAGCATTGCCAGCTTAAAGCCCTCGTGGAGCTGCAGGTGGTCGGGGTTATCGGGCAGGGAGCCGTCGCCGTCGGTGAAGGCAAGGTCGAGCAGGTTGTGCATGCGCTCGAAGGCCGGTTGCATGCCGAAATCGCTGCCTGCCGACTGCAGGCGGCGCACGGTGAGCGGGCTTGCGTCGGGCAGGGTTACGCGATGGCGCTCCAGGTGGTCGGCCAGCGCCGCCACGCGCTGCCGGTCGAGGGGATAGCGCCGGTAGAAGGCTTCGGTCTTGGCGGCCATGCGCGGGAAGGTTCGGGCGTAGACCTTGTCGGCGTCGGCGGGGATATGCGGGATGCCGCCGCAGGTGAAGCTCGCCGCGATGCCCTCCGGATAGCTGGAGAGATAGCTCAAGGTGAGAAAGCCGCCGTAGCTTTGGCCCAAGGTCACCCATGGTGCGCCGCCGAATTCACGGCAGCGCAGGTACTCGAGGTCGCGCACGACGGAGGGGGCCAGCAGGCGCTTGAGGAAGGCGGCCTGCTCGGCGGCATGGTCGCGCCCGGCCGCCTCTGCCGCAATGCGGATGCGCTCCATGGCGCGCCCGTCGACGCGCGAGCTGCGGCCGCATCCGCGCTGGTCGGGCAGGATGACCCGGAAGTGCTTGATGGCCTCGGCCACCCAGCCGTCGCTGGTGGGGCTGCTCAGCCGCGGCGACTCGCCGCCGGGTCCGCCCTGCAGGTACACGAGCAGGGGCAGCTCGCGCGAGACATTCTCCGGCGCGCAGACGACGCGGTAGAACAGCTTGATGCTCTCGGGTGCGCCGCAGATGGGCGCAGGCCGCGCGCCGCGGCGCAGGCTGTCACCGATCGCGAGCATCATCGGCTCCAGGCCGCGCCAGTCCAACGGCACGTCGATGCTGTGGTCCTCCACATAGAGTCCGGGCAGGTAATAGCTGGCGAGTTTGGTCATGGGGGCTCCTTGCAGATTCGTTGGCAGACACGGTGGCACCCGGGCGTGCGATCGCTGTGCGCGGGCGGTCGGCATCCATGATAGCGCCCCGAGGCGACGCTATCGCCACAGGTGCCGGGGCTTGGCTTCGGGTACCATGGTGTGATCGATGCTGCCGACGATGGGAGGACTGCCATGCCTGAGGATATCCGCGCCTACGTTGAGGATCTGGCTGTGCGTGCGAAGGAGGCGTCCCGCGCGCTCGGGTTCGCCTCAGACGAGCAGCGTTGCGCGGCCGTGCGCGCCATGGCGGCCGCCCTGCGCGCGCATGCGCAAGCGATTCTGGCCGCGAACGCACGCGATATGGCCGCGGCGCGCCAGGCGGGCGTGGACGCGGGGCTGCTCGATCGGCTGTTGCTCACCGATGAGCGCATCGAGGGCATGGCGGATGCCCTGGAGCAGCTCGCCGCGCTGCCCGATCCGGCGGGCCGCGTGCTTGAGGAGCGCGCGATCGATCAAGGCGTGCAGCTGAGGAAGGTGGCCGTGCCGCTCGGGCTGGTCGCCATGGTGTACGAGGCGCGCCCCAACGTCACCGCCGACGCCGCGGGCATCTGCATCCGCACCGGCAACGCCTGCCTGCTGCGCGGCGGCTCGCTGGCCCAGGCTTCCTGCGTTGAGATCGCGCACGCGCTGTCCGGCGCCGTGGCGTCCTGCGGCTTTGCGCCCGAGGCGGTGAGCATCGTCGAGACAACCGACCGCGCGGCCACCGGCGCGCTCATGTCCCTGCGCGGCGTGGTGGACGTACTCATCCCGCGTGGCGGCGCGGGCCTCATCCAGCGCTGCGTGCGCGAGTCGCTCGTGCCGGTGATCGAGACGGGCACCGGGAACTGCCATATCTACGTGCACAAGAGCGCCGATTTCCAGAAGGCTCGCGCCATCGTGATGAACGCCAAGACCCAGCGCGTGGGCGTATGCAACGCGACCGAGTCCCTGCTGGTCGACCGTGCGGCCGCCGCAGCGTTTCTGCCGGCAATGCTTGCCGAGCTCGCGACGGCGGGCGTGGTGGTGCACGGCGACGAGACGGTGTGCGCGCTGGCCGCCGAGCTCGGCCTGGCGGGCGGCGGCCAGGCGGCGGTGGTACCGGCTGGCGAGGACGACTGGGGTCGCGAGTACCTGGCGCTCGAGCTGAGCGCGCGTGTGGTCGAGGACGAGGGCGAGGCCATCGCGCATATCAACCGGTACGGTACGGGGCATTCCGAGGCCATCGTGGCCGAGGACGAGGCTGCCTGCGAGCGATTCCTGCGCGAGGTGGACGCGGCGGCGGTCTACGCGAACGCGAGCACGCGCTTCACCGACGGCGGCGAGTTCGGCCTCGGTGCCGAGATCGGTATCTCCACCCAGAAGCTGCACGCCCGCGGCCCCTTCGCCGCCGAGGCACTCACCACCTACAAGTACCAGCTGCGCGGCACCGGTCAGGTCCGGCCGTAGGTCAAAGGGTGCATGAGGACAATGACAGGGAAGGGCCTGCGCTGTATGAGCGATTGGTGTAAAAAGGGAAGCATTCGGGCCGCTCTGTGTCTATGTCTTTTCGTGGCGGTCGTGGCTTGTCCTTTTGGGATTGAGGACTGTGCGGACGCAAATCAGTTGGATGCGTCCAGGCTCTTTTCGTCTCCAATTCTCGTGCTCTTTGCGTTGGGCGTGATGTTCAGCTCTATCGCGCTGTCATATGGTATTCAGTTCGAGAGGATTAAAGCAAGGTGGCCTTATCGTGTTGCAGGCCTTACCCTCTGTCTCTTTTTGTGTTTATGTGCTCCATCATGGTTCGCCGTCTCTTTCTTTGAGGATGTCGCTGCTGCCCATGGCTATTTTGGGTCGAATGCCTTTGTCTTTCTCAAAAACGCGACTACGATTCTGCTTGCATTGTCTGCATTGCCTGCTGGCGTTTCGTTCGCGATTCTGTTCGTAAGTGGACCATATTGGCACCCGCATCATGAAAAACTACCTTTTAGCGAGGAAGGCCCCTATCGTCGGAAATGCGACTGTCATGAACTGGTTGCGAGGGTATGCGGCTTTGTTGCAATGTGTGCTGGATCACTGCTTGTCCGCCAGCTGTCGACATATATTCTCTTGCATCTGCGGCCCGCTATTCCCGCGTTGACCGTGATGGTCGTGTGCTGTGCGACTGTATCAGTTTTTCTTCTGACGTGGGTGATACGGTTGGGATTGCTACGGGCCGAAGAAGCATTACTGTCATATTCGCTCGGGCTCGTCGTTTGGTCTGCACTTACGCGTGTCTTTCGTTTTGATGTACTGGGATCCTACTCTGCGTTCACGATAAGCCTGCTGGTGCTTTTCATAGCAACTGCGACGTTTGTTTTGATGTGTAGAGGAAAAAAGCGGGATGCGGATGGTGTAAACGACGATCAGGAAAAGAACTCACGAGATTTAGAGGAGAGATTCTCGCAATCCGGTCTCGCTCCAAGGGAATGTGAAATCGCCTGCCTTACTGCGCGGGGTGCGACGTCGCGCGAGGTGGCAGATAAGCTTGGCATCAAGCCTTCGACGGTGCGCAGCGCTATGCAGCGAGCGTATAAGAAACTTGGCGTCGAAGGCTATGACATCTTTATGGCGACATTTGGAGTACGTCGGTCGAGCTCTGCGGAGACGTTGTCTGCTAATGGGATAAATTTGAACGAACTCGATGGCCTTCAAAAGACAAAACAAGTTGCTATTACGGATAATTTACGACCGTGGTTGACGCACATTCGAATCGGTGCCGTTCTGCTTGCAGTTGGTTGTACGGCTCTATTGCCTGTTGTTCTTTCCATTGGTCGGCAGGACTGGGGATCGCATCGCGTTGCGCTCTACTGTGTCTCTGTTGTAATGATAATAGTTTCTTGCTCCGTCGGTGTGGTGCTTGGCGGGTTTCCAAGCCGTCATTCTGACGAAAAGGGGATACCTGGTCTGTCGACAGCGATGCCCCTGCTATCACTGGCATGTTTTATTGGCTCTGCCTGGGAAGAACTGCAGAGAAATCTTGGCGGATATCCATTGTTTGATTTGGCCGCACCGGTTGAATGCGGGCTTGTTCTCATAGTCCTTTCAGCGATTCGTGCGTTGGGGGTTTCTAGACGACGGGTCGCAGCTGGTGCTTTCGTATCGGTCGTCGTAGTTCTCGTCTTCGGACGTGTGGGCGTTTGGGTGCTTGCGGCATGCGCTTTCGTCGTCATGATGTTCATCATGCTTCGTTTCAACATGATAGGTGGGCGAGCGGCGGCCTTGTCTGTACTGGTTTTTGCTCTCTCCGCCATCGCAACGGATGTGACGGTTAACAAGTACGCCGATATCCGTTGGGGCAACGATGCATTCACAGATCCTTTTGGTGGGCGTGAAGCGTTTGATATCCTTGCCAGTGTGTTTGTCGTAGCATGCCTTTGCTTTGTTGTTGTGGTCTCTATTTCAATGTGTCGCAATCTGGTTTTGAAGAGACGCTCCGATGCGCTACGTCATGCAGATGAGGATTTGCAGAAGCGTCTGCAGTATGCCCTTCTTGCCTATGGGGTGAATGAAACGGAGGTTTCTGTTCTTCTCTGTATTGCGCGTGGTATGGATGCATCGGCAATTTGCGATGAGCTTTGTATTGCGCGCGGGACGGTTAATGCCGCCCGGAATGCCGGATATCGAGCTTTGGGCATCCATAACAGGGCGGCACTCATTCGAACGTTATCCCAGCATACAGGCATGTAATCACCGTCTTTTTCATTTACATAACAGCTGACTACAGACCAAATTGGCAGAGAACGTTAGAACTGTGCGTGAGGCGCCTCAAACCCAAGACGTTCCAAACAAGGAGGTCACATGTTTACTAAGAAAAAGGCAGTGGCGGTAGTTGCGGGTCTCATGCTCGCATCATCCCTTACGGCCGCTCCTGCATTTGCTGATCGGGTTGAGCAGCCGACCGCCCGGGATGTGATTACTGGCATTGATGAGCCGGTTACGAGGAATACGAGCGACACATCGTATAGCATCAACTTCAATGGTTGGTACCAGCGAGCAAATACGGCGTGGCGCGCGAAGGATTCGTCTACGTCTACCTATTTGCACGTGGTGAGGACGAGCTCCACAGCGATGAAAGTGTACGTGGATGGCGCAACGAGTAGTGGCGGCGCCAACAAGCAAAACCTGACCAATGGAGGTTTCGTATGGTCTCCTGGTCCTGGGCAGTATGAGATTCACAACATGGTCCATGAAAGCGGCCGCCGCTGGGCTCGTCTAGGATTCTCTTCAGATCGAGGCCCTTCGTCCTTGAACGGTTATTGGAGTCCCGACTGCGCCGGTAACTATACAGACCTGAACGGCCTGGCATAGCGCTATCGATCGCAGGGCGGACTGCTGTTTCACCGCAGCAGTCTGCTTTTCTTCTTTTGCATGAGGTGGGTTGATGAGAAGGAAAGAAAAGAGGGCCCTGACCGTTATCGCAATCGTCGCTTTCTTGGGCGTTGGTACGGTATTCGGAATCCCATTGCTCTCGAATGCGCTGACGGAAGCGATGCTTGCGGATTTGGGTCAGAAGTATGACCGGGTTTTTGAGATGGGCGCTGATGTTGAACTTGATGCTGGAAAAGATGGAGATTCCCAGGCAAAAACCCCGTTGTTCAATCGCGATGTGTCCTACAGCGTTGGTCTTCCATTCACTGGTTCGATGACCGTTCGCGTTGATGATGCAACGCTATATCAGGATCCTGGGCAGGCGGGTATTTCGGAGTCGGACGATCGCCTTTTCAATGGAAACCTGTTTACCGAAGAGCCATACACCTCTGAGGATTTTCAGCTTTTGCTTTGTAAGGTCACGCTTAAAAATATCGATGCAGAACCAGAGGATAACGTTATGACGCGAACGGGGCGTAAGGCGTTTCCATTCAATGGAATCCTGTTTCCCGACAGGAATGCCCAACCTGTTTATTTTGACGGTACATGGGAGAATCCTAAGGACGGTGAGGAGGGGTATTTTAATTTAGAGCCGGGTGAGCAAAAGACCGTGACGGTTGGGTACGCCGTCCCGAAGGCCGAGCTCGGTTCGGGCAATATCTTTCTCTGTGCTGGAACGCAGAATACTTCCAAGTACCGCCTGCAGCTTGATATTGTTGATATGAGGGGTGAATCCTCATGAAACGTCTACTCCTGATTGAGTTGGATAAGGCATTGCATAATTTCTGGTTCATCGTTTCTACGGGCATCGGGGTCGTACTTGCATGCTGTTCGGCATTTCTTTGCGTGCAAACACAAATGACAAGCGGCGGACTCGTGATGAGTCAGACCGAATGGCTGGGTTTGGGTGCGACAGGCGCTTTCAATGCGTGGCTTCCTACCGCTGTCGGTGATGGGTTCGTTTCAGACTTGTTTTTTCTTCTTTCACCTCTGCTCATGGTGATTCCCTATGCTTGGTCAATGCGTTCGGAGATGATTCATGGTTCGCTGTCTCAGCAATGCGTTCGTGCTACACGTTCCCAAGTGATACGTGCTCGTTATTGTGCGGTATTCATTTCGGGTGCGCTGGTTATGTTTGTTTCGCTTCTAATCAATTTCGTTATATTGCTTTGCTGCATTCCCGCCTCGGTGCCCGAGGTATCCTCTAATCTCTACATCGGTTTACAGGAAATGGATATGTGGTCGTGGCTGTTTTTTACATACCCATGGGCCTATGTTCTCGCCGTGCTATGTTTCGATAGCATATTGGCAGGATTATGGGCAGGCTTGGTACTTGCGATTTCGACCCTCATCGACAATCGTGTTGTGCTGCTCGTCGGTTCGTTTCTGCTTTCGGTGGGGTTTGCGCTGCTCAACAGCTACGGCTTTTCTCTTATGAGGATGAATGGCTTTGCGTTCAATCTTACGGACCTCCTTCACAGGGCGAATGGTGGTTTTGTACGAACGCCTCTGGGAGTTATAGCATTTGTTCTCCCCGTCATAGTAGTCTCAGCATGTCTGCTGTTCCTTCAAAAGCGGAGGGACCTGCTATGAAATTCAGTCATTTGTTTTTGACGGACGTGCGTGATGGGTTTTCTTCAATCGCGAGATGGCTCGCTATTTCTGCGGTTGTCATGTTGATTCTTGTCATGTTGTTTGGGTTTTCGGCTTTGGGAAGCGGCATAGATCCAAACCAACTTACGCTTGGCGATTACATCGGCTCCCTCGTTGGTGGCATGGCGATCTTTCATCCAGAGGCAAATATGCCATTTATCTTGCCAGTAAAATGGTTGCTTATCGTTTTCATGATGCTGTTCGTACCCTTGGACTACCCTTACCGGAGCATGATGGGTTTTGGTTTACATCAAATGATTGCTTCAGGTGGCCGTCTGCGCTGGTGGCTGTCAAAGTGTCTTTGGCTTGGTCTCTACGCTTTGGCATTTTGGTCCTGTATCCTGCTTGTTTCAAGCATTGCGACTGCGGTCTTTTCATCGAGTTTTAACCTTACGGTAACCCAGGACGGGGGCAACCTGCTGCTTTATGACACATGGGACTATGTGGCCCATCAGAGCACGTTGGGCATTTCGGCATTTCTTGTTATCGCAGTATTGGTTTCTTGGGCTTTGTGTCTTATCCAACTTGCTTTGGCGCTGTGGGTCAGATCGGTTCTCGGATACGCTGTCAACGTTGCCCTACTGTTCTCTTCTGCCTTTTTCTTCAATGCCATGCTTCCTGGTCAATATCTGATGGTCGCCCGGTCCTCACTGGTCATTAACAGCGGCGTGTCTCCGCACTGTGGGGCATATCTGGCGCTTGCAATCGGTCTGTGTTCGGCCCTTGTTGGCGGTTGGCGCTTTCTTCGCATGGATATCATCGACAAGGAGTTCTCGTCATGAAACTAGAAGTTGACGGCCTCACGAAGAAGCTTGGGGCTAACGAGGTGCTGCACGACATCTCGCTTTCGGTTTCCTCCGGTATGGTGCTGGGTCTCTCAGGAGTTAACGGATCTGGAAAAACGATGCTGATGCGCGCGATGCTCGGCCTTATTCGGCCGACAAGCGGTTGCGTTCGTATTGATGACAAAGTTCTCGGGCTCGACCTGCCGTTCCCTCCAAGCGTTGGATTCCTGCTCGAATCACCTGCCTTTCTAGATTGGAGGACGGGCTACGACAACCTGCGCCTTATTGCCGAGATAAAGGGTTCTGTTGGTGCACAGGATATTCGCTCGGTGCTCTACCGTGTTGGGCTCGACCCCGATGACAAACGCCGCTTTCGTAAGTACTCGCTCGGCATGAAGCAGCGGCTTGGTGTTGCGGCAGCAGTGATGGAGCATCCAGATCTCGTAATTCTCGACGAGCCGACCAATGCTCTTGATTCTTCTGGTGTGATGATGGTCCAAGAGGTTATCGCGAGTGAAAGACAGCGTGGTGCGGCAGTTGTGATGGCGTGTCACGACGACCGCATTCTTAAGCTGCTTGCTGATGAGGTGTTTTTTCTTGCAGAGGGTCACATCGACGGACATGAGGTGAGGGGGAGCGTGGATGTGCAGTAGAAAGAACGTCCTATTATCTCGCTGCGCTTACGTTGCAATTGCTTTGTTCGCAATTGGATGTATCGTGGTGCGCGTAGTTCAAGTAAATGCAAGCGCCGCCTCATATCCTTGTGAAGCGCATGCAATTGGTGAGTCAATTGCGCTTGGGGGCGCATTTTCCGAATACAAGCAAGAAAACACCGACGGTTATACTTTGACGGTAAAAGATGCTCGGCTTATGTCGCGCGATGATTACCTGAACACCTATGCCGCCGATCCGGATGCGTATGACAGCTCTTTTGATGCGACTGACGGGAAATCAAATAGCCTGCTTGTGCTCGACATTGCGATTCGAAATGACAAAAAGGTAGACGATGAAAAAGGCTATCTCGATTCTCTGGGATGGAGCGTAACGCCTGATTCCGAAAAACAACGCTGGATGCGCGTGGACACGCCGCTTTTCAACCTCTCTGTGCCACAGTTGGAGGGCGCTTTTCAGCTATCAGTGAGACAGGGTACGGAGTTCACGATACATGTTCCGTTCTCAACGAGACTATCAGAGCCATTTCCCGCATCTGGCGCAATGCAGTACAGGCCTGAGTTGAAACCTGGCTCTTATCAGTTTATTGTTACGAACGTTCCCGTGCGCCATATAGTGTCGTTCGAAGTGTCATAGGATGTGCCAGAGCTAACTAAAATGTCGGAGCGGTGAGCCGTAAGGGGATGGTTGTCTTTACGGCTCACCGCCTGCCTTAAGCCGCCGAGAACGTGTCGCGGTCGGGGGCGAAGCTCTGCATGGCCTCGATCGTGAGGGCGAATAGCTCATCGAGCTCCCAGCCGAGCATCTCGGCACCCGAGCGGATGACGTCGCGGGACACCCCGGCGGCGAAGCGCTTGTCCTTGAACCTCTTCTTGAGGGATTTCACGTTGAAGTCCATGACGCTTTTGGACGGGCGCATGACCACGGCCGCGCCGATCAGCCCGGTGAGCTCCTCGGTAGCGAACAGGATCTTCTCCATCTGGTGCTCGGGGTGGGGCAGCGCCGGGTTGAAGTCGCTCGTGTGGCTCTGGATGGCGCGCACCAGCTCGTCGGTGCCGCCGGCTGCGCGGATGAGCGGTTCGGCATAGAGCGTATGCTGCTCCGGTTCGTCGTCGTGCTCTTCCCAGTCCAGGTCGTGCAGCAGCCCCACGATGCCCCAGAACTCCTCGTTGTCCGGGTCGAACTCACGGGCGAAGTAGCGCATCGTGGCCTCGACGGTCTCGCCGTGCTCGATGTGGAACGGGTCGTGGTTGTGGGCGCACAGAAGCTCGTGGGCTTCATCGCGCGTCATGCCGGCGGAAAGCGTCGCCATGGTTCCTCCCTCGTAACGCGGGCGCGCGGCACGCGCCCTTTTTGCCTGCCATTCTCGCACATTCGCGCCGCCATGTGTAATTTGGGGTCGGGTCTTAAATCACGCGGGGCACTTCAGGGCAGAGGAGTACAATACCTAATCATATCTGACCCTATGAGGCGCGCAAGCGCTCGGACCGGAAGGGCCCGCTGTATGTCGCAGTACATTCAAGAGATCATGTCGCCGCAGCTTATGGCTGTCGTCTACGCGTTCATCGCCTGCGTCGTGGCGCTCTATGCCCTCTCGATCGCCTATGTGGTCATCGATTCGCGCCGTCGCGGCGTGCAGCAGTCCTGGGTGTGGGGCATCATCGCCATCATCCCGTTCGTGGGCCTGATCGCCTACCTCGTGCTGCGCCCCAGTTCCATGCTCGCCGATCGCGAGGAGCAGGAGCTCGACATGGCCCTGCGCGAGCGTCAGCTGGCCCAGTACGGCAGCTGCCCGCAGTGCGGCACCCCCATCGAGAAGGATTTCGTGGTGTGCCCCGTGTGCAACACCCAGGTCCGCAACGTGTGCCCGAGCTGCCACAAGCCGCTCGACGCCCACTGGAAGGTATGCCCGTACTGCCGAACGCACATCCAATAGGCGCTGCGATGCGTCCCGTTCGCCATGCGTGCGGGGCTCACCTGATTCTGCGCCGAGCTGCACCCGTCCCACCGCCTGCGGTAGACGGGTGCTTCTGTATGTATTCGTCTGCCTGTTTCAATAGTCATGGGGCGGGTAGACTGGTTGCATTGTTTTGTATATCACTCCAATAGGAAGGTATGTAATATGAAGGCACTGTTTAACGACGGCTCGGTGGCCGAGGTATCGCCCGAGGAAGCCACCGGCGTGTTCCGCCACTCCGCGGCCCATATCATGGCGCAGGCCATCAAGCGCCTATATCCCGAGGCCCATTTCGCCTACGGACCAGCTACCGACAACGGCTTCTACTACGATGTCGATCTGGGCGAGAGCACCCTGTCTGAGGAGGACCTGCCCGCCATCGAGGCCGAGATGAAAAAGATCGTGAAGGAGAACCTCAAGTTCTCCGTCTTCGAGCTGCCGCGTGCTGAGGCCATCGCCCTTATGGAGGAGCGCGGCGAGAAGTACAAGGTCGAGCATATCGGCGACCTGCCCGAGGACGCCCGCATTACCTTCTATCAGCAGGGTGACTACATCGACATGTGCGTGGGCCCGCACCTCACCTACACCAAAGCCCTCAAGGCCTTCAAGCTCACCGGCGTTTCGGGCGCCTACTGGAAGGCCGACGCCAACAACAAGATGCTGACCCGTGTGAACGGCACCGCCTTTGCCACCAAAGACGAGCTCGACGCCCACATGACCATGCTCGAGGAGGCCAAGAAACGCGACCATCGCCGCATCGGCCGCGAGATGGACCTGTTCATGATGCGCGACGAGGCCCCGGGATTCCCGTTCTTCCTTCCCAACGGCATGATCTTGAAGAACAGCCTGCTCGAGTACTGGCGCGAGATCCACACCGAGGCCGGCTACACCGAGATCGCCACCCCGCAGATTATGAACAAGCACCTGTGGGAGACCTCCGGCCACTGGGATCACTACAAGGACAACATGTACTCCACCATGATCGATGACGAGGAGTACTGCATCAAGCCGATGAACTGCCCCGGCAGCGTGCTGGTGTACAAGTCGCGTCCGCACAGCTACCGCGAGCTGCCCCTTCGCACCGCCGAGATCGGTCTTGTGCACCGCCACGAGCTCAAGGGCGCCCTGCACGGCCTGTTCCGCGTGCGTTGCTTCAACCAGGACGACGCCCACCTGTTCGTGACCCCCGAGCAGCTCACCGATGAGATCGTGGACGTGGCCCACCTCATTACCTCGGTGTACGATAAGTTCGGCTTCACCTACCACGTGGAACTCTCCACCCGCCCTGATGACTCGATGGGCTCCGATGAGGACTGGGCGCGCGCCGAGGACGGCCTTCGCACCGCGCTTGCCAAGCTCGGCATGGACTACATCGTCAACGAGGGTGATGGTGCCTTCTACGGCCCCAAGATCGACTTCCACCTGGAGGATTCGCTTGGGCGCACCTGGCAGTGCGGCACCATCCAGCTCGATTTCCAGATGCCGCTCAACTTCGACATGGAGTACGTCGACGCCGACGGCGATAAGAAGCGCCCCATCATGCTGCACCGCGTGTGCTTCGGTTCCATCGAGCGCTTCATCGGTATCCTGATCGAGCACTTCGCCGGCAAGTTCCCCACCTGGCTGGCTCCCATGCAGGTGAAGGTGCTGCCCGTTTCGGAGAAGAGCCGCGAGTATGCCCGCGGTGTGGCGGAGAAGCTCGAGGCGGCCGGCGTGCGCGCCGTGCTCGACGAGCGCGATGAGAAGATCGGCTACAAGATCCGCGAGGCCCGCGGCGTCGATCGCGTGCCCTATATGCTGATCATCGGCGAGAAGGAGGCCGAGGCCGGTAACATCTCGGTGCGCGATCGCTCCAACGAGACCGTGACCCGCGAGCTCGATGAGTTCATCGCCGACATCACCGCCGAGATCGCCGAGCGCCGCTAGAGGCCGGCGCGCAGAGGCGGGGTGCGCGGCTGCCGAACGAGGGCGGCCGCGCACCGTGTCGGGCGGCGTTGCGGGTTCCGGATGCGGGTCGCGGCCAGCTCCGGGTGCGGATTCCGTCCATCGGTAGAATCTCGGGTTCGTGTCTTGACCATCCGCGCATCCCGGGTTCGCGCCTTGGCCGTTTGGGGGCGAAAAACGCCCCTGGATGGACAGGGCGCGAACCCTCGTTTCCCAGACGTCCGGAATCCGCACCCGCGTTGCCGCAACGTCCGGAATCCGAACCCGCGTTGCCGCAACGTCCGGAATCCGAACCCGCGTTTTGCGGATGCCCGGCACCCGGAGCCCGCGTCCTGTTCCCGGTGCTCGACACCCGCGCTCGCATCCCGCTCCCGTCTCCAAGAATCCGCACTCCAGTCTGGCAAATCACCTGGCACCGCACCCGGGTCGCCTGTTGCCGGCAGCGTGATTGCAGCGCGAACCCGCGTTTGGAGGGAGGGGGTGAACGATTACGCGGTGTCCGATGTCACCTATCTGCTATCATCTACATGTTTTGTAGATATGCGGACGGAGTAGTACGGTTGGAAGTTCTGCTAACGGGCAACACGGCCTATGTCACCGAGGCGTTCATCAAGACCGCTTTCCCCGACGATCATGTTCTCGTTACCAAGAATACCGACTCCTCCTCCTATATTGATGTTGCCGCTTCTCGCGCAGCGGCCGCGCTTCTTTACCCG
>CABRHH010000020.1 GCA_902470695.1 uncultured Collinsella sp.
GGAGCCGGAGCCGGAGCCGGAGCCGAAGCCGGAGCCGAAGCCGAAGCCGCTGGGCTTCGGCTTCTCCGGGTTGAGTGCCTGAGCTCACGGTCTTGTTCGGGCTCGGGCCGTCGCTCCCGGTTGATGGGGCGGGCAAGTTGGGCGCGGACCGGGCGCGCGTACTGCGCTACAATGGCTGGTTGGCCGTGCCATAGGGATCGCGCGGCACATCCGTTTACCTTCTGGAGCCCGCCCATGCCATCTACCGCCAACCTTGCCGCGCCCGACACCGCTCGCATCGCCGTGCTCATCCCGTGCTACAACGAGGCCGTGACCATCGCGCACGTGGTGGACGATTTCGCCCGCACGCTGCCCGGCGCTCGCATCTTCGTCTACGACAACAACAGCACCGACGGCACCGCCCGCATCGCCGCCGAGCATGGGGCGACGGTGGTGGCCGAGCCGCGCCAGGGCAAGGGCAATGTGGTGCGCAGCATGTTCCGCGACATCGAGGCGGACTGCTACCTGATGGTCGATGGCGACGATACCTACCCGGCCGAGTCGGCCGTCGAGCTGTGCGGGCCCATCCTGGCGGGCACAGCAGACATGACAGTGGGGGATCGCTTGTCGAACGGCACCTACGGCGAGCAGAACAAGCGCGCCTTCCACGGCTTCGGCAACGACCTGGTCCGATACATGATCAGCTGGATCTACGGGTACTCCTTCGACGACGTGATGACCGGCTACCGGGCCTTTTCGCGCACCTTCGTCAAGACGTTCCCGGTCCTGTCCGAGGGCTTCCAGATCGAGACGGAGCTGTCGATCCATGCCGTCGACCGGCGCTGGCGCATCCTTGATGTGCCGATCGTCTACCGCGATCGCCCCGCCGGCTCCTCCTCGAAGCTCTCCACCGTCTCGGACGGCATCAAGGTTATCGCCACGATCGGTTCGCTGTTCAAAAACTACCGACCCCTGAAGTTCTTCAGCTTGCTGGCGGCCGCCTTTTTGCTGCTCGGCCTGATCGCGGGCGTCCCGGTGATCGTGGAGTACCTGCACACCGGGCTGGTCCCGCGCCTGCCCACGGCCGTGCTCGCCACCTCGCTGGTGTTCCTGTGCGGCCTGTCGCTGGCTACCGGCCTGGTGCTCGACACCGTGGCGAAAGCCGACCGGCGTCAGTGGGAGCTGGAAGTCTACCGCGTGATGCACGAGGGCGCCGGCAGGGGATAGGGCATCTTCTCGCTCGTCGTGCTCGTGTGGGGTCATTGTTTGAAACAAGGTATGGAATCGATTTCACCGAATCGCTATACTTAGTCCGTTATAGCCAAAGTGCGTCCTGTCCGGACGCCAGAACACAAGGAGGAGGGACGCATGGCTGATTCGTTCGACATCATTGCGGCGACCGGCTGCCCCACGGGGATCGCGCACACCTTCATGGCGAAGGAGGCGCTCGAGAAGGCTGCGGCCGAGCGAGGCCTCAGCATCAAGGTCGAGACCCACGGTCAGGTGGGTGTCGAGAACGAGCTGAGCGCGGCCGAGATCTCGGCTGCCCGCGCCGTGGTCGTTGCCGCCGACAAGGACGTCCAGGCCGAGCGCTTCGCCGGCAAGCCGCTGGTGTCCGTCGGCGTGTCCAAGGCGCTTTCGGTCGAGGCAGCCGGTGCCCTGATCGACCGCGCGCTCGCCGCCAAGGCCGACCCCGCTGCCGCTGCGGCGGCCGTCAGCGCTCCTGCCGAGCAGGCCGCTGAGAAGGAGTCCTTCGGCCATCAGCTCTACAAGCACCTCATGAACGGCGTGTCGCACATGCTGGTGTTCGTCGTGGCCGGCGGCGTGCTCACCGCGGTTTCGTTCCTGTGGGGCATCACCAGCTACGATTCCACTGCCACCGACTACAACAGCTTCGCGGCCATGCTCAAGATCGTGGGCGGCATCGCCATGAACCTCATGGTCCCGGTGCTGTCCGCCTACATCGCCGAGTCCATCGGCAAGCGCCCGGCGCTCGTTCCCGGCTTCGTGGCCGGCATGATCGCCATCCAGGGTCTGCCCGTTTCGGCCGACACCGGCCTCATCGACGCCGGCGGCTCGGGCGTGGGCTTCGGATTCCTCGGCGGTATCGTGGGCGGCTTTTTGTCCGGCTACGTGATCTTGGCGCTCGAGAAGGTCTTCGCCAAGCTGCCCGCCAACCTGAACGGCCTCAAGGCGATCTTCCTGTACCCGCTGTTCTCCACGTTGATTGTCGGCCTGGTGATGCTCGGCATCTCCGGCCCCATGGTCTCGATCAACAACGGCATGATGGACTTCCTGCGCAGCCTGCAGCATGCCGGCGCCATTCCGCTGGGCATCGCCATCGGCTGCATGTGCGCGGTCGACATGGGCGGCCCGGTGAACAAGGCTGCCTACGTCACGGGCACCATGCTGCTGGGCGCGGGCCTCGAGGCCGGTGTGGGCACCTCCGCCTACGCCGACGGCACCGCGTTCATGGCGGCGGTCTCTGCTGCCTGCATCGTGCCGCCCCTGGTCACCAGCTTCGCGGTCATCGTGGGCAAGAAGTACTTCAGCCAGGAGGACCACGACGCCGGCATCGTCAACATCATCCTGGGCTGCACCCACATCACCGAGGGTGCCATCCCGTTCATGACCAAGAACATCTGGCCGGTCATGCCCATCATGATGATCGCCTCCGCGATCGCGTCGGTTTTGACGCTGCTGCTGGGTGTCCACGTCCCCGCGCCGCATGGCGGCTTTTTGGTGCTGCCGGTGGTCGACGGCGCCCTGCAGTGGGTGCTCGCGATTCTGGCCGGTACCGTGGTGGGCGGCGTGCTGTTCGTTGCCTTCAAGAAGAGCGAGTACGCCCGCGCCCACAAGGCCGAGCTTAAGGCCGCTGCCGAGCAGCCGGTCGTTGCTGCCGCTCCGGTGGCTGCCGAGCCGGTCCAGCCCGCCGCGGCCCCCGCAGCCGAGGTTGAGCCCGCATCTGAAGCCGCAGCTGATTCCGCTGCCGCAGGCGATGAGGGCTTTGTGAAGGCTGCCAACGTGTTCGTGGGCGAGCAGCTCGCCTCCCGCGACGACGCGCTTGCCTTCATCTCCGAGCACGCGGTCGCGCTCGGCATTGCCACCGATGCCGCGGCTCTGAAGCAGGCCTTCCTGAAGCGCGAGGCCGAGGGCACCACCGGCATGATGGACGGCTTCGCCATTCCGCACGCCAAGTGCGACGCGGTCAAGACCGCCTCGGTTGTGGTGGTCAAGGCCGAGGGTGGCATCGACGCCTGGGACGCCATGGACGGCGCGCCGGTGACCGTGGCCATCGCCCTGCTCATCCCCGAGCAGCAGGCAGGCACCGCGCACCTCAAGATCCTGTCCAAGGTTGCTGAGGCGCTCATGGACGAGGGCTTCCGCGCCGAGGTCAAGGGTGCAACCGACCCGGAGCGCATTGCTCAGCTCGTGAACGGTCGCATCGGCTAGGCGCGTCTTCACGCGCAGCAAGGCTGACGCAGGGTTTCCTGGGTCTGCTTGGCCTACGGTTTCGTTGAGTACATCGCCCCGTCACCCGGTCCGAATGGATTCGGGTGGCGGGGCGTTTTGCATGCAGGGGGGATGGGCCTGCGGAGCTGGGCGGACAGTTCGCCGGGTTGCACATCAGCGGACGGGGGAGGCGATATGGTTTGCATCTGTTGTTGTTCTCCCAATTCGCGCGCGTTCGTACTACAATAGGGACCGTCGTGTTTATGCGCCTGCGCGGTTTCGCTGCGCAGTGCATCGCTCAAAAGGAGTCAGGTTATGGTTTCTGACAAGGCAACCCTCGTCAACCCGCAGGGCCTCCACATGCGCCCGGCCGGTCTGTTCGCGTCCACCATGGGCAAGTTCGCCTCCGACGTGACCGTCGTCGCCCCCGACAAGGAGGTCAACGGCAAGAGCCCCATGGCCCTCATGGCCGCTGGCATCCCCTGCGGCACCGAGGTCGAGGTCAAGTGCGACGGTGCCGACGAGAACGAGGCTCTCGCGGCCGCCATCGAGCTCATCAAGAGCGGTCTGGGCGAGTAGCGCCCCCACTGCTGTCGACTGCGCATCGATGACAGGCATCTAATTCAACTAGGTGTAAATCGGCAGGCGTCCGCGCATCCGTGGGCGCCTGCGTTTTGTTTCCCGGACGCGCATAACGGGAAACGGGAGAGAGGAATGGCAATGTACGAGGGAGTAAACGCATCGGAGGGCATCGGTATCGGCACGGTCGCCGTGGCCGTCGACCCCGACCTGACGTTTGAGGCCCGCACGGTTGAGGATGTCGCCGCCGAGCAGCAGCGCTACGACGCCGCCTTCGCCGTGTTCTGCGAGAAGACCGAGCGCCAGGTCGAGCACATGAAGGAGAGCGTGGGCGAGGCGGAGGCCGAGATCATGGCCGGCCACATCACCATGGCGCAGGACCCCTTCATGCTCGACGAGATCGCCAACCGCATCAAGGGCGGCATGTGCGCCGAGCAGGCCCTCACCGAGGTCTGCGACATGTTCTCCATGATGTTCGCCATGAGCGACGAGGAGCTGATCCGCCAGCGCGTCACCGACATCGACGACATCCGCACCGGTATCCTGGCTGAGCTGCTGGGCAAGGAGGTCATCGACCTGTCCGTGCTGCCCGCCGGCACCGTCATCGTCGTGCACGATCTCACGCCGTCCATGACCGCCACCATCGACAAGAAGAACGTGGCCGGCATCGTCACCGAGACGGGCGGCCGCACCTCGCACTCCGCGATCATCGCCCGTGCGCTCGAGATCCCCGCGGTCCTGTCGGTGCCCGATTGCTGCACCACCATGACCAACGGCATGACCTGCGTCGTCGACGGCTCCAAGGGCGTCGTGGTGCCCGAGCCCGACGAGGCGACGCTCGCCGACTACCAGGCGCGCGCCCAGGCGTTCGCCGAGGAGAAGGCCGCGCTCGAAGCCTTCCGCGGTAAGCCCTCCATCACCGCCGACGGCATCAAGAAGGTCGTTGCCTGCAACATCGGCTCTCCCGACGACGTGGCCGCCGCCCTCGAGCATGACGCCGAGGCCATCGGCCTGTTCCGTTCCGAGTTCCTGTTCATGGACAGCCCGGCGCTTCCCACCGAGGAGGAGCAGTTCCAGGCCTACCAGAAGGTCGCGATCGCCCTCAAGGGCGCCCCGGTGATCATCCGCACCCTCGATGTGGGCGGCGACAAGGAGATCCCCTATCTCCATATGGAGAAGGAGGAGAACCCCTTCATGGGCTACCGTGCGGTGCGCTACTGCCTGGCCAACCCCGATCAGTACAAGGTGCAGCTGCGCGCCCTGCTGCGCGCCAGCGCCTTCGGCGACATCTGGATCATGGTGCCGCTGGTGACCTGCGTCGAGGAGGTGCGCGCGGTCAAGGCGCTCGTGGAGGAGTGCAAGTCCGAGCTCACCGCCGAGGGCGTGGCCTTCAACCAGGACATCAAGGTTGGTATCATGGTGGAGACGCCCGCCGCGTCGCTTCTGGCCGACCAGCTCGCCCAGGAGGCCGACTTCTTCTCGATCGGTACGAACGACCTCATCGGGTACACCATGTGCGCCGACCGCGGCAACGACCGCATCTCCAACCTGTACAGCGTGTACTACCCGGCCGTTCTGCGTTCCATCAAGAACATCATCGAGAGCGGCGAGCGCGCGGGCATCATGGTGGGCATGTGCGGCGAGGCGGCAGCCGACCCGCTGCTCACCCCGCTTCTGATCTCCTTCGGCCTGGAGGAGTTCTCCATGTCCGCCCCCAGCGTGCTGCGTGCCCGCAAGACCATCTCGCAGTGGTCGCGCGCCGAGGCCGACGAGCTCGCCGAGCGCGCGCTGGCCTGCAGCACGGCCGCCGAGGTCAAAGAGCTGCTCGAGGCGGCCGCCCGCTAGGTGCCGCATCTGCCCGTATCCGTTGTTGCACGTGCCGTGCGCGGTCGCACCGTATCGCCCGCGCGCGGTTGTTTGAGCCACTAGGAGGCATTGTATGTTCTATACGCTTACTGCCAATCCGGCCGTCGACATGACGGTTTCCAGCCCCGCTCTCGTCCCCGACGAGAACGTGCGCGCCGGGTCGGCCAGCTATACGGCCAACGGTAAGGGCCTGGACGTGTCGTTCGCCCTCAAGAAGTTCGGCGTCGACTCGGTCGCGCTGGGCTTTTTCGGCGGCTTCACCGGTAAGTACATCGTCGACGAGACCATGAACATGGGCTGCCTGTGCCGCCCGGTGTGGATCGACGGCATCACGCGCATCTGCGCCTACATCAACGACGGCGAGCATGAGTACGGCGTGTTGAACCCCGGCGCCCCGCTCACCCCGCAGTACGAGCAGGAGCTCTACGACATCCTGGACACCACCGGCGACCTGTCCTGCCTGGTGGTTTCCGGCTCCGTCCCCCCGCGTGCCTCCGAGGACTTCCTCGATCAGGTCATGACGCACGCCCAGTCGCGCGGGGCCGACGTGGTGCTGGACCTGTCCAGCAACCACCTGAAGGACCTGGCGCACAAAAAGCCGCTGCTGATCAAGCCGAACCATCACGAGATGAAGGCCATCTTCGGCGTGCCGGTCGACACCGACGACGAGGTGCGCGTCGCCATGAAGCTCGCGCATGACGCTGGCGTGCAGAACGTCCTGCTCACGCGCGGCAGCCGCGGTGACGCCTACTTCTCCAACGGCGAGGACATCTGGTACGCCAAGCGCCAGTTCAACATCAAGCTCGTGTCCTCCGTCTGCGCCGGCGACTGCACGCTCGCGGCCTTCCTGCTCAAGTGGTACGAGGATCGCGACAACGTCGAGGAGGCCCTGAAGCTCGCCATGGCCACGGGCGCCAACGTTGCCGAGTCCGTGGGCCTGGGCGATTTCGGCCACGTGGACGAGTACAGCAAGCGCGTGGCTGTGCGCAAGCTCGAGCGCGCCTAGGAATCTCGCGCGCATACTCATATGAGGTTCATAGCGACGCCTCGACCCTGTGGGGCCGGGGTGCCGTTTCGTTTGAAGGGAAGTACCCATGATCTATACGCTTACGGCCAATCCTGCAATCGATTACAACGTGGCGAGCGACGGCCTGGAGCCCAATACGGTGACGCGCACGCGCGACGCCGTCTACACCCCGAACGGCAAGGGCCTGAACGTGAGCTTCACGCTCGACCACTACGGCGTCCCCACCACGATCCTGGGCTTCTTCGCCGGGTTCTCGGGCCGCTTCATCGTCGAGGGCGCCGAGGAGCTCGGCGTGCCGGTGCGTCCGGTGTGGACCGAGGGCATCACGCGGGTCAACGTCTTTTTGAACGCGGGGGAGAACACCGAGTACAACCTGGTGAACGCCGGTGCCGCCATCACCCCGTCCGACGAGCAGCGCATGTACGACATGATCGACGCCCTCGAGGACCTCGACTGCCTCGTGATCTCGGGCTCGCTGCCGCCGAACACCTCGGCGGCGTTTCTGCCCACGGTCATCGAGCATGTGAGGGCCAAGGGCGCCGAGTTCGTGCTCGACATCTCCAGCCCGCAGCTGGCCGAGCTCGTGGAGCTGCACCCGCTGCTCATCAAGCCCAACGACGACGAGCTGCGCGACATCTTCGGCATCGAGGTGTCCGGCGGCGACGACGAGTCGGTGGCGGCGGCCATGCGCACCCTGCATGAGCGCGGGGTACAGAACGTGCTGCTCACCCTGGGCGGCGCGGGCGCGTACTTCTCGAACGGCGAGCACCTGTGGTTCGCCAACCGCACCTTCGACGTGCAGCTGGTCTCCACGGTGTGCGCCGGCGACTCTTCGCTCGCGGCGTTCCTGTCGGTGTGGCACGACCGGCGCGAGGAGGTCACCGAGGCACTGCGCCTGTCGATGGCCACGGGCGCGAACGTGGTCGAGTGCGCGGGTCTGGGCGACTTTGCCCGCGTGGATGCGTACAAGGACGGAATCGCGGTGCGTCAGGTCTTCTAGGGCAGCGCGCCTCCGCCCGGTGTGCTAAGGTGCTTCCAGATGGCTTCAACCTAAGGAGTTAGTGTATGGATACACGAGCTATGACCATGGAAGATATCGCTGAGGCGCGCGAGGCGGTGGCGCATGACCGCGCCGCTTCCATCGCGCGCAACGCCGCCACGAGCACCGGTGTGCGCGCCGCCGCCCGCAACCCGCAGGCGGTGGCGGAGGCCACGACGACCTTCGACATCCAGCTGGAGCAGGGCCGCATCTGCGACCAGGAGCGCAGCGGCCGCTGCTGGATGTTCGCCAGCTTGAACACTATGCGGACGCGCGTGATGCGCAAGCTCGGGCTCAAGACCTTCGAGCTGTCGCAGGTCTACCCGCTGTTCTGGGATAAATACGAGCGCTGCAACTGGTTTTTCGAGCATGTGATCGCCACGGCGTCTGAGCCGCTGGGCTCGCGCGAGGTGGCGTTTCTGCTGGCCGACCCACTGTGTGACGGTGGTCAGTGGGACATGTTCGCCTCGCTGGTGAAGAAGTACGGTGTGGTGCCGAAGGAGGCGATGCCGGAGTGCGCGAACTCGCGCAACACCGGGGACGTGGACAAGTACCTCACGCGCCTGCTGCGCGCCGGGGCCAAGCGCCTGCGCGAGGCCGTGGCCGCCGGTGCCGATGAGTCTGCGCTCGCTGACACCAAGCACGAGCTCATGCGCGACTGCTACCGGGTGCTCTCGATCTGCCTGGGCGAGCCGCCCAGCACTTTCGATGTGCGCATCCGTAACCGCGACAACGAGCTGGTGGCGAGCGGCACCTACACGCCGCAGGCGTTTTTCGCCGAGTTCGTGGACATGGACGTGGACGAGTACGTCTCGGTGATCAACGCGCCCACCTCCGACAAGCCCTACCTGCGCTCCTACACCGTGAAGTTCTTGGGCAACGTGATCGAGGACGGCGGGGTGCGCCATGTGAACCTGCCCATGGATGCGCTCAAGCGCGCCGCCGTGGCCCAGCTGCGCGACGGACTGCCGGTATGGTTCGGCTCCGATGTGGACCAGGGTTTCCTGCGCGATGACGGCGTGCTCGACCCGGCGGCGCTCGACGTCGACGGCCTGTTCGGGCTGCCCATCGAGGCGGGGCTCGACAAGGCCGCGCGCCTGGACTACGGCGAGTCGCTCATGACGCACGCCATGACGCTGCAGGGTGTGAACCTGGATGCGGATGGCGCGCCCACCCGTTGGCGCGTGGAGAACAGCTGGGGCAAGGACCACGGCCGCGACGGGTACGACATCGCGTCGGACGCGTGGTTTGACGAGTATGTCTACCAGGTGGTTGTCAACAAGAAGTACCTGACCGACGAGGAGCGCGCTGCCTACGAGATGGAGCCGGTGGAGCTGGCTCCGTGGGATCCCATGGGGGCGCTTGCGCGCTAGCTGTCGTCGCGGCCCGCACGGCTTGCCCATGCGGGCCCCGTGCTCGTGCGGATTTCGGCCCGCGTGCGCGCATCGTGCCAGTACGGGCCTTTGTTTGTCTGCGTCGCATATGCGGCCGCCGGACGCTCGCCTCGCGCGGCATCCGGCGGCCGTTTTGCATGCGAGCGCGGCGGGCCGGCTTGCTATACTCGTGCGGATGATGCAGCAGGAGGGATTTCGATGGCATACGAGGCAGATAGGTCGTTCGCGGGCGAGACGCTCGCCGGAGCTGACCCGGGGCCGGCGGCGCGCCGGGTGCTGCATGCGCTTGAGGATGCGGGCCTGGAGGCGTGGCTGGTGGGCGGCTGGGTGCGCGATGCGCTCATGGGCACCTGCGGGCACGATATCGACATCTGCTGCAGCGGCTCGTGGGAGCAGAACGCCCGCGCGCTTGCGGCGGCGGGTCTGGGCGTCATCGAGTCGGGCACCCGGTTCGGCGGCATCACGGCGGTGGCCGACGGCGAGCGCTTCGAGGTGACCGCCTACCGCTTGGACGGGTTCTATACCGACGGCCGGCATCCCGAGCACGTGGAGCGCGCGGCCTCGGTGGCAGACGACCTCGCGCGTCGCGATTTCACGGTCAACGCGATGGCGTGGCATCCCGCGCGCGGGTTGCTGGACCGCTTCGGCGGTCGCGACGACCTGGCGGCGCGCACGATCCGCGCCGTCGGCGAGCCCGCGCGTCGCTTTACCGAGGACGCGCTGCGGATGCTGCGGGCCGTCCGGTTCGCCTGCCGGCTGGATTTCACGATCGAGCCGGCAACGGCGGCGGCGCTGGCGGCTTGCGCGCCGCTGCTCGACCAGGTTGCCCGTGAGCGGGTGGGCATCGAGCTTGCCGGCATCCTGGCAACCCGGCATGCCGGTGACGCCCTGCGGCTCTATCCCGAGCTCATGTGCGCGGCCATTCCCGAGCTCGCGGCGGCGCGCGGCTTCGACCAGCGCAGCCCGTATCACGCCTACACCGTGTACGGCCATACCGCGCGCGTGTTGACGGTCGCCGGCGAGCTGTCGCGCTTCCGTATCGACGGCGGCGATCCGGCCGCGCCCCCGTCCATGTCGCTCATGTGGGCGGCGCTGCTGCACGACATCGGCAAGCCGGCTACCTGTACGGTCGACGAGCACGGCCGCGGCCATTTCTATGGGCATCCCGAGCGCGGCGAAGCGATGGCGCGCGCCATCATGCGGCGCCTGTCGTGCCCGTCCGACCTGATTCGCGACACCTGCCTGCTCATCCGCCTGCATGACCGGCCGCTGCGCGCCGAGCGCGAGGACCTGCTGCGTCTGCTGGCGTCCCTGGCGGCAGCGGGCACCGATGTTGCGCGCCTGGCCGGCGAGCTGTTCGACCTCAAGCGCGCCGACACGCTGGGCAAAGATTCGCGCTGCTTCTACTACGTGGAGGACATCGAGCGCATGCGCGAGATGGTCCGCGAGCTTCTGGCGAACGGGGAGGCCTACAGCGTGCGGACGCTGGCGATCTGCGGGCGCGACCTGGTCGAGGCGGGGGTGCAGCCCGGTCCGCGCATCGGCGAGCTGCTCGCCCGGGCGCTCGAGGCGGCGATCACCGGCGCGGTCCCCAATGAGCGAGCGCATCTGCTGGCGTATCTCGGCATTGACTGAGCGGGGCCGCCGCAGCATCCCGTCGGTTTCCTACCTTTGCTCTCGGCTGCAGGAGTGCTACCATCTTCGACTGTGGTAACACGAATGGAACAAATCGTAACAAATGTTTGGGAGGATTCCATGGTGTGCAAGAATGCGCAGATGTCGAGGCGGGTTTTTGTGGGTGCGGCGGCCACCGCGGGTGCGGCGCTGGCGGGGCTTGCGGGATGCTCGGGCGGCTCGGGTGCCGCAAGCGGTTCCGCCGATGCGGGCAGCGGCGCGCGCGACCAGGTGACCATCGCCATGAGCACGAGCAACGAGCCGGCTGCCGGCTTCGACCCGTGCGTGGACTGGGGCTGCGGCGAGCATGTGCACGAGCCGTTGATCCAGTCCACGCTCGTGGTCACCGACAAGGACATGGCTTTCGTCAACGACCTGGCGGTTTCCTACGAGTGCTCGACCGACAACCTCGTGTGGACCTTCGAGATCCGCGATAACGTGCGCTTCAGCGACGGCAAGCCGCTGCGCGCCTCCGACGTGGCGTTCACCATCAACACCATCCGCCAAAGCGAGCGCGCCCAGGCCGACCTCACCATGGTGAGCGAGGCGGTGGCGACCTCCGATACCGTGGTGGAGATCCGCCTGTCCAAGCCCTATAACGCGCTGCTCTACACCCTTGCCGTCATGGGCATCGTGCCCGAGCATGCCTACGGGGACACCTACGGCGAGGCGCCGATCGGCTCGGGCCGCTACCTGCTCAAGCAATGGGACCGCGGCCAGCAGGTGATCTTGGAGGCCAACCCCGACTACTACGGCGACGCGCCGACGATTAAGCGCGTCACCGTGGTGTTCATGGAGGAGGACGCCGCCCTTGCGGCCGCCAAGAGCGGGCAGGTTGACATGGCCTACACGAGCGCCACCTATGCCGACCAGGAGGTGTCCGGCTACAGCCTGGCCTCGTACAAGACGGTCGATTCGCGCGGCATCAACCTGCCGGTGATCGCTTCCGGCTCCAGCAAGCGCGACGGCGAGAACACCTACCCGGCGGGCAACGACGTCACCTGCCATGTGGAGGTGCGCCGCGCCATCAACATGGCCATCGACCGCGAGCAGATGATTAAAAACGTGCTGAACGGCCGCGCGACGGCCGCCTACAGCATCGGCGACGGCCTGCCGTGGGCGAGCACGGACATGCGCATCGAGCGCGACCTCGATGCGGCGAAGGCCCTGTTGGAGGATGCGGGCTGGAAGGCCGGGGAGGACGGCGTGCGCGTCCTGGACGGTACGCGCGCCGAGCTCACCCTCTACTACGCCGCCGGCGACACTGTGCGCCAGGCGATGGCCAACGAGTTCGCCAACCAGATGAAGGAGCTCGGCATCGCGGTCACGCCCACCGGTGCCTCCTGGGACGACATCTACCCGCACGAGTTCAGCGATCCGATCATGTGGGGGTGGGGGTCCAACTCGCCCTCCGACGTCTACGAGATCAACTACTCCACGGGCACGATGAACTATTCGTGCTACAGCAGCACGACCACGGATGCCTATCTTGACCAGGCGCTCGCCCAGGGCGACGTCGAGGCGTCCTACCCCTTCTGGCAGCGCGCGCAGTGGGACGGCGAGGAGGGCATCGCCCCGCAGGGATCGGCGACATGGGCATGGTTTGCCAACGTCGACCACCTGTACTGGGTGCGCGACGGCCTGCAGGTTGCCGAGCAGAAGCTGCAGCCGCACGGGCACGGCTGGTCGGTCGTGAACAACGTCGACCAGTGGAGCTGGAAGTAGAAGCGGATGGGCGCGGTGGCGCCTCATGAGATGGGGAGCGGTATGGTCCGTACGGTGATCGGGGCCGTCGCGCGTTTCTGCGCGCTGATGGTGGCCGTCAGCATGGTGACGTTCGCGCTGGTGAGCGCGTCGCCCATCGACCCGGTGTCCATGAATGCCGGGCAGGCCGCCTACGGGCGCATGAGCGAGGAGAAACGCGAGCAGCTGCGCAGCTACTGGGATGCCGATACGCCCGTGTGGGAGCGCTTCGGCTCCTGGGCGCGCGGGGCGCTGTCGGGCGATCTGGGCACGAGTCTGCGCTATGGCAAGCCGGTTGTCCAGGTGATCGCCGAGCGAGCCGGCAACACCCTCATGCTCATGGGGGTGGCCTGGGTCATCTCGGGCGCGCTCGGGTTCGCGCTCGGGGTGGCCGCCGGCGCGCATCCTGGCGGCGGCCTCGATCGCGCGGTGCGCGCCTGGTGCTTCGTCATCTCCTCCACCCCGGCGTTTTGGCTGGGTCTGGTGCTGCTCACCGTGTTCGCGGTGATGCTGGGCTGGTTCCCGTTCGGCTTCTCGGTGCCAATCGGCGTGGATGCGGCGCAGGTGTCGCTCGGCGAGCGGCTCTATCACCTGGTGCTGCCGGCGCTCACGCTCTCCATCACGGGCGTGGCCAACATCGCGTTGCATACGCGGGAGAAGACCATCGACGTGCTGGCGAGCGACTACGCGCGCTTCGCGCGGTCGCGCGGCGAGGGCACGGGCCGGATCGTGCGGGCGCATGGCCTGCGCAACCTGGTCCTGCCGGCGCTCACGCTGCAGTTCTCCCAGGTTGCCGAGATCTTCGGCGGCTCGGTGCTCGTCGAGCAGGTGTTCAGCTATCCCGGCTTGGGCCAGGCCGCCGTGACGGCAGGCGTGGGCGGCGATGCGCCGCTGCTGGTGGGCATCGCCTTGGCGAGCGCCGCGCTCGTGTTTTTCGGCAACGGGGTCGCCAACGCCCTCTACGGCGTGCTTGACCCCCGCATGCGGACGGGGGTGCGCGCCCATGTGTAGGGATGGGGAGGAGCGCGACGTGCGCCCTGCGTGCGGAGGACGGCCGGCCGCGCGGGATGTGCGGGACGCGCCGGATGCGGCGTCCGCTGCGGATGGATGTTGCGCCCTAAAGGCGCCTGCCGTCGCCGGCGGCGCGCTCGATGCGGGCGGCGCGGGCGACCTGCTCGTTGAGACCCCGGCCGTGCCGGTACGGGAGCTGCACCGTCCCGTGCATCGTGGCGTGCCTGCGCGGCGGCGGATGCTCACGGCGCTGGTGGCGGCCGCGGCGATGCTGCTCGCGGTCACCGTGGCGGGCGCGCTGCTGACCGACGCCGCGGGTGCCACCGATTTCGCCGCCAAGAACCTGGCACCCTCGCTGGCCCATCCGTTCGGCTGCGACTGGATGGGGCGCGACATGTTCGTGCGCACCCTGGCGGGCCTGTCCCGGTCGCTGTTCGTGGGGGTGCTGGCGGCGCTGTGCTCTGCCGTTATCGCGCTTGCGCTCGCGCTCACCGCGGCGCTGGGCGGGCGCCGCGCCGATGCCGCGGTGGGCTTCCTTGTCGACCTGATCATGGGCGTACCCCATATCGTGCTGCTGATCTTGATCAGCTATGCGCTGGGGCGAGGCTTTTGGGGTGTGAGCGTGGGCATCGCGCTCACGCACTGGCCGAGCTTGGCCCGCGTGCTGCGCGCCGAGGTACTGCAGCTGCGTTCGCAGCCCTGGATGGCGCAGGTGCGCCGGCTCGGGGTTGGGCGCGTGCGCCTGGCCTGCTGCCATGTGCTGCCCGCGGTGCTGCCGCAGCTGCTGGTGGGCGCCGTGCTCATGTTCCCCCACGCCATCCTGCACGAGGCGTCCATCACGTTTCTGGGCTTCGGGCTCTCGCCCGATCAGCCGGCGATCGGCGTCATCCTCTCGGAGTCGATGTCCTATCTCTCCTCGGGCATGTGGTGGCTGGCGGTGTTCCCGGGCGCGGCGCTCGTGGCGTGCGTGTTCGCCTTCGATCGCATCGGCGCGCTGCTGCGGCGGCTCGTATCGGCCCAGACGATCCAGGGATAGGAGGTGGCGATGATGAGGAGTGTTCGGCAAGGGCGGACAGCCTCGCCGGCGGCGGTGCATGCCGCGCATGAGGACGGCGAGTTCCACCACCATCACAGCCATGCGGACACGACCGCGCATCCCGGGCACCATCACCTGCTGACGGTCGAGGGCCTGAGCGTGTCGTTCGATATGTATGATCCGGCGGCGCCGTACTTTTCCGCGGGGCGCGTGCGCCAGCAGGTGCTGCGCGGGCTGTCGCTTTCCGTGCATGCCGGCGAGGTGCTGGCCGTGGTGGGCGCGAGCGGCTCGGGCAAGACGGTGCTGGCCGACGTGCTGCTGGGGCTCGTGCAGCCCAACGCCGCGGTTGCCGGCAACATCTGGTTCGATGGCGAGCCGGTCGACCTCGAGGGACTGGCGCGCCTGCGCGGCCGCGGCATCTCGCTGGTTCCCCAGGGGGTCACGAACCTCGATCCGCTCATGCGCCTCGGCGAGCAGGTGCAGGGTGCTGCGCGCGGCGACACCCGGGCCGCCCGGCGGGTCGACCGCATGCGCCGCGAGCGCCGTCAGCGGGAGCTCTTCGCGGCCTATGGATTGGAGCCCGAGGTGGCACGCCTCTACCCGCATCAGGTCTCGGGCGGCATGGCTCGCCGTATCCTGCTCATGTGCGCGCTCATGGACGAGCCGCGCCTGATCGTGGCCGACGAGCCCACGCCGGGCCTCGACATGGACCTGGCGGTCCACGCCCTGGACGACCTGCGGTCGTTTGCGGATAACGGCGGTGGCGTGCTGCTCATCACTCATGACATCGAGCTGGCGCTGCGCGTGGCCGACCGCGTGGCGGTGTTTCGCGACGGCACGGTGGTTGAGGAGACGGCGCGGGAGAACTTCGAGCGGCCCGATCTGCTGCGGCACCCCTTCAGCCGGGCGCTGTGGCATGCGCTGCCCGGTCATGATTTCTGCGCCGGCGCGGAGGGCATCAAGACACGGCAGACGATGAGGGGAGCTGAGGGCCTATGAGCTTGGAGGTACGTGACGTCACGTTTGCGTACCCGGGTGCAGAGCCGCTGTACCGCGGTTTAACGTGCCGTATTGAGGCGGGGGAGCGGGTGGCGCTCACCGCCCGTTCGGGGACGGGGAAGACCACGCTTTGCCGCCTCATGGCGGGATATCTGCATCCGCAGGCAGGGGGCGTGTACGTGGACGGCGCGCCGCTGGCGGCGTGCCGCGCCGGCGTGCCCTGTCCGGTGCAGCTGGTGTGGCAGCACCCAGAGCAGGCCTTCGACCCGCGCCAGCGCCTGGGGCGGGCGATCGGGGAGGTCGAGTCCTCGCTGGGGGATGGTGGCGCCGCGAGCGGGCGCCGCGCCATGCTCGCCGACGCGCTCGGGATCCGCGAGGCGTGGGCGGCGCGCCTGCCCCATGAGCTGTCGGGCGGCGAGCTGATGCGGTTTTGCCTGCTGCGGGCGTTGCTGGTCCGGCCGCGCTACCTGCTGGCCGATGAGGCGACGGCTATGCTTGACGCGGTGACGCAGGCGGAGCTGTGGGGGGTGCTGCTCGATATGCAGCGCGCCGAGGGCTTCGGGATGGTGGTGGTGTCGCACGTGCCGGACCTGGTTGGGCGTGTGGCCACGCGGGTGCTGGAGACCGGGGTGGCGCGGGCGTAAGACGGCCTGCTTCACAAGTCATCCACGACTTGAAGAAACTTGAAATTGGGGCTTGCGCGGGACGGGGTCATCCCGTAGTATTCTTTCTTGCGCGAAGGAGCGCAGACAACAACCTTTGGGATGTCGTCTAATGGCAGGACAGCGGATTCTGGTTCCGTCAATGGGGGTTCGACTCCCTCCATCCCAGCCAGTTGCTGTTCTCCTCTCGTAGTTGGCCCGTTCGTCTAGCGGTTCAGGACGCCGCCCTCTCAAGGCGGAGATCACCAGTTCGAATCTGGTACGGGCTACCAACATCGCAACGGCGGGCTTCGGCTCGCCGTTTTTGTATGTGGACCTTCTTTTCGTGGGGCAGCACAGCGTGTCGCGCAGTCTAGCCACGTCCGCGATACTCACGCGGGGTCATGCCGACCCGCTTTTTAAACTGAGAAGAGGGCGCTCAAGATTATGCCTGGTTTTCGCGGTCCTGAGTGCTCCGGCGCGAGGCTTTGCGGCATAGACTCGGCTATCATCGGTGCCGATGGGCTGCTCATATGCGCGTGTGGGAGAACGTGCAGGCATGCTGCGCTGACGTGGCGCGTGCCGTATGGCTTGGGGGCATAGGTGCCGCGCGCGGGTCTCGCGCATGAGTCTCGCGCACGGGCGTCGCCCGGGCCGCGCTTGCTGCGCGCATTGGTACGCTTCGTTGACGACATGTAGGAAATGATGCCGTTCGCATGGGCGCGGCGGGTGCGGCGGGGGCTGCTAGTACAATAGGAGTGTTACCGCAAAGATACGTGAGGAGAACCGACGTGGATTCCCCGACGCATACCGTTCGCGGCGCAGCTCCGGAGCCGCATGTCGCTGGGGGCGACGACCGCAAGACCGCCCGCCGCGGCGCCGTGTTCATCGGCATCGTGCTCGTAGGCTATATCGTGTACCTGGTGGTTACCGGGCAGATCGCGCAGTTCTGGGAAGCCATGCAGAGCGTGCAGGCACCCTGGCTGGTTGCCGCGTGCGTCTGCATGCTGCTGTACCTGATCTTCGGCATCCTTGCCTATGCGATCGCGGTCTGGCTCGACCCGAAAAGCCCGGTGGGCATCCGCGACCTCATCTCGGTTGAGGCGAGCGGCATCTTCTTCGGCAACCTCACGCCCATGATGATGGGTTCCACCCCGGCGCAGATCTACCGCCTCACGAAGGCGGGGCAGAATGTGGGCGAGGCCGGTGCCATCCAGTTCACACGCTTCATCGTCTATCAGTTCGGCCTGGTGGTGTGGGGCGCGGTGCTGCTGCTCGCGCGCATGCCGTTTTTCGCCAGCCAGTACGGCGACATCACCTTGCTGTGCATCTTCAGCTTCGGCGGGCACGTGCTGATCCTTCTGGCGATCTTCGCCATCGCGCTCATGCCCAACACGGTCACCAAGGTGGCGCACTGGGGCATCAACCTGCTGGCACGCCTCGGGGTGGCCCGTGAGCGCACCGAGGGCTGGCATGCCTTCGTCGACGGCGAGATCCACGCGTTCAGCGAGAAGTTCCGCCTGGCGGCCGGGCACTTGAGCTCCATGGCGCTCACCGTGGTTATCACCCTGCTGCAGCTCGCCTTCTTCTACCTGGTGCCGTACTTCCTGATGCTGGCGTTCGGACATCACGAGGTCGACTTCTTCTCGGTGATGGCCGCCTCCGCCTTCGTGCAGCTGCTGAGCTCGGCGGTGCCCCTGCCGGGCGGCACAGGCGGTGCCGAGGGCGGGTTCGCGCTCTTCCTGGGTCATTTCTACGGCAGCGCGGCCACCGCGGGCTACCTGCTGTGGCGTCTGATCACCTTCATCGCGCCCACGATTCTCGCAGCTCCGCTGCTGGGCCTGCACAGCTCCCATAGCGCGAGCATCCACGACCGCTGGGACCGCGCGATCGCGCGCCTCGGGCGCTCGAAGTGCGGTCGTGCGCGCTCGCCGCGTGCGGGGACGGCTGCTGTGTCCCGGGAGGATGCGCGCCGGCCGGCTGCGGCGGCGGGCCTGGCCGGCGGTGCGCGGGGAGTGGTTGCGGGCGCGGGCGCCGGTGCGGCTGCGGCTGGTTCTGCCGACGGCGTGCATGGGGCGGCATCGGGCGCGGCTGCGGTAGCGGGTTCGGCCACCAAGGCGCGGGGGGCGGCATCGGCTGCAGCGTCGGCTTCATCTGTTGACGCGGCTGCCGGTGCGTCTGGGGGGCAGGCGGTTGCCGGGCAGCCCGATGCGCCGCGCTCCGCTGCCGAGCAGTCTGCCACGTCGTCCTCTGTCGCCACGAGGCCTTCCGGCGCGACGACTGGCCACCGCAGCGCATCGCGTGCCGCCTCGTCTGCCGCATCGCGCCAGGCGCAGCATGTGCGCCGCACCGCTGGGGGCATCACGGTGAGTCCGGGGGCGTTCAAGCGCAGGCGTTGATCTACACCATTCGACATGGCTACACGTCTACCGCGAGCCAGGGGCGTGCGAGCTCCGTGCGGGGGCCTGGGTGCGTCCGTTCGGTTTCCGATAGGTGTGGTTCCTGTGGAGTGACACTTACTGAACTACTATGCATGAGTCGTCAACTAAACGACAGATACATGCTATGTGTTCAGGAGGAGTCGATGCGCAAGATACATCTGCGGAAGCGTACGCTGGCGATTGCAGCCGTTGCTGTGATGCTGCTGGGGGCTGTGGGCTTAGGGGTTGCCGGCAATTTCCTGTTCGAGTTCGCTCTTGACCCGCATGCGGGCTACTCGATGAAACGCATGATGGACGCCGATGAGGTGGATGGTCTGGAGGAGGCGCCCGCCAACGACGCTGCGCTCGAGCAGCAGGCCGCTGCCTGGTTCGAGGAAGGTCGCGTGCAGGTGGCGCATACGGCCGAGGACGGCACGGCGCTGTCGGGCTGGCGGATCGACCAGCCGGAGGCCGCGGCGAGCCATACCTATGCGGTGGTGCTGCACGGCTATACTGCCGAACCCGCGCGCGTGGCCAAGTACGCCTACTCGTTTTACGAGCGCGGCATGAACGTGCTCATGCCGGCGGCGCGCGCCCACGAGCGGTCCGGCGGCTCGTTTATCGGCATGGGCTGGCCGGAGCGCCGCGACGTGATCGGTTGGCTGAACGACATCGTGGCGGCCGACCCGGATGCCCGCATCCTGGTGTTCGGCATCTCCATGGGCGGTGCCACCGCGATGATGACGGCGGGGGAGAGCGACCTGCCTGCTAACGTGGTGGGAATCATCGAGGATTGCGGATACGCAAGCGTGTGGGAGGAGTTCGCCGTCCAGCTGCAGAACGTGTTCGGTTTGCCGAGCTTCCCGCTGCTCGATGTTGCCAATGCTGTGTGCCAGGTGCGCGCCGGGTGGGATTTCCACGAGGCGAGTGCGGTCGATGCGGTTGGCAGGGCCACGGTGCCCATGCTGTTCATCCACGGTGACGCCGACACGTTCGTGCCCTATGAGATGCTCGACGAGGTCTACGAGGCGTGCGCCAGCCCGGTGAAGGAGAAGCTCGTGGTGCACGGGGCGCCGCACGCCGGCTCGGCATCTACGAACCCGGAGCAGTACTGGACCTGCGTGAACGGCTTTCTGGATAAGATCGGGCTGTAGGGACGGACGGCGGAGGCGGGATGCAGGTGACGCGGAGACGTTGTGGGCCGCTGATACTGCACGGCGGTTCGGGGCCTGCCGCCGGGGCGGGGCACAGGTGACGCAAAGACGCTATGAGCCGCCGATGTCGCTCGGCAGTTCGGGTGTTTGCCGCTGCAGGGGTGGTGCGAGGGCGGCACAGAGACGTCGCGAGCCGCTGATATCGTCTGTGCGATTCGATGCCCGCCGCGGTGCGTTCGAGTGTTCTGGCAATATGGATGAGGCTGGGCTCAGCCGTGATGGAGCGCAACAGGCATTGCGGTCCGTCGGCGACGCCGGCCTCGCGCCCCGGCTATCGGCGGCGTAGCGGGTTCGCGTTTTGCCCGTCGGCGGCATGGCGGGTCCGCGTTCGGGCCCTACGGCGACGCCAGCCTCGCGCCCTGGCTATCAGCGACGTAGCGGGTTCGTATTTCGGCCGTCAGCGGCACGGCGGGTTCGCGTTCCGTCCGTACGACGATTCCGGGTTCGCATCTTGTCCGTCTGCAGCTTCTCGGGTTCGTATCTTGTCCATCGGTGGATTTCCGGGTTCGGGTTTCGTCCATTCAAGAATTCCGGGTTCGGATATCGTCCATCTGGAACCGTTTTTAGCCCTCAGATGGACGAAGGACGAACCCAGGATCGGCGGATGGCCGAAATCCGAACCCGAGATCGGCGGATGGTCGAAATCCGAACCCAACATGCCCTGTCGGGAGGGTTGGAGCACGTTGATGGACAAACGCCGAACCCAACATGCCCGGTCGGGCGGGTTGGAGCGTGTTGATGGCCGAACGCCGAATCCAGGCTACGACGATTGGGCGAGATGTGAGCATGGGTTGCGTCGATGGCAGCGAGACGAACCCGGAGATGGCTCCGCCGCGCAATCGGCTGCGTGCGGCGGCAACGGTCCCTCGCAGAGACGATGTCCTTACGTGGTGGGCCCCTTGCGGCGACCCCCCTGTGCGGAAATGCTCTCCACGGGGCTTCCGCGCGAGCCCGTCCTCAGCCCTTTGAAGGTGCCGCCGCGCGATCCGCTGTACGCGGCGGCGATGGTGCCTGTGCGGCGACGGTTTCCCTGTGCCGAGGGCCCGAGGCAACAACCCCGATGGCGATGCCGCTGCGCGGGAAACGGCCCCGCGGCGACGCGATGGCACCATGGTGCCGTTTCCCGCGCAAGATGGAGCCGACGCCAGCCCTTCCTGCGGCCCCTACGGCGCCGGCCTCCCGCGCGAACCCGTCCCCAGCCCTGCGGGGATGGCCCCGAGGTGACGCGATGGCACTCACGACGCCGTCTCCCGCGCGAACCCGTCCCCGGTCCGCAGGGGCGGCTCCTGCAGGAACCGCCCCGTGATCCTTACTGGTAGCGGAGGCACTCGACCGGGTCGAGCTTGGCGGCGCGCCGCGCCGGATAGAAGCCGAATACGATGCCGATGAAGATCGAGATCCCCACGGCCAGCGCGATGGCGCCGGGCTCGATTGCGGGCGTGAACCCGCCGGTCTGTCCGCCGAATCCTGCCACGCTGCCGATGTTGAAGCCCGAGACGCTGGCAGCCCAGGCGAGGCCCCAGGCGATGGCGTAGCCCACCGCGGTGCCGATGATGCCGCCCGTCACGCATAGCACGGCGCTTTCGGTCAAAAACTGCCGCACGATGTCGCGGCGGCGGGCTCCCAGCGCACGGCGCACGCCGATCTCGCGGATACGCTCGGTGACGTTGGTGAGCATCATGTTCATGATGCCGATGCCGCCCACCAGCAGGGAGATGCCCGCGATAGCGCCGATCATGAGCTGGAACGACATCATGAAGGTGTTGAGCTGGTCGATGACCGACTTCATCGAGGAGGTGCTCACCATCTGCTCGACCTCGTCGTCGGAGATGCGCTTGACCTTGGCGATCTGCTGCACGGTCTGCTTCTGGAGCGCCTCGAGGTCCACGCCCTCACGCGCGAGTCCCACGATGCTTCCCAGCTGCTCTGTGCCCATGGTGCGCTGAACGGTCTTGGCGGGCAGGTAGGCGGTGAAGTAGTCGCCGCCGCTGATGCCGTCGTCGACGATGCCCAGCACGGTGTAGTTCGCGCCGTTCAGCGAGATCGACTTGCCGATCGCCTTCTGCTCTCCGGCACCGAACAGCGATTCGGCTCCGGAGCGGCTGATGAGGGCCACCCGCGCCGCCGCCGTGTTCTCCTCCTCGGTGAAGGCGCGGCCCTCGGCGATCTTGGCCGCAAGGCCGGTCATCTCGAGGAAGGCGGGCGAGGCGCCGGTGATGCCCACGCTCATGTTCTTGTCGCCGTTCTTGATCTGCGCGTAGCTGTTGTAGGTCCCCTCGATCTGCTCGTAATCGGGCATCAGGCGCCCCAGCGTATCCAGGTCGTCCTCATCGAGCGGGTAGCCGGAATAGATGTAGATCGTGCGGGCGGCGTTGAGGCCCAGGCTGCCGATCAAGCTGTTGCGCACGCCGCCGATCAGCGAGGTCATGGCGATGACGGCGGCGATGCCGATCACGATGCCCAGGATGGTGAGCAGGCTGCGGCCGCGGTTGGCGTCGAGCGCGCGCAGCGATTCGCGGGCGAGGTCACGTAGGTTCATCGGATGCCTCCTTCGGGTGCCGTCGCGGCGGGACCCTGCTCGGTGCCCGCAGCTTCTGCCGTCCGCTTGCGCTGCGCAGGCATCTCGGGTGCAACGACATAGGCCCCGTGCGTCAGGCGCCCATCGCGGATGCTGACGGCGCGGTCGGCCTCGGCGGCGATACCGGCGTCATGGGTGATCAGGACGATGGTCTTGCCGTCGTCGCGCAGCCGGTGGAAGGTGTCCATCACCTGGCGTCCGGTGACGGAGTCCAGGTTGCCGGTGGGCTCGTCAGCGAGGATGATTGCCGGGTCGCATACCAGGGCGCGCGCGATCGCCACGCGCTGCATCTGGCCGCCGGACAGTTCGTTGATGCGGTGGTCGTAGTGGTCGGTGGGCAGGCTCACCGCGCGCAGGGCATGGACCGCGCGCATCTCGCGCTCGCGCGGCGGGGTGAAGGAGTAGGCGAGCGGCAGCATGACGTTGTCCAGCACGCTCATGCGCGGCAGCAGGTTGAAGCTCTGGAACACGAAGCCGATGCGGCGGGCGCGCACCTCGGCCAGCTCGTCGTCGGTGAGCTCAGCGACGTTTAAGCCCTCGAGCAGGTAGGTGCCGGAGGTGGGCGTGTCGAGGCAGCCCAGGATGTTCATGAGCGTGGATTTGCCCGAGCCCGACGGACCGGTGATGGCCACGAACTCACCGGCTTCGACCGTCAGGTTGATGTCGTGCAGCACGTGCGCGAGACCGGCCTGGGATTCGAAGATCCGATGGATGTGGCGGATATCGATGACAGGGCGCATCTACATCACGGCCATTCCGCCGCCGGATGCGGCCATGGCATCGCCGGCGCCGCTCGACCCCATGCCGCCGGCGATCACGACCGTCTCCCCGTCCTCGAGGGGCGAGGTGGCCATATCGGGGTTGGAGTCGGCGGCTGCGTCGGCGGGTCGGCCGATGACGGCCATGTCGTCGTTTTGGGCCACCACGGTCACATCGCGGCGCTCAGTGTTGCCGGACTCGGCGTCGGTCTGCACGTTGACGTAGTAGGAGGTGCCGTCGTCGCTTTGCAGGGCGGTCGCAGGCACCATGATGACGTCATCGAGCTGCTTGGTGATGAGGGTGACCTCAGCGGTCATGCCGGGCTTCAGGCGCGGGTCGGGGGCGTCGATGAGGATGCCGACGGCGAAGGTGGACGAGGAGCTGCTGCCGTCGTAGGACATCGCGGCGCCGCCGGTGCCGGTGGTGGCGATCGAGGCGATGCTGGTGACCTTGCCGGCAAGCTCGAGGTCGGGGAAGGCGGGGAAGCGCACGGTGGCGGCCTGGTCGGCGGCGATCTTGGCGATGTCCTCCTCGCTCACCTGCACGGTGACCTTCATCTTGGAGAGGTCGGCGATCTGCATGAGCGGGCCGGAGTTCGCGCCCGCGGCGCTCTGTTCGGCGAGGTTCGCGCCCACCTGGGCGTTCATGGCTACGATCGAGCCGGCCGCCGGCGCGGTCACGGTGCGCAGGGCCGCCTTGGCGTTTGCCTGGTCGAGGGCCGCCTGGGCACTTTCCACCGCCGCCTGCGCGGCGGCAACGGCGTCTTTCGCCCCGCTGTCGGAGCCGCTTGCGGCGCCGTCGGGGGCGGCTTCGACAAGTTGGCTTGCTGCCGCGGCCTGGGAGCGCGCGGAGGCGAGATTGGCCTTTGCCTGCTTGAGGTTGCGCGCCGCCTCGTCGACCGCTGCGCCGAGCTCATCGTTTTTGATGGTCATGAGCACGTCGCCGGCCGCCACCGTCTGCCCGGCCACCACGTTCACGCTCTCGATCTGCCCGTCGATGGCCGGTGCGACCACCGTGGACGACAGCGGCTCGAGGGTGCCCTTCGCGCTCACCTGGTCGACGAAGGTCCCGCGGGTGGCCATGTCGGTCACCACGCCGGCGCGGATGTCCGTCGGCTGCTGGGACAGCGCGGCATTGACGGCGAAGCCGCCCGCCACCAGCACGATGATGATGCCGGCGGCGATACCGCGGTGGATGAGCTTGCGCCGGCGCCGCTCGGCCCGGCGTGCCTTGAGGGCGGCGTAGGCCTCCTCGTCGCTGCCGGGGACCGGCGCGGCCCCGGAGGCGTCCTGATTGGCGGCCTGCGTGTCACCGGGCGCGGGCAGGGTGCCCAATGGCTCGATGCCCGGCAGGTCGGCGTGCTCATGCGCCGCTCCGGTGGGGATGCGCGGCACGTCTGCCCGTCCCTGCACGGGCTCGCTGCCAAGCGTGCGCAGGAAGGCCTCGGTGGGGTTCTCTCCGCCGGTGTCGTCGTGGTCGTGGATGCGGTCGTTCTTCGTCATGGTCTCTCCTGTCCCCGAAAGGTTGCTATGTGATCGGATGCGCGCGGGCATCCGCAGGTGACGTGGATGGGGCTAGATCGCGTCCTCGCGCAGCGTTTCCACCACCGAGGCGGCGCGGGTCTTGCGCAGTGCGTAGACGACGCTGATCAGCAGCACGCCGATCACCACGCCCACGGCCAGGGCCACCCAGCCGGGCGGCATCTCGTAGGTGATGCCGATGATTGAGTAGGTAAGGGTGCGCAGCAGCAGCAGCGAGACGACGGCCGCCACGCCGATGCCGATGGCGAGGCCCCGCCATGCGTAGCTGGCGCACTCCAGCGCGATCATGCGCAGGAAGGCGCGCTGCCCCATGCCGCAGCTCTTGAGCATCGCGAACTCGCGCCGGCGCAGGATGATGGAGCTCGTGAGCGTGTTGAATACGTTGGCCACCGCGATCGCGCCGGTGATGGCGGCGAAGCACCCGGTGAAGATCTGGACGGTCTGCAGCATCAGCACGGAGGTCTCCGCGTTGGCGGCGCGGTTGTTGAGGTAGCAGGCGCGCCAGGCGAGCGTGGTCATGTCGCGGTCGATGATGCGCTGCATCTGGTCACCGGCGCGCGTGGGGTTTTCGGCCGAGAAGGCGTAGGTGACGACCAGGCCGCTCGAGCTCGCCGATTCGAAATCGAAGGGCGCGCACATGGGCGAGTTGTCGGCGTTGCGGCCGTTGGCGCCGGAATCCTCGGCGAGGTGCGTGAGGCGGGCGAGCGAGGAGATGGGCAGGATGATGGTGGGCCAGTCCGTGCGGTTAGAGAGCGCATCCGGCAGATCGGTGGCCGCGCCGACCATCTCGATCGGGGTCGTCATCGTCTGCATCTGGTCGATCGGCAGCGTCTCGGTGCGGGAGGTCTGGCCGTCGATGTACTGATAGCTTCCCTGAGCCTCGCCGTCCTGGTCGAGCTCGAATCGGGTGAAGTAGCTATTTGCTGTCTCGGCGATGTGCGTGAACAGGTCGATCGTGCCGTGCCCGGTGAAATTGTCGCGGGTGACGTAGCGCCCGTCCACGCTGCTGACAGCTCCGTTCAGCCCAATGCCTGCGACCTGGTCGTTCCTGTCCGCGTGCGCCGCGGCGTCTTCGAGCCCGTTGCGTGCGAGCAGGTCGTTCCAGGTGTCCTCGTCCACGAAGGTAACAACGACGCTGCCCCAGAAGGTTCCATGGGTATCCACCACGGCATCGGAATCCACCCAGGCGGCTGCATCCTCGGTTGCCTCGGCGTTGCCGTCGCCGACCGTTGAGACGCGGTCGGCTTGGATGGCGTCGGCAGACGTCGCGTACCCCGACAGGTCGATCCAGGTGCCGAGCGAGCCCACCCCGTCCGGGGAGGCGAGCAGCTCGCCGGCGTCGCAGACGTTGAGCAGCGCGTCGTCGATGCTTTCGCCGGTGCCGAGCGCGCGCGTGCCGTACACCTCGATATCGCCGACGCCGATGTCGCCGATGCGGGTGAGCGTGCTCAGGTAGGCGCCGATGGTGCCCGCGGTGATCAGCAGCGCCACCGAGACGGCCAGCGAGGCCACCGCCACGCGCCCCTTGGTGCTCGCGCGGGTGAGGTTGCGGTGGGCGATCCAGCCGGGAACGCCCAAGCCGCGCATGCGCCAGCGGTCGAGGGCGCGGCGCAGCTTGCCCGGCCGCTGCCCGCGCTTGCGTTCGCTGCGGCTGAGCTTCACATCGCGATGCTGGCGGATGGCGTCGACCGCCGAGATGCGGCTGGCGCGCCAAGCGGGCAGCGCGGCGCTGATCAGCACGGTGACGCAGGCGATAGCGGCGGCGAGCGCGCACACAGCCGGGTCGACCACGATGGAGGTGATGCCCGCGGTGTCGGCGTAGAGGGCCGTGTCGACTATGGCGGCAAGGCCCTTGCCGGCGATCTGGAACACCACCCAGGTGCCGGCGAGGCCCAGCGCCAGCCCGATGGGGATGCCGATGGCGGCCAGGATGAGCGCTTCCAGGTAGACCGTGTGCCTGATCTGCCGGCGGCTCGCGCCCAGCGAGGCGAGCAGGCCGAACTGCCGAGTGCGCTCCGAGATGGCGATGGCGAACGAGTTGTAGATCAGCGAGACCGAGGCGACGAGCACGACACCGGCCAGGATGGCTGCAAACGAGTAGAGGGTGCCCCAGATGGCGGCATCATCCGGCATGCCTTGGTAGCGCACGAGATTCGAATGGACGTATCCGGTGGCGTTGGAATCCTGGTACAGCAGCGGGTTGCTGCCGGCTGAGTAGAACATCGTCTTGTCGGTGCCCGCATAGTCCTCGACCAGGCGGTCGAGTTCGCCTGAGGTGTGCACCGTGGTTGAGAACACGGCGCTCGTCATGCGCGCCGGGGCGTCCGAGACGGTGAACGCGGCATAGCCGGCTGCGGAATCCCACAGGTCGCTGGGGTCGAAGAAGCCCACGACGGTGTAGGTGCGCGCCGGCTCGGTATCGGCGAGCCATTCGAGCAGCGTGGTGCCGTCAGCGTCGTTGCTGTCGACGTAGATGCCGTCGGAGGGCAGGCAGGGGCGGTCGCGATCGCGCGTGGGGTCATGGAAGCGACGCAGCCCGAGGGCGAAATCGATGGTGCTGCCCACGGCCAGCTGGCCGGTCCAGGTGGCGCGGGAGGCGTCCTCGTCGCGCCCGGTGGCGGTGACCTCGCCGTCGAAGGGGGTGCGCTCGTCGGTCGTGATGCCGCGCAGGGAGCTCGGCAGCACGATCTCGCCGTCGGCCGCCGGTGCGCGCCCCTCGACGATGTCGGGCATGGTGAGCAGGCCGTCGAGCTTATCGCGCTCGGGCCACGCCTCGAGGGTGAGGTAGCGGCCCCAGGTGGTGTCGAGCGCTGTGGGCATGAGCGCCGAACCCAGGTAGCGCCGCTCGTAGAGGTGAGAGACGCGCGAATCTTCGCGTAGCTGGTCGAGCTTCTCGGTCGAGATGTTCTCGATGCGCACCTGCCAGGAGCCCTCGCGGGCGATGGTGGCGGAAAGCAGGCTGCCCAGCATCGTGACCGCCGAGGTGAAGATCGCGCAGATCAGCGCGCATGACAGGGCGATGCCGATGATGGACACCAGGGTGCGCGAGCGGTTGCGGGCCAGCGAGCGCAGCGCGAAGTGCGCGAACACGCTGCCGTGCCGCGGTGCGTGGCCCAGGGGATCCGTGGTATGTGCTGGGCGCTTCATGTCGCTCACGCCCGACGCTCGTCGCGCACGATCCGGCCGTCCTCGATCGCGATCACGCGGTCGGCCATGAGGGCGACGTCCTCGTCGTGGGTGATGACGATGAGGGTCTGCTTGAAGCGGCGGTTCGAGTCGCGCAGCAGGCCCATGATCTCGGCGGAGTTCTTGGAGTCGAGGTTGCCGGTGGGCTCGTCGGCCAGCACCACGGCCGGCGCGTTCATGAGGGCGCGCCCGATGGCCACGCGCTGCTGCTGTCCGCCGGAAAGCTGGTTGGGCAGGTAGTGCTCGCGTCCCTTGAGGCCGAGGGCCGCGATCAGCGCCACCAGGCGCTCCTCGTTCACGCGGCGGCCGTCCATGAGGACCGGCAGCGTCATGTTTTCTACGACGTCGAGCACGGGGATGAGGTTGTAGAACTGGTAGACCAGGCCCACCTCGCGCCGGCGGAACACGGCCAGCTCCTCGTCGGAGCGCTGGAAGATGTCCTGGCCCTGCAGGCGGACCGTGCCCGAGGTGGGGCGGTCCACGCCGCCCATGAGGTGCATGAGCGTGGACTTGCCCGAGCCCGAGCTGCCGATGATGGCGATGAACTCACCGGCCTCGATCTCGAGGCTGACATCGTCGAGCGCGGTGACGGCGGTGTCGCCGGTGCCGTACACGCGGCTGAGGTGCTCTACGGTGAGGATGTTCATGCCTGCGCCTTTCCTTCGCGGTGACCCGCGCGTCCGCCGAGTCTGCAGACGCGCGGGAAACGGTCGATGCGACCTTCATCTACCATACTGGAGTTTGGCGCTTGCGAGCGCGTGACCGGCATGTGACGGTTTCGTCATGCTGGGGCGCGGGGCATGCGGCCCGCCGGCGTATGCGGCGCGATCGGCGAGCCAGGTGCGCAAAGCGCCGGTGGGGGTGCGCTGCCGCGGGCGGGCTGTCCGGGGCGAGGCATCGCCGCGGCGCAGCCGAGGCCCGGGCCGGCATCCCATACGGCTCGATGGCGGCCCGCCGGGCATCAGACGACGGCTTTGAAGAAGACGAAGTCGAACTGCGCGCCGATAACCGCGCCCGTCTCGTCTGTTCGGTTGCAGGCGGACAGCGAGCCGCCTTGAGCGGCCACAAGGCTTTTGGCCAGCGAGAGCCCGATGCCGATGCCGGCGGGGTTCACCTCGGATGATTCGCCCGCGCGCGCCTGGCCGCGGTAGAAACGCTCGAAGATATGCGGCAGGTCCGCGTCGGCGATGCCTCCGCCGGTGTCGGTGATGCGCAGACGGCAGGCCAGGGCATCCTCCCAGGCGCGGATGCGCACCTGCCCGCCCGCGCCGGTGTGCTCCAAGCAGTTCTTGAGCACGTTGCCCAACGCCTCGGCGCTCCAGTTCGGATCGCCGGTGAACGAAGCCTTTTGGTCGACGTCGAGCTCGAGCTGGACGCCGGCGATATCGAAGGCGATGGCGAGCGCCTCGGTGGCGGCGTCGACGAGCGCGCCGGCCCGCACGGGGATGCGGGTGAGCTTCACCACGCCGGCGTCGATGCGGGCGAGCTTCAGCAGCGTTGCCACGAGCTCCTCGACGCGCCCCTGCAGGCGCTGGACGAGCCGCACGCGCTCGATGAGGTCGGGTGAGGCCTCGGCTTCCGCCAGGCGCGTGCGGATGAGCTCGGTGGACAGGGCAATCGAGGTGAGCGGCGTTTTGAGTTGGTGGGAGATATCGGCGAGCGCATCGGCAAGGGCGCGCTTCTCGCGCTCGAGCTCCTCCACGGTGGCGTCGAGCCGGGTGATGACGCGGTCGAGCTCGCTGGACAGGATGGACAGCTCGCCTTCGCCGATGGAGCGGAAGTCGAGGGAGCGGCCCCCGTTGAGCACGGCGTCGAGGCGGTCGGACATGCGGGAGATGGCTCGGTAGCGGGCGCGGGTGGCAACAAGCAGCGGGACGAGAGCGCCGACGGCGGCCGCGACGCAGCCGGCGCCGGCGACGGCAGGTGCCGCGGAGGCGTCGGCGCGCGCAACCAAGAACCCGGTGAGGGCGGCGCACGCTCCGCCCAGCAGCACGGCGATCGCGCTTGCGCGCCGGACCTCGGGGTTGCGGAATACCATCGGCTACTCCCGCGTCTTGTAGCCCAGCCCGCGGACCGTGGTGATGAGCTGCGGATGGGAAGGGTCGTCCTCGATCTTGTCGCGCAGGCGCTTGATGTAGACCGAAAGGGTGTTCTCCTCGATATAGGTGCCGGCGTCGTCCCAGAGGGCGTCGCGGATCATGTCGCGCGTGATCAGCTTACCGGGGTTGGTGGCGAACAGCAGTAGCAGGCGGTACTCGAGGGCCGACAGCGCGATCTCCTCGCCATGGCGCTCCACATGGGCGCGCTCGGTGTCCACGCGCAAGGGCCCGAGGCAGACGGTGCGCGCCGAGGGCTGCGAGCGCCTGATCGCGGCGTCGACGCGCGCGAGCAGCTCGCGGGGCCGGAAGGGTTTGGCGATGTAGTCGTCGGCGCCCATGCGCAGGCCGGTGACGGTGTTGAACTCGTCATCGGAGGCGGTGAGGAAGATGACCGGGGTGGCGGGCGAAGCCTGCTTTATGGCGGCGCACACCGCGAACCCGTTGCCCTGCGCCAGCGAGATGTCGAGCAGGACGAGCTGGAAGGGGCAGGGGCCCTGCACCGGCACCGCGGCGGCGATGGCGGCGTTTTGGGTGGCCGCATGCTCGACGCTATGGCCACCTTGGGCGAGCAGCTCGGTGAGGGCCTCGATGATGAGCGGGTCGTCTTCGACCAGCAGGATGCGCGCAGGCATGGGGTCTCCTTAGTTGTGCACGACGACGCAGAGCCCCACGCTGATGAGGTTATGGAGCTCCTGGGCTTTGGCGGGCGGCAGGTTCACGCAGCCGTGGCTGCCCACGGACAGGTAGGCGCTGGGGTTGGAGAAGGACGAGGACGCCTGCCAGCTGGCGTCGTGCAAGCCGATGGCGTTGCCTACGAACGGCATCCAGTAGTTGACGGGCGTTTTGTACTCGGGCTCTCCGGTGGACGGGTCGGTCTTGCCGATGAGCGTGGAGCCGCCGCTGTTGGAGCGGATGGCATAGACGCCGGTAGGGGTCCCGTTGCCCTTGTTGGGGTTGCCCGAGATGATGCCGGACTCCCACAGCAGGTTGCCCGAGGCGTCGTAGTAGCGGGCGTGCTGCTCGCTGAGGTCGATGTCGATGTAGGCGCCCCAGTCGGCCGCTCCCGCGCCGCGGAAAGCGTCGGCGGTCTGCTTGGTGGGGATCTCGATGTCGCCCACCTGCTTGTTCGCCACCGCCTCCTGCAGCTTCTGGACGAGCGCCGCCTCGTCGGTGATCCAGCCGTAGCTGCCGCCGGAGACGCTGATCTGCTTGCCGTCCGGGCGCGTGTAGGTGCGCGTGGTGCCGGCGGTGTCGAGGGTGGTGGCGAGCTGGCGCACCCAGGCGGTGACCGGGTCGGTGCTCAGGGTGGGGTTCAGCGCGTCGTCGAAGGTGATCCACTGCGCGAGCTGGGCGCCGTCGAGGGTCGCCACGCTCGTGCCGCCCATGGTGAGGTTCACGTTGGTGCCGATCAGCGCGTTGGCCGCATCGCAGGCCGCCTGGAGCTGCTCGTCGGTGGCGCCGCCGGCCAGCGGGGTGAAGCTGTCCTCGTCCAGGGTGAGGGTGTGGCTCAAGGACGCGACGGCTTCCAGCGCGTCGGCGACGATGGTGTCGCGGTCGAGCTTCTGGTTCGAGCGGGCGCGCTCGACGGTGAACGATCCGGTGGACTCGTCGTAGGCGCCGGCGGCGTCGAAGGTGCCGGTGCGGTCGGCGTTGAAGGCGTCGATCGCGGCGCCCAGGTCGGCGGTGAAGGCGTCCTGGTCGAAGTCGTCGGGCAGGGAGGTGGTGCCGGCGGCGTGTCGGGCGCCGGCGGTGAGCGCCTGGATGAGACGCACGGGCCAGGCGAAGGGCTCGTTGGCGCCGATGACGGCATCCACGGCCGCCTCGGCGTCGACGATCTGGCTGGAGCCGGGGGTGAAGGTCCAGGAGAAGCCGTCGCCCTCGACGGTCAAGGTGTAGTCCTTGACGGCGGCCTTCACCTGGGAGACGGCGTCGGCACGACGCTTCCAGGAGACGTCGATGTCGGCGATGGAGGTGCGCGGGTAGCACAGGTTGGAAAACGCTATCACGCCGCCTGCGTAGACGACGGCCAAAAGCGCGACGATGACACCGAGGGTGATGAGGGCACCGCGCCGCGGCTTGCGTGAACCGCCGTTGTGGGCGCCGCGCTTGCCATGGGTGGCGGGTGCGCTGTGGGCGCCGCGGGCGTGTGCGGGGGCGGGTGCCGCCGCGCCGATACGGGGCAGGTCCGCGAGGGAGGGGATCTGTTGCGTCGAATCGGTACCGGAGGAGGTGGTCTCGTTGTTCATACGCGTGTGGGCTTCCTGGATGCAGGGCCGCGCGCCGGCGGCCGGTGGTTTTCGCTTCGCAGCGATTATACCTGCCCGCGCGGACACAATCGGCCGCACGGGGGATATGGGCGTCCCTGTGACGGCATCGTCACGTATATCCGGCTTTGTACCGGGTGTCAAAGCCGGGATGGCCGCGTGTTGGCGGCCGGAAGGCAGTCGTCACGGATAGCATCGACGGTTCGTGCGGCGTCGGCGGCGTGCCCCGCGCGGAGAACCGCCGATGCGCGCGGGTGCGAGCGCCCCGTCGGGCTGCCCGCTAGGAGCAGGCGTGGCAGCCAGCGCAGGCGCGTCGCGCGCTGGGGGCGGCCGCGATGCCGGCGCGCGCGGTCTCGCGTAGGCTGGCGGGTAGCGCGTGGCCCACCTCAAGCATCACGCGGGCCATCTCGTCGAAGGGCACGAGGCTGCCGATGCCGGAGAGCGCCAGCTGCGCTGCCGAGAAGGCGGCGCCCACGCCGATGGCGTTGCGGTTCTGGCAGGGGACCTCCACCAGGCCGCCCACCGGGTCGCAGACCAGGCCGAGCAGGTTTCCCAGCGCGATCGACGCCGCGTCGAGCGCTTGGGCGGGCGTGCCGCCCAGCATCTGCACCAGGGAGGCTGCAGCCATCGCGGCGGCCGATCCCACCTCGGCCTGGCAGCCGCCTTCGGCCCCCGCCACGCAGGCGGAGGTGGCGAGCACCAGGCCCGTGGCTGCAGCGGCGTAGAGGGCGTCGGCCACCTGCGCATCGGCGAGTCCGAGCGCATCGGCGACCGCCAGCACGCACCCGGGCACCACTCCCGCCGATCCGGCGGTGGGGGCGGCAACGATCACGCCCATCGACGCGCTGCGCTCCAGCACCGCCATCGCGCGGGCGACGGCGTCGGTCTGCACCGCGCCCATGAGCGTCGCCGCGAGGGGTGCGGGCGCGTCGTGCACCGCCTTCGCCTCGCCGTTCAGAAAGCCGCCGAGCGAGCGCTGGGGATGCGCGAGCGGCGCGGCGGTCTCCTGGCGCATGACGTCGATGACGCGTTCCATCTGGCTGCGGGCGCGCTCGGCGCCGGCCATGCGCTCCTCGCGCAGGCGCATGACGCCGCCCAGGTCGAGCTCAAGCTGGGCGCAGGCGTCGAGCAGCTGCGCGCCGTTGTCGAACAGGTCGGGTACCGAGGTGCCCGGCAGCAGCGCGGCGGCAGAACCCGGCAGCTCGATGAAGGTGGCGTAGCTCACCAGGTCGAGCGCGGACACGGTGGCCAGCACCGTCGGTCCCGGCGCGCCGTCGGTCTCGAACACCGAGTAGGCCTGACCGCCCGCCTCGGTGCGGTACGTGCGGCAAAACGCGATGTTCATCTGCGCGTGGGCAAGCGCGCCGGTGAGCGACGCCAGCGCGCCGGGCGCGTCGTGGTGCGCGACGAACAGCGTGGTGTACAGGCCCGAGATCTCCACCTGCACGCCGTTGATGGCGCTGATGCGCATCCGTCCGCCGCCGAGGCTCTCGCCGCGCACCTCGGCCGTAGCGCCATGCTCGCTTTCCAGGTGGATGTCGACGGTATTGGGGTGGATGGAGGGGTCATCGCCGCCGATATCGAAGGTGTAGGTAAGGCCGCGCTCATCGGCTGCGGCAAACGCGTCGCGGATGCGCTCGTCGTCGGTGTCGAACCCCAGGATGCCACCTACGAGCGCACGGTCGGTGCCGTGCCCACGGTAGGTGTGGGCAAAGCTGTTCCAGAGGGTGAACCGCACCGAGGCGATGCGCCCCTCCAGCAGGCTCGCTGCAACCTGCGCGCAGCGCAGGGCGCCGGCCGTGTGCGAAGACGACGGCCCGACCATAACGGGCCCCAAAATCTCAAACGCCGAGGTGGTGGCAAACGACTGCGGCTTTACGGGCATAGCTCCTCCTGCTCGACCGGCCGCGGGGCAAGAAAGAAGCATTTGCGGCCGTAAACGTCACAACAACAACTAGGTGGTGTAGCGAATCGCCGCGACGGTTCTGCACCGCGGTGACCGCGCTCGCTCGATGGCATGAGTGGGTCAACGTAGGGCCTGCCCCATGTCCCTCGAGCGATTTCTGAACGAAGTGAAGCTGAGCGAGAGGGACATGGGGCAGGGCCGGATGGATCGACTATCCCGCCATCGGACGGGCGCGGTCGATGCGGGCGAGGCAGTCATCGCGGCCGATGAGCGCCATGGTTGCGCCCAGCGGCGGGCTCACCATGTTGCCGCACACTGCCACGCGCACGGCCCCGAAGAACAGGCGCTTCTTCACGTCCATCTGCTCGGGCAGCTCCTCGAGGGAGGCGTCGATCGCCTCGGCCGTCCAGGCGCCGGCATCCAGGGCCGCCAGCGCGGCGCGCGCCGTGTCGAGCACGGCCCCCATGCCCTCCTTCGCCAGGCCCTTGGCCACAGACTTCTCGTCGTATGCCAGGGTGTCGGCACAGGCGAACACCGGGGCTGCGACGGAGACGGCATCGGCGGGCATCTTGGTGCGGGGGCGCACGATGGCAGCCAGGGCGTCCACCCAGCTCTCATCGGCCTCGAACCCCTCGCCGATCAGCCCGGCGTCGAGCAGCTCGGGCAGCATGATCTCATCGGCGAAGGTCGCGTCGTCCATCGCGTTGATGTACTCGGCGTTCATCCAGTCGAGCTTTTTGGGGTCGAAGGTCGCTGGATTCTTGGAGATGCGATCGAGGCTGAAGCGGCTCGCCAGGACGTCGCGCGGGATCACGGTGGTCTCGCCGTCGAGCGACCAGCCGAGCAGCGCCAGATAGTTCACGAAGGCGTCGGGCAGGTAGCCGGCATCGCGGTACTCCTCCACGGAGGTGGCGCCGTGGCGCTTGGAGAGCTTCTTGCCGTCGGCGCCCAAGATCATGGAGATATGGGCGAAGGTGGGCACCGGCGCTTCCAGGGCCTCGTAGACCATGACCTGGCGCGGGGTGTTGGAGAGGTGGTCATCGCCGCGGATGACGTGGGTGATGCCCATGGCGGCGTCGTCCACGACGGTGGCGAAGTTGTAGGTGGGGGTGCCGTCGGAGCGGAAGATCACGAAATCGTCGAGCTCTTTGGCGTCGAAGACGACCTCGCCGTGGACCGCGTCGTCGATGATGACGTTACCGCGGTCTTCGGGCACCTTGATGCGCAGGACGTACGGTTCGCCGGCGTCGATGCGGGCCTGGGCCTGCTCGCGCGTGAGGTCGCGGCAGCGGCGCTGGTAGCCCTGGAAGGGGTCCTTGCGCTCGGCTGCGGCCTCGCGGTCGGCGGCGAGCTGCTCGGGCGTGCAGAAGCACGGGTAGGCGCGCCCGGCGTCCCAGAGCTTTTGCGCTGCGGCCCGGTACAGCTCCAGGCGCTCGGTCTGCGCGTAGGGGCCGAAGTCGCCGCCGACCTCGGGGCCCTCGTCCCAGTCGAGGCCCAGCCAGCGCATGGCGCGCAGGATGACCTGGGTGTTCTCCTCGGTGGAGCGGGTTGGGTCGGTGTCGTCGATGCGCAGGATGAAGGTGCCGCCGTTGGCGCGGGCGAAAGCCCAGTTGTAGATGGCGGTGCGGGCGCCGCCGATGTGCAGCTTGCCGGTGGGCGAGGGCGCGAAGCGAACGCGGACAGATGAGCTCATGTGGGTGCTCCTCGGGTTGGGTCGATTGCGTGCCTGCCATTATACGGCATCGCGCGGCAGCGCCGCCGGGGCGCGGCGCCTGAGGGCAGGAGGCGAGGTGATGCGGCCGGCACCGCAGGCCGCATTCCGCACCGGCGCGGGGGCACGGGCGGTGCGGAATGCGGGGTTTGTGGTCGCGGCGGGTGCTGCGGCAGGCGGGGCCCCGGTGCCCCCTTCGCGCCTACAGCCACCGCTTCCACTTGAAAAACGCCAGCTCCAGGGCAATGACCACCAGGCTGAGCGCGATGACGGTCACGTACCCGTATTCCCAGGAGAGCTCGGGCATGTTGGTGAAGTTCATGCCGTACCAGCCGGTGATGGTGGTGATGGGAACGAACACGGACGCCATGACGGTGAGGTAGAGGTTAGTGGACTCCCGGCGCTCGGCCGTCTGCGCCTGGCGGAGCTCCAGCAGCTGCATGCAGTACTCGCGCAGAAAGCCCGCCTTTGCCTCTAGGCGCTCCATCTGCTGGGACAACGTGGCGAACAGGCGGCGCTCGCCGCGGGTCATGTGCCCGCACTCGTCTTGGGCGGCATCGCTTGCCAGCGCCTCGACCTGCTGGTAGAAGCCATCCAGGCGCATGAGGTCGCGCCGGATGCGCAAAATCCGCGCCGAGCCGTGCGCGTCGCGCCGCCCCTCCACGATCGCGGCCTCGATGCGGGCGAGGTCGTCCTCGATGGCGATGAGTCGGTCCAGGTCATGGCGCAGCGGGTGGCGGATCAGCTCATGCAGGGCCCGTCCGCCCGGGCTTGCGGCTGCGGCCGCCGATACGGCCGCAGCAAGTGCCGCGTGCGGGGCACCGACGTCGATGAGGGTCAGCGCGCCATGGCTCAGCACAAAGCCGAGGCGGCAGGGGTCCGTGTTCGAGGTACGCTCGGCGGGCAGCGCGAGGGCGCCTACGATGCCGCCGGGATAGGATTCGGCGAAGGTGCCGTGGGCGTGCGTCAGGGCGTGCACGGCCCGTCGGGTGTCGGCGTCCTCGATCCGGGTGGCCGCGGCGCCGGCGGCGTCGATCAGGGGCAGGCCCGCGTCCGTGCGTTCGTCTGCGTGCGCGTGTGCCGGCGCGTGCGAGGGGTTGTGCTCTGCCATGGTCCTCTTTTCATCCCGGTGCCCGTCGCATGAGATTGTAGCGCTCGCGCCCGGGAGCGCACCGGGGTCTATCGCCGTGCGATCCGGCGGATGAGGGCGCGCAGGGTGCAGGTCCGCACGGTGAGGGTGCCCGCATCCTGGCCGCAGCGCAGCGCGAGGATGAGGCGGTCGGTCGCCTCGGAGAGCCGACGCCGCCTCCTCCCCATGCGCGCCGTGGGAAAGGCCGCCGCTACCTCGTGCGCTCGCGGGACCGCCAGGCCGCCGCAGGGGCGCGCGCCCGCGGCCTGCACGCGGGCCATGAGCGCGTCGAGGGCGCGGACAGCCGCCTGCGGGTCGTCGCCCGCGCAGACGGCGACGGCGTAGACGCGCGCCCGCCTGCTGCCGGCGGTGCGCAGAAGCTCTGCCAGCCACTCGGCGCATGTGCCGCCGGCATTGGCGCCGGCCGCGTCGGTGCCGATAACCCAGGTGTCGGCGGCCCCGGCGCCCCGCAGCCGCTCGTCTCCCGCAGCCATCGCGGCATTCAGCTCAAAGCGCTCCACGATGGGTGCTGCCTGGTCGCCTGCGGCGTCGTGGGCGCTGTAGACGCGGCAGGCACGGGTGAGGTCATCGAGGATGAGGCGGCAGGCGCGCGCGGCCATCCCATCGTCGGCGCCGCCTGCGTCCGCGCGCGCTGTGTCCGCACCGAAGGAGACGACGGCGATGCGGCGGGGGAGCGCCGCGGGCCCCGGGGCCTGCTCGCGACGGTTCGCATCGGTTTCCATGGATACCTCCTGCCCTTGGTGCCTGCCGGTATCTGCGTTGTGCTATGATGGAGTACGCGAGGCTCACCCTCTTGTATAGCATTCGATCGAAGTGGTGTGAGATCAAAACAGTCTCGCACACGGGACTCCGGGTCGTTTGCCAGGGCGGCCCGGAGTCGTTTTTGTGCGAGAAACGAGTTTACGCTTTGGCCGCGATCACCAGGATGGTGACGATGGCCAGAAGAAGAATCGCTTCTGACATAACGACCACCCCCTTCCGTATGGATGAGGGCGATGGGCACACCTCGCGTACTGCCATCAGATTCTACCAAGTATCTGCGCGGAGCGCGCCGGCGGCGCCTCGGCTGCGTTTGCGTCAATACCGTGTGGGGAGGTCCGGGGCGTTGAGGGCGGGACGTGGATGCCTATACTTGTTGGGTTACAGGCTCGGCGGAATGGTAACGGTCGCCGGGCATTACCATGAAAGGGGCATTTCATGCCGAATGAGACTCGTTCCACCCAGGAACCCCGCAGCTTCGTGTTCACCTCCGAGTCGGTCACCGAGGGCCATCCCGACAAGGTCGCCGACCAGGTGTCCGACGCCATCCTCGATGCCATCATCGCCAAGGAGCTGGAGCTCGAGCGCTCCGGCTATGTCGACTGCAACGGGGTTCCCGCGCGGCTCGATCAGCTGCGCTGCGCCTGCGAGACGCTCGTCACCACCGGCTCGGTGATCGTGGCCGGCGAGATTCGCACCCAGGCTTACGTCGACGTGCAGAAGATCGCGCGCGACGTGATCTGCCGCATCGGCTACGACCGCGCCAAGTATGGTTTTGACGGCACCACCTGCGGCGTCATCAACATGATCCACGAGCAGAGCCCCGACATCGCGGCCGGGGTCGACGAGTCCTTCGACGTCCAGGCCGGTCGCACCACCGATCCGCTCGACCTCATCGGCGCGGGCGACCAGGGCATGATGTTCGGCTACGCCAGCCGCGAGACCCCCACGCTCATGCCCATGCCGCACTATCTCGCGAGCCGTCTGGCCGAGCGCCTGGCCGCGGTGCGCCACGACGGCACCCTGGCCTACCTGCGCCCCGACGGCAAGACCCAGGTGACGGTGCGCTACGAGGACGGGGCGCCCGTCGCCGTGGAGACGATCGTCATCTCCACCCAGCACGCACCCGAGATCGAGGATATGGGTCTCATCGAGGCCGACATGCGCGCCCACGTCATCGCCCCGGTCATGGCCGCGGCGGGCATCGACTGGTCGGGCGCCGAGCTCTACGTGAACCCCACCGGCCGCTTCGTGGTGGGCGGCCCCATGGGCGACACCGGCCTCACCGGCCGCAAGATCATCGTGGACACCTACGGCGGCATGGGCCGCCACGGCGGCGGGGCCTTCTCGGGCAAGGACTGCACCAAGGTGGACCGCTCGGCCGCCTATGCGGCGCGCTGGGTGGCGAAAAACGTGGTCGCCGCCGGGCTGGCCGACCGCTGCGAGATCGAGCTCGCCTATGCCATCGGCGTCAGCCGCCCGCTGTCGGTGATGGTGGACACCTTCGGCACGGCCAAGGTGGACGAGCGGGCCATCGAGCGCGCGGTGGCGTCGGTGTTCGACCTGCGTCCCGGCGCGATCATCCGCGACCTGGACCTGCGTCGCCCCATCTTCGAGAAGACGGCCGCCTACGGCCACTTCGGGCGCGAGGACGCCGATTTCACCTGGGAGCGCTGCGACCGCGTGGACGAGCTGCGCGCAGCCTGCGGGCTGTAGGGCCGACGGCGCGCGCAGATGGGTACCCAGGAGTCGTTGTTTTCCGAGCTTGAGGGCGCGGGGGTATCCGCGTCCGAGGAAGGTGCACCCGCGGCGGATGCGGCGGGGCGGCACGTCTGGCCGGCGCGCCCGGCCCGGTTTGCCTCGGTGGTGCTCGACATACCGGCGCGCGCCCTCACCGAACCGTTCGCCTACGCGGTGCCCGCAGAGCTCGACGCGCAGGTTGCGGTGGGGGCCACGGTGCTGGTGCCCTTCGGCCGCCGTGTGGAGGCGGGCTACGTCGTGGCCTGCGCCGACGCCCTGTCCGAGCTCGACGGCACCGACGGCCTGGACGCGCGCCGCGTGCGGCCCGTGCGCCAGGTGCTCGCCGAGCCCGCCTTCACGACGGCGGCGGCCGAGTTGGCCCGCTGGATGAGCGCCGCCTATGTGGCGCCCCTGTCCGACTGCCTGCGGCTGTTTCTGCCCCCCGGCGCCGGTCCGCGTGTGGTGCGTGCGCCGGGGGGCAGCTATACCGCCGAGATGCGCCGCCCCGCGCCCGCGCACGTGCGCGTAGTCTCGCTCACCGAGGCGGGGCGGGCCTTCGAGCCGCCGGCACGCGCGCATCGGCAGCGCCAGCTCATCGAGGCCCTGTCCTGCGGACCGGTGACCACCCATGAGCTGAACGCCCTGTATACCGATATGTCTGCCGCCATCCGCGCGCTTGCGGCACGCGGGCTGGTGACGGTGGAGGAACGCCGCGCTTGGCGCGGAGGCGGCCAGGTCACCACGCTGTCCTCGGCCACCGCGCAGGCGCCGGCGCAGCTCACCGACGGCCAGCAGCGCGCCTTGGCCGCGATCGGGCAGGCCGCGCAGGCGGGGCGCGGGGACGTGGTGCTCGTCGACGGCGTGACGGGCTCGGGCAAAACCGAGGTCTACCTCGCCGCCATCGAGCGCACACTGGCGCGTGGCCGCACCGCGGTGGTGCTCGTGCCCGAGATCTCACTCACCGCGCAGACGGTGGGGCGGTTCCGCTCGCGGTTCGGCGATGCGGTGGCGGTGTTCCACTCGCGCCTGTCGGCCGGCGAGCGGCTCGACCAGTGGGATATGGTGCGCTCCGGCGCCGCTCGGGTGGTGGTGGGCGCGCGCTCGGCGCTGTTCTGCCCGCTCGAGCACCTCGGCCTCATCGTGATCGACGAGGAGCATGAGCAGAGCTACAAGCAGGGGTCGAGCCCGCGCTACCATGCGCGCGAGGTCGCGGCTCGCATGGCACGTCTGGCGGGCTGCCCGCTCGTGCTCGGTTCGGCCACGCCCTCGGCCGAGGCGCTCGAGCGCTGCCGCAAGGGTTCGTATGAAGGCGCGGTGTGGCAGCGGGTCGAGATGCCCGAGCGCCCCGGCACCTCGGTGCTTCCGCGCATCGTCGTGGCCGACCTGCGCCGCGAGTTCGCCGCCGGCAGCCGCTCGATGTTCTCCCGGCCCCTGCACGACGCGCTGCTCGAGACCGTCGAGCGCGGTGAGAAGGCGGTGCTGCTCCACAACCGTCGCGGGTTCGCGTCGTTTCTCATGTGCCGCGAGTGCGGGTGCGTCCCCACCTGTCGGCACTGCTCCACGGCGCTCACCTACCACGAGCGGACCCACACGCTTGCCTGTCATACCTGCGGGGCGGTCTATCATGTGCGGCCCTACCCGCAGGCAGGCAGCGCATGCCCTCGCTGCGGCAGCCGGTATTTGGCCAAGATGGGCTTAGGCACGCAGCAGGTGGAGGACGCGCTGCGCCAGCTGCTGGGGCCCGAGGTGCCGGTGATTCGCATGGACGCGGACTCCACGCGCGCCAAGGGGGCGCATCAGCGCCTGCTCGAGGAGTTCGACGCGGCCCCGCGCGGGGTGCTGTTGGGCACGCAGATGATCGCGAAGGGTCTCGACTTTCCCGAGGTCACCCTGGTGGGCGTCGTCAACGCCGACTACGCCCTCAAGATGCCGGACTTCCGTGCGGGCGAGCGGGCGTATGACCTGCTCGAGCAGGTGGCCGGTCGCGCCGGCCGCGGCGAGCGTGCCGGTCGGGTCATCATCCAGACCTACATGCCCGACGAGCCGGCTATCCGCGCGGTGGCCACCCATGACCGGGAGATCTTCTCCTGCCATGACGGGCGGGCGCGGCGCGAGGCGGGCTATCCGCCGTACGTGCGGCTGGCGCGCGTGCTGGTGTGGGGCGCCGACGAGCGCGCCAGCCGCGAGCAGGCGATGCGCGTGGGCGAGGCGCTCCGTGCGGAGCTGGGCGCCTCCGATGCCTTGGGCGGCGACCCCCTGCAGGCGCCGCAGGTGCTCGGCCCGGCGAGCTGCGTGATCGAGCGTGCCAAGGATCGCTGGCGGTTCCATGTGTTGGTGAAGGCGCCGCTCGACTATCCCATCTCGGCGGCGGTGGCGGCCGCGGTGGGGCGCGTGCCGTCGCGCGCGGGCATCTCGCTTGCGGTCGACGTGGACCCCTACGACCTGATGTAGGCGCCCGCCCTTCCATTCGCGCGCTGGAGTCCGGCGAAAAGCGGGTAGTATAGGGCAGATATGCCAGAAAGCTGTGAAAGGGTTTCCATGGAAGTCAACGGTATCGTTTTGTCCCCCGATCCGCGTCTGCGCCAGGAGTGCGCGCGCATCGAGGAGATCACGCCCGAGATTCGCGCGCTGGTGGCGCGCATGAAAGATGAGATGTTCGACAACGGCGGCTGCGGTCTGGCGGCCCCGCAGGTGGGCGAGCTTTTGCAGCTGGCCATCGTGGACACGACCTACCAGTCGCGCGCCGACTACGATCCCTTCGTGCTCATCAACCCCGAGATCGTCGAGCAGTCCGACACGCTCGTGCCCTTCAACGAGGGTTGCCTGTCCATCCCCGGCATCAGCTGCGAGATCCGCCGCCCCGACCGCGTGGTGGTGGAGGCCTACGACCTGGATGGCGAGCTGATGCGCTACGAGGCGGCCGGCGACCTGTTCTGCGTGTGCCTGCAGCACGAGATCGACCATCTGCACGGCATGACGATGTTCGAGCGCCTGGAGCCGGTGCGGCGCATCGCCGCCATGCGCCACTACCAGGAGGCGCTCGACCGTGGGGCCAAGCCGGGGGAGACCGAATAGCCGTCGGTTCGCAGCCGAGCGGCTCGCGCAAGATGAGGAGCGTATGCAGATGAGAGTTGTGTTTATGGGCACGCCGCAGTTCGCGGTGCCCTCGCTGGAGGCGCTTGCCGCCGCCCATGAGGTGGCGCTGGTCCTCACCCGTCCGGACGCCGTGCGCGGCCGCGGCCGCCGCTTGGAGCCCTCCCCGGTGAAGGCAGCTGCCGAGCGGCTCGGCCTGCCGGTTGTGGAGGCGAGCCGCATCGACGCCGCGGTCCTGGGGCGGCTCGCTGCAGTTGCCGCCGACGTGCTCTGCGTGGCCGCCTACGGGTGCATCCTGCCCGACGAGGTGCTCACCATGGCGCCTTTGGGCTGCGTGAACGTACATGCCTCGCTGCTGCCGCGCTGGCGCGGTGCGGCGCCCATCCAACGTGCGATCTTGGCCGGTGACGAGCGGACGGGCGTGTCGATCATGCGGATCGGGCACGGGGTGGACACCGGTGCCTATTGTGCGCAGGCAAGCTGCACGGTGGCGGGCAAAACCGCCGACGAGCTCACCGCCGAGCTGGCGCAGATCGGTGCCGACCTGCTGGTTTGCACGCTGCCGACGCTCGCCGACGGCAGCGCGGTGTGGACCGAGCAGGACGAGGCGCTCGTCACGCATGCGGCGAAGGTGACGAAGGCCGAGATGCGCCTGGACCCGAGCATGTCGGCGCACGCGTGCGTCTCCCGGGTGCTGGCCTCGTCCGATGCGGCCCCGGCGCGCTGCGTGCTGGCGGGCAAGCCGGTGCGCATCATGGCCGCCGCCGAGGCGGCCCCGGATGCCCCGGCGCTTGCGGCGGCTGACGTTGCGGTGGCATCCGGCCGTGTATGGCTGGGCTGTGCCGACGGCGCCTTCGAGCTGTGCGCGGTGAAGCCGGACGGCAAACGCGCAATGGAGGCGTCCGCCTGGGCGGCCGGCCAGCGTGGGGCGAGCCTGACGTGGCGGGCGCTGTCGTGACGCGGTCGGGTCACCGCCGGTCGCGGTCGGCTGCTGCGCTCGCCCCGGCGCGCGGCTGCGCGCTGGCGGCTCTCGTCGAGGCGCAGCGCCACGGCGTCTACGTGCGCGACGTCCTCGCGACATCTCCCGATGCGGCTGCGCTCGATGCCCGTGACCGGGCGTTCGCGCTGCGTCTCGCCTTGGGGGCTACGGCCACGCTGGGCTGCGCCGACGAACTGCTCGACCGTTTCCTCGCCCGCCCCGATCGGGTGCAACCGGCGCTTCGCTGGGCGCTGCGGCTCTCTGCGTTCGAGTTGCTGTACCTCGAGGCTCCGGTGCACGCGGGGGTGAGCCAGGGCGTGGAGCTCGCCCGCAGTGTGGCGCGTGGCGCGGCCGGGCTGGCCAACGCCGTGCTGCGCCGGGTGGCCGAGGCTCGCGCGGAGTATCTGGATGCCCGCGATGTGCCCGCCGAGCGCCGCCGCAGCGTCGCGCGGGCGCGCGCGGCCGGTATGCCGGTGTGGCTGGCCGACGAGGTCGCCGCCTCGCGCGGTGAGGCCGCCTGCACCGCATTGCTCGCCGCCCAGCTCGAGGCTGCCCCCCAGGCCGTCCACGTGGCTGCGCCAGTGCCTGATTCGTCGCGGCTGGCGTGGGCGGATGCGGACGCCGAGCTGTCCTATCCGGGTTGCGTGCGCGTGGGCGATGCGGCGCTGCTGATGGCGGACGGCGCCCTGGAGCGGGCGGAGGCGGTCTCATCCGACCTTGCCGCGCAGCTGATCGCCGGCGCGGCCACGCGCCCGGGCAGCTGCTTGGAGATCGGGGCAGGCCGGGGCACCAAGACGTTCATCATGGCCGCCCAGGCGCATCGCGCTGGCTGGGCGCGCGACCATGTGGCGCTCGACCTGTCCGCCTCCAAGTGCGCGCTCAACGCCGAGCGCATGCGCGCGGCGGGGTTCGGGGAGTTGAAGACGGTTGCCGGGGATGCCACGGACCTCGATGCCGCGCTGGCAGCCCTCGATGCGGCGGCAGCTGCGCCGCGGCGCTTCGCCACGGTGTTCGTGGATGCGCCGTGCTCGGGTACCGGAACCATGCGGCGACATCCCGAGATCGCCTGGCGCCTGCAGCCCGCCGAGGTGCGCGCCGACCTGCCGCGTCTGCAGCTGGCGATCCTGCGCGAGGCGGCTCGGCGCGTGGAGGATGGTGGCGAGCTCATCTACGCCACCTGCTCGGTGCTGCAGACAGAAAACGAGCAGGTGGCGGATGCGTTTTTGGCGAGTGCGGAGGGCGCGGCGTTCACGCTCGCGCCGGTTTCCGGCGCGCTGCTGTATGCTCGGGACGCCTATGCGGAGGCTCGTGCGCTCATAGGCGCCCATGAGGATGCGCGGGGGATGTTCCAAACGCTGCCCGCCCCCGGCGCCTTCGACGGGCACTTCTGCGCCCGCTTCGTGCGCAGCTGAGGGTGTAGCTGAGGGGCTAGTGCTCCTTGTGCGGGCAGGAGTCGCAGGCGCAGCCCGCCTCGGCGCCCGCGCTGCTGGGTGCGCTCGTGCCGCTGGTGGCGCTGGTCGAGGAGCTGCCGCCGCGCATGTCGGTGTTGTAGAAACCGCTGCCCTCGAACTTGATGCCGCTGGCGTTGAACACCTTGTCGGCTCGGCTGCCGCAGGCCGGGCAGGACACCTCCGGGCGCTCGGTCATGCCGTGCTCGACCTCGAAGACGTTGCCGCACGACGTGCAGCGGTAATCATAGCGTGCCATGGTTGTCCACCTTTGCTCAGACGCGTGAAGACGCCCGCCGAAACAACCGTCTCGGCGGGCGTATGTTTTTGTACGCAGGTTACTGTACCCGAAACGCCGGGCTTTGTGCACCGCGATCAGGCGCCCGTGTTCGGGATGCGCCCGGCCTCCATCATGTTGGCCCGCATGCGCGCCTCTACGGCGGCCAGGTCGGCCTCCTGTGCCTGCCAGCCCCAGTTGCCCTCGGCGGTGCCCGGGGTGTTCATACGCGCCTCGTCGCCGAGCCCCAGGATGTCCTGGAGCTGCAGCATGACGAGGTCGGCGTCGCTGGCGAGCGCCCGGCGGCAGATCTCGCCGGCCAGGTAGCGCGCCTGTTCAAGGTCGCCCGGCGTACAGAAGCTGCGCTCGCAGAACCCGACGAGCGTGGTGGTGTCGTGCGTGGAGGTGTAGAGCACGTGGTTGCGATGGGGCAAGACGGCCTCGCGCACATCGTTGTCGGCGAACTCGACCACGTCCATGCCGGGAAAGCCGCAGCTGGCAAGCAGGGCGCGCACGGCCGGGGTGAGCAGGCCCAGGTCCTCGGCGATGATCGGCAGCTCGCCGAGGGCTTCGGCTGCGCGTTCGAACAGCTCGATACCGGGCCCGGGCAGCCATTGGCCACACGCGGCGGTGCCGCCGGCGGGGATGGCGAAGTAGCTCTGGAAACCCAGGAAGTGGTCGAGGCGCACGCAGTCGTAGAGCGACAGGGCGCGGCGCAGGCGCTCGGTCCACCATACGTAGCCGTCGGCGCGCATCGTGTCCCAGCGATAGGTGGGGTTCCCCCACACCTGGCCGTCGCTGGCGAATCGGTCGGGCGGCACGCCGGCGATCTCGCGGGGGTGTCCAGATTCGTCAAGCATGAACATCTCCGGTTCGCTCCAGGCGTCGGCTGAGTCATCCGAGACGTACATGGGGATGTCGCCGATGAGCTGGATGCCGCGGCGATGGGCGTATGCGCGCAGCTCGCCCCATTCGCAATCGAAGCGGAACTGGAGGTAGGCGTGGTAGCGGGCGCGTTCGGCAAAGCGCGGATCGGCGAAGATCGCCACGTCGTATGCGCGCAGCTCCGCGGGCCAGCTGTGGCGCGGGGCGCCATCCAGGGCGTCATGGACGGCCATGAAGGCGCAGTAGGGGTCCAGCCAGGCCTCGTTGCGCTGCGCAAAGCCGAAGAACGCCGGGCTGGTGAAGCCTCCCTGCCTCTTGAAGCGCAGGAAGCCGTGCTTGAGCTGGGCGGGCGTCTCCTCGAGCAGCGCCGGCGCGCCGGCGAAGGCCGACGGCCCGGCATAGGGGGAGCCGAAGCTGTCGGTGGGGTTGACCGGCAATACCTGCCAGTAGGCCATGCCCATCTGCGCCAGGTGGTCGATGAAGCGCAGCGCCGGTGCGCCCAGGGTGCCGGGGCGTCCGTCGTCGGTGGGGACGGAGGTGATGTGGCACACGATGCCGGCGCCGCGGGCGAGCGGTTTGCCCAGGCGGCGGGCCGGGGCGGTGTAGGCGAGCGCCGAGCCCAGCGGCCACAGGCGCACCTCGCAGCAGCCGTCGGCCGCACGGGTGAGGTCGGTGCCTGAGATGACATCGAGGCCGTGCGCCTCATCGAGCGGGATACGCGCCGTGCGCGTGGCGCTGCGGCTGCGGTTCACCAGCAGGGTGGCCACCTGACCGTCGGCGGAGCGGCGTCTGATGCCGAGCACGTCGTCGTTCACGGCGAAGGCCTCCAGGGTGCCGTCGACGAGGAAGGGCAGCGCACGTCGCAGCATGGCGGTGTTGCGGACCATGGTGAGCATGTCGTGATCGCGGATGTCGCCCGGTTCGGGCAGGGTGCGGCGGTTGCCCGGATCGGACAGGCCCTCCAGCGCGTACTCGTCGCCGTAGTAGGTGGACGGCACGCCCGGGAAGGTCATCTGCATGAGGGACGCCAGCCAGAAGCGGCCCTTCGCCAAGTCCATGGAGGTCTCATCCAGCCGCCAGCGCCCACGCTCGTCTTCGGGCAGCTGCGATTCGTCCGGACCGCCGCCCAGCACCGAGGCGATGCGCGGCTTGTCGTGGCTGCCCAGCAGGTTGAGGGCGCAGGCGAGGGCCTCAGGCGGGTAGTTCTCGCGCAGCGTCTCGATGTGCTCGGCTGCCTGCCAGGCGGTCTCGCCCTCCAGCAGAAAGCCCAAGATCAGGTCGCGCAGCGGGTAGTTCATGGCGGAGTCGAGCTCGTCGCCGAGCAGGTAGCGGCGCAGCTTCCCGTAGCTCACCTTGTTCGAGGCGTCCTCCCAGACCTCGCCCAGCAGCAGGCCGTCGGGGCGCTCTTCGAGCACGGCCTGCTTGATGGCGGCGATCAGCTCATCGCTGAGCTCGTCGGCAACATCGAGCCGCCAGCCGCGCGCCCCGGCGCGCAGCCAGGTGCGGATCACGCCGTGCTCGCCCAGCAGCAGCTCGCGCACGGCCGGGTCGCGCTCGTTGAGGGCGGGCATGTTCTCGATGCCCCACCAGCAGTCGTAGCTGCCGTCCTCGTGGAAGCAGAAGGCGTCGCGCCACGGGGAGTCCTCGCTTTGCCAGGCGCCGGTACCGGGGTAGTTGCCGTAGCGGTTGAAGTACACCGAGTCATCGCCGGTGTGGTTGAATACGCCGTCCAGGATGATGGAGATGCCGTGCTCACGGGCGCTGTCGCACAGGGCGCGGAAGTCTTTTTCGCTTCCCAGGACCGGGTCGATGCGCAGGTAGTCGCCGGTGTCGTAGCGGTGGCTGCTCTGCGCTTCGAAGATGGGGTTGAGGTAGATCGCGGTCACGCCCATGCCTGCCAGGCGTGCCAGGTCGCCTCGGATGCCCTCGAGCGAGCCACCGTAAAAATCCCAACTTGCGATCGAGCCGTCCGCCGCCCGGTCGTAGGTGGGAGTGCGCCTCCAGTCCTCCACGAGCGTGCGTGCGGGTCCGCGGCGGGGTTCGGCGAGGGCCGCCTCCGTCCGCGCGCGCCAGGCCGCATCGCGCCGATAGCGGTCCGGGAAGATCTGGTAGACGATGCCGCCCTCGTACCAGCTCGGGCGGACGGCGCGGTGGCGGTAGACGGTGATCTGGAACGAGGGCGCCTCCTCGTACGGGTAGACGACGCCCGCGCCGCCGGTGGCCCCTTCGGGCGCCCCGAGCGTCAGGCGGGACCCGTCCGGGCCGCCTACGTGGAACCGGTACCACATGAGCTGCGGTTCCGGGCACATGAGCTCGGCGGTCAGGGTGTTGTCCGCGCCGGGGCGCATCTCGACGATGCGCTCGCCTTCGCCGTCCACCCAGACGCGCACGCTGGCGGTAAGAAAGCTCGCGTCGGCGCCTTCGACGCCGACGGTGAGGGTCACGGTGGTGCCGGCGACGACCGCGCCGAACGGTTGGCGGTAGCGTGCAAGGCGGGAGTTATGGATGAGTTTCATGGGGCCTCGATGAATAGGGATGCGCGCGGTCCGGGAAGGAGCGCAACCGGGCCGCGCGCGGGGGGGTGGGGGTGCAGGTTAGCGGCTGCGCTTGCGGGTGGC
>CABRHH010000021.1 GCA_902470695.1 uncultured Collinsella sp.
AGGTTCCTATCGAAAATCTCGGGCGCTACCCCTTGACTTCAAATAGCAGGTCTTTCTGCCAGCAAATCCCCACAGGCGACGGCAAGCGCCACCTGCAATGCACCTATGGTTTTAGTCGACACACGCATCGATAAGCAGCAGTGACGGCATCGGGCAACAGAGCTGTCTGCAGTGATGCCGTCAAGCCATCACCAACGCATGTCAATCAGTTGTAGAAGCATGGGCCGTCGGACCGATCGCGCCGGCAGCTTGTCGCATGCAACCAGCGACACGCGCAGCAGGCCGATGATACGAACAGCACGGACGGATCGGGTGCGAAAACAGTACCTCGACCGGGGCCTAGAGCACCGACGAGGCTTTCACCGCAGAATCGGCAGGCACCATCTGGATCTCGACATCCACCCCATCAGCAATCAAGCCGCGCAGGATAGATTCCTCATCAGGCGTCACGTACACCACCTTGGAGATAGCGCGCGTGTGCTCACCCGCCTTGGTGCCTCCCAGATTCAGACGCTTGATACCGCACGCGCGGCACAGGCGTTCGGCATCCGCGATCGACTCGACGACGATGAGCAGTCGATACGTATCGGTAACACCGCTGTTGATGGCTGTGATTGAATCGTCGATGGTCTTTATCACGAGCTTGGTGTCGGCCGGCTTCGCCATCTTGATCACGCTTTTGCGCAGCGCATCGGCAGGCACTGCGTCATTCGCAACCAGGATGCAATCCACGCCCAGCGCGCTCCTCCAGGAAACAGCCACCTGCCCGTGAAGCAGACGATGGTCGACTCGAAGCAGCTCGATCATGAGGTCCATCCTTTCTCGCGCGATGTCTCGCGGCATCACCCGCCAAGCGGCAGGTGGTCTGAATTGCTGAACCAATTATAGCCTGTATTAACCTGTTATATGCTGTCTTATATCAGGTTCGGCGAACGGTCGGTTTTTCGGGGTGAACGGCTTGTCACGCGCCCGCCGGACCGAATCCCATCCAAGCAATGCCGCAACATGCCGATGCGGCAGGCCCCTTAGCGCAAAACGACGGTGCGAGCATCTCGATCAAGTGAGGCCCGTTAGATGCGGAACGTGTAGCGCGTTCCCACGATATGCTGCTTGCCCAGATAGAGCGGGGCACCCGACTCGTCGTAATAGCGGCCGTACAGGCGAAACAACGGCTCCCCCGTCGGGACATGCAGCCGCGCCGCCTCCACGGGTGCAGCCTTCTCCAAATCGAGCCGGCAGGGTTCTTTCAGCGTCGGGTCACCATAACCATGCTCGGACACGATATCGAACAGCGACGTATCCTCAAAATCAGCCTGCCGCAAGAACGCGAATTCCCGTGCGGGAAAGTAGTTCTCCTCCACCATGATGGGGATGCCGTCTGCCGTGCGTACACGCTCGACCCGCAGCAGTGACCCCTCGCTGCCGAACCCGAAAAACTCGCGCTCGTTTTCAAACCCGCTCACTGTATCGCAAGAAACCAGCCGGGCACCGGCGCGCATGCCGTTCGCGCGGCATGCCTCGGTAAAGCTCTCGACATCGTTGTCCTGCACGAACTTCGCCGAGACCTTCTGCGCGGCAGTGTGCGCGGGCGGCTCGTCCGATACGTAGGTGCCCTTGCCGGGGCGCTTGACAAGGTATCCCTCGTCAACAAGCTCACGCAGTGCGCGGCGAATGGTGATGCGACTGACACCGTACAAGGTGTTGAGACGGTCTTCGGAGGGAATGCGACTACCAGGGGCGAACGTGCCATCGTCGATCTGACCCTGCAGCTGACGTCGCAACTGTTCATAGAGCGGCGTTGATGAACGCTCATCGAGCTGTGCCTGCTCCATACGATCGCCTCCTGTATTGATACGTCTTAACCCGTCTCTTGGAGCTGATTATAGACTGCCGGCGTGATTGCGCCGCAAAAAACATTGGCGAGCACAAGGGTCGCGGATAAAGTTACCGTTGGTAAATTTTCTATTGACGGGTGCTTGTGTGCGCGATAAGTTACCTATAACGAACTTACGCCGAGCACCCCAAGGCTCGGCGTCGGGTTTCAGGACGGCTTCGCGCTGCGACCCCGAAAGGAGCACGGTGACCAGGATCATCGACACCGCCGCCCTCGAAGCGGCCATCGTGCGCAACTGCGCTCCCGCGCTGGCGGGCATCAAACCCGCCTGCCTGTTCACCTTCCCCGGAACCTTCCGCGCGCACGCGGATGCCGCCGCGCGACGCTCGCAGCTCATCGCCGCCGTCGAGGCGTGCCGCACCGCACTCGGTCGCACGCCGCTTGCCATCCGCATCCTCGCCTGGCGTCACTGCGGCGCCCTCATCTATGTCTACCGTCCGCGCGATCTGCGCGCGCATATCGCGCAGGAACCCTGCGCCCGCATCCTCGCGCGCGCCGGCTACGATCCGGGCAACCTGGACCGATGCCTGGGCCAACTTGCCCACCGCCTTGCCGCCGACATCCGAACGCGCGAACAGCTCCGTACGGCAGGCGCCGTCGACGGCGGCGCAGAACCAACGAACACCTCAGCGGCGCTCGCAGACAGATGCCCGCGCGACCCAACGCGCTGCACCCGCGACTTCCCGCACGAGATCGGCTGCTTTCTCGGCTACCCAGCCCACGACATCGAGGGCTTCATCGAGCACGGCGGCCAAAACTACCTCATCTGCGGCGCGTGGAAAGTCTACGCCGACGCCGAGGGCGCGCAAGCAACATTCAACGCCTATAAGCAGTGCACGCACACGCTCACCCGCGCCTATCAACGCGGCTGCAGCCTCGACGCGCTCGCAGCCGCTGCGGCATAGGAACCATCCAACCGGGGCAACCCCCAACAGAAAGGAACGAACATGAACGTCGCCATCGTCTTTTGGAGCGGCACGGGCAACACCGAGGCCATGGCTTCCTGCGTGGCCGAGGGCGCTGCGGCCGCCGGCGGCACCACCGAGACCATCCAGGCCGCGGACTTCACCGTCGACCGCCTGAGCGCCTTCGACGCCATCGCTTTCGGATGCCCGGCCATGGGCGCCGAGGAACTCGAGTCCGACGAGTTCCAGCCCATGTGGGACGAGGTCAAAACGGAGCTCGGCAACAAGAAGGTCGCTCTGTTCGGCAGCTACGAGTGGGCCGAGGGCGAGTGGATGGAGACTTGGAAGGCCGAGGCCGAGGAGCTGGGGCTGAACGTTGTGGGCACCCAGATCGCCTACGACACCCCCGACGCCGACGCCGAGCAGGCCTGCCGCGAGCTCGGCACTTCTCTCGCGCAGTAGCCTTCCAAGCGGATACAGCCGGCGCCGAACCCAACACACGCCATCGGCGCCGCATACCACCGCACGCACGAGGGCCACCCGCAGCTCACAGCTGCGAGCGGCCCTCGATTTATGCAGAGACCGTTCGTGAACGGGCGCATGAAAAGCGGCCATCCGTCACCCGGACGACGCCGCCTCAAACCCGCTGCAGCTTATCGCAGCGGATTGCCCGCGCAGGCGGGGCCACACCCGGGCGACGCCGCCGCAACTCATCGCGGCAGGCAGCTCCGCGCAGGCGTGCGGCAACGCTGCGGTATACGGTCACGCCCAGAATCCTGCCGGAGCGTCACACAGGCCGCCCCGGCGACCTCGCCTGGAAGAACCTCCTACGGAAACCCCCTACTTGCGCGTAGCGCGGTAGAACTCGATCAGCGCGCGGGTAGAGGCGTCCTGCGCGGCCAGGGCCGCATCGTCGTGGAACGCTGGCGTGATCTGCTTGGCGAGCTGTTTGCCCAGCTCCACACCCCACTGATCGTAGGAATCGATGCCCCACACGGTGCCCTCGACGAACGTGATGTGCTCGTACAGCGCGATGAGCTCACCGAGCGCAAACGGCGTCAGCGTATCGCCGAAGATCGAGGTCGTGGGACGGTTGCCGGCGAATACGCGCGCCGGCACCATCCACTCGGCCGTACCCTCGGCGCGCACCTCCTCGGCCGTCTTGCCGAACGCCAGTGCCTTGGTCTGCGCCAGGAAGTTACCCAAGAACAGCTCATGTACGTCCTGACCGTTGTCGACGGCGGGGTTGGCCGTGTTCGCGAAGGCGATGAAATCGGCCGGCACCACCACGCTGCCCTGGTGGATGAGCTGGTAGAAGGCGTGCTGGCCGTTCGTGCCCGGCTCGCCCCAGAACACCTCGCCGGTATGGCAGGTCACCGGCGTGCCGTCCCAGCGCACGTGCTTGCCGTTGGACTCCATGGTGAGCTGCTGCAGGTAGGCCGGGAAGCGGTGCAAGTACTGTGTGTAGGGCAGCACGGCGTGCGTATCGGCGCCGAAGAAGTTGACGTACCACACGTTCATGAGACCCATGAGCGCCACGACGTTCTCCTCGAGCGGCGTGTTCACGAAGTACTCGTCGATGGCGCGGAAGCCGGCCAAAAACTCGGCGAAACGCTCAGGTCCCAGCACGATGATCAGCGACAGGCCCACGGCGGAATCGACCGAGTAGCGGCCGCCCACCCAGTTCCAGAACCCGAAGGCGTTCTCGGGGTCGATGCCGAAGTCGGCCACCAGGTCGAGCGCGGTGGACACGGCCACGAAATGACGGCGAATGGCCTCGGCGTCCTGCTCGGCGCTGCCGTCGATGGCACCGGCCGCACGGAGCTGCTCGAGCATCCAGGTCTTGACCTCGCGCGCGTTGGTGAGGGTCTCCAGCGTGGTGAACGTCTTGGAGACGATGATCACCAGCGTGGTCTCGGGGTCGAGCCCGCGAAGCTTCTCGGCCTGGTCGTTCGGGTCGATGTTGGAGATGTAGCGGCAGTCGATCCCCGCGTCAGCATAGGGGCGCAGGGCCTCGTAGGCCATGACCGGGCCGAGGTCGGAGCCGCCGATGCCGATCGACACCAGGTGCTCGATCTTCTTGCCGGACACGCCGCGCCACGCGCCGGAGCGCACGCGCTCGGCAAAGGCGTACATGCGGTCCAGCACCTCGTGCACGTCGGCCACAACATCCTGGCCGTCGACGATCAGCTCGCCCTTCTGCTCGGCCGGGCGACGCAGCGCGGTGTGCAGCACGGCGCGGTCCTCGGTGGTGTTGATGTGCTCGCCGGCGAACATGGCATCGCGGCGTGCCTCGATGCCGCAGGCGCGGCCGAGGTCTGCGAGCAGCTTGACCGTCTCGTCGGTGATGAGGTTCTTGGAGAGGTCGAAGTGCAGGTCGCCGGCGTTAAAGGAGAGCTTCTCCACGCGCGCGGGGTCGGCGGCGAACCAATCGGCCAGGCTGATTCCCTGGGCCTTAAGCTCGTCGAAATGCTCCTGGAGCGCGGCCCATGCGGGGGTCTGGGTGGCATCGATGGGTGCAGAGACTGCCATGTGTACGTCCTTCCTATGATGACAAACACGGATGCGTTCATTCTACGCCAAACGACGGGCCACCCGTGCGCCAAACGGCTGGGCGCTCGTGCGCCAAACGACGGGCTGCAAACGACGGCCTGCCCGGCGCTCGAGCCTTACGCCCGGAAGAACGCCACCGCCACGGCGCCGGGCCCCACATGCGTGCCGATGGTGGCGCCCACCAGCAGCACGGGCAGCTCGTCGCGCCCCACATGGGCCTCCCATACCGAGCGGCTGTCCTCGATGTACTTGCGCAGCAGCTTGTCCGACAGGCCGGAGTAGCCCAACATGACGGGCATGGAAAAGTCGATGCCGCCGGCGGCCAGGACCTGCTGGTGCAGCAGGTTGCGGCCGTTCTTGGAGCCGCGGGCGCGGCCGAGCAGCGCCACCTCGCCGTCCTCGATGGCGATGACCGGCTTGATGGACAGCAGCTCGCCCACGGTACCGGCAGCCGCCGAGATACGCCCGCCGCGCTTCAGGTACTCCAGGGTGTCGAGCAGGCCCACCACGCAGATGCGCTCCTGCGCGCGCTCGAGCTCCGCGGCGATCTGCGCGGCCGAAAGCCCCTGCTCAACCAGGCGCAAGGCGTAGCGCGCCAGCACGTACTCGCCCACGGTCACGCTGCGGCTGTCCACCACGTGCACCTCCTGGCCGGCGGCGCGTGCCTGGGCGGCCGCGGTGCAGGCGCTCTGATGCGTGCCGGACAGCTTGGCCGAGATCGTGACGATCACCGCGTCGTCACCGGCCTGCGCCGCGCGCTCGAGCGCCTGGGTGAACGCATACGGGTTCACCTGGCCGGTCGTGGGGAACGTATCGCCTTCCACCAGCAGCTCGTAGAAGCGCTCACGGTCCAGGTCGACATCGGCTTGGTAGGTCGTCTCGCCAAACGCGATGCTCAAGGGCAGGACGTCGAGCGCCGGGTGCTCGCCCGGCAGGAAATCGGAACCCGAGTCGGTGATGATGCGAACGGACATGGCCGCCTCCCTCATCCAGATGGCTCAACAGGCCATGCAGAAGCTAGATATCGTACAAATTGGAGAGATTGTATCGCTAACTTTCCACTCACACAGACATGACACATTGTGCTGCGGGCCGGGCGGACGCCATCACGCACCCCCTCAGCGCGGGCGCGTTCCGTTCATGCCGCACGCCGCCCGTGCCGTGGCGCCCCCCACCGCACCGCGCAGCCCATTCGTGCCGCACCTCTCTCACACCCCCGCGCGAGCGTGTCCCGTTCATGCCGCACGCCGCCCGCGCCGCGCCACGCAGTAGATGCCCCGCCCCTCCGCATCGCACTCACACCGCGCGACAGACACCCGCGTGCCCTCGTACCGTGCAGCAGATGCCGCACACCCGTGCCTCGGCGAGAGGCCCGTATCGCATAGCGATCGCCCCGTTTTGGTGGGCGGCCAACGGGTCGCACGTACAACGGGAAGCGCCGTGGTGCCCTGTGCCGCGACGGGGCTGCGTGCAGGCCGCCTGCAGGCCGTCTGCGTACGCAAACCGGCCGTTCGCCGATTCAGCTGCAGAAAACCCCGCCCCGGGCGGTATCAATGTAGCAACCGCGCATGCACGGTGCGCACGCCCGCAAGGAGGACATCATGGCCGCATCCATCGTATCGAAGGTCCTGCAGCGTCAGGGCATCGGCATCGCCACGGGCGGCAAAGCCGGCAAGGACAAGGCCGCGCCCGCGCCGACCTTACATGTCGACATGACGCCCGCCGCGCTCATCGAGCAGGCGGTCATCCGCGGCGAAGGCGAGCTGGCGGCCAACGGATCGCTCGTCGTCAAGACCGGCGCCTACACCGGGCGCAGCCCCAAGGACCGCTTCATCGTCGATACCCCCGACGTGCACGACACAATCGCCTGGGGCGCGGTCAACACGCCGCTGGATCCCGCCTGCTACGAACGCATCCGCGACGGGGTCGCCGCCTACCTCACGAACCGCGACGACCTGTTCGTGGTGCGCGGCATGGCCGGCGCGAACCGCCGACACGCCCGCAAGTTCATGGTGGCCTGCGAGCGGGCGAGCCAGGCCCTGTTCATCACCCAGCTGCTCGTGCGCCCCACCGCCGGCGAGCGCCGCCGCTACGGCGAGCCCGACTTCACCATCCTCTCCGCACCGGGCTACACCTGCAACCCGGCGCGCGACGGCGTGGCGAGCACGGCGGCCGTCATCATCAACTTCTCCGAGCGCGTGATCATCGTGGCGGGCACCGGCTACTCCGGCGAAATCAAGAAATCGATCTTCTCCGTCATGAACTACCTGCTGCCTGTCGAGGACCACGTGCTGCCCATGCACTGCTCGGCCTCCATGGATCCCAGCACGCACAAGACGGCCGTATTCTTCGGCCTCTCCGGCACCGGCAAGACCACGCTGTCGGCCAACCCAACGCGCCTGCTGATCGGTGACGACGAGCACGGCTGGGCCGCAGGCGAGGGCATCTTCAACATCGAGGGCGGCTGCTACGCCAAGCGCGACGGGCTCACCGAGCAACGCGAACCCGAGATCTTCCGGGCGGTGCGCTTCGGCAGCCTGTGCGAGAACGTCATACTCGACGCCGCGCGACGGCCCGACTACGCCGACACCTCGCTGACGCGCAACACGCGCGTGGGCTATCCCATCGAGCACATCACCTCCGCCTGGACCAAGGGCTGCGGGCAAGAGCCCAGCGTGGTGATCTTTCTCACCTGCGACGCATTCGGCGTGCTGCCGCCCATCGCGCGGCTTACGCCCGAGGCCGCCATGTACCACTTCGTCACCGGGTTCACCGCCAAGGTCGCCGGCACTGAGCTGGGGATCGTGGAGCCCGTGCCCACCTTCTCCTCCCTGTTTGGCGAGCCGTTCATGCCGCTCGACCCGCTCGTGTACGCGCGCATGCTCGGCGAACGCATCGAGGCAGGCGGCGCGCGCGTCTACCTGGTGAACACCGGCTGGATCGGCGGCAGCTACGGAACCGGGCACCGCATCGAGCTGGCCTACACCCGCGCCTTGGTTGCCCGCGCCCTCGATGGGCATATCGAGGACGCGCAGTTCGTGCACGATGAGGTCTTCAACATGGACGTGCCCACCAGCTGCCACGGCGTGCCCGACGGCATCCTGCTGCCATGGCGCCTATGGCCGAGCCGCTCGCTGTACCACGAGGCCGCCCACACCCTGGCGGCCATGTTCCGCGAGAACTTCGAGCGCCGTTACAGCCACCTGCCCGAGGCGGTGCGCCTGGCCGGCCCCCAGGGATAGACGCGAGCCGCCGGGCTGGGACGGGCGTGGTTGCGAGGCCCGGGGGCGGGCGCGGGGGAGCACCGGAGCCCGGCAGGCGTGCGGGCCGGGCTGGGGTCGGCATGCTTGCCAGCACACGGGGCGGGCGCGCGGGGCGGACGCGCGGGGGCCGATCCGGACGCGGGCGCTCGCCGTCCGGGGACCCCGGATCCGCCCTGCGCCCATCGAGCGATCCCGGGTTCGCCTTTTGGCCGTCAAGCGATCCCGGGTTCGGGTTCTGGCCGTCTGGGGGCGTTTTCGGCGCCCAGACGGACTGGGGCCGAACCCTATTTCCCCAGATGGACGAAATCCGCACCCCACTTCCCCGGATGGACGAAATCCGCACCCGGGATGCGCTCGGGAACCCCAGATGGACGAAATCCGCACCCGGGTTACCTTCGTCGCATCCACATGGACGATTGCCGAACCCGGCATGCGGTCGAGAACCGCAAATGGACGAAAGCCGAACCCAGGATGAGACGGGCAACCCCACATGGACGAAAAGCGCACCCGGGTTGCGGTCGGGAACGGTTGCGGGACCCGGGGCGAACCGCGGGCACTCGCCGTCCGGGGATCCCGGGTTCGCCCTGCGTCCGTCGAGGGATCCAGGGTTCGGCTTTTGGCCGTCGAGCGATCCCGGGTTCGGGTTCTGGCCGTCTGGGGGCGTTTTCGGCGCCCAGACGGACTGGGGCCGAACCCTATTTCCCCAGACGGACGAAATCCGCACCCGGGATGTGGTCGGGAACCCCAGATGGACGAAAGCCGAACCCGGCGCTGCGGCGCGACGCACAGGCGGCCGAAAAGCGCACCCGGGTTGCAGGCCGTACGGTCACCGGAGATCGAACCCGGCATTGCACGCCGCGAGGTCACCGGGGTCCGCAGCCGGCCGCGACGGCGCCGACCACAACCGACACTCGCCGTCCCCGGTGCCCGCCACACCCGGCCGCGACAGCGCCGACCACACCCGGCACCCGCCCCGGCATCGCCGAGGCGCTATACTGGTTCGAACCCCAACCAGACGGACGGACCGGCATCTATGGCGCTCGAATCACTCCAAAAAAGCCTGCACACGCTCAAAGCCCGCATCCTGGCGCGCCGCGGCATCACGGGCGGCGCGCGCCCGGCGACACCGGCTCGCAAGCGTGAGGCCGGGCCCATCGCCCGCCTGGTCGACGCCTGGTGGAACCGCCTGCTCACCTCGGTATACGAAGGCTCGCTCTCCGCGCAGGAAGCCGAATACGAATCGGGCGAAACCGCTCGCGACTACCTGTGGAACACCGTCGGCGTGGGCATCTGGGGCATGGTGTTCCCGATACTCACTATCGTGGCCACCCAGCTTGCCGGCACCGAGCAGGCGGGTATGTTCTCCATGGCCTTCGTCACCGGAACGCTTTTGATGATCGTCGCCAACTACGGCGTGCGCACCTTCCAGGTCTCCGACATCAACCAAACGAGCTCGTTTGCGTCCTATCAGGTGAATCGCTGGGTCACCTCGGCCGCGGCGCTCGCGCTGGGAGCCCTGTACTGCTCCGTGCGTGGCTACGACGCCGGCATGATCACCCTGTCGCTGGGCGTCTACGTCTACAAGGTCGTCGACGGGCTCGCCGACGTCTACGAAGGACGCCTGCAGCAGGCCGACAAGCTCTACCTCGCCGGCATCAGCCAGGCCCTGCGCTCCGTGGCGGCGATTGCCGCCTTCTCGATCCTGCTGCTCATCACGCGCAGCTGCGCGGTGGCGGCGATCGGCATGGCGATAGCGTCGGTGGCGACGCTCGTGCTGGTGAGCGCACCGCTCGCCCTGCTCGAGACCGAGCCCTCCAGCCCATGGAAAACCTCTCAGGTAAACACGCTGTTCCGTCATTGCTTCCCGCTGTTCTCGGCCCTATTCCTGTTCAACCTGATCGAGTCCATGCCGAAGTTTGCCATGGAGAGCATGCTGTCCTACGACAACCAGCTCTACTTCAACGCGCTGTTCTTCCCCGCCCAGGGCATCCTGATCGCCGCCGGCTTCATCTACAAGCCTCAGCTGCTGCGCCTCGCCAACATCTGGGCGAACCCGCGCCGACGCCGGCGCTTCGACCTCATCGTCCTCGCCATGCTCGCGGTGATCTGCGTCCTCACGCTCGTCACGGGCGCCTTCATGGGCTGGATCGGCATCCCGCTCATGGGCATCATGTACGGCGTGGACTTCGAGCCCATGCGCACGCTCGCCTACCTCATGGTGGCGGCCGGCGGTGTGAGCGCGGCGATCGACTTCCTCTATGCCATCGTGACCGTCCTGCGCCACCAAAGCTCCGCATGGAAGCCCTACCTGATCACCTTCGCCTGCTCATTGGTGGTCCCCACCGGGCTGGTGGCGCTTATGGGGCTAACCGGCGCGGTGATCGGCTACCTGATCGTGATGACGATCCTGCTGGTGCTGCTGGGCATGGGCTACTACCGCATCCGCACCGACCTATCGGAGCGCAACCGCAGTCCGTTCAGATAGGGAACATGACGGTCCTACCGCCCATCCGTCGCACAGCCACTGCCCGGAGCACCGCCCGACGACAGCCTATTGGCCACGCCGCCGGCAGACCGCTCGCAGCGCCGACGCGCCCCGCAGCGGGCGGCGGCGAACCGGCGATCGGTTCGCACCCCCTGCTCCAAGCTGCAGACGAACCGCCCCCGCCACGTGCACGGGCTACTCGCCCTCTTCGACATCGGCCAGCCACACCCGGCGGTCCTCCAAGCGCATGATGCCCACGCGCCCCGACGGCGCGTCGGCGGCAGCCGAGCAGTCGATGTCGATGCGGTCGGCCACGCCACCGGTATCCCGGCACGCCCCCACCTCGACCATGACACCGCGGAGCTCTTCGTCCGCCCCCGTGCCGCTCATCATCTCCGCATAGCCGCCCAGCAGGATCGAGGGCGTATGCCCCGCCACGACAATCGGGCCCGCGCCGTCCAGCCCCACCAACCCGGTGGGCGTACTCCAAAACGGTTCGCGGATCCACAGCAGATCCTCCAAGCTCTGGTCGGCCATCGCGGAAGCGAGCGCACCCACCGACGCCTGCCCGAAGCCCCCTGCGGCATCGGGCTCCACACCCGCAGACCCCAGGCTCGCCCGCAGGCGCGGCGCATCGATGCCCGCATGGCAGAGCACGTAGGCCCGCTCGGCGCCGACAGGCGCACTCGGCCGCAGGTCGGGCACGGACGCCACGTGGTAGGCCGGCAGGCCCGCGATCCACTCGACCAGATCGACATAGCGCTCCTGCGGAAGCGCATCGAGCCCCTCGGCGGTCGTGAAGCCGCCGTTCATGTGCCACATGAGCGTGTCGGCCTCGTTGTCGGCGGCGATCGTGTCGAGCAGCATCCGCTCGTGGTTACCCAACAGCACGTGCGCGCCGGGCAGCGAGCGCACCAACTCGAGCACGCCCACCGGGTCCGGGCCGCGGTCCACCATGTCACCCAGCACGACGATGCGGTCCTCATCCGAGGGCTGGGCGAGCTCGAGCGCCCGGTCGAGCGCCCGCAGGTGCCCGTGGGCATCGGAAGTGACATAGGTCGCCATCGCCGCTCCTTAAAGGTCTACTTGAACGTTAGACTTCATTGTACGCCCTCCCCCTCGCCGACGCGCCATGAATCGCGGCGTCTTCACCATGCATGCACGAGGGGAGCCCCTCGCATAGCGCCGCCCCGCACGACACCAGGCCCCGCCGAAGCAGCGCACCAGAGCGCATCCACCGTCTCGTAACCGACTCGACACAGTTCGCATCTGAATCTTTATGATGCTAAAGTAGTCGGACACGTGTTACCGTCCAAGGAGGCCCCTCTATGCCACGCGTGCATAACTTCTCCGCCGGTCCCGCGGCCCTGCCCGAGGCCGTTTTGCAGGAAGCTCAAAGCGAGCTGCTCGACTACCGCGGCTGCGGCATGTCGGTGCTGGAGATGAGCCACCGATCGGCCACCTTCGCCTCCATCATCGACGATGCCGAGCAGACGCTCCGTCGCCTGCTTTCCATCCCTCAGAACTACCGCGTCCTGTTCCTGCAGGGCGGCGCCACCCTCCAGTTCGCCGGCATCCCCCTGAACCTGATGCGCACGGGCCGCGCCGGCTACGTGGTGAGCGGCAACTTCGCCAAGCTCGCCTGGCAGGAGGCGCGCAAGTACGGCGAGGCCGAGGTCGTGGCAACCAGCGAGGACACCGGGTTCGATCGTATCCCCAGCCTGGCCGCCGCCGAGGAGCGCGCCCGTACCGGTGAGCTCGACTACCTCTACATCTGCCAGAACAACACGATCTTCGGCACCATGTTCGGCGCACTGCCCGCCTGCGGAGACACCCCGCTGGTGGCCGATGTCTCCAGCTGCTTTCTGTCGCTGCCGCTCGACGTCAGCCGCTACGGGCTCATCTACGCCGGCGCGCAGAAAAACGCCGGACCCGCGGGGGTGACTGTCGTCATCGTGCGCGAAGACCTGATCGCGCAGGGCCCGGCGCGCGCGGACATCTGCCCCACCTATATGGACCTGAGCGTGCAGGCCGCCAAGGGCTCGATGTACAACACGCCCAACACCTTCGGCATCTACCTGTGCGGCAAGGTCTTTCGCTGGGTCGAGCAGACCGGCGGTCTGGCCGCCATGGAGCAGCGCAATCGGAAGAAGGCGCAGCTGCTCTACGACCTGCTGGACGAAAGCACGCTCTTCCATGGGACCGCGCAGGCATCCAGCCGCTCGATCGCCAACGTCACGTTCCGCACCGGCGACGCCGCCCTCGATGCGGCCTTCATCGACTTCGCCCGCACGCGCAACATCGAAGGCGTGAAGGGGCATCGCCTGGTGGGCGGCATGCGCGCCAGCATCTACAACGCCGTGCCCGAAGCGTCGGTCGAGGCGCTTGTCGCCTGCATGCGCGACTTCGAGGCGAGCCACACCCCGCGATCTATCTAGGGGCCCGGTACGGCCCCGCTCGTACGGCCCCGCTCGCGCCTGGCGGATCGGCCCGGCGCTCAGACAGTCCTGCTCGCACGAAGGTGCCACTGGCACCTTCGACTCGTGCGGAAGCTCGCGGCGGACCGATCCGCCAGGCTCGGCACGCCCCACACAAAACCCTATAAGGAGCCACACAATGCGCTATATCAAGACGATCGACGACATCACCAAAGACGGCCGGGTGGAGTTCGGCACGGGATACGAATTCGTGGACGAGGCAGAGCGCGCCGACGCCATCCTCATGCGCTCGACCGACCTGCACGGCTACGAGCTGCCCGAGTCCATCCGCGCCATCGCGCGCTGCGGCGCGGGCGTGAACAACATCCCCGTTGAGGACTATGCCCGTCGCGGCGTGGTGGTCTTCAACTCCCCCGGCGCCAACGCCAACGCGGTGAAGGAGATCGTCATCGCCATGATGATCATGTCGAGCCGCGGGATCGTGCCGTCCATGGACTGGGTGCGCGCGCACGCCGGCGACCCCGACATCTTCACGGAGGCCGAGCGGGCGAAGAAGGCCTTCGTCGGCCGCGAGCTGCGCGGCAAGCGCATCGGCGTGGTGGGCCTGGGCAACGTGGGCTCCAAGGTGGCCAACGCCGCCGTTGACCTGGGGATGGACGTCTACGGCTACGACCCGTTCATCTCGGTTGAGCACGCCTGGGCGCTCAACCGCGAGGTCCAGCGCGTCGGCACCCTCGAGGACCTCTGCCGCGGCTGCGACTACCTCACCTTGCACGTCCCCTCCAAGGCCGATACCGTGGGCATGATCTCGGCCGAGCAGCTCTCCTTGCTGGCCCCGGACGCCGTGCTGATCAACTTCGCCCGCGAGACGATCATCGACGAGGATGCGGTGGATGCCGCCCTGCGCGCCGGCACGCTCGCCCGCTTCGCCTGCGATTTCGCCACGCCCAAGACGGTCGCGATGCCGCGCACCTTCATCACCACGCACTCGGGTGCCGGCACCGCCGAGGCCGAGGCCAACTGCGCCGACATGGCGATCTCGGAGCTCAAGGACTACCTTGAGAACGGCAACATCGCGCACTCGGTGAACTATCCGGCCTGCTCCATGGGCAAGGCGCGGGCGGCCAGCCGCATCGCCTGCCTGCACGCCAACGTGCCGAACATGATCGGCCAGATCACCGCCATCCTGGCCAAGGATAACGCCAACGTGCAGCGCATGGTCAACGAGAGCGCCGGCGAGAACGCCTACACGATGTTCGACACCGACGAGCACCTGGACGACGCCACCATCGACGCGCTCAAGGAGATTCCCTCGATGTACCGCGTGCGGGTCATCAAATAGCTGCTGCTGCCTCACGACCGCTCGAAGCACGCGGCCGTGAGGCAGGCTCGGCCCCGTTGGCCTTGGTGCGTCCCCGCTGCCCTCACCTGCCGGAGCGGGCGCACCCCCGTTGACCCCGCCCGCCGAAACGGGCGTCTCCGTTGACCCCACCTGCCGAAGCGCCTCGCCCTGCAGCGCCGCCCCTAACGGACTCGCCCACCGACGCGCCGCCCCGGCAACGGAGCCCGACCCGTTCACGCCCACACGGCACGCGGGCGCGAACCCGAGCTCCGGCGCAGATGCGCGACATCCCCCCCGCCGCGGGTATGCGCTAGGATGGTGCGAAACGACATCCTCGAGGAGGAACCTATGAAAGCACTCCCCTTCCCCTGTATCCGACCGGTGCCCGAGCACGCCGCCGAGGTGGCCGCGCTGCCCTATGACGTCTTCGATCGCGCGGAGGCCCGCGCGGCCGTGGCAGGCAGGCCCCGCTCGTTCCTGAACATCGACCGTCCCGATACGCAGTTCGCCCCCGAGCAGGACATGTACGCGCCCGAGGTGTACGCGCGCGCCGCCGAGCTGCTGCATGAGCGCATCGAGGACGGAACCTACGTCGAGGACCGCAACCTGGCGTACTACATCTACGAGCTCGCCTGGGAGGGGCGCACCCAAACCGGCATCGTGGCGGTGTGCTCCGTCGATGACTACGAGACGGGCACGATCCGGCGGCACGAGCTCACGCGCGCCGACAAGGAGCGCGAGCGCATCGAGCACATCCGCGCACTCGGCTGCCAAACGGGACCGATCTTCCTCACCTTCCGCGACCAGCCCGTGCTCGACATGATCGTGGGCGCCGCCAAGGCCTCAACGCCGCTGTACCGCTTCACCGACGAGGAGCATGTGACGCAGACGGTGTGGGAGGTCGTCCGGCGCGACGCGGTGGACGCCCTGCGCGCCATGCTCGACCAGGTTCCCTGCGCCTACATCGCCGACGGCCACCATCGCGCCGCCTCGGCCGTGCAGGTGGCCCGCGAACTGCGCGAGCAGGCGAAGGCCGACGGCACCTTCACCGGCAAGGAGCCGTTCAACTACTTCCTGTCGGTCCTGTTCCCCGCAAGCCAGCTCGCCATCCTGCCGTACAACCGCGTCGTCTTCGACCGCGGCGGCCTGAGCGCGTCAGGGCTCATCGAGGCCGTGCGCTCCGCCGGCTTTGCGGTCGAGCGGGCCGAGGGCCCCGTTGAGCCAGCTGCCTCAGGGGAGTTCGGCATGTTCACCGACGGCTCCTGGTACCGCCTGCGCGCCGAGGGGGCAGCGCCCGGCACCGATGCGGACCCCGTGAGTCGGCTCGATGTATCCGTACTGCAGACGCGCCTGCTCGAACCGGTGCTCGGCATCGCCGATCCGCGTCAGGACGCGCGCATCGGCTTTGTGGGCGGCATCCGCGGCACCGACGAGCTCGAGCGCCGCGCCGGTGCAGACGGCGTTGCCTTCACCGTGTGCGCCACCGGCATCGATCAGCTGCTGGCCGTGGCCGACGCCGACCTGCTCATGCCGCCCAAGTCGACCTGGTTCGAACCCAAGCTCCGCTCCGGCCTGTTCATCCACCGCATCGCCCGGCGATAAGCCGCACCTTTCGCCTTACAGCTCCTCGCCCAAGGCGCGCGCAAGATCTTCCTGCTCCAGGACCTCTTGGAGCTCGAAGGCACCCGCCATGTAGGCGAAGCGCATAACGCTGCAGTTGCCGGGCACCCGGCCGCCATCGAAGCCGCCGTCCGGCACCCAATGCGTGAGGAACTCGCGGCACGCCGAGCCGTGGCTGACCGCCAGCACGCGAACGGGGCCGACGGCGGCATCGGAGCCGCGCGGCGACTCGCCGGCCGACGTCGCCTCACGGCCCGCGTCGGCACCCGCATGCGCAAGCTCCGCACCTGCCGCCGCATGCTGCGCGACGGCCGCGCACGCGCGCTCCATCGCGTCTTCGAGCGCGCGGCACACCCGCTCGCGCACCTGCAGTTGGCTCTCCCCGCCGAACGGCACGTAGAACTCGCCCCAGGGAAACGGCGGCATCAGGCTCACCCGCTCCCCCTCGAACGCACCGAAGCCCCATTCGCGCAGGCCCTCGAGCCGTTCATAGGGCATGTCAGTGATGCAGGCGATCGTCTCCTGCGTGCGGGTGAGCGTGGAGGTGCATGCCCGGTCGAAGCGGATGCCCACCCGATCGAAATACCGGCCGATGCGCTGCGCCTGCGCGCGCCCGAGCTCGGTGAGGGGCGCGTCGCACCACCCCTGAATCACCCGTTTCTCGTTGAACATGGTCTGCCCGTGCCGAACCAGGTACAGCTCGCCGCACGGCCCGCCGGTCATCGATGCACTCATCGGTTGCTCCTCACGCCGTTCACGCGCGCTCGCCCTCGTTGCGCGCAGATGCAGCAATCGTACCACCGTGCCGCACCGCGCCCGAATCGGACCGACGAAAGCGGCACCGGCCGCGGCAGCAAGGTGGCAGGGCGGCCGCGCCTGTCAGCAGTCGGACACCGCGCCTGTCAGCGATCGGACACCCGAGGTCCGTTCGGGCTCCTCGGCCAACCGGATGCCACCGCGCGCCACGACACCGTATAATGAGTCAGATGACGCGCAGTCGACAACGCGAGGTGATGCAGCATGAGGACACGATTGAGCGGACGGGTCTACAGCCCAGGGGGATGCGGATGCCTGGCTATGTATCTGCTGCCATTCATGGCGGTTGGTGCTGGGGCCTTCGTGGTCATGGCCGGTTACGCCATCTTCGCGGTGCTCATGCTCGTGGCCGCGATCGCGCTCTCCGTCTACCTCATCTGGCGCGGCTACGCCGCTAAACCGGTCACCACCGGCGTGAAGATCCTCATCGCCATCATGATCGCCCTCTATGCGCTGAGCGTCCCCTACCTGGCGTTCATCGGCTACCTGTTCATCCGGTAACCCAACCGAACGGACCTGCCCTTATGCGAACCCTGTTTATCGACGCCGACGCCTGCCCTACCATCAAGGAGGCCCTCGCCTGCGCGCGGGCGGCGCGGGTGCCCGCGATCCTGGTGGGCAACGGCACCCAGAACCTCGAGCGGCACATCCGCCGGGACGACCCGCGCGACGCCAGCTGCGCCCGCGGCCGCGATGCGGCGCACGACGGATTCTTCGTCGACACGATCACGGTGAGCGCCGGTGCCGACGCCGCTGACTTCGCCATCATCGAGCGGCTCGAGCCGGACGACGTGGTGGTGACCCAGGACATCGGCCTGGCGAGCATGGTGCTGGGGCGCGGAGCCGCCGCGATCGGCGTGCGCGGCCGCATCTACGACCGCGCCACCATCGACATGCAGCTGTTCATTCGCCATGAGGAGAAGAAGGTCCGGCGCGCCGGCGGCAGGACCGCCGGGCCGTCTGCATTCACCTCAGAGGACCGCGAGCGCTTCCGGCGCAACCTGGAGCGACTGCTGCGCACATAGCGGACGCAAGGCACCCAGGGCATGCAGGCCCGCAGGCTGCCATGAGCCGCACCGGCCACGGCAGCGGGCATGCGGCGCCGGTGGAGCCGTATACCGCTGCCGGCTACATCTCCCGGTTGCGGCGCGCGGCCGTGCAGGCGGCATCGAGGACCGCTGCGCGCAGGCCGTCTGCCTCGAGGCGCGCCACGCCCGCGATCGTGGTGCCGCCAGGCGAGCACACCATGTCCTTCAGCACCGCCGGATGCGTCCCGGTTTCCAGCAGATACGCCGCCGTGCCCATGACCGCCTGCTCCGCAAAGGCGTAGGCCTGCGCGCGCGGCATCCCTTCGGCCACCGCCGCATCGGCCAGGGCCTCGATGAACAGGCACACGAACGCGGGCGAGCTGCCCGATGCGGCGATCACCGCGTCGATCAGGCGCTCGGGCAGCACCTCGGCGCGGCCGAACCCCTCGCACAGGCGCTTGACGAACGCCGTCTCCTCCTCACTCACCTGCTCGTTGGGCGACACCGAGCTCATGCCCGCCCCCACCATGGCCGGCAGGTTCGGCATGACGCGCACGATCTTGCGCTGCGAACCCAGCAACTCGGCCAGGCGCGCCAGCGTCACGCCGGCGGCAACCGAGACCACCAGGACATCCTCGGCGAGCGCCGGGGCGATCTGGCGGGCCACCTGGGGCAGCTGCTGGGGCTTGACCGCCAGAAGCACCGTGCCCGCGCCCCGCACCGCCTCGACGTTGTCGCACGTGGCGGTGCAGCCGAGTGCCGAGGCGAGCGCCTCGGCGGCAGTCGGGGACGCATTGGATACCACCAGATTCTCCGGCTCGATAAGCCCGGCGCCCACGATTCCCTTGGCCATTGCGCTGCCCATGTTCCCGCAGCCGATCAGCGCCATACTCTGCAGCATCGCCGCATCCTTTCGTCGCGTTGCCTGGTGCGGCGGCAGGTCGTCCCGGTACGTCATCCCACCAGGCAGGCCCCACCGCCGCGAACTCGTTCGCCCCGATTCTACGCCGGTGGCCTGCGCGTGTCGACGGAAAACCGCGTCGGGACCTTCGCCGCGGGCCGCGCCGCTTGGCTGCACCGCAATGCCCGGTGGGCGAGCCGCGCCGCCGTGCGCCCACCGCAGAGTCGCACCGTCCGGCCGCCTGCGCAGCACCCCGCCTCAACACCGAGCGGGCACGCGGCGCCGCACCTCAGCGCCGCGCCGCAAGGCTGCAGACCGACAGTCGGTAGCCAGGCAGCAGCCCTATACAACCGCCATGAGCACGAACCCGCAGGCGACGGCGAGCGCGTACAGCACGCCCAAGATCACCAGGTTTTCGCGCACATGGCGATTCGTGCGGAACAGCACCAGGTAGCCCACGCCCGCAGAAACCAACAGGCCCGCCATCATGGGGCCGTAACCGAGCACGCCCTCCAGGTAGAGCTGGGTGATCACCACGCTCGCCGAGCAATTGGGCACCAGGCCCACCAGGCCGGAAGCGAACACGGCGACGCCCTCGTTGCCGCTCAGAAACGCCGCGAGCGCATCTTCGCCCACCGTTTCGAGCACCGCGGTCAGCACCAGGGTGACCAGGAAGATGAACAGGCTCACCTGCAGCGTATGGGACATCGCGCTGCGCACGATACCGCCCGCTGCCGCCGCGCCACCGTGGGTGTGGGTATGCCCGCGCGCGCAGGCGCAGGCCTCGCCAGAAGCACCCGCAGCCCCGTGGGTATGGGCATCCGCATGGCAGGCGTGGCAGGCGGCCTCAAGGTCGGGGGATGCCGACGCCGCGTCGCGGGCCCAAGCGGCCCCCGCACGGCCGCCAGCCGCGCCTGCACGCTCGGCATCCGCCTCCTCGTCGCAGCCGCAATGGTCCCGCTCACACAGGCGATGGATGTGCGCGCAGCCCTCGCCTGCCTCGGAGAAGCCCTCCATCAGCGCCGCAGCACCGGGTGCCTCGCTGCCCCGCACCGTGCGGCGCACCGCGTCGTGCATGCCGGCGCGGCGACGCAGCAGGCGCAAGACGGCATCGATGCCAAGACCCGCCACCAACGCGATGCCCATCTTGACCAGAAGGATGCCCGCCACGGTGCCCGCGTCAACGCGCTCGGCCACCAGCATGGGCAGCATCTCGTCGGACGTGGACAGAAACACCGCCACCAGCGTGCCGAGCGTCACCACGCGCCCCGCGTACAGGGTGGCCCCCATGGCCGAGAAGCCGCACTGCGGCACAACGCCCAGCACGGCGCCCACCACCGGGCCGGCCGCCCCGGCGCGGCGCACCAGCGCGTTCAACCGGTCGCCCGCCGCATGCTCCAGCGCTTCGAGCGCCAGGTACGTCACCAGCAAAAACGGGATGAGTACCAGCGTGTCTTTGCCGGCATCGAGCACTACGTCAAACACCATGTCCATGAACTACCGTCTTCTCCGTCGTCGCAAACCATACAATCTCGAACATATGAAGGGTTGATACCCTTCGGCATCATCGGGATATACCCCAGTAGAATTCCTATAAGGTAGCGTAAGAAGTTACATAGAGCAAACAACATCCGCCCCCCTGCGGATCGTACAAGCTAAGGAGCCGATCTTGAACGCACAGCAAGCTCTCGAATACTCGATGCAGCCCTTCATCCCCATGTTCATCTACGGGGACTACGACGCCATGGAGTCGGAGCGCCAGCGGGGCGAGGAGGCCCTCAAGGCCCTCGTGGACGAATGGAAGGCCAACGACGAGCCGGGGTTCGGCTTCGACGTGATCTTGGACCTGGCAGACCGCAACCGCGAGCTGTGCGACCAGATCGGCGAGGCGCGCCTGCGCAACCTGTCGAGCCCCATGCTCTCCCGCAGCCTCAGCGACGCGGACCTATGCGCCGGCGTGGGCAAGCTGCAGGGTCGTGGAGCCAGCGTCGTGGCGCGCGAGGTCCGTGGCGACCGCGACGCCTACGCCGTGGCCTACGTGCGCAAGCCCATCAAGGGCACCGTGCTGGGCATCGACATCGAGACCACCGGGCGCGCGCCCGAGCGCGGCTACATCATCAACGTGGGCTGGGAGCTCATGGACCTCACGAGCACGGCCGAGCCGCGCGAGCCCGAGGCGCACTACTGCGGGCTTCCCGAGCTCTACCGCGAAGCCGGGGTGCCGCTCAACGAGATTCACCACATCACCTGGGGCGACCTCGAGGGCACCACGCCGTTTCGCCAGGACACGCAGCTGCACAAGACGCTGCTGAAGCTCATGAAGAAATACCCGTACATGGCGCACAACGCCGCCTTCGAGGACTCCTGGTTCATGCTGCACCTTCCCGGCTACGCCGAGGCGCGCCGCGCGGGCAAGATCATCCCCATCGACACGCGCCACATCTGCCGCTCCCTCGACGGTGAGGTCAAGACCCTGCCGCGCGAGAGCGCGCCGGCGAGCCTGGAGAACTGGGCGCGCCGCCGCGGCACGCTGGCGGCCGACGCCAACGAGCTCCACCTGGGCCTGGACGACACCGACCTCATGCTGCGCACCGTGCAGGCGGAGTTCATGCGCAAGCAGATGTTCAAAGAGTAGCGCCCCGGCACCGCGACGACAGCGCCCCGGCAGCGCGACGCGCCCTTCGGCAGGACCGAACTGCCGAAGGGCGCTTTTTTGGCACTCGATGCTCCGCGGTGCTCGATACCCCACGATGACCCTATAGCCAATCCGAACACCCCTCGCCACCGATCCGAATGCCACCGCATCCACGGTTTTAAATCCTTGTTGACGTCTTATACTATTCGGTATATAGTATGTGGCGAAAGGAGGTATCATGGATGCTCAAATGAAGCGCGGGTTTCTCGAGATCTGCGTCCTCGCCTCGCTCAGCAGGCAGGACTCCTATGGATACCAGATCGTCAAGGACGTGCCCGACGTCCTCGGACTCACCGAGTCGACGCTCTACCCCCTGCTCAAACGGCTCGAAAAGGCGGCATGTCTCACCGCCTACGCCGTCGAGCACAATGGGCGGCTGCGCAAGTACTACCGGCTCACCGAAGGAGGCCGGGCGCGGATCGACGAGTTCCTATCCGAGCAAACCGACATCATGTCCATCTACGACTTCGTGAAACGAGGTGCCCCCGATGACTAAACAGGAGTTCATGGATGAACTCGCCCGGGCCTTGGACAAGCTCCCGCGCTCCGAAACCGAGCAGGCGCTCGCCTTCTACGGCGAGGCCATCAGCGACCGCATGGAAGATGGCCTCGCCGAGCACGAGGCCGTGGCATCGATGGGCCCGATCGAGGAGATCGTCGCGCAGATCAGCGCCGACACCCCGCCGGTCCCGCGCGCCATCGCCCGTGCGAGCACCGGCAGCCGCACGCTCAACATCGTGCTGCTCGCCCTATGCGCGCCCATCTGGCTGCCCCTGTGCCTGGCCCTGGCTGCTGCGGCGCTCTTGATCTGGCTCGCCATCTGGCTGGTGATCGCTGCCCTTATCTTCACCGATGCCGTATTCATCCTCATGCCCGCCGTGGGTATTTTGGCCCTCGTGACGCTGCTTGCCGAGGGGCACCTGCTCACCGGCATCTTCTTGCTGGGCGGCACGCTGGCGGCAAGCGGCTTCGGGCTTGCCGCGTCGGTCGGCGTGGCGGCACTCGCCCGCCAGCTCGCCTCGCTCACGCGCGCTTATCGCCAAGATCGTCAGCCTGTTCGTCAAGCGCACGCACCGCAGCGACGCCAACCGCAAGGAGGCCCCTCATGCGTAAGAACCGCAAACCCCTGCTCATCGCCGCCGGCATCCTCTGTGCAGCCGGACTCGCCCTGATGGCGGGCGCCTGGGCGGCCGGCGGATTCGATATCGAAGCGCTGTCCAGCGCAGGCGAGACCTGGACCAAGACCGAGACCTCCTGCCCCGCTGAGGCTGCGCAGGCGCATAGCCGCATAGCCGTGCGCACGCAGTCCGGAGACGTTCGCATCGAGCCGGCCGACGGCGACGCCATCGAGCTCGAGTACTGGACGGGCAGCGCGCAGGCCGTCCAGGTCACCGATGAATCCGGCGTCCTTACCGTCGAGGTTGCCGACGTGGAGGCGCCGCGCCATCTGATCGTGTTCAGCCCGGGCGCGCCCGACACGACCACCGTGGTGCGTGTACCCGCCTCCTTCACCGGCAAGATCGATGTCGAAAGCGATTTGGGCGAGGTGGCCGCAAGCGACCTGACAGGACTCAGCCGCATGCAGGCGTCAAGCGATGGCGGCTCGGTGGTACTCGATGCCGTCGGGGCGCAGCATGTCCAGGCGACCAGCGACGTCGGCGACGTCCTGCTCTCCGGCATCACCGCAGACGGCATCGAGGCGCGCAACACGAACGGCACGATTTCCGTGGGCGGCGCCACGGCCGGCAAGCTCGATGCCACCAACAAAAACGGCGACGTGCTGCTTGGATCGGTGACGGCCACCACGCTTGCCTGCACCATCGCCAACGGCGACGTGACCGGCCAGGACCTCGACATCGCCACAGCGACCTTCCGCAACAGCAACGGCGACATGCACCTCGCTTACAGCGGCTCGGCACTTAGCTACGCGATCGACGCCCACACCGACAACGGCGATATCACCGCCCCGCGCGGTGCCTTCAACGCCGAGCGCGTCATCCACGCTCAGAGTGCCAACGGCAGCATCGAGATCACGTTCAGCGACGACGAATAGGACGGTAGCTACCGCACGCGGCAACCACCGCACGACAACCGCATCGACCCGACCCGCGGGGCGTCCTTAAAAGGGTGCCCCGCGGCATATGTGCACGAAATATGATGCCCTATCTCCCTTGACATATGAATGAATGCTCATATAATCATATTCAGTTGATATATGAGCATGCGTTCATACGAATGGAGGTTTTCATGGCACAGAACACGGACCCGGAGCTTTCGGCAGTCGACGAGGAGCTGCCCGAGCCCACCGACGCCATCTGCCCCCGGTGCGCGGCGGCCGACGGCGATGCCGCCAACGAGATGCCCGACGAGGAGCTGCTCTATGACCTCGCCGACCTCTTCAAGGTGTTCAGCGACACCACCCGCATCAAGATCCTGTATGCCCTCATGGGTGCCGAGCTGCCCGTCAGCGCCATCGCCGAGGCGACGAGCACCTCGCAGTCGGCCGTTTCCCACCAGCTGCGCCTGCTCAAGCAGTCCCATCTGGTGCGGTTCCGGCGCGACGGACGCAACATCCACTACTCGCTCGCCGACGACCACGTGCAGACCATGCTCGAGGTCGGCCTGAGCCACATTTGCGAGTAACCCCTACACGCACGCGAACCCGGGGCAGCCCGCCCCGCAACCGGAAAGGAACCCATCATGCGCAAGGTATTCAAACTCGACGAGATCGACTGCGCCGCCTGTGCCGGCAAGCTCGAGCGCGCCATCGCCGGCGTCGACGGCGTGCTGAGCGCCAAGATCAACTTCCTCACCCAGAAGCTCACACTCGAGGCCGACGACGCCCGCTTCGACGAGGTCCTCGACGCCGTGGTGGCCCTCACCGCGCAGGTCGAGCCCGATTGCGAGATTCTGCGGTAGAAGGGTTGTGCTCACGGCGGGTGTCCGGTCTGCTGTACACGCTCAGCTTCGCTGCGCTCAGAAGTCGCGCGCACAGCAGACCGGACACCCGGCACGCACCCGCCTTCAGGGGTACCGACGCCGCATGGGAGAAAGCGGAGGTATTCGGAGGTTCGTGGCAACTGCAAGTGAAACGCTCTTCTTCGCTGCGCTCAGAAGTCGCGCCACGGAGGGCGCGCGAAGATGGACACATCGGCTGCGCGGTGCGCGAGCACGGAAGGCTGAATCGAGCATGCATGCGCCCGAATGCGGCAAACGTCGCTCGCGGGACCTGCGCCCTGAAGGAGCAACCACCGCAACCATACACCGTCGATAACGCTATACAACGAGGATGGCTGACCTATGAACAAGAAGCAGAAAAGATGGCTGAAGCGGATCTTGCTGGCCCTGGCGATCTTCTTCGTCGTCATGGCGTGCGAGGAGCTCGGCGCGCTTGACGCGCTGTTCGGCGAGTCGGGGGCGCTCTATGCGAGTTTCGTGCTCTACCTCATCCCCTACCTCATCGCAGGGCACGACGTCCTCATCAAGGCCTGGCGCAACATCCGCCGCGGCGAGGCGTTCGACGAGAGTTTCCTCATGGCGGTCGCCACGGTGGGCGCCTTCGCGATGATCGCGTTCCCCAACGCCGAGCCGCATATGGCCGAAGGCGCGGCCGTCATGCTGTTCTACCAGGTGGGCGAGCTGTTCCAGAGCTACGCTGTGGGCAAGAGCCGTAAATCGATCGCCGCGATGATGGACATCGCACCCGACTACGCTAACGTCGAGCGCGACGGGGCGCTGGTCCAGGCCGACCCCGACGAGATCGCCGTCGGCAGCACCATCGTGGTCAAGCCCGGCGAGCGCGTGCCCATCGACGGCGTCGTGGTGGACGGGATCTCGCAGCTCGACACCGCGGCGCTCACCGGGGAATCGGTCCCCCGCCACGTCGAGGTAAACGACGAGATCATCTCCGGCTGCATCAACATGACGGGCGTCCTGCGCGTGCGCACCACCAAGCCTTTCGGCGCCTCCACCGTGAGCCGCATCCTCGAGCTGGTGGAGAGCGCCAGCGAGAAGAAGGCGCGCACCGAGAACTTCATCACGCGCTTCGCCCGCGTCTACACGCCCATCGTCACCTTCGCCGCGCTCGCCATCGCCGTGATTCCGCCGCTCGCGGGGATGGGGCCCTGGGCCGACTGGATCTTGCGCGGCCTCACCTTCCTGGTGGTGAGCTGCCCGTGCGCGCTCGTCATCTCGGTGCCCCTGTCGTTTTTCGGCGGAATCGGCGGGGCCAGCCGCCTGGGCATCCTGGTGAAGGGTTCCAACTACCTTGAGGCGCTCGCTGAGGTCGACACCGTCGTCTTCGACAAGACCGGCACCCTCACCTCGGGCACCTTCGGCGTGCGCGGCACTCATCCGCACGATGGCGTCCAGGCCGCCTGGCTGCTCGAAGCCGCCGCCCATGCCGAGGCCTTCTCAGACCACCCCATCGCCGTCTCGGTGAAAGACGCATACCTGGCCGACGGGACGACGGAGAGCCCGCGTGTCATCGACCAGGGGCGCGTTGTTGACGCCGCCGAGGAGTCCGGGCACGGCGTCAGCGCAACCGTTGACGGGCACGCGGTCCTGGTGGGCAACGACAAGCTCATGGGCGCACACGGCATCGCCTGCCCGAGCTGCGAGCTTACCGGCACCATCCTGCACGTGGCGATCGACGGCGCCTACGCCGGCCATATCGTCATCGCCGATACCGTGAAAGACGATGCCGCCCGCGCTATCTCGGACCTGCACGCCGCCGGCGTCGAGCGTTGCATCATGCTCACCGGCGACCGCGAGGAGGTCGCCCGCGCCGTGGCCTCCGATCTCAAGCTGGACGAGTACCATGCGCAGCTGCTGCCCGGCGACAAGGTCGATGAGGTCGAGCGCATCCTCGCCGACGCACACGGCAAGCTCGCCTTCGTGGGCGACGGCATCAACGACGCCCCGGTCCTCACCCGCGCCGACGTCGGCATCGCCATGGGCGCCATGGGGTCGGATGCCGCCATCGAGGCCGCCGACGTGGTCCTCATGGACGACAAGCCCTCGAACATCGCCCGCGCCATCCGCGTCGCACGCAAGACCATGCGCATCGTGCGGCAGAACATCGTGTTCGCCATCGGCGTGAAGGTGCTCATCTTGGTGCTCGCCGCGCTCGGCATCGCCAATATGTGGCTCGCGGTGTTCGGCGACGTGGGCGTGGCGGTGCTGGCGATCCTGAACGCCATGCGCGCGATGAAGGTGGAACGGGCGTAGGGCTCGCGCGGGACTGGGGCTCATCCCGTGCGCTCAGCTTCGCTGGCGCTCAGAAATCGCGCACGGGATGAGCCCCAGTCCCAAGGTAGCCTTGCCCGTGGGTTCACGAAACGCAAAATGGATGGCTGAGCGCTTAACATGGCTGCAACGTATACGTGCCCCATACCCGGACTGCGGGTATGGGGCACGACGTTATTGAGAGGTTGTAGGGGGCTGCGACGGAAGTTACTCGGCGAGCTTGACCTCGATGAGCTCGGTCAAGACCTCGGAGAGCTCGCGGCCGGCCACGCGGAACATCTGCGGGAAGCGGCTGTAGTAGGTGAGACCGGGGGTGGAGTTCACCTCGTTGAAGACAACCTCGCCCTCCTCGGTGACAAACAGGTCCACGCGCGCGAAGCCGCTGCAGCCGAGCGCCTCGTAGACGGTACGGCCGGCGGTGCGGATGCGCTCCATGACCTCGGGCTCGAAGCTGCCCGGGCAGCGCAGCTCGGTGTTGGCTCCCGGGTCCTTCTCCAGATGGATGCGGAAGAAGCCGTCGCCCGAGATCACGATCTCGTCGACCTCGCCCATCTCGATGCCATGGACCGCGTCGCCCATGACCGCGCAGCCCACCTCGGTGCCCACGATGGCCTCCTCGACGGCGACCTTCTCATCGAGGGCGAAGGCGGCGTCAAGCGCCTCGGCGAACGAGGCGGCGTCGACGGCCTTGGACACGCCGATCGACGAGCCGCCGCGCGCGGGCTTCACAAAGACCGGGTAGCCGCCGCAGCGCTCCACGGTGGCGGCGGCATCAGCCTCGGTGCAGCCGCGGTACAGCACGCAGCAGGCCGGCGAGCGCACGCCGGCGGCAGCGGCCAGGCGATGTGCGGCGTCCTTGTCCATGCACACCGCGCTCGACAGCACGCCACAGCCCACGTACGGCACGCCGCAGGTCTCGAGCGCGCCCTGGATGGTACCGTCCTCGCCGCCCTGGCCGTGCAGCACCGGCAGCGCCACGTCGATCGCCAGCGGCACCAGCTCGCCGTCGATGACCTCGCACAGACTGCCGAGTGCCTCGGGGCCGCACCCCGGCACGAGCACCACCGGTGTGCAGTCGTGCTCACGCCAGGCGTCCGAAATGATGTCCGCCGCGTCGCCGGTATAGTGCAGCCAGGTCCCCTCGCGGGTGATGCCGATGAGCACCGGCTCGAAGCGATCGGCGGGCAGCTGCTTGATGACGTTGTCCGCAGACTTGAGCGAGATGTCATGCTCGCTGGAAATGCCGCCGAACAGGATTGCGACGTTGGTCATGAAGGTCCCTTCTCACGTGTTCGCGCGCCGCACCCCCAGGCGCCGCGCGCGATTGCTTGCCCGTCTATTCTAACCGCCCACGCCCGCCGCGGCCCGCGCGGGTGCGCCGGACGGTGCCCAAACGGCGCGGCGGAACCTGTGAACGGCGGCAGACGGCCCGCGAGCGGCCGAAAAGCGCAGCGGGCCGCGGATCGGCTCACATCGCCGCCATATCTTACGCGCAGGCCACCCCCGCATGCGGTCGGGCAAGGCCACCCGCATGCGGCCTGACGTATCGCGACCGGGCGTGCCGCATCCCACGGGTGCGGCGCACCGCGGTGGCCCGGGCTGCAACGCACCGGCACCGGTGGCCATCTCTGCCGCGCGCCGCCCGGCGCACACGTGGCATAATGATGCCCTGTCTCCAACCTATACCAACCGCTTCGCACCCGGGCGTCCCGCACCGCGCGGGCGCAGGGGCGGGCGGCCGATACCCCGCCGAAAGGACGCACGTGAACAGCATCGCCACCGGCGCGCACGCCCCCGAAAAACCCGAGCGCCTGAGCGCCTACGCCAAACTCTGCATCGGCCTGCTCATCGCCCTCGGATTCTCGCTCGGATGCTCAGAGTTCATCGTCATCGGCATCCAGCCCGAGCTCGCCGCAAGCTTTCACATCACGCTGGCGCAGGCGGGCATGCTCATGAGCGCCTTCTCGGTCACCTATGCGGTCGCCACCCCGATCCTGGCGCTCGGCACCGGACGCATCGGCCGGCGCACCCTCCTGATCGCCTATTCCGTGCTGTTCTGCGCGGGCAACGCCGTGGCGCTCGCCGCCACCAGCTTCGAGATGCTCATCGCCGCCCGCGTGCTGATCGGCCTGGTATCGGGCGCGCTTTTGGCCGTGGGCGTCACCTACATCCCCGAGCTGGCGGGGATGGACCGCATCTCGATGTGCATCTCGCTGGTCTATGCCGCATTCTCGGTAGCCATGGTGGTTGCCACCTCGGCCGGCAAGTTCATCGCCGCCACCTTCGCGTGGCGCTACGCCCTGGCCGGCGCGCTGATCATGGCGGTCATCGTGTGCACCGCGCTCATCGCGGCGTTGCCGCGCCAGGGAGCGGCCGACCTGCCGGCGAGCGCCTCCGAGCAGCTGCCGCTCCTGCGCGACGCGCGCATGCTGGCCGGTATGGCGATCTTCGTGTTCGGCGTGGGCTCGATCTACGTGTTCTACGGCTACATCACGCCGTATCTGGAGGACATCCTCGGCCTGAGCACCCTGCAGGCGAGCGCCGCGCTCATGGCCTACGGCGCGATGTGCTTCATCTCGAACCTGCTGTCCGGCGCGCTCGACACGCGCTTCGGGGTCCGCGCCCTGCTCGCGAGCTTCCCGGTGCAGGCGCTGCTGCTGCTCGCCCTGTACCTCATCGGCCCTGTACCGGCGCCCGCGCTGGCCACCATCATGCTCATCGGCCTCACGATGTATATCGTCTCGGTGCCCTGCGTGTCCCTGTTCATGACCACGGCCGCCCAGGAGTACCCGCAGGCGCTCACCCTGGCGAGCTCGCTGGAGCCCACCGCCTTCAATGTCGGCATCGCCTTCGGTACCGCCGTGGGCGGCCAGGTCATCTCAACGGTCGGCATGCCCTTCGTGGGGCTGGTGGGAGCCGCGTTCTCCCTCGTTGCCTGGGCGCTGGCGGCCCTCACCGCGCGCCTCGTCACCAAACGCTAACGCGCAGCGGACCCACGCCGTGCGGAGCTCCGTGTATCGCCTGTGCCCAAGCGGGCGCAGGCGGCGGCGCACCGGCTGCCGGGCACGCCCTCACCCGGCCGGGCACGGGCGCGGGCCCTATTCCCCGATCGAGACGATCTCGATGTCGAAGGTGAGGGCCTTGCCGGCGAGCTCGTGGTTGGCGTCGAGCAGGATGCCCGTGTCGTCCACGTTCAGCACGACCGCCGGGATGGGCTGGCCGCCGGGACCCTGCAAAAAGAGCTTGTCGCCCTTCGAGATCTGCTCGATGTTCGGCACCTGCTCGATCGGGAAATGCAAGATCATGTCGTCGTTGCGCTCGCCATAGGCCTCCGCGGCCGGGATGCGCACGGTCTTTTTCTCCCCCACCTGCATATCCATGACCGCGGCGTCAAAGCCGGCGATCATCTGGTGGGCGCCGCAGGTGAACTCGATCGGCTCGCCGCGGTCGTAGCTGCTGTCGAACTGGGTGCCGTCGTCGAGCGTCCCGCGGTAGTGGGCGCTGACCTTCTTGCCTTGGTTGGACATGGGGTCCTCCGTCTTTCGTATCACGGGCAGCAAGCAGACGTCGGCCGGCGGCCGGCCCCCGTTGCTGCGGGATGGCGCTTGCGCGATGCGCGAAGCCGTGCGATTCACTATAGTTGTTCGCGTCCGCCCGCCGCCCGAGAAGATCGCGGGGCCCGGCGGCATCACAGAACCCGCAGCGCCGACCACCCGAAAGGAGAGTGGCATGCCGAGCACCTTCACGCTCATCGCCCCCGCACCGGACGGCACCTCGATACCCGTATCCGTGACCCGCAAGCGCGTGCGCAACCTCAACCTGCGCGTCCGCGATGACGGCACGGTGGTGTTGAGCATCCCCGTGCACGCGAGCACCCGGCAGGCCCAGGAGTTCCTGCAGCGTCGCGGCGGCTGGATCTTCGAGAAGCGGCAGCGGCTCCAGGCGCGCGCCGCCGCACGGACCGACGCCGCGACCGCAGGCACCATTCCGCTGTGGGGGCAGCTCGTGCCCATCGCGGACGCCCTGGGGCCGGCAGATGCGGCGGACGACCTGCAGGCCCAGGTCGACGCCCTCTACGCCCGCGAGGTCGCACGCAAGCTGCCCGCGCTGGCAGCGCAGCTGGAGCAGACCATGGGGGTGGCGGCCCGCAGCTGGAGCATCCGCCACATGCGCAGCCGCTGGGGCTCGTGCACCCCGGCGCGCGCCACCATCCGCCTCAACGCGGCGCTGGCGGCCTATCCGCCCTGTTGCCTGGAGTATGTGGTTGCCCACGAGCTCACCCATCTCATGGAGCCGAGCCACAACCGGCGCTTCCACACGCTGCTGGGCATCTGGTGCCCGCATGCGCGCACCTCGGCCGCCCTGCTCAAGCGCCCCGCCCGGGCAGTTGCCGAACAAGGTGAGTGGGCCTGGCCGGCCGAAGACCGTCGCTGAGGGACGCCGCCGCAGCCGGATGCGACGAGCGCGGCGATGCGCTGCCTCCCGTGAGCCTCGCGCCGCCCCCACCCCTGTCACCATGCATGCCGTGTTCCTCCCGCCGCACACGCTGCCGCCGGACCCTCCGCATCGCCGTCGCACCCCGCACCATCGACATGCAGCACAGCGCCGCGGCGGCATGAAGCCGACACGACACCGTGCTTGAACAGCGCATTGCTCAGCGGCGCTTCCTACGAGGCCAGGTCATAGACGGTCACGCCGCCCACCGTCTGGGCCTCGAAGGTCTCCTCGACCCACGCCTCGATCTCGGACGCGGCCGACGAGCCGCCCATCTGCGAGCCTCCCATACCGCCGCCGGCAATGTAGTAGCGCACCAGCCCCGCGGCCACATAGGCCTTGAACTGCTCGAGCGTCGGCGCCGGGTCGGTACCGTTGAAGCCGCCGATCGCCATGACGGGCAGCTCGCTGGCGAGCTGGTAGCCGGCGGCGTTTTGCGAGCCGGTCGTGGCGGCAGCCCAGCGGTAGCCCGAGCCGCCCTCGATGAGCAGCTCCACGAGCTCGCTGTTCGACGATGCGCCCGCGCCACCCAGAATCGACCCGCCTTGCGCCTGCGCGCCTGCCGCCGCGCCGCCGACGGCAGGGCCAGCCCCAGCAGAAGCGTCGGTGCCGGCGGTTTCCGATGCGCCCGCCTCGCCTGCGCCGGAGCCGGTTCCATCAGCGTCCGCGGACGGCGCACCTGCGCCGGAGGCTCCCTCTGCCGAAGGCGGCGTGGGAGCCGACGAGGCATCGCCGGCGAACCCGTTCGCCTGCTCGCCAGCCGCAGCATCGCCCACCCCGGCAGTATCAGCATCCGCCTCAGCGCCATCCGGAGCCGTCGGCGCCGAGCTGGCCGCGCCGCCCGGCGCGGCGCCACCACCGCCGCCAGGGCCGCCGCCCATCCCCGACGAGGGCCCAGCGCTCACGATCGAGCCGTGATGGCCCGAAGCGATCGTAGCGGCCGTCCATGCGGCCGGAGCCGCCAGCAAGGCGGCCGCCGCCACGGTGCAGGCGACAACCGTCGACCTCCGCCGCAGGCGCGCATCCGGCACCACGCCCGCAAGCGCCACCGCAACCGCGCTGATCGCACCCAGCGCGAGCACGCACCAGCCCAGCCAGGTCCACGCACCCGAGCGCACCACGATCACGCAGGCCCATAGCGCGCTGACGCCGATCAGCGCCGCGCACGCCGGCCGCGCCCACACGCGGTCGCGCAGCTCCCACAGGCTTCGCAGGCACGCCGCGGCCATGACCACCACCGCCGGCACGAGCGCCACGGTGTAGTACGCGTGGAAGATGCCGGCCATGAAGCTGAACACCAGCCATGTCACCACTAGCCAGCCGCCGAACACCAGCACGAACGCACGGCGCAGGCGACCGAGCTGCCCCGCGCCGCGGCCCTGTGCCCGGCCAGCCGTCGAGCCGCCTGCGCCCGAGCAGGCACGCGCGGCAAGCCAGCAGATGAGGATGCCCGCCAACGCGAAGAGCGCGAACCACGCGAACTGCCCGGCGAAATCGCTGCCCAAAAGACGGCCGATGCCCGTCTCGCCCCACATGCCGCCCTGGGACGCTCCGCCCGCGGAGGCCCCGGGCACCACCGAACCGGTCTCATCGCCGGTCAGGCGGCCCAGGCCGTTGTAGCCGAAGGTGAGCTCCAAAAACGAATCGGTCTGCGAGCCGCCGATGTAAGGGCGCGACCCGGAGGGTACCACCACCGTCAGCAGCACCCACCAGCCCGCCGCGACAACCATCGCCGCAAGCGCCGCGGCAGCGTCGAGCGCGCGCCGTGCCCAACGGGCGGGCGAGAAGACGAGCATGGCCAGACCGAAGCCCGGCAGCACCAAAAACACCTGCAGCTGTTTGGTGAGAAAACCGAAACCCACCAGGACGCCGGCGAGAACGAACCAGCGCGTGCGCACCCGGTTGCCCGCGCGGTCGGGCGCAGCCTCAAGTGCGCGCAGCACGCAGCCCGCCGCGCCCAGCATGAGCAGCACGAGCAGGGCGTCGGGGTTGTCGAAGCGAAACATCAGGGCCGCCACCGGCGTGGCGACGAACAGCGCGCCCGCACCCAGGCCGGCCGCCGCGCCCCACAGGCGCCGCACGATGGCATAGCACAGGTAGGTGCAGGCCACGCCCATGAGCGCCTGGGGCAGCAGCAGCGCGAAGCTGCTGAGGCCGAACAGCCGGATGGACAGCGCCATCAGCCACAGCGACGCCGGGGGCTTATCGACCGTGATCGCGCCGCTCGCATCGGAGGCACCCCACAGAAAAGCGCTCCAGCTCTGCGAGCCCGCCTGGGCGGCAGCGGCGTAGAACTCGTTCGCGTAACCCGAGGCGGTCAGGTTCCAGAAGAACACGAACGCCGCGACCGCCAGCAGGGCTGCCAGGGCCGCAAGCTCGCGCCGCGAGCGCGCCGGCGGGGTGAACGGACGCGCGCGATGCGAGCCCTCCGCGGTCCCCTCGCCCGCCCGCCCCTCCGCGCGGCACCGCCATGAGGCATCTGCGGACGCCTCCGGTCCCACCGGAATCTGCGGCACGCGGACCGCGCGATTCCACATACCTGCCAGCACGCTCATCGCGCATCCACCGCCCGACGCTGACGGATGCCGTGCGCCGCCGTCCCCGACGCCGGGGCCGCTGAGCGCTTGATGCGCCGCATGCCCGCCAGGTCCTTGCGCACCGTGTCGAGGATGCGCACCGACGAGGCGCTGTCCTCAACCCAGCGCACAGGGATCTCGCGCATGGCGAGCCCCAGGCGCTCGGCGATCACCAACAGTTCCGTATCGAAGAACCATTCGTCATCGACGATCTGCGGCAGCAGCACGGATGCCGCCTCGGCGCTGATGGCCTTGAACCCGCATTGCGCATCGCGAAATCCCACGCCCAGGTAGACCTGGAGCATCCGATTGTAGGTGCGCGAGATCACCTCGCGCTTGGCGCAGCGCGTCACCTGGGAGGCGGGCAGCAGGCGCGAGCCGAAGCAGACGTCCACCGCGCCGTCGAGTACCGGCAGCACCAGCTCGGGGATCTGGGCGATGTCGGTGGACAGATCGACGTCCATATAGGCGAGCACGCGCGCCCGACTGGCAAGCCAGGTGCACCTGAGCGCGTAGCCGCGGCCCTTGCGCGGGATGCGCACGGCGCGCACCTCGTCGGGATACGATGCTACCAGCGAGCAGGCCAGCTGCCAGGTGCGGTCGGTGCTCGCGTTGTCGGCGATGACCACGCACCAGCTGAAGGCCGCGGCGCTTCCGGCAAGCGAGCGCAGATAGTCCACGAGCGTGATGATCGAGGAGCCGAGCTCGACCTGCTCGTTATACATGGGGACCACGATGTCCACATCCACCTCGCGCGCCGCGCCCACCAGCTGCAGATCGGCTACCCGCTCGCCGGCGGCATGCACCGCGCCGCCAAGGATATTCGGTCGTATGGTTGCCATATGGATCACCTTCCTATGCGATGAGGGTTGTCGAGGAGCCCGCGGCAGCGCTCGTATTCAGCGCGACCGCCGTGGTCGTCGTGGTCGATGATGCGGTGTCGGTGCTCTCGCTCCCGTCTGCCTGCCCGCCCGAGGCATCCTCTGTTGCCCCGTCCGTGTTGGACTCAGTGCCGCCGGCGCCATCCGCCGGGGCCGTACCGGAATCCTGCGCAGCCCCGTCAGCCGACGTCGAGCCGCCCGAGGTGCCGTCCGTGCCGCCCGTCGCACCCGGCCCGATACCCGCGCCGCCGGTGCCGCCCATGCCGACGGCCTGCTGCGAGCCGGGGCCCGCAGCCGACGCCGACGCGGAGGCCTGCGTGCCCAGCCCCATGGCCGAGGCGGCCACGCCGCCGACCACGCCGCCCACCAGCCCGCACACGAGCGCCGCCGCCCCGAGGAGCACCAGCGTGCGCCGGGCGAGCGGGCTGGCGGCAGAACCGCTGGCAGCAGGCGCGCCCTGGCCCGGTTGCCGCGCCGGCCCGTCCGGAGCCGCCGCACGTGACACCTCGGGCACCGATGCCTCATCGAGGTGCCCCGCGCCCGCCGCGTGTCGGCCCGCCGCCGGGGCAGCGCCGGACCCCGCCGTCGTTCCCGTCGCGGCAGCCCCCTGCGCCGTGGCCGTCGCCGACACCTCGGGCGCCGCCGTGCCGGCAGCGCTCGCCACATTCGATGCGGTCGAGGCGGGCGCTGCCGCAACCGACCCGGCAGGCCCCGTGCCCGCTCGCGCAGCGCCGCCTTCCACCACCTGTCCCGCCATCGCCGTGCGGGTGCTCTCGTCTCGCCAATCCATCGACGTACCTTCCTTTCATCGACGCCGGCGCGCAGATGCGCCGGCGCGTATGGGCTCGTGCGGCGCGCAGGCCCGGGTACCGGTCCGGACGTGCGCGCTGCACCACCGTTGTACCGCCCCGAACGGCACCCCGATGCCGCCGCGCGCCAACCCTAAGGTTGCGCTCAGGTACGACCAGCGAGGACGCGCCCGCCGCGGCGCACTGTTAAGGAAGCTCTTAGGTTTGCCCCCGGGCAAGGCGCCGGAGGTATCATCGAAGGCGGCCTTGTTGAGCACCGGTGCGCCATGTCACAGATGCTGAAACGGCCGCAAAACGAATCTATGCCCCAAGGAGACGCCATGCAGCTGTTGCTCGCCGAAGACGAACAGGCCCTTTCCAACGCGCTGGTCACCATACTCGAGCACAGCGGCTACCGCGTGCAGGCGGTCCTCGACGGCCCCGGCGCGCTGGCGGCGCTGACCGAGCGCTCCTTCGACGCCGCCATCCTCGACATCATGATGCCGGGCATGGACGGCATCGAGGTGGTGCGGCGCGCCCGGGCGCACGGCATCCAGGTGCCCATCATCATGCTCACGGCCAAAAGCGAGGTGGAGGACAAGGTCTGCGGTCTCGATGCCGGTGCCAACGACTACCTCACCAAGCCGTTTTCCGCCAAGGAGCTCATGGCCCGCATCCGCGCCCTCACGCGCCCCGTCACCGCCGCAGGGGATGCGCTCGTGGTGGGTACCGCCCGGCTCGACCGCAGCGCGCGCACGCTCGCCGGCCCGAGCGGGGTCGAGCACCTCTCCAACCGCGAATTCGAATTGCTCGAGCAGCTCATGGCGCGTCCGGGAACCAAGATCGCCACGGAGCGGCTGCTGCTCGCCATATGGGGCGACGACGCCCCCGAAGACGCGAACGTCGTATGGGTCTACATCTCCTACCTGCGCAAAAAGCTCGCCGCATGCGGTACCGACGTGCGCATCCGCGCCGCTCGCGGGCAGGGCTACACCATCGAGGTCGCCGGGGACGGTGCGCGATGAACATGGCCCGGCGCCTGCGGCGCAAGTTCATCCTCGCCACCATGCTCGCGGTCTCGATCGTGCTGGCGGGCATCATCGCGGCCATCAACGTGGCGAACTGGCTGAACGTCGTCGATCAAGCCGAGCGCCGACTCGACCTGATCGCCGCGCACAACGGCGGCCTGCCGCAGCCCAACCAGGACACCGCCGCACCCGCCGAGGCCGCAGCCGCCGAGAACGCGCCCGACGGCCCCGGCAAGCTCTCGCCCGAGACGCCGTTCGAGACGCGCTTCTTCACCGTCACGCTCGACGCCGACGGCACGGTCGTGGACACCGACACCTCCCACATCGCCGCCGTCGACGCCGACCAGGCGGCAAGCTGGGCGAAGGCCCTGGCGAACGCGGGGGCACAGGAGGGCTTCCAAGGCAGCTACCGGTATCGGGCCGTGCAGGGGAATGCGAGCGCGGCGAATGAGGACAGCTCCTCGCTAGCTGATGCGAGCACGGCGGCCGACGGGACGGCCGGCGGCTCGCAAACCGGCAGCGGCGCGGCAGACGCCGCGGACAAGGAGGCGGCCGAGACGGACAGGACCCTCTATGTGTTCTTGGATTGCTCGCGCGACCTGGACACCTTCAGGACCTTCCTGGTTGCCAGCACCGGCGTGAGCGCCATCGGCTGGCTGCTGGTGCTGGCGCTCACGATGGGCCTTGCGCGCATGGCGGTGCGGCCCATCGTCGAGAGCTACGAGAAGCAGAAGCGCTTCATCACCGACGCGAGCCACGAGATCAAGACGCCGCTGTCGATCATCGACGCCTCCTGCGAGGTCGTTGAGTTGACGGCGGGGGCAAGCGAATGGACCGCGAGCATTCATACGCAGGTCGAGCGCCTGAGCGCGCTCACCGAGCGGCTCGTGCTGCTCGCCCGGATGGATGAGGGGGCCGCCCTGGACCTCGCCTCGATCGACCTGTCCGAAACCGTGGCTGCCGCCGCCGAACCCTATCGGGCGGTCGCGCTTGCCGCGGGCCGGACGCTTGCGGTGAACATCGAGCCGAACCTCGCCGCACACGCCGATGCCGCCGCGATCGGGCAGGCCACGGAGCTGCTGCTGGACAACGCCATGCGCTATGCGAGCCCGGGCAGCACCATCGAGCTCACCCTTGCCGCGGCAGGGCGGCACCGGCGCATCAGCGTGCGCAACCGCTGCGACGAGGTTCCCACCGGCGACCTCGACCGGCTCTTCGAGCGCTTCTACCGCGCCGACGAGGCCCGCAGCAGCGCAACCGGCGGCTCGGGCATCGGCCTTGCGGCCGTGCGCGCCATCGCCGAGGCGCATCGGGGCCGCGCCCGCATCGAAACCCCCGACGCGCACACGTTCACCTGCATCATCGAGCTGTAACGGGGCGCCTGTGCGCGCGGCAGATGCAGGCGCCACCCGGCTCAAGCATCCACAGACACGGCAAAAGGCAGCAGCACAAAAAACACCTCCCAGCAGGCAGGAGCGCGCATCGCGGCCCCCGGTGCCGGGAGGTGTGTTGTATCCGCCGGCGCCATGCGAAGCAGCGCCATACGAACTGCGTCGGCGGGCACGCCTGACGCCGAACCCTACGACGCGGTGTGCTCCGTCATCGCATCGGTCTTTTCGGCCGCCGCACCGGCCTCCTCAGCCGTCGCGTCGGCCTTTCCCGCCACCGTCGCGTCGGCGGGCTGCGGCAGCACCAGGTTGAGCAGGATGCCCACGAGCGTGGAGGTGGCCATGCCGGGCAGCGTGTAATCGCCCAGCGGGATAGAGATGCCCGAGGTCTCCATGCCCACGCCCAGGATGATGACGACCGAGGCGATCATGAGGTTGCGGTTGATGTCGAAATCAACCTTGTTCGACACGAACATGCGCAAGCCGTTCGAGGCGATGAGGCCGAACAGCAGCAGGCACACGCCGCCCATGACCGGGCTGGGGATCGAGTTGATGAGCGCCGCGAGCTTCGGGCAGAAACCGCCCACCACCAGCGCGAAGGCGCCGGCATACCAGAAGATCTGGGTGGCATACACGCGCGTCACGCTCATCACGCCGATGTTCTCGGCGTACGTGGTGGTGGGAGGGCCGCCGAGGAAACCGGAGATCACGCAGGACAGGCCGTCGCCGGCAAGCGAGCGCGGCAGCAGCGCGCGGTAATCGCGGCCCACGATCTCGCCCACGGCGAGCAGATGCCCGATGTGCTCGATCACCACCACGATCGCCACCGGCGCCACGAGCGCGATGGCGCCGGCATCGAACACCGGCATGCTGATGCTGGGCAAGCCGATCCAAGCCGCCTGGGCGACCGGCTCGAAATCGACCATGTTGAGGGCCACCGACACCACGTAGCCCACGATGATGGCCAACAGCACCGGCACCGTTCCGACGATGCCGCGCCGGCCGGAAAACACCACGGCCGAGAACAGGGTGATGGCCGCCACGAGCGTACCGACGCCCGAGAACACCGAGGTCCCGGACGCGTCGGTTTCCATGAACGCCATGTTGGCCGCCGTTGCCGACAGCCCGACGCCGATCACGACCATGACCGACGCCACGAGCACCGGCGGCAGCAGCCGGTCGAGCCAGCCGGCACCCACGAGCTTGACGATACCCGCGACCGCGAGGAACACCAGGCCCGCCACGATCACGCCCGACATCGCCGCCGCCAGGCCGCGGGTTGCACCCACGGCGATGATGGGGCTGATGAAGGCGAACGAGCTGCCCAGATAGCTGGGGATCTTGTTGCCGGTCACCAGCAGGTAGCAGATGGTGCCGATGCCCGAGCACATGATGGCCACGTTGGGGTCGAGGCCGGTCAAGACGGGCACGAGCACCGTGGAGCCGAACATGCTCATCATGTGCTGGATGCCCAGCGGGATGGCGCGCGCCGGCGGCACGCGGTCGTCGACGCCGATGACCGCTTGAACGGGTTGATTCATACCGTTACCTTTCAGATGGAAAATCTGCCAATCCCATCTATGGTAGCGTGTCCGGCACCCGCAGGCCCCGAGGAGCGCGAATCGGATGGCGGTGGGGTGCCGGGAGGCGGCTTCCAGCGCAGGTCGAACGCGGGCGCGAAGACGCCGGCGAACGCACGCCGGCGCACCTGTGCCGCGGCGCGCCCATACGGAGGAGCGGCTGCGCAACTGCTCCCGCGCGAGCCGGCACGCACACGCCGAGGGCCGCACACGCCGAGGGCCGCACCCGCCCGGCACCCGACCCTATCGGCTGCGCTCGACCTCCACCGCCACGGTGCGCAGCGGCAGGCCGACCGGCGCCCAGGGCTTCTCCAGGCGCACGCGCACCGCCAGTAGGCGCTCGTGGCGGTCCAGCAGCTCGGACGCCACGCTTTCGGCGGCCGCCTCGATCAGCTTGAAGGTGCGCTGACGCAGCAGCCGCTCGACCTCATGGCACACCGCCCCATAGTCGATCGAGGCGTCCAGGTCGTCATGGGCGCCGGCGGCGGCGAGGTCGGCGAACAGCGTCAGCGTGACGATGAACTTCTGCCCGAGCTCGTTCTCCTCCGGATAGACCCCGTGGTTGGCGAACACCTCGAGCCCCTCGATCACGATGCGGTCGACACCGGAGAGATCGAGCGCCTCCGCGCGGACGATCTGGCGGCGCGCATCCGGCACCGCGGCGGAGCAGCGCGCCAAGGCGGCCCCCTCGGTGGGCGTAGCCTGCTGAGGCAAGTGCTTCATATCGGACATGGGAACATCCTTTCGATCGAAAGACAGCTCAGGGCGCACAGGGGGGTGCCGGGCGCTAGACGCGCAACGTTTCGTTCATCTTCTCGGGCGGCCAACAACAGGTTGCGCGCGCCGGGCAGGACCAGCATGCACGCGCGGCCTTGTCGGATGCGCGCAGCAGATCTGCAAGCGTCGCGACGGCAGGGGCCGCTGCAGTGCGTACGCCACCCGAACGGTGCGCGCCGACGGCGCACGCGACCGCATCGATCTCTGAAGCCGTGAAGTGCGCCGGGCCGGCAAGCGCGCCGAGCAGCTCGCGCGCATAGCGCTGGCCGGCCGCATGATGCGGCTCGCCGGTCTCGTACTGCGCGACGCGTCCCATGTCGTGCAGCAGCGCCGTGGCATAGACCACATCGCGCGCGAACGGGGGCGCAGCCGCGCCGCATGCGCACGAGGTGGCCGCGCTGGCGCACGCGACGCGCGCATCGGTCGCGGCGTCGGCGGCAGCGGCAACGGTCGGCGCCCCGCAGCCTCCGGCAGGGACGTCGCGTACCCCGCATCCCACCGGCGCCGCCCAGCCGTGCTCCAGGGCGGCAATCCACATGATGCGCGCCACGTCGAGCAGATGCGGCAGGCCGTGCCGGCACCATGGGCGGTCGCGCTCGAGCTCCTCCAGGCGCGCCAGGTCGCACGCAAAGCGCGGGTGGCGCACCAAAGCGTCCACCCGCGGCATGGCCTCGAATACTTCCCGCACCTCAGGCAGGGCCATTACGCACGCCCCAGCATCTGGAAGAAGCGCGCCTCGAGAGCCGGATCGGCTGCAAGCACGCCGCGGCGCGCGAGCGTGGCCGTTTTGGTCCCGGGCTTCTGCACGCCGCGCATGGTCATGCACATATGCTCCGCCTCGATATAGACGATGGTGCCGGCGCATACGAGCTCATCCATGAGTGCGTCGGCGATCTGTGCCGTCAGCTGCTCCTGCAGCTGCAGGCGACGGGCGAACACCTCTACGGTGCGCGCCAGCTTGGACAGACCCGCCACGCGTCCGCGCGGGATGTAGCCCACCGCCACCGTACCGTAGAAGGGCAGCAGATGGTGCTCGCACAGCGAATAGAAGGTGATGTCGCGCTCGATCACCAGGTCATCGGCTATACAGGGAAAGGTCTTGGCGAGATGGTCGGACGCGCGCTCGTCCATGCCGGCGCACAGCTCGGTATACATGCGCGCCACGCGGTCGGGCGTCTCGAGCAACCCCGCGCGCGTCGGGTCCTCGCCGATGCCCTCGAGCAGCAGGCGAATCCCCTCGCGCACCTTGTCCTGATCGACCATATCGCACCCGCTTTCCGCAAACGTTCGTCAGCCCATCCTACCACGCGCGCCTGCCTACATCGAATGCGTCGTGTACACCTCGGCGTCCTGCCACAGGCGCACGGCGTCCGCGGGAGCCTCCCCCGCCGCCAGCGCCGCCAGCGTTGCCGGCATATCGATCAGGCGTTGATTGGACGAGCCGCGGAAGCGCAGCGATATGTCGTGAAGGCGCTGCACGAACGGGCCGTCCACCAGCACATCCACGCACGCGAGCAGCCGATCGGTCACCTCGGTGTGATGCCGACCGCCCGCCACGAGCTCCACATCCCACACGTCGCCCGTGAAGCACCAGATGGTCTTGCCGCATCCGCGCCGGAACTCCTCACGCACCCGCTCGACAAAGTCCACGAGCCCCGCCTGATTCTCGGGCTCCATGGGCTCGCCGCCCAGCAGCGTGAGACCGTCCACATAATCGGGCCGCAAGCTCTCGATAATCCGCTCCTCGACCTCGTGCGTGAAGGGCCTGCCCGCCGCGAAATTCCACGCGAGCTCGTTGAAGCACCCCGGGCACCCGCGCCGGCAGCCGGACACGAACAGCGTCGTGCGCACCCCCTCGCCGTTGGCGATATCGAAGCTCTTGATCTCTGCGTAGTTCATGAGCGCATCATCTTCTCGTCAAGCGCCTCTAAGCCCTCGATCACTCGACCCCCTGCCACATCGGACCTGCCGTTGCGGATACACGCTCCTACGCGTTCCTCATACGCCGCCTGGTCCGTGTCGCTACAGAGGCCGTGCCTATGAAACTCTTCACGTGATGTCGCCCTAAACGCTGCAGAGAAATGAATCATCGTCACCATCTCTCCTCATATTAACCGAGAGCCAAATTACCCCATCATACAAGCATCCCTGTGCTGATAAGGGCAGGGGTCCATGCAGATGAGCAAGAGCAAACATTCCGCAGGAGGGCCGCCAAAGGCGACCCTCCGAGGACGTTTGCGCGGCTCATCCGCATGGACCCCGCCGGGACCGTACCTTACAGATGCAGCACGCGATCGCGAATCTCCTCGGTGCGCCCCTGGTTCCAGAACTGCGTGCCGATGTAGCCGCAGGTGCGCCGCGCCACGTTCAGCTTCTCCTGGTCGCGGTTGCCGCACTTGGGGCACTCCCACACGAGCTTGCCGTCGTCCTCCACGATGCGGATCTCGCCGTCGTAGCCGCACTCCTGGCAGTAGTCGCTTTTGGTGTTGAGCTCCGCGTACATGATGTTGTCGTAGATGTACTGCATCACGCGGATGACGGCCTTGAGGTTGTCCTGCATGTTGGGCACCTCGACGTAGGAGATGGCGCCGCCCGGGGACAGACGCTGGAACTGGCTTTCGAACTTGAGCTTGTCGAAGGCGTCGATCTCCTCGGTGACATGCACGTGATAGCTGTTGGTGATGTAGCCCTTGTCCGTCACGCCCAGCACCACGCCGAAGCGGCGCTGCAGGCATTTGGCGAACTTGTAGGTGGTGGACTCCAGCGGCGTGCCGTAGATCGAGTAGTCGATGTCCTCGGCGGCCTTCCACTCGTTGCACTTGTCGTTCATGCGCTGCATCACGGCCATGGCGAACGGCGTGCCGGCCTCATCGGTGTGCGAGGCGCCGGTCATGTACTTCACGCACTCGTACAGGCCCGCGTACCCCAGGCTGATGGTGGAGTAGCCGCCGTAGAGCAGCTTGTCGATCGTCTCGCCCTTGTCCAGGCGCGCCAGCGCACCGTACTGCCACAGGATCGGCGCGGCGTCGGACAGGGTGCCCAGCAGGCGCTCGTGGCGGCAGCGCAGGGCGCGGTGGCACAGCTCCAGGCGCTCGTCGAAGATCTTCCAGAACTCGTCCATGTCCTGATGCGAGGACAGGGCCACGTCGGGCAGGTTGATGGTCACGACGCCCTGGTTGAAGCGGCCGTAGTACTTGGGGCGCCCCGGCTCGTAGTTCTTGGCGCGGGCCACGTTGCCGTAGCCATTGCCGGAGCGGTCGGGCGTGAGGAAGCTGCGGCAACCCATGCAGGTGTAGCAGTCGCCGTTGCCCTCCGTCTCCCCCTTCGAGAGCTTGAGCTCGCGCATCTTCTTCTCGGAGATGTAGTCGGGCACCATGCGCTTGGCGGTGCACTTGGCGGCCAGCTGCGTGAGGTAGAAGTACTCGGAGTCCTCGCGGACGTTATCCTCCTCCAGCACGTAGATCAGCTTGGGGAACGCAGGCGTGATCCACACGCCCGCCTCGTTCTTCACGCCCTCGTAGCGCTGGCGCAGGGTCTCCTCGATAATCATGGCCAGATCGCGCTTCTCGGCGGCGTCGCGCGCCTCGTTGAGGTACATGAACACCGTGACGAACGGCGCCTGGCCGTTCGTGGTCATGAGGGTGACGACCTGGTACTGGATGGTCTGCACGCCGCGGCGGATCTCGTCGCGCAGGCGGGTTTCCACGACCTCGGCCACCTTCTTCTCGGGTGCCTCGAAGCCCAGCTCGGCGAGCTCGGCCTCGACCTGCCGGCGGATCTTTTGGCGGCTCACGTCCACGAACGGAGCCAGGTGCGTCAGCGAGATGGACTGGCCGCCGTACTGGCAGCTGGCCACCTGCGCGATGATCTGCGTGGCGATGTTGCAGGCGGTGGAGAAGCTGTGCGGGCGCTCGATCAAGGTGCCCGAGATGACCGTGCCGTTCTGCAGCATGTCGTCGAGGTTCACCAAGTCGCAGTTGTGCATGTGCTGGGCGAAGTAGTCCGAGTCATGGAAGTGGATGATGCCCTCGTTGTGGGCCTTGACCACCTCGGCGGGCAGCAGGACGCGCTGCGTGAGGTCCTTGGAGACCTCGCCGGCCATGTAGTCGCGCTGCACCGAGTTGACCGTGGGGTTCTTGTTGGAGTTCTCCTGCTTGACCTCCTCGTTGTTGCACTCGATGAGGGACAAGATCTTGTCGTCGGTGGTGTTCTTGGTGCGCTTCAGACCCTGGACGTAGCGGTAGATGATGTAGCGGCGGGCCACCTCGTAGCGGTCGAGCGCCATGAGCTCGTCTTCCACCATGTCCTGGATCTCCTCGACCGACACGGTGTGGCCGGCGGCGGAGCACTTGTCCTCGACGTTCTGCGCGGCGTAAACCACCTGACGCTCGGTCAGGCGGTCGGCGGCCTTGACCTCGGTGTTGGCCGCCTTGATGGCGTGGATGATCTTCTGGAGGTCGAAGGTGACCTCAGAACCGCTCCGCTTGATGATCTTCATGACCGCGCTCCCTTTCCTCTTTCACGCACCGCGCCCGACGGCTGCAACCCGGGCGCATATCGCACCGAAGGCCCCGGGACCGCGCCGTGATACACCGCGCCCCCGGGGCCTTACGTCTTTCAGCTATCTCTATGATACGCTATCCAGCTCACAATATCTGGTGGAGTTTTCTGGCTTCAACACTACCGGTTGTGTTCTTGCAGGTCATCGCAATGTGCTGATTTCGATTCACATTAACCGGATGTTGGAGACAGGTGTCACATAGGCGCTCAACCTGCAGCGATGCGGAACCGGGCGCAGGCCGCCGGCGCCCGAAACTTCACAACATCTCCCCCGCCGCTGCCGATCCGGCGCGCACGGGGGCGTCGGACCTAGATGTTGTGCGTTGGGCCGGGCGCGGCGGGGGCGCGGCGGGAGCCAGGTGGGTGGGTCGCGGCAGGGGCGCGGCGGGAAGCGAGCGGGCCTGCTGCGACAGGAGCCGGGCGGGCCTGCCGCGGCGGGGGCCTGGTCACCGACCCCGCAGCGGCCTTGCGACCACCAGCACCGCCGCGGCCTCGCGTCCGGTGCCGGCGCAGCCCTGCGGCCAGCGTCGGTTCCGCCACCTTTACAGCCAGCTGCCGTACCGGCGCACGTACAGGCGCTTCACCGCACTCATGAGCAGCGCGTAGATGAGCACCGCCGCAGCCACGGCCGACACATACCACACCGGCAGCAGGTCGACCAAGCCGAACGGGGCGCCGAGCGGCGTGGCGGGCAGCACGGTCATGAGGAGCACCCCGGCCGCACCCGCCGCCAGCAACACCGGCGCGGGACGGCTCTGCACGAACGGGACCTTGGCCGTGCGCACCAGGTGCACCACGAAGGTCTGCGTCCACATGGACTCGATGCACCAGCCGGTTTGGAACACGAGCGCGAACAGCGCCCGGCCCGCGTCGTCGAGCGCGGCGAAGGGCGCGCCGAGGACCAGCGGGCACACCGCGAAGTAGAGCAGCGCGAACGTCGCGATATCCAGAAGCGAGCTCACCGGACCCACCCACACCATGAAGCGCACCACGCCGCGCGCGTCCCAGCGGGCAGGCGCGGCGAGCATCTCGTTGTCCACGCGGTCCCATGGGATGGCGAAGCACGTCACGCTGTACACCAAATCGAGTAGGATGAGCTGCAGCGAGGCCATGGGCAGAAACGGCAGCAGCGCGGAGGCCACCAGCATCGACAGCATGTTGCCGAAGTTCGAGCTCGCGGTCATCTTCAGGTACTTGATCATGTTGGCGTAGGTGCGCCGCCCCTCCACGATGCCGTCCTCCAGCACGCCGAGGTCCTTCTCCAGCAGGATCACCGAGGCCGTCTCCTTGGCGATGTCCACCGCCGTGTCCACCGAGATGCCCGCGTCGGCCACCTTGAGCGCCGCGGCGTCGTTGATGCCGTCGCCCATGAAGCCCACCGCGTGGCCGCCCTCGCGCAGGGCACGCACCACGCGTGCCTTCTGCGAGGGGCTGAGCTTGGCGAACACGCGCTCGCGCTCGGCTGCGGCGCGCAGCTGCGCGTCGTCCATGGCGTCCACCTCGGCACCCGTCACCGCGTGCGCGGCGTCGATGCCCACCTGCCGGCACACCGACAGCGCCACCGCCGCGTTGTCGCCGGTGAGCACCTTGCAGGTCACCCCGTGGGACGCCAGCGCCGCGATGGCCGGGGCGGCGCTTGCCTTGGGCGGGTCGAGGAAGGCAAGGTAGCCGATGAGCACCATCTCAGCCTCGTCGGCCACCGTGAGCTCGCCGGCTGCCGCGCCGGTCTTCTGCGCCACGGCCAGCACCCGCATGCCATCGGCGTTCAGGCGCTGCGCGGCGGCGCGCACGCGCTCGCGCATCTCGTCGGTCATCGGCACCACCCGGCCGCCCCACTCGGCGAAAGCGCAGCAGCCCAGCACCTCCTCGACGGCGCCCTTGGTCACGAGCTGCTCCTTGCCGGAGCTATCGCGCACCAGCACCGACATCCGGCGACGGTCGAAGTCGAAGGGAATCTCGTCCACCTTCTCGTAGGCGTCCTCGAAGCGCAGCGCGCCGTCGCGGGCCAGGACCTCGGTGGCACGGGCGATGATGGCGCGGTCCATGAGGTTCTTGAGGCCGGTCTGATAGCGGCTGTTCAGCCAGGCGTGGCGTAAGATCCGCTCGTCGTCGTCGCCTGCCACGTTGAGATAGCGCTCGAGCACCACGCGGTCGACGGTGAGCGTGCCGGTCTTGTCGGTGCACAGCACGTCGATCGAGCCGAGGTTCTGCATGGCGTCCAAGCTCTTGATGATGACCTTCTTGCGGCTCATCACCTGCGCGCCGCGCGCCAGGCAGGTCGTGACGATGGTGGGCAGCATCTCGGGGGTGAGCCCCACCGCCACCGACAGGGCGAACACGAACGCGCCCACCCAGCTGCCCTTGGTGAGGCCCGACAGGATGAACACCACCGGCACCATGACGAGCATGAAGCCCAGCAGCACCCGCGAGACGCCCTCGACACCCTTCTCGAACGAGGTCTTGGGCGGACGGGCCGAGATGTCTTTGGCCATGGAACCCAGCAGGGTGCCGTTGCCGGTAAGGCACACGATACCCATGGCGGCCCCCGACACGACCGTCGAGCCCATCCGGGCCATGTCGCCGCGGGCGCTCACCAGCTCGCGCGGCTCGGACTCGCCGGTGAGCGAGGCTTCGTTCACGAACAGGTCCTTTGACTCGATCAGGCGCAGGTCGGCTGGGACCAGGTCGCCGGCGGCAAGGCGAACGATGTCGCCGCACACCAGCTCGGAGAACGGCACCTCGCGCTCGCCGTCCGGCTGGCGGATCACCGCGCAGGTGCTGCCCACCAGCGACAGCAGGCGCGCCGCCGAGGCGGCCGAGCGCGACTCCTGCAGCACGTGCATGACCACCGACCACACCACCATGACGCCCAAAATGACGATCTTGGTGTAGTCGGGCTGGTCGGCCAGGCGCACGTCGGTCAGCCAGGACAGCGCCATGAGCAGCACGAGAATGAGGATGAACGGGTTGGCGACGGCGCGGCGCACGCGCCAGGCGAGGGTGTCCTGGTTGCGCGAGGACACCACGTTCTCGCCGAACTCCTCGCGCGCGGCGGCGACCTGCTCAGGCGTCAGGCCTCCCTCGCCGGTGCCGAAGCGGATGCGGATGTCCTCGATCGCAGCGGTGCGAACGAACTCCGCCAGCTGGTTGCGCACCCGGGGCGCGCGGGAAATCATCGTACGGGTCAGCATGGTCATGCGACTCACCCCTCTTACGCGGAACGGGGGCGAACCCCCTTCCGGGTCGAATCTGCGGACCGGGTTCGTGCGGCGCGGTGAAGGCGGCGCGACGGCGGTCCGAGCAAGATGGCGGCAAGCGGCCGAGCGGGGCCGGATGCCATTCCGGGTTGTGAGGGTCCATGCGAAGAGCGGGCGTCTGGCGCAGAGCGGGCTGCGGGCCGGCGGGCGCGGCAGGCCGCGCGGGCCCGGCGGGCGGGCCGCGG
>CABRHH010000022.1 GCA_902470695.1 uncultured Collinsella sp.
CCTACCTCATCGGCGCCGACGGCGAGCGGGACAACCTCACCGTTCTGCGCGAGATCCTCAAATGCTTCGGCCGCGACGAGGACGGCTTCGACCGGGTCCGCGACCGCCCCGGCCACGACCGGCGCTACGCCATCGACGCGACGAAGCTCCGCCGCGAGCTCGGCTGGGAGCCCTCGCATACCGACTTCGCCGCCGGCCTGGCCGAGACGATCCAGTGGTACCGCGACAACGAGTCCTGGTGGCGCCCGGCCAAGGCGGCGGCCGAGGCCCGCTACGCCGCCCAGGGTCAGTAGGCGCGGTAGCGACCATCGGCCCCGTGCGCCACCGCGCCGTCGACTCGGCAGGCGGCAGCTGGGGCATATGGTCAAAGATACAGCGCTTCGCCTCGACATGCCGCCTACCCGTCATCGGCGACCGTTTGCCGAATACCCACCACCTCCATGGGCATCTGAGTGCACAATGCTGGGGACATGGGGCCTTCGCAATCGCTGCAGCGAGGGCCCTCTAGCATTCAGACACCGGGGGTGTAGGGAGCATGAGAAAAACGACCGCACTGGTTGCGGCCCTGCTTGTTGTCGCAGGACTGCTTGCATGTGCACCGCAGGGCTATGCCCAGGACGCGCCGTCGGGCCACAGCGCAACCCGGCAAGCCGCCAGCGCATGCGCGCCGGCATCGAACGGCAATGCCTTGCGCATGTGGTACACGCAGCCGGGTTCACCCGAGAGCTGGGAGAACACCGCGCTCGTGATTGGTAACGGGACCACGGGCGCCATCCTGTTCGGCCAGCCCGAGCGCGAGCAGATCCATTTCAACGATAAGACGCTGTGGAACGGTGGTCCGGCTCCGTCGCGCCCATCCTACGATGGCGGCAACCGTGACGTTGCCGTAACCAAAGGCCAGCTCGACGCCCTGCGCACCAAGCTCGACGACCACACGACCTCGATCTTCCCGCTGGGTACCAGCACGCCGCAGGAAGTATGGGGCGATGGCGACGGGATGGGGTCCTACCAGGATTTCGGGGACCTGCTGCTCGACTTCTCGGTGAGCGCTGCGCCCTTGGACCGGGCCGAGGACTATGTGCGCGATCTCGACCTCACCACGGGCACGGCCTCGGTCCACTTCAACGCAGGCGGCGTCCATTACGAACGTCACTACTTCGCGAGCCATCCCGACGGCGTCGTTGCCATTCGCCTGGAGGCGTCGGAGCCCGGAATGCTGTCGTTCGATCTGGCGGCGCGCGCGGCCCAGGGTCTTGCGTGCACGGCGCGTGCCGAGGGCCGGGCGCTTACGTTGAGCGGAGCGGTTGTCGACAACGGGATGCGCTGCGAGATGCAGGCGCGCGTCGTGGCCGATGGCGGTAGCGTGGAGGCCGACCCCGCCGGTCGCCTACGGGTCCGCAAGGCAGACGCCGTCACGATCGTATACGCAACGGGCACCGATTATCAAAACGCCTATCCCACCTACCGCAGCGGGCAATCCGCCGAGGAACTTCATGCCGAGCTCTCTGAGCGCCTGGAGCGGGCTTCGACGCGTAGCTACGACGAGCTACTGCGTGCTCACGTTGCGGACTATGCCGCGCTGTTCTCGCGCGTCGACCTCGATCTGGGCGGCACGTGTCCGGAGGTACCCACCGACCAGCTCATGGCGCAGTATCGCGCCGGCACGACCTCGCGTGCGGCCGAGGAGCTCGTCTACCAGTTCGGCCGCTACCTCACGATTGCGTCCTCGCGCGCAGGCGACGAGCTGCCCAGCAACCTGTGCGGCATCTGGATGATGGGCAGCGCCAACCGCTATTGGGGCGCCGACTTCCACTTCAACGTGAACGTGCAGATGAACTACTGGCCCGCCTACCAGACCAACCTTGCCGAGTGCGGCTCGGTGTTCACCGACTATCTCGAATCGCTGGTGGTGCCCGGTCGCATCACGGCTGAGCGCTCGGCGGGGATGGCGACAACCGATGCGGCGGCGACGCCCATCGGACAGGGCAGGGGCTTTTTGGTCAACACGCAGAACAACCCCTTCGGATGCACGGCCCCCTTCGGAGGACAGGAGTATGGCTGGAATGTGACCGGCTCATCGTGGGCGCTGCAGAATGCCTATGACGAGTACCTGTTCACAGGCGATGAACGCGTGCTGCGCGAGCGCATCTACCCGATGCTGCGCGAGATGGCGGTGTTCTGGGATGGGTTCCTGTGGTGGAGTTCCTATCAGAATCGCCTGGTGGTGGGCCCGTCGTTCTCAGCCGAGCAAGGTCCCATCGTGAACGGTTCGACCTACGACCAGTCGCTCGTATGGGAGCTGTACTCCATGGCGATCGATGCCTCCGAGCGCCTGGGCGTCGATGCCGACTTGCGCGCGGGCTGGGTGGAGCGGCGGGACGCCCTCGACCCGATCATCATCGGTCCCGAGGGCCAGGTGAAGGAATGGTTCGAGGAGACAACGACCGGCCGTGCACAGGCTGGCAGCCTGGCCGAAGCAGCGATTCCGAACTTCGGCGCGGGAGGTGCGGCGAACCAAGGCGCCTTGCACCGGCACACCTCACAGCTCATCGGCCTGTATCCGGGGACGCTTATCAACAAGGACAACGCCGCCTGGATGGAGGCGGCAAAGACCACGCTGAAGATTCGCGGCTTGGGCGGCACAGGCTGGTCGAAGGCGCACAAGATCAACATGTGGGCGCGCACCGGCGATGCGGAGGTCACCTACAGCCTGATTCGCGCGATGATCGCTGGCAACACGAACGGCATTTTGGACAACCTGCTGGACTCCCATCCGCCGTTCCAGATCGATGGGAACTTTGGCCTGACGGCGGGCATAAATGAATGCCTGCTCCAAAGCCAGCTGGGCTATACACAGTTTCTGCCCGCCCTGCCTCAGGCGTGGGCCACCGGTGAGGTGAACGGTATTGTGGCGCGCGGCAACTTTGTGGTCGATATGGCCTGGAGCGATGGCATGGCTAGGCGGTTCGCCATCACTTCGCGCGCCGGCGGCACCTTCACCGGGGAATATGCGGGCATCGGCGACGTTGCCGTGACAGCCGCAGATGGCACGCCGGTCGATGTGACGCGCGCATCGACCGACCGCATCTCATTTGATACCGTGGCGGGGGAGCGCTACGTCATCGATTTCTCCGTGCCGGCTCCGGAGCCGGAGCCCGGCCCGACGCCCGATCCGGAACCTACGCCAACGCCCGACCCGAAGCCAGATCCCGACCCCTCGCCGAATCCGAACCCCCGGCCTGACCCGGCCCCGCAGCCGGAGCCGAGCCCCAATCCGGCGCCTGCGCCTCCGGTGGATACGCAGGCCGGCTCCCATCAGGCTACAGCGCATGCGGGGGCCTCGAATCCATCGAGCGGGTCCGACGATGCCTCTGTACCCGCAGATAACGGAACGCTCGCGGAAACCGGGGACGTCGCCCTGCTCGTACCGATCCTATCCGGCACCGGGGCGCTCGCGCTCGCTGCTGCGGCGGTCGATGTGAGCCGCAGGCACCACGACCGATAGGTTGCTGTCTCGGCCGCGCCCTTCTGAGCGCTCGCGCGGCCTGTGCACCTCTTGGCGGGCGGCTCGTGCGTTAGCGAGCTTCGCGGCCGGCCGCATGAAGTGATGTGCCCCCTTCACTGCCTACCCGGTGGTGGAGGGGACCTTTTGCCTAAAATATACATATACAAAAGGATAATATTCATTTCTCTTTGCGCATGCATGCGCTATGCGCGCGTCCCTACCGCGCCCCATTTTCTGAAAACCACAGATAAATGGGATGTGATGAGATGAATATTGAAATCATTATCGCTGTTGACATACGTTGAGAGGACGGTAGAATATTAAAGACCTTTAAGCGCGTACGAGATACCCGCAAGGATACATAGCCCGCCCATCGCGGGTCCTCGTGGGAATGCTCGCACCGCGCTAAGCGGTCGGGCATTGTTTTTTGTCGAAATCGGGACTCGTTCCCGCAGGACAAAAGCTGGCGGCATCCCGCCGCCAGCCGCAGATGCCCCGGTGCGAGCCGGGGCGGGAGAGTTGGAAGGAGTTTGATGGGCATGGCTTCACCGAAGGCGGTCATCATGGACGAGACCGCGATCAACCGCGCGCTTACGCGTATCGCGCACGAGATCGTCGAGAAGAACGAGGGCATCGAGAACCTCGCGCTTGTCGGCATCGTGACGCGCGGCGACCTGCTCGCCAAGAAGCTCGTGGACGAGATCGAGCGGATCGAGGGGGTGCGCGTCCCGCTGGGCAGCCTGGACATCAGCTTCTACCGTGATGACTACCTCACCCAGATCGCACCGGCCATCCACGCCACGAACATCACGTTCAACGTTGACGGCAAGCGCATCGTGCTCGTGGACGACATCCTCTACACCGGGCGCACCATCCGCGCCGCGCTCGACGCCATCATGGATCTCGGCCGTCCCAGCCGCGTCGAGCTTGCCGTGCTGGTGGACCGCGGCCATCGCGAGCTTCCCATCTGCCCCGATTTCGTGGGCAAAAACGTCCCCTCCTCGCGCGAGGAGAACGTCCGTCTGTACCTGGAGGAGGTCGACGGCCGCACCTCCGTTGACATCACGTCCGTCGAGCAGGGCTCCCGCGTGGGCTCCGCGCCGTTGGGAGGCGAGTAGACCCGTGTTCAACAACCATAAGCACCTGATCGACATCTCGGAGTACTCCGATGCCGAGCTCATGACGATCCTCAAGACCGCGAAGGCCTTCTCCGAGGTCAACGAGCGCGCCATCAAGAAGGTTCCCACGCTCAAGGGCAAGACCATCGTCAACATGTTCAACGAGCCCTCCACGCGCACCCGCAGCTCCTTCGAGCTGGCCGAAAAGCGCCTGAGCGCCGACACGCTGAACTTCGGTGGCTCCTCCACCTCCACGGTGAAGGGCGAGAGCCTCATCGACACCGTCATGACGCTTGATGCCTACAAGATCGACTGTATCGTCGTGCGCGACAAGCACGCCGGCGCGCCGCATATCGTGTCCCAGGCGAGCCCCGCGGTTGTCATTGACGCCGGCGACGGCAAGCACGGCCACCCCACCCAGGCCCTGCTCGACCTGTACTCCATCTGGGAGCGCAAGGGCAGCTTCGAGGGCCTGAAGGTCGGCGTCGTGGGCGATATCGGCCACTCCCGCGTGTGCGGATCGCTGATCCCGGCGCTCAAGATCATGGGCGCCGAGGTCACCGTTGTGGCCCCCGGCACCCTCATGCCGCCTGCGCCCGAGGTGCTGGGCGCCGACCACGTCTCCTTCTGCCTGGACGACGTCCTGCCCGATCTCGACGTGGTCTACATGTTGCGTATCCAGCGCGAGCGCCTCGAGGGCGCGCCGTTCCCGAGCCTGCGCGAGTACCACAAGCTGTTCAGCCTCACCAAGAAGCGCGAGGCGCTCATGCGCCCCGACGCGATCGTGTGCCACCCCGGCCCGATCAACCGCGGTGTCGAATTCGATTCCTACATGCCCGACCATCCGGAGCGCTCGGTCATCCTCGACCAGGTCTACGCCGGTATCTGCGTGCGCATGGCTGCCCTGTATCTGCTGCTTGGAGGTGCCGATAATGGCCTTGCTTCTTAAAAACACCCACGTTGTCGATCCGGCTGCGGAGCTCGACGGCGTCATGGATGTCCTGGTCGAGGGCGACAAGATCGCCCAGGTGGGCGAGGGTCTTTCCGCCGAGGGCGCCGAGGTTGTCGACCTTTCCGGCAAGTACCTCGTGCCGGGCCTCGTGGACATGCACGTGCACCTGCGCGAGCCGGGCTTCGAGACCAAGGGCGACATCGAGTCCGAGACGGCCGCGGCCGCGCGCGGCGGCTTCACCGGCGTGTGCTCCATGCCCAACACCGACCCGGTGACCGACAACGGCGTGGTTGTCGAGTACGTGAAAAGCGTTGCCGCCGAGCGCGGCCACTGCCGCGTGTACCCGTCCGGCGCTATGACCCGCGGCCTCAAGGGCGAGATCATCGCCGAGATGGGCGACATGGTCGAGCACGGCTGCGTGGCCTTCACCGATGACGGCCGCGGCATCCAGGGCGCGGGCATGCTCCGTCGCGCCATGGACTACGGCAAGATGTTCGGCAAGGTCTTCATGAGCCACTGCCAGGACGAGGACCTGGTGGGCGACGGTCAGATCAACGAGGGCGTCGTGTCCACCCGCCTGGGCCTGCTCGGCTGGCCGGCGGCCGGCGAGGAGCTCCAGATCGCCCGCGACATCCAGATCGCCGAGCTCACCGGGGCCAAGCTGCACATCCAGCACATCTCCACCGCGCGCGGCCTTGCGATGGTGCGCGCCGCCAAGGACCGCGGCCTGCCCGTGACCTGCGAGGCCACCCCGCATCACCTGTTCCTTACCGAGGAGGCCATCGACGGCACCTACAACACCTGCCTGAAGGTGAACCCGCCGCTGCGCACAGCCGCCGACGCCCAGGCCCTCATCGCGGGCGTGGCCGACGGCACCGTCGACGCCATCGTGACCGACCACGCCCCGCACGCCGACTGGGAGAAGTCCCGTGAGTTCGAGCTGGCTCCCTTCGGCATGACCGGCCTGGAGACCTCGCTCGCGCTCGTCATCACCAACCTGGTCAAGACCGGCACGATCGGCTTCGCCCGCATGGTTGAGCTCATGGCCATCGAGCCCCGCAAGATCCTCGGCCTGGAGCCGGTCTCCATCGCGGCAGGCAGCACCGCCGACATCACGGTGTTCGACGCCGACGCGACCTGGACCGTCACCGAGGACGGCTTCGTGTCCCAGGCCAAGAACTCGGGCTTCATCGGCGCCGAGCTCTGCGGCCGCGCCACCGACGTGTTCGTGGGCGGCGTGCGCACGCTCGCCTGCGGTGAGGTTTGCTAACATCGCTTTGGAAGGCTGCGCCGCATCGCCGCATCGCCGGCGGCGGCGCAGCGTCATGTGTCCATCCATGCCCCGTGCATGGGGAGGGGAGCTTCCATGCCCAATCCTTCACCGGCGCGCATGCATGACTTCGAGGTCGTATCGAACGAGAAGATCGCCGACGGCGTCTTCTCGCTCGTCATTTCGGCCCCTCGTCTTGCAGCTGCGCTCAAACCCGGGCAGTTCGTCAACGTGCGCGTGCCCGGCAACGCCTTCGAGCTGCTGCGCATTCCGTTGAGCTATGCGAGCGCCGACGCGCAGGCCGGCACCGTCGAGATCTGGTACGCCGTGGTGGGCAACGCCACGCGCCGGATGTCTGCCTGGACGCCGGGTGTTACCGGCGATCTGCTGGGCCCGGGTGGGCGCGGCTGGTCGGTGCCGGCGGGCGCGCGCCGCGTGCTCGTGGTGGGCGGCGGCATCGGCGTGCCGCCAGTGCTGTGTCTGGCGCGCCAGCTTGCCGCATCCGGTGTCGAGGTGGACGCCTGCGTGGGCGCGGCGTGCGCCGAAAAGCTCGTGGGCGTGGCGGAGTTCGAGGCGCTCGGGTGCGGCCGCGTGCGCGTGGCCACCGACGACGGCTCGGTCGGCACCTGCGGCTTCTGCACCGAGCCGGCATCGGAGCTGCTGGCATCCGGCGGCTACGACTACGTGGCCACCTGCGGCCCCGGTCCCATGATGAAACGCGTCGCCGAGGCGGCCGGGCGCGCCGGCGTGTTCTGCGAAGCCTCGCTCGAGCGCATGATGAGCTGCGGATTCGGCGCCTGCAGCACCTGCAATGTGGAAACGGTCGACGGCATGCAGGGCGCCTGCATGTGCGGCCCGGTGTTCGATGCGTCCAAGGTGGTGGTCTGGTGAGCCAGGTGAAGATGGCCGTCGACTTCGGCGGCGTGAAGATGAAAAACCCGATCAACACCGCGTCGGGCACGTTCGGGCAGGGTTGGCAGTTCTCCGAGTTGATGGATGTCAGTCGGCTCGGTGCCATCACGACCAAGGGCTGTGCTGCGGAGGCCTGGCCGGGCAACCCCGCCCCGCGCATGACCGAGGTGCGCGGCGGCATGATGAACTCCGTGGGCCTGCAGAACCCGGGCGTGCGCGCCTTCGCCGCCGACTACGGTCCGTGGCTCGCCGACCTCACCTCCCAAGGCACCCAGGTCATCTGCCAGGTGGCCGGCCACTCCACCGCCGAGTACGTGCATGCGCTTGAGCTGTTCTGCGAGCTGGCCCCCTGGGCCGCCGGCTTCGAGATCAACGTGAGCTGCCCCAACATCGCCGCCGGAGGCGCGGCCTGCGGCTCGACGCCCGAAGGGGCCGCCGAGGTCATGCGCGCCTGCCGCCAGGTCACCGACCGCCCGCTCTTCGTCAAGATGGCCCCGGTGCGCGTGCCCGAGATCGCCTGCGCCCTCGAGGCCGAGGGTGCCGACGGCCTGACGATCATCAACTCCATCTCCGGCATGGCGATCGACGTGCACACGCGCCGCTCGAAGCTCTCCAAGCCCACCGGCGGCCTGTCCGGCCCGCTGTGCCATCCCATCGCCGTGCGCATGGTGTGGGAGGCCGCGCGTGCGGTGAACATCCCCATCTGCGGCGTGGGCGGCGTCATGACCGGCGAGGATGCGGCCGAGTTCATCCTGGCTGGCGCGACCTGCGTGTCGGTTGGCATGGCGAGCTTCGTGGAGCCCGACGCCTCCGTGCGCATCCTCTCCGAGCTCGAGGCCTGGGCCGAGAGCCAGGGCGTTGCCGATATCAACGAGCTGATTGGAGCCTTCGAATGCTAGAGGCCGATGCCCGCGACCGCATCATCGTCGCCATCGACTGCGACCGGACGCGCGCCCTGGAGCTCGCCGATGCGCTGGCCGGTCACGCCCGCTGGCTCAAGGTGGGCATGACGCTGTTCTACGCGGAGGGCCCCGCCATCGTGCAGGCCTTCACCGAGCGCGGCTTCAAGGTCTTCCTGGACCTGAAGTTCCACGACATCCCGCATCAGGTGCGCGGGGCCGCGCGTTCAGCGGCTCTCGCCGGCGCAGACCTGCTGTCCGTACACGGCTCGGGCGCCCGCGCGATGCTCACCGCCTGCCGCGAGGGCGCCGAGGCCGCCTCTGAGGTGCGCGGATGCAGGCCCAAGCTCGTGGCGATCACCGTGCTCACGAGCATGGACCAAGACGCGCTTGCCGAGGTGGGCGTCGGGGTGCCGGTGGCCGAGCAGGCTGCGCGCCTGGCGCGTTTGGCGCAGGCCAGCGGCATCGACGGTGTGGTGTGCTCGCCGCGCGAGGCCGCCGCGATGCGCGCGCTGCTGGGTGTTGACGCCCTCATCGTCACGCCGGGCGTGCGTCCGGCCGGCGCCGAGCTGGGCGACCAGGCCCGCGTGGCCACGCCCGCGCAGGCGATCGAGGCCGGCGCGAGCCATATCGTGATCGGCAGGCCCGTGACCGGCGCAGATGACCCGGTGGCTGCCTTTGAGGCGGTCGTTGAGGAGCTCTGCGGCGTGGAGACCCCATCCAGCCGGTAGGTCCTGAAGCTCCAACCTGCGCAAACAACGCGAACGTTTCGTGGATATGCGCGCGCGTGGAAACTGATAGGGCCTTTGAGCTTGCACTTTCATGGTGCATCGTCTAATCTATGTGCCTGTTGAAGGTTCGGGGTGCACCTCTGTGCATGCCACCCGTATTCATTCGTTGTAGTCAAACCTAGTATTTGGAGGTTCACATGGCGCTCCCTCAGCTCACCGACGAGCAGCGCAAGGCCGCTCTCGAGAAGGCCGCCGCCGCCCGCCACGCCCGCGCCGAGCTTCGCGAGAAGATCAAGAAGGGCGAGATCACGCTCGAGTCCGTCCTCAACTCCGAGGACCCCATCGCCTCGCGCATGAAGGTCTCCACCCTGATCGAGTCCCTGCCTGGCTACGGTAAGGCCAAGGCTGCCAAGATCATGGATGAGCTGGGCATCTCCGCCACCCGCCGTGTGCAGGGCCTGGGCGTCCGCCAGCGTGAGCAGCTCCTCGAGCAGCTCACCAAGTAAGTGAGCTCCATCGAGCCAAAGCTCTTTGTGATTTCCGGGCCGTCAGGCGCAGGGAAGGGGACGCTCGTCGCGCGCGTGCGCGAGCGTCGTCACGACCTGGGCCTGACGGTTTCCGCTACCACGAGGGAGCCTCGTGCCGGCGAGGTCGATGGCGTCAACTACCACTTCCTGTCCGATGAGGAGTTCTCCCGTCGGGTGGAGGCCGGTGCCTTCGTTGAATGGGCGCAGGTGCACAACCACCGTTATGGCACGCTGGCCAGCGAGGTCGATCGCAACCTCGCCACCGGGCGCTCGCTCATCCTGGAGATCGACGTCCAGGGTGCGCTGGCGGTGCGCGAGCGTTTTCCCGATGCGGTCCTCATCTTCATCGAGCCCCCGTCGCTCGAGGAGCTGCGCGCCCGCCTGATCGGCCGCGGTTCCGAGACCCCCGCATCGCTTGAGCTGCGCATGGCGAACGCCGAGCGCGAGCTTGCGCTGGCTGGCTCCTATAACGAGGTCATCGTCAACGACGACCTCACCCGCGCCACCGACGAGCTGCTTGCCGTCCTGCAACGCTATGAAAGGATCTGATCTTCCGTGTCAGTCGTGAAACCCCGTATCGATGACCTGCTGGACAAGACGGACCACAACCGCTTTTTGCTGGCCGCTCTCGCCTCCAAGCGCGCGTGCGACATCAACAACATGCTTCGCGGTCAGCACAGCCGTGTGCTCGCAGTGCAGGATGTGGACGACATCACCATCGCCCTGTCCGGCAAGGACACCATCTCCATGGCCATGGAGGAGATCGTCGACGGCAGCATCTCCTATGACGAGCAGCGCTATGAGACGGCGCTCGGCCATGTGACCCCGCGGGAAGCCTAAACGCATGGCGAGCCGCGTATGCCTGGTCCATTACCACGAGATCGGGCTGAAAGGAAAGAACCGCGCCCGGTTCGAGCGCGCGCTCATGGATGCACTGAAGGCGGCTTTGGCCGCCTTTTCCGTGGCGACCGTCACGCGCATCTCCGGGCACATCCTGGTGAGCTTCTCCGTTGCGGGCGAAGCGGAGCGCGCGTTTGACCTCATCGCGCGCGTGCCGGGAGTGGCGCGCGTGTCGCTGGCGTTTCATACGAACCGCGAGCCCGCCGAGTACCATGCGGCGGCGATCAAGGCGCTGGCGGAGTTCGGTAGCTTCGAGAGCTTCAAGGTGGCAGCGCACCGTTCGAATACCGACTACGAGCTCACGAGCATGGACCTGAACCGCCAGGTGGGCGAGGCGCTATGCTTGGCATATCCGGACAAGAAGGTCCAGATGCGCGACCCGGACGCCTGCGTGCATGTGCTGGTGGTCCAAGGCAGCGTCTACGTGTACGCCAAGAGCGTGCGCGGCGTGGGCGGCCTGCCTCAGGGCAGCGCCGGCAAGGTCGTGACGCTGCTGTCCTCCGGTATCGACTCGCCGGTGGCCACGTGGCTGCTTGCGCGCCGCGGGGCCGTGTGCGTGCCCGTGCACTTCTCCGGACGCCCGCAGACGGCCGACACGAGCGAGTACCTGTGCCAGGACATCATCGAGGCGCTGGCGCCCGCGGTCCAGGTGGGCCGCCTGTACGTGGTCCCCTTCGGCGACTGCCAGCGCCAGATCTCGCTTGCGTGCCCCAGCGACCTGCGTGTCATCATGTACCGGCGCGTCATGTACGCCGTGGCCGAGCGCATCGCGCGGATCGAGGGCGCCAAGGCGATCGTGACGGGCGAGTCGCTCGGCCAGGTGGCCTCGCAGACCCTCGAGAACATCATGGCGGTCAACGAGGTCGTGGACATGCCGGTCTTTCGCCCGCTGATCGGCTCGGATAAGCAGGAGATCATCGCTCGCGCGCAGCAGATCGGCACCTACGACATCTCCACGCAGACCGCTCCGGATTGCTGCACGCTGTTCATGCCCCGGCGTCCGGAAACGCACGCCAAGCTCGATGCCGTGCACGCCGCGTGGGAGCTCATCGACCACGAGGCGATGATCGATGAGCTTGTCGAGCATGTCGAGTACATCGATTTCGACGCGCCGGTCTATCATCGGCCGAAACAGATGAAGCGCCGCCATGCCGCGCTCGCGCCGCGCGATGTGCGTCCCTCGGTGCAGGCCTCTTGTGCGGCAGAGGGTGCATCTGCGGAGCTGTAAGGGTTCTCGCCTGCTCGCGTGCGTGCAGGGACGGCTGCCCGCGTCCGCGGTTTCCGGATCGCGCTGCGGGGGCGTGGAGCCGTTATCCGGTTGCATGGTTTCGCATCCGCCGGGTTGCGGCAGGCATCGGTTATTGGTGCCTGCCGCGCGCGGTTGCCGGTTCTTGCTGCATGCGGTTGCCTGTACGTGCCGGCATGTGCACAGGTTCCGTTTTTGCTTCGCTGAAAAGAGCCTACTTGTGTCGATGGCGCAGGCGGGCTCTTTTTCGTGTTCATCGTTCTCGCAGGTAGAAGCGTTGTTGATGGAGAGTCTGTGGAGGGCTTGCGGCGCATGGTGCGGCTGCGTGAGGCCGATGGCCTGCCCGATTTAGATGAGGGCGGGAAATCTGTAAGGTCATGCATTCCGGATTTGGATTGATGCTCCCAGCGCGCGTGGCGCCTGCAACCATAGAGGTGGAGGTGGTTGCATGGCACAGGTGCATGAACACGAGGGGCTGCTGGAGCGTCTGCAGCATCTGCTGCGGCAACGCCCTGTCGCCGTGGCGGCGGTGGCACTGCTGGTGGGCGGGTGCGTGGGCGCGGCGCTGTGCGGCGCGGGTCAAGCTGCGGGAGAACAGGGCGTGGTGCTCGAACGTGGATCGGCTGATGCGGCAGGGGATGCAAAAGCGTCTCAGACCGGCGGCGATGATGCTGACGGGCGCGCAGATGAGGGTTCGGATGGTGGCGGATCGGCGGATGCCGGGCGCGAGGAGCCGATTGTGGTCGATGTTGCCGGTGCGGTGGCGACGCCGGGGGTATTCGAGCTGCCCGATGGATCCCGTGTGCAGGATGCAATCGCGGCGGCGGGCGGCCTCGCGGCTGATGCCGACCCCTCCAGTGTGAATCGCGCGGCGCCTGTCGCCGACGGCCAGCAGGTGTATATCCCGCGTGCGGGTGAGACGCCAGCGGCTGCGCAGGGGACAGGCACCGCGCCTACGGGAGGGGCCGAGGCGGCTGCATCGGGCCTTGTCAACATCAATTCCGCCACGGCCGAGGAGCTGGACGCCCTGCCGGGCGTGGGACCCTCGACCGCCCAGGCGATCATCGAGGACCGGGAGGCGAACGGTCCGTTTGCCGCGGTTGAGGACCTCATGCGCGTAAGCGGTATCGGCGAGAAGAAATTCGAGAAGCTCAAGGCGTCCATATGCGTGTAGAGGCAGACGAGCTGCCATGCCGTCCGTATCTGCCACCCTCGTTTGCGGGATGCGCGGCCGCTCTGCTTGTTGCGTGGTTCGTGCTCGCCGGCGCGTGGGACGCCCGCTCGGTGGATGGCTGGCACGTCGATGCGCCGCAGGCCCGTATCGTGCTGAGCGCAGGCGCATGTGCGATGTTGCTTGCAGGCGCGCTGGTATGCCATCGCGCGGCGAGGCGAGGAGAGCGGTTTGCCCGGCTTGCCCGATGGCTCGGCTGGGCGGGCGCCATGGGGTTGCTGTCGCTTGCATCGAGCGCCTTGTGGGTTCAGGGGTGGAACGGGCGCGCCGCGGCGGTGCGGGGGCGAGCCGCCAGCTCGTTCGAGCTCGCGATGCGTGGGGATGCGAGCGCGAGTGCGTACGGGGTGTCGGCGACGGCGGAGCTCCATGACGGGGAGCACGGATGCGCGGCCGCGGTGCGCGCGACCGCCGACGAGGAGCTGGCGTCCGGCGAGCGGCTGCGCGTGACGGGGCAGCTGGAAGCGCTGGATGCGAGCGACTGGGGCCGAAGCCGCTTCATGAAGGGCGAAGTTGGCTCCCTGCGCATTCGGCGGGTGCTCGAACGCATGCCGACAGCGTCGGGCGATGCGGTCGCAGGGATCCGGAGCGAGGCGCTCGAGCGCATCGCTCCGGATGGGTCGGATGGCCGTGCGCTGATCGCCGGGGTGGTGTGCGGTCGCACGACCGAGCTTGCGCAGACGGAGGCGAACGACCTGTTCGCGCGCTGCGGGCTGTCGCATCTGGTGGCGGTTTCGGGAAGCCACCTCGCCTACATCGCGGTGCTGCTGCAGGCGGTGCTGGGCGCGCTGGGTGCGGTCCGGGCGCGGCGCATGGCGGCGCTGGTCATAACCATGGGGCTGTATGTGCTGTTTACCGGTGGTGCGGCGTCTGCAGTGCGATCGGTGGTGATGGTCGTGTGCTCGTATGCCTCGCTGCTCGGGGGCCGTAGGTCCCATGCGCTATCAGGGTTGTCGCTCACGGCGTGCGCGCTGGTGGCGCTCGATCCGGGCATCGCGTTCGACCTGGGTTTTCAGCTCTCGGCGGCAAGCGTCCTGTTCATCCTGGTCTTCGGGCGCTATGCGGTGTGGCTGTTACGACGCCTCGGTCTACCGCGGGCGGTTGCCGATCCGCTCGCGCTCACGCTGGTTGCCCAGTGGGCCACCTGTCCGCTGACGCTTCCGGTGTTCGGCCAGCTCTCGCTGATCGCGCCGATTGCCAACCTCGTTGCCGGTCCGCTGATGACGGCGCTGCTTGTCGTGGGGTTGCTGACGGTTCCGGTGGCCACGGCGGTCCCTGCCCTCGCGGGCCTCCTTGCCGCCCCGGAAGGATTGGCGAACGCGTCGATATTCGCTGCCCGCGTCCTAGGCGACCTTCCGTTTGCCGCCGTGGCAGTGCAGGCGCAGCCCTGGCAGCTGATCGCGCCCTATGCGGCGGCCCTCGCGGTGTACGCGTTTTGGCGCCCGTGGCGTGCATGGCAGCTGCGCGCGGCGCTCGCCATAGCGCTTGGTGCGGTGGGTGTGCATGTTGCCCGCTGGTGCCTGTTCGCCCCGCCTGCCGTCACCGTGCTCGATGTGGGTCAAGCCGATGCCATCCTGGTGCGCGACGGGTCGAAGACCCTGCTGGTCGATGCCGGGGTGGACGAGCAGGCGGCGGTCGCCCTTGCACGCAACCACGTGTTCGCGCTCGATGCCGTTGTCATCACGCATTGGGACCGCGATCACTGGGGCGGCCTTCCCGCGATCCTGCAGACCGTTCCGGTGGGAAGGCTGGTGGTGGCCGAGGGGGCGGCGCGCGCCATGCCCGAGGAGGTGCGCACCTCGTTTACGGGCGAGGTCGTCGAAGTGGGTGCGGGCGATCTTCTCAGGGCCGGGGGCTTCGCGTGCCGTGTGGTGTGGCCGCGTGAGGCGGTTGCAGGGGAGCAGAACGGTGAGTCGGTGTGCCTGGATGTTGTCTATGACGAGGGCGGCAGGCGGCTTCGCGCGCTGCTGACCGGCGACACCGAGCTCGATGCGGAGCGGATCTATGCGCAGGAGGTGGGGGATATCGATATGCTGAAAGTGGGGCATCACGGGTCGAAGATTTCGGTTGACCTGCCCCTGCTGGAGGCGCTCGATCCCGAAATCGCGGTCGCAAGCGCCGGGGAGGGGAACTCCTATGGGCATCCGAGTGCAGCGTGCACCGATGCGGTCGAGGCGTACGGAGCCCGGTTCGCCTGCACGATGGAGGTGGGCGATGTGATTGTGGCGCCCGGGGATGCGGGGGCGGCGGTGTCGTATGGCCGCTGAGTTGTGCGGGCGTGCGGCTGCTCCTGACGGTAGAATGTATGAGATGCCGCACGCACGGCATACGCGATGGACTGTCGAGAGAAGGGGCGCGAACAGATGGCACAGGCGGAGCTGCTTCCTGCGTATCTCATCGTGGGTGCCGATGAGTTCAAGCGCTCGAATGCGCTCGACCGCATGCGGGCCCGTCTCGAGGAAAGCGGCATGTCGGCATTCAACCTCGATGAGCGCGACATGACCAAGGACCCGCAGATCGATGACATCATCGCATCGCTCAACACCTTCCCCATGGGTGCTCCGTTCAGGCTCGTGATCCTGCACGGGTGCGACAAACTTCCCAAGGCGGTAAGCGAACCGCTTGTGAGCTACCTGGCGAATCCGGCTCCCTCGACGGTGTGCCTGCTGGAGGCAGGTAGCCTGGCCAAGAACACGCGGCTGTACAAGGCCGTGGCGAAGATCGGGCCCAAGGCCGTGGTGGATTGCGCGCCGAAAAAGGCATGGGAGATGCCCCGGCAGGTTGTGGCGATGGCGCGTGCGCACGGCAAGGCCATGGACCTGCCTGCCGCCGAGGAGCTCGTCTCGCGCGCGGGCGATAACAGCCGCATGCTCGATAACGAATTGAAGAAGCTCGCCGCCATGGTGGACGGTCCTGCGATTTCGCTGGCGGATGTCGAGCGCCTGGTGATGCGCACCGCCGAGGTGAAGCCGTGGGATTTGCTGAACGCGGTGGCAGCGCGGGACCTTCCGCGTGCGCTCGAGCTACTGGAGCTGCAGCCGGAGCGCAGCGAGATCCGCCTATGGTCGCTGCTGGTGGGTCGTATCCGTGAGCTGATCGTTGCCAAGGCGCTCGACGCGCGCGGGCAGGGTCGCGAGCTCGCCGCGACCCTCGGCGTGCAATCCTGGCAGGTCAAAAACCATCTGGGATGGGCGCGTCGCTGGTCGATGCCGGCGCTGGTCGATGCCTTGGGCGCCGCTGCCGAGGTCGAGGTCGCCCTCAAGGGCTCGCGCGACAGCCAGCTTGCCTTGCGCATGTGGATTACCGAGATGCTGCGTGCCGCATCGTAGCGGCCGGTGTGGAATTTCGTGCGCGGCCAGCGAATAAATGCTGCTCGCCAGTTGCGCTTGCAGAGCCGCATGATATACTTTCCGGCTGTATGACCTCAACAACCGTGTCTCAGAGGCCGGATAGTAAGACTTTCTCAGTATCTGAAAGGAACACCACCAGTGGCAAACATCAAGTCTCAGAAGAAGCGTATCCGCACCAATGAGATCGCTCGCGTCCGCAATCGCGCGATTCGTTCCGAGCTCAAGACCGTGATCAAGCACGTTCGCGCCGCCGTCGAAGCTGGCGACAAGGCAGCAGCCGCCGCCGCTGCGACCACCGCGTACCGCAAGCTCGACAAGGCTGCCGCCAAGGGCGTTATCCACAAGAACCAGGCTGCCAACCGCAAGTCTGGCGTTCAGTCGCTGGTCAACACGCTGAACTAGCACTTACTGCTCAATTTGAGCGATTCTTACGGGTCCTGCGCAAGCGGGACCCGTTTTTGTATTGAGACACGTTCGGATGGGATGGGCTCGTTGTTCGGAGGCTAGCTGCTCGGGCCGGGCTGGCTGCTTCGCGGGTGCGACGTCAGATGCCAGCCGCCGCAGTAGGGGCAGCGGTAGATGGACAGACCCGTTTGGCCGTGAGCGGCGCAGGCGGCGACAGCGTCCTGCGCCTCCTTGCGGGACCGGTAGCGCTGCTTGGATTCGCACACCCGCCGCCGTTGGGCGGCTTCGACGGCCGCCCGATCGTGTTCGTTGCGTACGCGCTCCCGCTCAAAGAGGTCGCCGAAGCCCGTGGGGTCGAGCTGCTCCTCGAACGCGGCTCGCTGCTTGGCCCGCGCCGATCGCTTGTGGCTCGACATAGGCACACCTTCCTTCGGATCGCGGGTTGCGCGGTTTGACGTTAGTGCTCCTCGAGCAGCGTCTGGCCGAATGCGTCGGCGGCGATGATGGCGGCGGTGAACGCTTCGGGCGAAAACGCCTGCGGGTTGCCCAGCTTCCATTCGTTGGTCTGCTGGGCGAGCTCGACGAGCTGGGGGAGATGCGAGCGGTCCAGGTCGAGCTGGGCCAAGGTAACCGGCAGGCCCAGCTGTTTGTTGAAGCGCGCATAGCGCTCGAGTTCGGCGTCATCGCCCCGATAGGCATGTAGGACCAGCACGCCGAAGCTCACGACCTCGCCGTGCAGATGGTGCGCACCGCTGCGTGCGACACCGCAGCTGGCGTTGTAGAAGGCGTGCGCGAGCGAGGAGTTGTAGTAGAAGTCGGGCTGGTTGGTGAGGTTCGAGACGTATCCGGTGTTCACCACGATGTCGAGGGCGATCTGCTTCACGGCCTCGCTCGCATGCCCGGCGTGGACATCGGCCAGGCCCTGCGCGCCCCATTCCATGAGCGGCTCGGTGCAGGTGTGGGCCAGGGTGAGTCCGAGCGCGGCGGTGTGGGAAAGATCCTTGCCGCTCGTGGCGTATTCGACCTCGGGCTGCTTGGAGAGCGCGTCGCCGATGCCGGCCCAGAAGTACTCGGCGGGAGCCTCGGCGATGATGGCGGGGTTGATGAAGATGTGCACCGGGGCGTCCGGGTAGGCGTATTCCTTGAAGGAGCCGTCGTCGTGGTAGATCACGGCGATGGCCGTGGCGCTCGAGCAGTTCGAGCAGATGGTGGGCACCGAGAACACGGGAAGGTCATGTTGTTTCGCCGCGGTCTTTACGGTGTCGATGGCCTTGCCGCCGCCGATGGCGAACACGGCGTCGGCGGCAGTTTGCGTGAGCACGCCGGCGATCGCGTCGACGTTGCGCTGCGTCGAGTCGGTGCCGTAGACCACCTCGGCCTCGATGCTGATGCCCGTGTCCTCGAGCGCGGCGCGGATGCCGGGCGCCGCGGCGGCAAGGGCGCGCGCCCCGCCCGCAAGCACGATGCGCGCGGCGCGGTAGCCGGCCAAGACGGCAGGAATCGCCTCGAAGCAGTCTTCGCCGACGGTGTAGTTGCTCATCTGGATAGTTCGCATGGTGCCTCCTCGCGCGCAGTGTAGATAGTCCCACATTGTATCGTGAGCCCCGAGGGACGCCGCTTGGATCGGCTTTTGTATACGCTTCGGTAACATTGCTAGCTGTCGGGCGGGGAGCATCACGTGGCCCTTTGGAGCCGTGATCTCGCGCGACGGCCGGGATGCGATCCGAGGCTGGGAGCCTGCGGTCGGGGTTGGCCGTGCGGAAAGGTCGGGAGCCGGTGGGAGCATGTGGAGTGTGTGGCCGCCGGCATCGTTCGCAACGTCGCGCCGCGTTCCCCATGACCGTGCTATCATGCTGGACACAGGCGTTGAAGGGGACGAGTAAATCGGACCTGCACGGTACAGAGAGCCCGGGATGCTGCGATCCGGGTGCGTGCGGCCCATTGAATATCACCCCGGAGCCGCGGTCCGAACAGCTGTTTGGGTGGGCTTGTGGCGTTTCGTATGAAGCGGGCGTGCGCGCTTTGAGGGCGCCGCGGCCGCGGAAAACGAAACGACCCCGTCCCCAGATTGCAGCTCAGTAGATGCCGCCGGGATGGCCGTCGTGACAGGCCAGCCGAGTACGAGGGGAGTGCGCAGGCACGAACCTTTGAGCTGGGTGGTAGAGCGAAACGCACGCGCAGGCCAGCTTCCTGCGCATTCATCGAGCGCTTCGTCCCAGCTTGCAGGGACGGGCGCTTTTTTCATGTCGGAGGAGGCCTGCGGCCGTGTGCGGTCGCGCGGCCGAGCACCGAGGGCGCCCACAACGAGAAGGGGGTATTCGTGGCAAACGAGTACAAGCAGACCATGAACCTGCCCAAGACCAAGTTCCCCATGCGGGCGGCCTTGGCGCAGCGCGAGCCGGAGCGCCTGAAGCGCTGGCAGCAGAACCGCGTGTACGAGCTCATGCTCAAGAAAAACGAGGGGCACGAGAAGTTCGTGCTCCACGACGGCCCTCCGTATGCTAACGGTCCCATCCATCTGGGCCACGCGATGAACAAGATCGCCAAGGACATGATCAACCGCTATAAGGCGATGCAGGGCTTCGAGACCCCGTACGTGCCCGGTTGGGACTGTCACGGGCAGCCCATCGAGCACAAGGTCGAGACCAAGCTCGGTACCGAGAAGTTCAACAGCACGCCGACGGCCGAGATCCGCCAGCTATGCAACCAGTTCGCCGTCGAGAACATCGACCTGCAGCGCGAGGGCTTCAAGCGCCTGGGCGTCCTGGGCGACTGGGACAACCCCTACCTCACGCTCTATCATCAGCACGACGCCGCCGACATCGAGGTCTTCAAGGCGATGTTCGACGCCGGCATGATCTACCGCGGCCACAAGCCGGTCCACTGGTGCAAGCATTGCCACACCGCGCTCGCCGAGGCCGAGATCGAGTATGCCGACGAGACGAGCCCGTCCATCTACGTGCGCTTCGAGCTGACCTCCAAGCCCGCCGGCCTGGAGTCCTTCGACGGCCCGGTCGACTTCGTGATCTGGACCACCACGCCCTGGACCATCCCGTCCGACCAGGCTGTGTCGCTCAAGCCCGAGGCGATCTATACCGCCATCGAGCACGACGGTCGCGCCGAGATCATGCTCAAGGACCTCGCCGAGAAGGTCTGCGGCATCGCCGGCTGGGACGTCACGCCCGTTATGGTGGATGGCAAGCCCTACGAGGTGCCCGCCGAGGCTCTCGACCACCTGCGCTACAAGCAGCCCGTGTTCGACGGCGTCGAGGGTGTTGCCCTGCTCGCCGACTACGTGGGCACCGAGGACGGTACCGGTATCGTCCACAACTCGCCCGGCCACGGCGTGGACGACTACTACGTCTGCATGAAGGAGGGCATGGAGATCTGCATGCCCGTCGACGACGACGGCCGTTTCTACACCGGCGAGGGCTTCGGCTGCGGCGGTCCGTTCTCCGGCATGGATACCGACGAGGCCAACCCGCACATCATTCAGTTCCTGCGCGATCGCGGCATGCTCGTGGCCGAGGTCAAGATCACCCACAGCTACCCGCACTGCTGGCGCTGCAAGCACCCGGTGCTGTTCCGCGCCACCGACCAGTGGTTCGTCTCCATGGACAAGACCGGCCTGCGCGAGGCGGCGCTCGACCAGGTGCGCAACCACGTGGCCTGGTATCCTGAGCACGCCGTCAACCGCATCGGTGCCATGGTCGAGCAGCGCCCCGACTGGTGCATCTCGCGCCAGCGCAACTGGGGTGTGCCGATCCCGTCGTTCACCTGCGCCGATTGCGGCGAGAAGGTCATGAATGACGACACCCTCGACGCCGTCATCGCGCTGTTCCACGAGAAGGGCTCCGACGCCTGGTTCACCGATGCGCCCGAGAGCTATCTGGGCGACGCCTGCGTGTGCCCCGCGTGCGGCGGCCATCACCTCAAGGCCGACCGCGACATCCTCGATGTGTGGTGGGACTCCGGCGTGTCCTGGAAGGCCGTGTGCGAGCACCGCGAGGAACTCACATACCCGGCCGACGTGTACCTTGAGGGTTCCGACCAGCATCGCGGGTGGTTCCAGTCGTCGCTGCTCACAAGCGTGGGCGCCAACGGCGTGGCTCCGTACAAAGCGGTCATCTCCCAGGGCTTCACGCTCGACGGCCAGGGCCGCAAGATGTCCAAATCGCTCGGCAACGTGATCGATCCCAACAAGATCTGCGACGAGATGGGCGCCGACATCGTCCGCCTGTGGGTGGCCTCCGTGGACACCTCCACCGATGTCGCCTGCGACCACGAAATACTCGCCCGCACCTCCGATGCGTACCGCCGTTTCCGCAACACGCTGCGGTTCTTGCTGTCTGTGCTCGAGGGTCAGTTCGAGCCTGAAACCGACGGCGTGGCGTTCGACGAGCTCATGCCGCTCGACAAGCTCATGCTCGCGCGCCTCACCCAGGTGCAGGCCGAGGTGGATGCGGCGTATGCGGGCTACGAGTTCAACCGCGCGTATCGCACGCTCTACGACTTCGTGGTCACCGAGCTCTCCAACGTCTATCTCGACGCGCTGAAGGACCGCCTGTACTGCGAGAAGCCCGGCAGCCTTGAGATGCGCAGCGCCCAGACCGTCGTGGCCGAGCTGCTCTCCATGCTTATGCGCGACCTGCAGCCGATCCTCGCCTACACGGTGGACGAGGCCATGGAGTTCGCACCCGCCGGCTGCCGCGACAACCAGCAGTACGCGGCGCTGCTCGACTGGTATACGAGCCCCATCACGCTTGAGGCGGCCAACGAGTTCGCCGGCGTGCTGGAGGCCTCGCTTGAGCTGCGCGGCGTGGTCACCAAGGCCATCGAGGAGGCCCGTGCGGCGGGCACCTTCACCAAGAGCCAGCAAGTTCGCGTGAAGGCCACCGCGCCCGCCGAGGCATACGCGCTGCTCATGGGCGACAAAGCCGTCGACTTGGCTGAGTTCTACATCGTCTCTGAAGTTGAGCTCGTACCGGGCGACGCGTTCACGGCCGAGGTCGAGGCGGCGCACGGCGAGGCCTGCGACCGCTGCTGGAACTTCCGCGAGAGCACGGGTGTCCATGGCGAGCACGCGCACATCTGCGACCGCTGCGCGGCGGCGCTGGACGCGTAGGGCTTGCCCATCGGACGTCGTCGCGTGGAGGCGGCGGGCGTTCCCTCGGGCGTGGCTTCGCACAACGCCCTCCGGAGCGCCCGTCGCCTTTTGAGGTTATCCGGTGCAGACACCCATAGATGTTGCGCCGTTTGTTCAAACTGGGGCGTAGCTCTGAGAAGATGAGTGGCGTTTCGGAGGTGCCGGCGTTTTCACGGGGTGTTTCGCGAAGCCACGCCCCGTGAAAGCGCCGGCACCCCTCGATGACACCGCGTTCAGGTAGACGGGAGTTGCTGTGGAGCAGGGCAGGTCAGAGCATACGAAGCGAGGCGGGGCGCTTGAGCCGTCGCTGGTGTGGCGCGTCTGCGTGGGGCTCGTCGCGGCGGTGACGCTGTATGCGCTCGACCGCGTCACCAAGGCGTTCATCATGAACACGATCATGGCGACCGGGGAGAGCGTCGGCGTGCTGCCGGGCATCGTGAGCTTCCGCTTCGTGGCGAACACCGGAGCGGCGTTCAGCCTCGGCGAGGGGATGGGTGTTGCCTTCGCCTTGCTGGCGGCCGCCGTCGTGGTGGCGATTGCGGTCTATGTGGTCCGGACGCCGCAGGTCTCCCGCATCGAGGTCCTGGGTTTGGGCCTGGTGGCGGGAGGCGCGGTGGGCAATGCGCTCGATCGGGTCGTGTTGGGCTACGTGGTCGACTTCATCGCCACCGACTTCATCGATTTCCCGGTGTTCAACGTGGCCGATATCGGCATCTGCGTCGGCGTGATGCTCGCGTTTATCGGGTTCATGTTCCTCTCGCCGGCAGCGAAGGTGGATGCGACCGCCGAGCTGAACGCCCGCGATGAGCGTGCAGCCGCCCGTCGCGCCCGGCGACGCGCAGGCCGTGCGCGCGCGTGGCGTGAGCGCTCCGGCTCGTCTGTGGCGCCCGACGCCCGTGATGCGGACGTTCGGGCCGACCGGGATGCATCGAAGCGAGGCGATGCGTGATATGGCGGCCGACTTGAATCTCCTCGTCGATGAGAGCTCGGCGGGGGAGCGTCTCGATTCCTACCTGGGCGCGCAGCCCTCCTGTCCGTCTCGCTCCGCGTGCGCCAACCTTATCGAGGCGGGCGCGGTTGCGGTGAACGGCGAAGTCTGCCTGTCGAAAAAGCAGGCGGTCGCCGCCGGCGATCGCATATCGCTCGAGCTGCCCGAGCCCGTCGAGGCCGGCCCTGTGGTGCCCCAGGCGATTCCGCTCGACATCCGCTATGAGGATGATTACCTGCTGGTGCTCTCCAAGCAGCGCGGCCTGGTGTGCCATCCGGCGCATGGGCACGTGGACGGGACGCTTGCCAACGCGCTCGTGTACCACTGCGGGATCGACCATCTGGGCACCGTGCAGGGCGAGGACCGCCCGGGGATCGTGCACCGCCTGGACCGGGACACCTCCGGCCTCATGCTCGCCGCGAAAGACGACGACACCCAGCGCGCGCTGCAGAACCTCATCCGCACCCGGACCCTCGATCGGCGCTATATCGCCCTGGTGCAGGGCCATATCGCCATGGATGAGGGCACGATCAGCACCGGCATCGCCCGCTCCACGCGTGACCGCGTGAAAATGGCCGTCTCCGACGATCCGTTCGCCCGTCAGGCCATCACAACGTTCAGGGTCCTCGAGCGCTTCGAGGCGACGCGTGCCGACGAAGGCTACACGCTGGTCGAATGCCATCTGTATACCGGGCGTACCCATCAGATCCGCGTGCATATGCGTCATATCGCGCACCCGCTCGTGGGCGACCCGCTCTACGGCCGAGGCAGCGCGCGGGCGAACCTCGAGCTCGACCGTCAGTTCCTGCATTCCTGGCATGTGGCCTTCGAGCATCCGGTGACCGGTGAGCCGATCGTCTGCGCCGATGAGCTGCCCTGGGATTTGGCCGCCGCGCTCGAGGAGCTTGCCGACCGCTCACTCGGCCGGACGGCGGCCGGAAGCGAGATCGTGCCCCGGCTCGGGCTTTTGGACGCATAGCGCTCTGCTGGCACAGTTGAAGATTGCGTGCCGTCCGTGCGCGTATCGTACACTTATCAACACTGCACATCACGTTCAGGGGGCTGCCGTGACGCCGATTGTCGCCTTCAATACCATCGTCGGGCTGCTGTTCAGCCTGTGCTTCCTCTATCAGGTCGTGTTCTTCTTCATCGGGCTCATCCGCGGGCAGGTCAAGCTTCCCCCCGCGAAAAGGCAGCACACCTACGCCTTTTTCATCGCCGCCCACAACGAGGAGGCGGTGATCGCCAACCTCGTGAAGTCGATCAAGGAGCAGGACTATCCTTCCGAGCTCATCGACGTGTTCGTGGTGGCCGATGCCTGCACCGATGCCACGGCGGAGCGGGCCCGCGAGGCCGGCGCGATCGTGTACGAGCGCAACGATCTGTCGCGTAAGGGCAAAAGCTGGGTCATGGACTTCGGGTTCGAGCGCATCTTGCGGGAGTACCCCGGCAAGCACGAGGCGTTTTTCATCTTCGATGCGGACAACCTGCTGTCACGCAACTACGTCTCGGTGATGAACGACGCGTTCGACCAGGGCTATATGGCCCTCACCAGCTACCGCAACTCCAAGAACTTCGGCAGCAGCTGGATCTCGGCGGCGTATGCGATCTGGTTCATCCGCGAGGCGCGCTTCCTGAACAACGCGCGCATGATCTGCCATACCTCCTGCGCCGTTTCGGGTTCGGGATACCTGGTTTCCGCCAAGATCGTGGAGGGCATGCGCGGCTGGGATTTCCACACGCTCACCGAGGACATCCAGTTCTCGACGTTCTGCGCCATTCACGGGATCCGGATCGGGTATGCGCCCGCTGAGTTCTACGACGAGCAGCCGGTGACGCTCAAGGCCTCAATCAAGCAGCGCATGCGCTGGACGAAGGGTTTCTACCAGGTCTTTTTCACCTATGGACGACATATGCTCACATCCATCGCCAAGTTCAGGCGCTTTGCCGCCTACGACATGCTGATGGTGGTGGGCCCGGCGATGCTGCTGACGCTCATGTGCCTCATGGTGAACGCGACCTTCATCGTGGTGGGCAGCTTGAGTCACGGGTTTTTGGCCACCGATGCCGAAATAGAGATGGCCTTCGGCTCGGTGATCATGATCTTCGGATACATGTACCTGACGTTTTTCGTGATGGGGTTCATGACGACCGTCGTGGAGTGGAAACATATCCATTGCCCCAAGCGGTGGCGGATCTTCGCGAACCTGTTCACGTTCCCGCTGTTCATGTTCACCTACGTGCCGCTGACCGTGGCCGCGCTGTTCCTCAAGGTGGACTGGGTGCCCACGCCGCATGACGTGAGCGTGACGCTCGACGAGGTGCTTGAGGGCGCTCGGTAGGAGTCACCGCACCCGCTTGCCTCACCGATTCGCCTAGGTTAGCCGAATAGGCTGTCCAGGTCCTCTTCCCAGCCCTCGTCCAGCGGCAGACGGTCGTCGCGCCATTCATACCGATAGGCGTCATCGCCGTTGTAGCCCCAGGTGTCGGTTGCGCTGTTCCAGTTGACGGACAGCACGCCGATGACCAGGTAGACGAGGCCGAGCAGCAGCAGCACGCCGGCGCTCAGGACGCCTGCCGTCAGGATGTAGGCGAAATGCGAGCTGTTCGTCTGGCAGGCGGTGGAGGCGCTCGCGCTCTCGACGACGCGCGGCGTGCGGCTCGATGCGGGTTCGGTGTCGACGTTCATAACATGCTCCCTATACGATGGGCGGACGCGCGGGGCGCGGATGAATCTTTTGATGCGCCTATTATAGCCATCGGATGGGTATAACGCCGAAAACCGGTGGGCGAGGGGGTTCAATGGGGGCAGGAAGCGGGCTATTTTGCTATGTGGATGCAGACTGCGCTGCGTTTTCTGTGCTGGGCGTGCTGATACTTGTGGCGGCTGTTGTCGATGCGCGGACCAGGACTTATCCGGCCGCGCTCGCCATGGCGGTTGCGGGCGCTGGCGCCTGGTGGGCCCTGGCGCGCGGTGGTGCGGACATGCTTGGCGCGCACTGCCTTGCAGCCTGCGCGGTCTCGGGCTTGCTCGTCGTGTTCGAGATCGCATGGCGCCGTCACCATGATGGGGCAGCTGGCTTGGGTATGGGCGATGTGAAGTACCTGTTTGGCACCATGCTGGCCGACCCGGCCTATGCGCTGGTGGGGTTCTCGGTGGGCTTGGCGCTGCTTGCGCTTGCGGGAACGGTCTGCCGGCGCCCGTCGTTGCCGCTGTTGCCCTTTGTAGCTGCCGGTACGGCGCTTATCGTGGTGCCGAGCGTGCTTGCCGGCTGACGGGCGATTAGGCGAGATTGACCCTTGCAAGCGAACACATGTTTCGTATAAAATACTCGCATGGATACTTTGTTTTCTGATACCGAGCGCGTCAAGCGCCTCAAGAACGCCCCGTTGGCTGTGCGCATGCGTCCCGCGTCACTCGAGGAGTACGTGGGCCAGCAGCGCGCGGTTGGCCCCGGCTCGTGGCTTCGCTCCGCGATCGAGCACGATGTCATGTCGAGCGTCATTCTCTACGGTCCTGCGGGAACCGGCAAAACCACCCTCGCTCACATCATCGCCTCGACCACCAAAAGCGAGTTCGTCGAGGTCTCGGCGGTTACGGGGACGGTCAAGGACCTGCGGCGGGAGATCGATGAGGCGCAGCGCCGCCTCATGATGTTCGACCGCCGCACGATCCTGTTCATCGATGAGATTCACCGCTTCTCGCGCTCCCAGCAAGATGCCCTGCTGCATGCGGTCGAAAACCGCACCGTGGTGATGATCGGCGCCACGACCGAGAACCCCTATTTCGAGGTCAACTCGGCCCTGCTGTCGCGCAGCCGGGTGGTCGAGCTGGAGCATCTCGCCAATGGGGACGTGGCGCAGCTGGTGAGGCGCGCCCTTTGCGCCCCTCAGGGGCTGGACGGGCGGTTTCACGCCTCCGACGAGGTTGTCGATGCTATCTGCACGCTGGCTGCCGGAGACGCCCGCAGCGCGCTTACCACCCTCGAGCTTGCCTCCGAGATCGCGCTGACGCGCCCGGGTGCCGCTTCGGCGGCAGAGGACCCGATCGCGATCGGGCTCGATGATGTGCGCCAGGCCAACCCGCGGCGCGGCCTGTCCTACGACAAATCCGGCGACATGCACTACGACATCATCTCCGCGTTCATCAAGTCCATGCGCGGCTCGGACCCCGACGCCGCCGTGTACTGGCTCGCCCGCATGATCGATGCGGGGGAGGACCCCAAGTTCATCGCGCGCCGCATCATGATCGCTGCCTCGGAGGACATCGGCAACGCCGACCCGAACGCCCTGCTGGTTGCCGAGGCTGCGTTCAAGGCGGCGGAGGTGATCGGGTACCCGGAGTGCCGGATTAACCTGGCGCAGGCCGCCATCTACAACGCGCTTGCTCCGAAGTCGAACGCCTGCGAGGCCGCGATCGACGCCGCACTTGCCGACGTGCACACCAGCGGTCAGCGTGAGGTGCCGTCCTATCTGCGCGACCGGCACCGTCCGGGGTCCGACGAGTACGGCGACTACCGCTATCCGCACGATTACCCCGCCGGCTGGGTGGCGCAGCGCTACCTGCCCGAGGGGCTGGAGGCGGGCGCGTTCTGGCACTCCGACGGGCGCGGCTGGGAGCAGTGGCGCGACGAGCACCGCCCTCGGGCCTAAGTTGTGCCCGGGCGGGGTTTACCTGCTGTCGGCGCCGCGCTGACCGGCCCTCACGGGGGTGCGTGCACCTCTCCTGTTCGTTTGCATTCCCGGTGGCATCGGCGATGCGCGCCGCGTGCGTCCTATGGCGTTCGCATGCGATGGCGCCAAGTGGGGTACCATCAACCGTATCTGTCATCTGGCCGTTATGCCGGCGCGCGCCGGCGTTGAGGAGGAACCATGGATCTGCTGCACATCGCATTGATCGTGCTGGCGCTTGGCGGCGCCTGGGCTTTGGCGGAGCTCGCGCTCGTCTTTCGCCGCAGCCGCAAGGTCGTCGATTCGCTTGACACCACGGTCACCGAGCTCAACCGCACCGTTGAGGAGGCCCGTCCCATCGTGAGCAAGCTCGATGGCATGGTCGATGAGCTGCAGCCGGCGATCGCCCAGGTTGAGCCGTTGCTGCGCAGCGTGAACCAGACTGTCGAGGCGCTTACCTCCGATCTGGTCGAGGTGAACGGGGTCCTGCGCGATGTGTCGGCGGTGAGCGGCGCGGCCGGGGCCGCTTCGAACGCCGTGTCGGGCATCGCAGATGCCGCCAGCGAGAAGGTCGGAAAGCTGTTCGGCCGCTCGAAAAAGCAGGAGGCACCAGCCCCTGCCCTAAAGACCGCCGAGGACCCTGAGCTTGCCGCCGCCGACGCCGCCGACGATGAGCCCGCCGCCGGTGCGTACTATACCTATACGACCACAGAGGAGCCCACCGATGAGTAACCACACCAGCGTTTCTCTGGGCGTCACCTGCGACGCCCACCTCGCACGCCTGGTGCGCATGACCGCGGCCAACGTTGCTACCCTGTCGAACATGTCGGTCGAGCGCGTTGAGGATATCCGCATGGCGGCGGAAGAGGCCTTCATCTATGCTTGCTCCGCCACGCCGGGCCGCGCGCTCGCCGTTGAGTTCGACGTTGATCCCGCGCGTGTGTCCATGACATTTCGCTTGGATACGCCCGTCTTTTCGGAGCCGGATGACGATGAGACGGCAGTGGTCTATATGGATCTGATCTTGGGCAGCGTGTGCGACACCTTCGAGAAGCGCTCCGAACCCGCGGCCCTGTTCCTCGAGCTCAAGGCGGACCTCTAATGGCATCACGCACCTCGGGCAAGACTGCCTGGGACAAGGAAAAGACCCACGAGCTGTTTCGCCGGTACAAGGAGCACGGCGATATGGACGCCCGCGAGAAGCTCGTGATGTCTCACCTCAACCTGGTCAGATTTCTTGCAAACAAATTCAAGAACCGTGGCGAGCCGCTTGACGACCTGATGCAGGTGGGCTACCTCGGCCTGCTCAAGGCCATCGACCGGTTCGACCCCTCGCGCGGGCTTGAGTTCACCACCTTCGCGACCCCCACCATCCTGGGCGAGATCAAACGGCACTTCCGCGACAAGGGATGGAGCGTGCGGGTGCCCAGGCGCCTGCAGGAGCTTTCCGCCAAGGTCAATCAGGCAACCGACCTGCTCACCACCCAACTGCAGCGCTCGCCCACGATCGCCGAGATCGCCGAGTACCTCGACGCGACGGTCGATGAGGTGCTTGAGGCTATGGAGTCCTCCTCGGCCTACAGCTCGGTGTCTCTGGAGGCGCCCGCTGGGCCCGACGCGGAGGACACGCCTTCGATCATCGACCGCTACGCAACCGAGGATAGCGACCTCGCCCTCACCGACGACCGCCTGGTGATCGAGGAGGCGCTCGAAGGGTTCTCCCCGCGCGAGCGCGAGGTCATCGAGCTGCGCTTCATCAAGGGCATGACGCAGATCGAGATCGCCGAGCAGCTCGGTATCTCCCAGGTGCAGGTGTCGCGTCTGCTGCGTCGCACCTTGAAAAAGATCCAGGACAAGATCGATCCGGAGGGGGTCATGGCCGCACAATGAGCGCTCCTGACGTAGAACGCCCGCGCGCCGCCCGGCGCCGGGCGGCCGCCATCGCGATGCCCGGCACGCGCCTTGCTCTGATGCGCGTGTGGATCGCGGTGGGCGCCATCATCATCGCCGCCGCCCTGCTCAACGTGCTGGGCGCCCTGGTCCCGGTGATCGAGTTTCTGGCCGTGGGGTCGCTCGTCGCCTTCGTGGCGTCGCCGATCGTCAACGGCCTGGAGCATCGCGGCGTGCCGCGTGGCTTCGGGGCGCTGGTGGGGCTTGTGGTGGTTATCGCCGTCATCGCCTGCTTGCTCATGGTGGTGGCGCCGGTGTTCGTGGATCAGATCATGGAGATCCTCACGCGTCTTCCCGCGCAGCTGCGCGGTCTGGGCGACTGGCTCACGAAGCTCTCCCAGGACTTCAGCGCGCTGGCGCAGTCGGGGTGGGCGAGCGAGGCCGATAGCGCCCTGAGCTCGCTTGCCAACGCGGCCACCACCTACGTGACCGGGCTTGCCGCCGACATGGGCAAAGGCGTCGTTCCGCTCATCGCCGGCACCGCCTCCACGCTCTTCGTGGTCTTTTTGGGCCTGGTGCTCGCCTATTGGCTTGCACGCGACTACCCGCGCATCCATCACGAGGTGGCCACGATCTTAGGCGAGGAGAAGGAGACCGGTTACCGCTTCATGGTCGCGATCATCTCGCGCTCGGTGGGCGGCTACATGCGTGGCATGGTCATCACCTCGTTGGTGGGCGGCGCGCTGGCGTTCGTGGGCTTTTTGATCATCGGCCACCCCTATGCCGCCCTCATGGGCGTCCTCACCGGCCTGCTGCACCTGATTCCAGTGGTTGGTCCCTGGATCTCCTCGGTGGTGGCGACCTTCATCGCCTTCTTCACCAACCCCATGCTTGCCCTGTGGACCCTGCTGGTGACCGTCGTCGCCCAGAACGTGACCGACAACATCGTCTCGCCCAAGGTCATGCAGTCCTCGGTGCAGGTCCACCCTGCCATGAGCCTCACCGCGCTGGTGATCGGCTCGGCGCTTCTGGGTGCGACCGGCATGGTGGTGGCCATCCCGCTGTGCGCGGCTGCCAAGGGCCTGTTCGTCTATTACTTCGAAAGCGCCACGCAGCGTCAGGTCGTCTCCTATGACGGGGCCATCTTCCAAGGTACGCCCTTTGTGGATGAGGCCGGCCAGCCGGTCCCTGCCTTCGATGCGCTCGGTGACGACAAGTTCGCGGTCGATTCCGAGTTGATCGACAACGACGCCGTTCCGGCCGCCACCGCCGCCCCGCGCCCCGCACTCGACAACCCCTGGGCGCGCATCGCCGGCTTGCAGCAGGTGGCTCCCGGCAAGCTCAAGATGCCGTTCGCCCAGTCCGCTAAGGCGCCCAAGACGGATGCGGCGCATGACCCTGACAGCGATGACGGCAGGTAGCCGCACCGGTTGCGCAGGCAATGCCCGGGTGCTCACCGCTCCGACGTGGTGACAGCCGGGCTTTTTCTGACGTCGCTGTGCAGGGGCGTGCGCTGCTTTATAATCAATCTGTTTGACGATTTGCACCTGATGAGGAGATTCGCCCATGTCAGTTGACTACCCGACCATGACGACGGCCGAGATTCGCTCGGCGTACCTGTCGTTTTTCGAGCAGAAGGGCTGCAAGCTCTGCCCGAGCTCCTCGCTCGTACCTGACGACCCCTCCCTGCTGCTCGCCAATGCCGGTATGAACCAGTTCAAGGAATACTACCAGGGCAAGAAGACGATGAAGGAGATCGGCGCCTGCTCCTGCCAGAAGTGCGTCCGCACCAACGACATCGACATCATCGGCGCCGACGGTCGCCACGCGAGCTTCTTCGAGATGCTCGGCAACTTCGCGTTCGGCGGCGTGACCAAGAGTCAGGCCTGCGCCTGGGCCTTCGAGCTCATCACGGAGGTCTTCAAGCTGCCGGTCGAGCGACTCCACTTCACCGTGTTCACCGATGACGACGAGACCTATGAGATCTGGCGGGCTCTCGGCGTCGAGGAGAGCCACATCACGCGCCTGGGCGAGGACGACAACTTCTGGGCTGCCGGCCCCACCGGCCCCTGCGGTCCGTGCTCCGAGATTTACTTCGACCAGGGTCCCGAGGTGGGCTGCGGCAGCCCCGACTGCGCGCCCGGCTGCGACTGCGACCGCTTCCTGGAGTTCTGGAACCTCGTGTTCACCCAGTTCGATCGCCAGGAGGACGGCTCGATGCCCGAGCTGCCGCACCGCAACCTCGATACCGGCATGGGCCTGGAGCGCATGGCCGCCATCATGCAGCACAAGAGCTCCTTCTACGACGGCGACGTCATGCAGGGCCTCATCCGCTTGGGCGAGGAGATCTCGGGCACGGCGTATGTCGAGGACGACTACGCCGGCGCCTCACGCTCGCTGCGCATCATCGCCGACCACGCGCGTTCGGTGGATTTCCTGATCTCGGACGGCGTCTTGCCCGGCAACGAGGGTCGCGGCTACGTGCTGCGCCGTCTGCTGCGCCGCGCGGTATTCCACGGTCGCCTGCTGGGCATCGAAGATGCCTTCCTCGGCCGCTTCATCGACAAGGTCAACGAGATCATGGGGGATGCCTACCCGAACCTGCGCGAGAGCGTCGGCCTGGTGAAGGGCATCGTCGAGGCCGAGGAGGAGCGCTTCTCCACCACGCTGAACAACGGCCGCGCCTATCTGGACGAGCAGCTGGGGGCTCTGGCCGCCGCCGAGCCGCTTCCCGGGGACGCCGCCTTCATGCTGCATGACACGTTCGGGTTCCCGATCGATTTGACCGTCGAGATCGCCCAGGCGGCGGGCCATGCGGTGGATATCGCAGGGTTCGACGCCGCCATGGCCGAGCAGAAGGCCCGCGCCCGCGCTGCCGCCAAGGGTGATGCCTGGGGTGCCTTCAACGATGTGTGGACCGAGCTTTCCGACAAGCTGCCCGCCACCGAGTTCGCAGGCTATGACATGGACGCCGTGGACGACGCCCGCGTGCTTGCCATCGTGTGCGACGGCGCATCCGTTGCGACGGCGCCGGAGGGCTCGGCGGTCGAGGTCGTGCTCGACCGGACCCCGTGCTACGCGGAGATGGGCGGCCAGCTGGGCGATACCGGTCAGATCGCAGGCGCTTCGGGCAGCGTGGATGTCGAGAGCACCACGGCGAAGGGCGGCCTGTACGTCCATGCCGGCACGGTGGCGTCCGGCTCGCTTGCCGTGGGCGACACCGTGCGCGTCGCCTACGGGTTGCACCGCCGCGAGCTGCTGCGCCGCAACCACACCGCCACTCATCTGCTCGACGCCGCGCTCAAGCAGGTCCTGGGCGATCACGTCAACCAGGCGGGTTCGCTGGTTGCTCCCGCGAGCCTGCGCTTCGACTTCACCCATTTCGAGGCCCTCACCGCCGAGCAGCTGCGCGAGGTCGAGCGGGTGGTGAACGAGCAGATCTTCGCCGCCAAGCCCGTCGTGACCCGCGTCATGGGCATCGAGGAGGCCAAGGCCGCAGGGGCCGTGGCCCTGTTCGGCGAGAAGTACGGCGAGACGGTCCGCGTGGTGTCGGTGGGCGCCGAGGAGCACCCGTTCTCACGCGAGCTGTGCGGCGGCACGCACGTGGCGAATACCGTCGAGCTCGGCTTCTTCCGCATCGTCTCCGAGTCCTCCACGGGCTCCAACATCCGTCGCATCGAGGCGGTGACCAGCGAGGGCGCGGTTGCCTACCTCGAGGGTCGCGCCCAGATCGCCGAACAGGCCGCCCTGACGCTAAAGTGTCGCTTGGAGGAGGTGCCCGCCCGCGTGTCCGCGCTTCAGGCCGAGCTGCGCGAGACCTCCCAGAAGCTCAAGCGCGCGCTGACCGGCGGTTCCTCCGACGCCGTTGCCGCCGCTATCGAGGGCGCTCTTGAACTTGACGGCTACCGTCTTGTGACCGCCCGGCTCGAAGGGCTGGAGGCGTCCGACCTGCGCAGCGTGTGGGACACCGTGCGCCAAAAGGTCGCCGGCCCCGTTGCCTGCGTGCTCGCAACGGTTACCGAGAAGGGCACGCCCGCCCTCATCGCCGCCGCTACCGACGAGGCGGCTGCAGCCGGATTCCATGCCGGCAACGTGATTAAGGCCGCAGCCTGCGCCATCGATGGCCGCGGAGGCGGCAAGCCCACCATGGCGCAGGCCGGCGGCAAGAACGCCGCCGGTATCGAGGCTGCGCTCGAGGCGGCCCGCACCGCCCTCGGCGCATAGCGCGGCAGCCATGGTCGCCCTCGCACTCGATATCGGAGCCGTGCGCATCGGCATCGCGGTCTCGGATCGTTCCGGGCGCGTCGCCATGCCGCTCAAGGTCCTGCCTGCCGCCGAGGTCGAGGGTATGGCACGCAGCTTCCGCTATCTTTTGGAAGATCACGAACCCGACATGCTGGTCTGCGGTCTGCCGCAGACCATGGCGGGGGAGAGCGGCCCGCAGGCCGAGCGGGTGCGGGCAATCGCCACGCGCATCGCCGACGCCTGCGGCCTTCCGCTTGCGTTCGTCGACGAGCGCCTGAGCTCGCGCGAGGCGAAGCGCATCCTGCGCGAGCAGGGCCTATCCGAAAAGCAGATGCGCGGCAAGGTCGATATGATTTCAGCCTCCTTGTTCCTGCAAGCATGGCTCGACACCCAGCAAGGAGAGAACTGACGTGTCCCCATCGCCGACATCCTCGCCCCGCCGTTCCGGTCGACCTGCCGGCGCGCGCTACCGCGACGCCGCAACCCCCGTACGGCGCCCGGCGGCCCAGCGAACCCAAAGCCCCTATGCGCGCCATGCCCATCCGCAGCGTTCAGGTCGCCGGCGACCTGCGCCGAAGCGCGGTGGACATGCCGGCTCGCCCTGGCCGGTGCTCATCGCGCTCGTGGCTGCGGCAGCCGTTGTCGCCGTTGCGGTTATCGTCGTGATCCCCGCCCTGTTTAAAACGGGGCACGTCGAGGTCGCCGCTGGGCAGGAGGTGACCATCACGGTGCCCGAGGGTGCCTCCGGCGATGCGATCGCCAAGCTGTTGGTCGACAACCACGTGGTGTCCGATGCCAGCTCGTACTACGCGGCCGTGGACAAGCTGGGGGCCGAGTCGTCGCTCAAGCCCGGCGACTACCGCTTCGTCACGGGCCAAGACGCCACCTCGGTGGTGAAGCAGCTGGTTGCCGGTCCAAACCTGGATAACGGCAAGCTCACGGTGCCCGAGGGCAAGACGGTGGCGCAGACCGCCGCGCTGGTCGAGTCGGCGCTGGGGATCCCCGCCTCCGACTTCATCGCTCAGGCGAAGGCGTCCGCCTACGCAAGCGACTATCCGTTCCTCGCGCAGGCGGCCAACGATTCGCTGGAGGGCTTCCTCTACCCGAAGACCTATTCGTTCACCGATTCGCCCACGGCCGACACCGTCATTCGCGCGATGCTCGACCAGTACCAGTCCGACGTTGCGAACGCCCTCGATTTCGAAGCGGCACGCGCGAGCATCCAGGCGACCTACGGCGTCGAGATGACCGACTACCAGTTCCTCACGCTGGCCTCCATCATCGAACGCGAGGCCCTCACCTCCGAACAGCGCTACAAGGTCTCCTCGGTGTTCTACAATCGCCTGCAGCAGGGTATGCCCCTGCAAAGCGACGCCACCATGATGTATGTCACCGGTGGCGAGGTCACGGCCGAGGACCTCAAGAAGCAGGACCCGTACAACACCTACCTGAACGCCGGTGTCACGCCCACGCCGATCTGCGCCCCATCGCTCGATTCGCTCAAGGCGGCGCTCGCCCCTGCATCCACCGACTACCTGTATTTCTTCATCACCCAGAGCGAGGAGTACTTCTCGCAGACCTACGACCAGCACCTTCAGGCCATTGAGGAGAACCGCTAGCATGCGCCTTTTCTCACCGAATCGATATCTTTCCGCCGTCGAGCGCATCGACCTGAACGCCCTGTGGGCCTCTGGCAAGCGCGCGATCCTGCTTGACCGCGACAACACGCTCGTGCCGCGCGACGCCGCCGGCGCGCCCGCCAGCGTCGCCGCCTGGCTCGACCAGGCCCGAGAGCTCGGCTTCAAGCTCTGCATGGTGTCCAACAACTGGCATCGCGACCAGGTCATGCGCTCTGCGAGCGAGCTCGGCATCGAGGCCATCAGCCATGCCATGAAACCGGCGCCGTTCGCGGTGTTCGCCGCCCTGCGCCGCCTGGGCGTGGACCGGAGCGCGGCGGTGCTGGTGGGCGATCAGCTCTACACGGATGTTTGGGCGGGCAACTTCGCCGGCGTCGACACCATCTTGGTGAAGCCGCAGGCCACCGCTGATCTGTGGTACACGCAGATCTTCCGCATCTTCGAGCGCCGCGCCTTGCGCGATCTGGACTGCGAGGCGTGATCGACCATGCCCGACTCGGTCAAACGCGGCTGCGACCATGTGTTCTTCATCGGCTTCCTCGGAGCGGGCAAGTCCACGCTCGCCCGTAACCTGGGTCAGATGTTCCGCCGTCGCTACGTCGATACCGACCGTCTGGTGGAGCGGCGCTGCGGCCGGAGCGTGACCCAGATCTTTGAACGCGAGGGGGAGTCGCGGTTCCGCGCGCTCGAGACCGAGGTGCTGCGCAGCTTGGCCGAGCAGCGCAGTCTGCTGGTGAGCTGCGGGGGCGGCATCGTGGAGACGCCCGCGAACATCGACCTCATGCACGAGATGGGCTACTGCGTCTACCTCGATGGCGACCTGGACGATTCGCTGCGCCAGATCAGGCGCAGCGACACGCGGCCCGATTTCCAGTCGGTGGCCCATGCCGCAGCGCTGATCGATCATCGTCGGCCGCTCTACCGCACGGCGGCCGACCTGGTCCTCGACATCCGCGGCAAGAGCTTCACCGACGTGTCCTATTCCTGTGCCGAGCTGCTTTTGGAGCGTGGTTTACTATGACGATTCGCCGTCAGCTGCTGAATTTCGGCAGCCGCAGCACCGATTTCCGCTTGGGCGTCGACGCGCTGCAGGAGGCCGGCACGCTGCTTGCGGGCACGGTCGCCAAACCGAAACGCGCCATGCTGGTGCACGAGGGTGCCGCCGACGCCGAACCCGCCCTGTCGCTTGCGCGCGCCCTGATCGATGCGGGCTTCACCGTCACGACGTTTGCTCTGGCGGGCACGGTGGCCGACGTCACGCTCGACCGCGCGCAGGAACTCTATGCGGCCCTCGGTTCCGCCCGCATCACCTCCGAGGACCTCGTCGTCGCCCTCGGCGGCCATCGTACCTGCTCGCTCGCCGCGTTCTGCGCCCGCACCTGGTGCGCGGGGACGGCTTGCGCGACGGTTCCCACCACCTTCGACGCCATGGTGTGCACGCCCACGCAGATGGTGCCGCTCTCCGTTGGGGATGCGGGCGCGCTGGTCGAGCTGCCGCCCGAGATCGCCCTGTCGCTGTGCGACCTCACTTTCATCATGGATGCCGACGATGACGCCTGTGCGCTCGGCGCGGTCAAGCTCGTGGGTGCCTATCTGGCGGAGAGTCGCACCTGCTGGGACAGGCTCGAGCAGGCGACGGCAGGCGTTGCTGAGCGCCGCGAGACATCCCTGATCGATGCGCTGTGCACGGCTCAGACCGCGCGCCTCAACATCGCGAAATCGGTCAGCCCCTCGGCGCGCGCCGCCTGGCGGTTCGGCACGATGGCGGCCGATGCGCTGCGCGCGTGCCTGCCCGATGCGCTGGACGAGGCGACCCTTCTGGCCGAAGGCATGCGCTTCGAGGCACGCCTGGCGCACGAGGCCACCGGCTTCGCCCTCGACGATGTGTTCGCCCTCGACGACCGGCTGGATGACCTCCATATCGAGGAGGCGACCTTCGCCCTCGATGCCGACCGGTTCTGCGAGACGCTGGTGTCCGAGCGGCTGCGCCATGCGAACCGCCTGCTGTTCGCGCTGCCCAAGCACCCGGGCACCATTCGGCTGACCTCGGTGGAGCCCGAGGTGCTGCACCGCCACGCTGCCGCCTATCTCGCCTCGCGCGCCGCATCCTGAGGGCCCTCGCACGCCTCTGCTTTCGTGCATTCGTGCACGTCTTCCCCTATGCCTTCGTAGAGTGAAGCCATGGGGGCACCCCCATCCCGAGCGTACGCGTCGGCTGCCCGCACCGGCGCCGACGCCTGCGCGGCCCTGCACCGGTGCTTGCATCGCTGGCGTCGGCGGGCTACCCTCGGGTACAGCCATATTCAGTGTCCCGTACTGCGGGATACGCTACCGCAAGGAGGAATCATGACCGAGCAGCTTTCTGGGCCCGCCGGCCGCATCGAGCGCCTGCGTGCGCTCATGGAGGAGCGCGGCTACGATGCCGTCGTGGTCCGCGACGAGGCCAACCTGCGCTGGCTCACCGGTGCGCGCGGGGTCTTCGACTACACGTTCGAGTTCCCGCATGCGGCCTTCATCACGGCCGATGCCACCTACCTGCACACCGACTCGCGCTATCTCAACAGCTTCCGCGAGAGCTTGGGGGAGGAAAGCCCCTGGCAGCTCGACCAGGAGGAGGGCACCATCCCCGATTGGGTGGCGGCCCGTGCCGCCGCCTGCCGCTGCCGTGTGGTGGCTGTCGAGGACGACATGCAGATCGGGTTCTACCGCAGCCTTGAGCGCGGGCTCGAGGACCGCTCCGTTTTCTGTGCGCTGCCGCTCATGCATGGCGACATCCGGCGCCTGCGCGCGGTGAAGGACGCCGAGGAGATTGCCCTCATGCGCGAGGCGCAGGCGATCACCGACGCCGCCTTCACCCACATGTGCTCCTTCATCAAGCCCGGTCAGACCGAGAAGGAGATTCGCAACGAGCTTGAGCGCTTCATGTTCTCCCAGGGTGCCGACGCGCTCGCCTTCGGCTCGATCGTGGCCAGCGGCCCCAACACCGCCAACCCGCACGCCGTCCCCTCCGACCGCGTGGTGGAGAAAGGCGACTTCGTGCTCATGGACTATGGCGCGGGCCTGGGCGACTACCGCTCCGATATGACACGCACCGCCGTGCTGGGCGAACCGGAGGCCTGGCAGCGCGACCTGTACGATCTGGTGCGCCGTTGCCACGAGGAGTGCGCATCCGCGGTGCATGCCGGGGTGGACGGCAATGACATCTTCCTGCTGTCCCGCCGCATCATCGCCGATGCGGGTTTCGGCGAGTACTACAACCACGGCTTGGGTCACGGCGTCGGCATCGACATCCACGAGCAGCCCAACTTCGGCCGCAAGCGCGGGGCCGTACCCGCCGGGGCGGTCATCACGATCGAGCCGGGTGTCTACTTGCCCGGGCGCGGCGGCGTTCGCCTGGAGGACTACGGCGTGGTCACCGAGGAGGGCTTTGAGCCCTTCACCGCGTCTACGCACGAGCTGGTTGTTATCGACTGCTAACACGTCCTCACGGGCGACGGGCGCGCCCGAGGGCACCCCACGCCTTGCTGCATCTTGGCGCATCGCACGGCATCGGCTGTCATCAGACAGCCGATGCCGTTGTATATGGTGTGATGACATACGGGAGCGGCAGGTATTGCTAGCATGTCATCAACAGAGTCCGCGGAGTAAGGAGCCGAGATGCTGTTCGACCATTCTAATGCACGTGCCGTGCGGGCAGCGGTCCTGCTCGTTGTCTTCGCCTTTGGTGTGTGCGGCTGCTTGCTCGCTACGTTTTGGTACGGCGAGCAGGCGCGCATCCGGCAATATGCCGTCGACGGCTACCCGCTCCAGGGGACCTACCAGAATGTGAACGCCGGTGATGATGAGTGCTTCAGCGCGGCGTTCATTCCCGATGAGGGCGCAGACGATGCGGGCACCTGGCAGCTGACGTTCGTCAACAGGACCGCCAACAGGCAATGGACGCTCGAGGGAACCTACCATCAGACAGCGGATCCGAATATCTACGAGCTGCTCGATACGAACGGCGAACGGGTCGCGATGGCTCACCTTGCCTATGCGACCCGCGATGGGCACGACGGCGAACTGTTCGTCTCCTACGAAAGCGAGACGTTCGTCTTGCCGAAGATTTCAGCTGATCCCGCCTATTACACCGACTTTGATGCGTAAATGTGGTCGCCCTATCCTGTGAAATCATGCAGGATGGGGCGATTTGCCGTGTATTGGCGTTATAATCAGCAGGTTCGAATGACGAGACAACGAAAGGCTGCACATGGCTTCCATCACCACCGCCGACTTCAAGAACGGCATCGGCCTCAAGATCAAGGACAAGTACTACACCATCGTTGAGTTCCAGCACGTCAAGCCGGGTAAGGGCGGCGCGTTTGTGCGTTACAAGACGAAGGACCTCAAGACGGGCCGCGTGGTCGAGAACACCTGCAACGCCGGCTCCAAGTTCGAGAGCGTGCAGCTCATCACCAACGAGATGCAGTACCTCTACAATGACGGCGACAACTTCTACTTCATGGACATGACCTCCTATGAGCAGATTCCCGTGCCTGCCGAGTTCATCGGCGACAACGCCAAGTGGCTGCGCGAGAACGACACCGCCCAGCTGCTCTACGCCGACACCGAGCTGCTCGGCGTGAACCCGCCCATGTTCATCGAGGCCGAGGTCACCGAGACCGTTCCGGGCGCGAAGGGCAACACCGTCCAGGGTGCCACCAAGCCGGCCACCATCGATACCGGCGCGGTCGTGCAGGTGCCGATGTACCTCAACGAGGGCGAGCGCATCAAGGTCGACACCCGTACCGGCGAGTTCGTCCAGCGCCTCTAGCATTTTTCCGCTCTGCTGCCGGGGCCGCGACGGTGTGGGAGCTGCGTTCCCTGCCGTCGCGGCCCCGGCATGTCCGTACCGTGCGGTACACTGTCTTCACAGTGCATCGTCTGCGCTGGCTTCGTTCGTCGTATTTGAGGAGTGAGCATGTCCCAAGAGATCACCATCGCCGGTATCGGCATCGCGCCCGAGGTGCTGGCAGCCATCGTTTCCCGCGCCGCCTCCGAGGTCGAGGGTGTCGCTTCCGTGGGTGCGCACGACCTTGCCTCCAACCTCGTGTCCATGTTCTCGTCCAAGGCCCCGGCGCCGATCGAGGACGTTGAGGCTGAAGTGGTCGATGACCGGCTGCGCCTGACCGTGCACCTGACCGTATTCTTCGGCTATCCTTTCAAGGCCCTGGCCGCCGATGTCCGCAAGGCCGTCGCAACCGCCATCGATGCCCAGGTGGGCGTCGAGGTTGCCGAGGTGAACATCTGCATCGACAGCCTTGTCTTTCCCAAGGAGTAGTGCGTGAACCAGAAAGTGAATCGCGGGCGCACCCTCGCCCGCAGTCAGGCCCTGCAGATTCTGTTCCAGGCCGAGGTGCGCGGCGAGCGCGTCGATGAGGTCATGGCGCACGATCTGCTGCTCTCCAAAGGCCCGCTCGACCCGTATGCCGCCGAGCTGGCTCGCGGGGTTGAGGCCAACCGGGACCGGATTGATTCCGCGCTGCGCGCCGTATCCACCAACTGGCGTCTCGAGCGCATGCCGGGCGCCGACCGCAACCTGCTGCGCGTGGCCCTCTACGAGTTGCGTTTCCTGGTGCACGACCCGCTCGATGCTGGTATTGTCATCAACGAGGCCGTCGAGGTCGCCAAGGCGTATGGGACCGATGAGTCGGCCGGGTTCGTCAACGGCATCCTGGGCCGGATCGAGTCGGAGCGCTCCCTGCCCTCCATCCAGTTCAGCGCCTGCACCGTCACCGCCGATGACTGCGAGGCCGCCTGCATCGCCGCGCTGTGGTTCGAGCTCGACCCCGAGCGTGCGGAGGAGCGCGAGCGTGCGCAGTACCTGGCCGAGATGGAGCGCGAGCGCGCCTACGACGAGGAGCCGGCCTACGGCTTCGCCTCGTCGTTTCAGGAGTAGCCATGGCCGAGGCTGTGGGCAACTTCGATGACATCACGGGCCGCCTCGACGAGATCATCGCGGCAGTCCGCTCGCGCGACACGTCGCTCGAGCGCAGTCTCGACCTGTTCGACGAGGCCATCGAGCTGGGGTCCCGCGCCGTCGATATGGTGGACTCCTTCGAGCTGTCGCCCCGCGAGGAGCAGGTGCTCGATGAGCGGGCCGCTTCTGCCGACGGCACGGCGGCACCATCCGATTCACCCGAAGCGAGCTGAGATCGGCGAGAGGACAACGTGGCACGCGTACGACTCGATGACGAATTGATTTCCCAGGGCATCTGCGAGAACCGCGCAGATGCCCTGCGCACATTGATGGCCGGTCTCGTATCTTCCGGCGGACAGCGCCTCACCTCGCCGGGCATGCGCGTTGCCCCGGGGATCGAGCTGCACGTAAAAGGCCGGCTACCCTACGTGGGGCGCGGTGGCGTCAAGCTCGCCGGTGCGCTCGACGCCTTCGGGGTCGACCCATCCGGTCTCAGCTGCCTGGATGTGGGCTGCTCTACGGGCGGTTTCACCGACTGCCTGCTCAAGCGCGGCGCGCGCCGCGTGGTGGCAGTCGATGTGGGGCGCGCGCAGTTCGATTGGAGCCTGCGGCAGGACGAGCGCGTCGAGCTGCTCGAGCGTACCAACATCGTCGACGTGCCCGCGCGCGGGTATACCGGCGCGTTCGATCTGGCGGTCTGCGACGTGTCGTTCACGGGCATCGCGTGCATCCTGCCGGCGGTCATGGAGCTTTTGGGTCCGCATGGCCGGTTTCTCACGCTGGTGAAGCCGCAGTTCGAGGCTTCGGCCGAGCAGGTTGAGGAGGGCGGCATCGTGCGCGACCCTGCCGTTCATCGAGCTGTGCTCGCGTGCACCATCGCCCTGTTCGCCGAACGCGGGTTGGTGCCGCTCGACGCCTGCGCGTCGCCCATCACCGGGCACAAGGGCAATCGGGAGTTTTTCCTGCTCGGTGCCTGCAGCGCGACCGATATGGCGCCCGAGGTCGAAGGCTCGCGTGTTGAGGAACTCGTAGAAAAGGCGGTGTGCACATGAAGGTGTTTCTTGTTCCGAACTACTACAAGCACGAAGCGGTCGAAAGCGGGTTGGCGCTCGAGCTGTGGCTCACACGCCAGGGCTTCGAGGTCAGTTGGGCCGCCGACCAGCGCTCCGGCATCGAGTCGGTGCCGGATATCGAGGGGACCGACCTGGTGATCTCGCTGGGCGGCGACGGCACCCTGCTGCGCGCCGCGCGCATCGTGGGCGTGCGCGAGGTGCCGATCCTAGGACTTTCCTACGGCCATCTGGGCTTTCTGACCGCGGCGAGCCCCGAGGAGCGCGACGTGCTCGCGGTGGTGTCCGATGCGCTTGCCGGCGAGCTGCATGTCAGCCGCCGAGCCACGCTGAGCTGCGAGGTCAGCTGCATCGACGGGGACGGCAGCGAGCGCATCCATGAGGGCTTCGCCTTGAACGACCTTGCCCTCACGCGTGGCCCGCTGTCGGACATGGTCGAGTTCAACATCGCCGTCTCGGGTCACAACATCGACTGCCTGCGCGGTGACGGGGTGGTTGTCTCGACGGCTACCGGCTCCACCGGCTACGCCCTGTCGGCCGGCGGCCCCATCGTCAGCCCGGAGTTCACGGGACTCATCTGCGTGCCGATCGCACCGCACACCATCCAGGCGCGGGCCTTCCTCACCTCGCCGTCCGATATCATCGAGCTCACCATGTCGCACGAGCGCCCCAGCGTGCCGGCGATCGCGATGGATGGGCAGTTCCTGCAGTGCGCCGGTGCGATCGAGCGCGTGTGCGTCCGCCGCGGCGCGGGCGACATCCTGCTGCTCGACTACGGCCCCGAGAGCTTCTACAAATCGGTGTCCCGCGTATTCTATGGAGTTCGCCATGATCGATGAGCTGCATGTCGAGAACCTTGCGCTGATTCGCGACGCCACCCTCGAGCCGGGCGTAGGTCTCACCGTCCTCACCGGTGAGACCGGCACCGGCAAGACCGCGTTGCTGTCGGCGTTGAAGCTGCTCATGGGGGAGCGCGCCGACTCCGCGCAGGTGCGAGAGGGCACCGAGGCGGCGATTGTCGAGGGGCGTCTGTTCCGCGGCCCGCATGACGAGGAGGGGCTCACCGTCTGCCGGCGCGTGGGCGCCGACGGCCGCACCCGGGTGCGTCTCAACGGACGCATCTCGAGCGTTCGCGAGCAGGCGTCGCTCGTCGCGCCGCTGATCGACCTGTGCGGCCAGCATGAGCACCAGCGCCTGCTCGACGCGGCCTCGCATGTGCATATGGTCGACGCGTGGGCGGGTGAGCGCGTAGCCGCCGCCCACAAGGCATACCGATCCGCCTTGGCCGAAGCTTCGGCTGCCGCGCGCGAGCTTGCCCGCATCGAGGAGGCGGCCCGCACGCAGGGCAGCCGCCTGGAGGAGGCGCGCTTTGCCTTGGAGCGCATCGATGAGGTTTCCCCTGAGCCGGGCGAGTACGAGCAGCTCGAGGAGCGACTGCCCCGCGCCGAGCATGCCGAGGCCCTTGCGGCTTGCGCCAACGATGCGAACGAGGCGCTGGCGGGGGAGGGGGCGGCGCTCGATGCCCTGAATGGCGCCATCGCCGAGCTGGCGCGCATGGGGTCGGTCGACCCGGCGCTCGCCACCTTCGCCGACACGCTTGCAAGCGCGGCAATTTCTGTCGAGGACGTCGCCGCCGACCTGCGCCGCTATCGCGACAACGTCGATTTCGACCCCACCGAGCTCGCCGCCGCCCAGGAGCGCATGGGCGCCCTGCGCGGCCTCATGCGCCAGTGGGGGCCGCGCATGGAGGATGTCTTCGCCCGCCGCGATGAGGCGCGCGAGCTGCTGGGGGTGGTGCGCGATGCCGATGTGCGGCTGAAGCGCTCCCGCGAGGCGGTCGACGCTGCGGAGGCGGCCCTTGCCGAGGCGGCACGTACGCTCACGCGCCGACGCAACCAGGCGGCGCCGCGGTTCTGCCGCGAGGTCATCAAGCAGATGAGCCGTCTCGAGATGGGCGCGGCCGAGGTGGTGTGGGAATCACGCGAGCTGCCCCGCAGCCGTTGGACCGAGGAAGGTCCCTGCGCGTGCGAGCTGCTCTACCGGGCAGCCCCGGGGCTGACGCCGCGCCCGCTGCGCAAGATCGCCTCCGGCGGCGAGCTCAGCCGCGTGATGCTCGCCGCCAAAGTGGTCCTGGGCAATGCCGACGCCGTGGACACGCTCGTGTTCGATGAGGTGGATGCCGGTGTCGGCGGCAGCACCGCCCGTGCGCTGGCCCAGGTGCTCGCCGATCTGTCACGCACGCACCAGGTAATCGTCGTCACCCATCTGGCCCAGGTCGCGGTGCAGGGCTCCGTGCACTACGTCGTCCGTCGCGACGACGCGCACGATGTCCCCGAGACGCAGCTGGTACAGGTTGCAGGCGACGAGCGCGTCGCCGAGGTCGCCCGCCTGCTTTCCGGCGATGCCTCCGAGGAGGCCCTCGCGCACGCCAAGCAGCTGCTCGCTGAGGCGGGCCATCTGTAGTCGTCCGCCCGGCCGGGGCGCATGCGCCACAGCGTAGATTCCGCACGCAAAGGAGCGTCC